>JAQGHR010000127.1 GCA_028291545.1 Planctomycetota bacterium | reverse complement strand
GAGGAAGGCCGCGACGTCCTTCTGCCTCCAGCCTTCGTTGACCCGCTGCACGGCGAGCCGCCGACGCCGCTCCAATTCCTGTGCGGTGCCTTGGCTCCTCATCCCGGGAGTGTACAATCGAAGCCGGACGGATGGCTAGACTTTGCTTTCCTGGAGATCAACAGGTACGTCGTCGCCTCGTGTGGACTTCCCCACGGATGGCGGGCGCCGGGTTAGCGACTGTGTTTCGAGTCAAGAGCCGAAGCGGTGAATCACTGATCCGATAGCGCACTCAGCGGGCCATCGCCAGCTCGGGCTGCCACGGTCGGCCCGAGCGGACGACGGCGTTGGCTATCGTCAGCAGCTTGCGGGCGACTGCGATCAGGACCACCTCGGGCTTCCTGCCCCGCGACCGCAAGCGGTCGGCGAACGCCTTCAGCGGCCCGTCGCGTCGTGCCACCGACAGCGCGGCCAGGTACAACGCCCGGCGCACATCGGCCCGCCCCCCGCGGATGTGCTGGATCCCCTTGAGGGTCCCGCTGTCATGGGCATACGGCGCCAGGCCGGCCGGCGCGGCCAGTCGGCCGCCGTCGGCGGCGCCCAACTCGGGCAGGGACGCCAGCAACGTCCGGCTGACCACCGGGCCGATGCCCGGGATACTCCTCAGCAATCCGTCCTTCTCGCGCCAGGCCGGGCCGGCCCGCACCGCCTCGGTCAGGAGACGCTCGGCGTCGGTGACCTCGGCGTCGAGCCAGCCGATGTGCCGCTCGATCGCGGCGCGCACGGCCGGGGCGGTGCAAGCCGAGAGCCGATTCGACTCCATGACCTGCATCTCCACCAGCTGACCACGCCGGGTCAGCAGCGCCTCGAGCGACCGCACCTCGGCCGAGGGCAGCGGCCGGGCCTAGGGGCGGATCGCCTCGGCGAAGTGGGCCAGGGCCTCGGCGTCGATCCGGTCGGTCTTGGCCAGGCGCCCGGAGGCCTTGGCGAAGTCGCGGGCCTGCCGCGGGTTGATGGCGGCGACCGGGATGCCGGCGACCTGCGGCGCGGCGACCAGGGGCAGCTCCAGTCCGCCGGTGGCCTCGACGACGACCAGGGCCGGGGCCAGGGGCTTGAGCCGGGCGACCGGCGCGGCGATGCCGGCCGGGTCGTCGGGGTCGCGGTCGGGCGATCGACCGGGACGGGTGGCGGTATCGAGGTAGGCCTTGGAGACGTCGATGCCGGCGAAGATCGGGGTGGCGGTATCCATGGGTGGTTCGGCTCGTTGAGGGGGGCCCGGCGTGTCCCGTCCTTGTCGATGCGGCCTCGGGGGCCGGGCGACTGTCCGGGATGAGGTCGGGGAGGTGATGGGGGCGGCGACCCGCGCTTTTTTACGGCCTCGACGGGCGGGCCAAAGGGGCGACGGCCTACCGCCCCCATCTCCATGCTAGCGCCGCTCGGGAAGCGGCTGTTGAAACATACAAGGGGATACCAAGGGTCCAGCGTGAGCTGCCCGAGTTGCCAGAGGCCGAGCAAGTTCCAAGGCAGTCGCGACAAGAAGTTCATCAGCCTGTTGGGCGAAATTGTCATCGAAGATAGCGCCTACTACCACTGGCCGGCCTGTCACACGGGGCACGTCCCCATCGACGCCGCCCTGGCGCTCGCCGCTCGCCGATTGACCCCGGCGGCCGAGGAGCTGACCACCCTGGCCGGCACTGTCGGCAGCTTCGCGGTGGCGGCCGAGAAGCTCTTGCCCAAGATGGCCGGGCTGGGGCTGGGCGAGTCGACGCTGGAACGCGCCACCGAGGCCGCCGACGAACGGCCTGGCCAGTTGTAGGTCGACGGGCATACGCTGGGCACCACACCCGAGTTCATGCTCGGACGGCCCGGTCGAGTGCGGTCAACGAGGGGAGCCCGCCGACCGAAACCAGTTGTACTGCGGCCGTCGAATGGGAGCCAGAATCTCGTTCACGCAGGATCGTGGCCGCAAGATGTTGGACGTCACGCGTTCATCTGGAATGCCCGGCCCGCTCGTAAATGACGCCCACCTCTTCCCACAGGGCGAGGCAGTCCTTCCGCTCGCCCGCGGACAGCTTGCCCAGCTCGGCCGACTCGCGAAGGCCCGCCAGATCCGGGTCGCCACGCCAGCGCGCCAGCGCGACGCGGACGGGGTCGGGGGCCGCCATCGGGTCGTCCAGCGCCTTGTTCCAGGCGGCCAGGTCCGCCCGCAACCATGTCCTCGCCTGCGCCCGCCATTGTCCCCGCTCCGGATCTCCGAGCTTCATCGCGTCCGTGCCCAGTCCGCAGCCCGCCCGGGCGGCCACTCGGGCGGCGTTGTAGCGGTGACCAGATCTGAGGTCGTCGGGTAGTCGCGGGTCGTCGGCGAACGCGTCGGCGTAGAGGCCGGCCGCGGAACCGGGGCGATCGGCGAACTGGCAGGCCCCGAGCATGGCGAGCCGCTCGTGGTTGTCCCGAGGTCGGTGCGTACCTTCCAGGAAGGCCGGCAGGTCCGCGAGGATCAGGGCCTCGGCCTCGCGGCGGAGCGAATGGTAGATCCAGCCGTCCTGGTCGCGCGCCCGGCCCGCCCGCCAGTCGTGGGCCAGGATGGCCTCCGCGAGCGTCTTGCGGGCTTCCGCCGCCTCTCCTCTCCCTCGCAGCGCCATCGCGAGGACCAGGCGCGGGGCCGGCCCGAGGACACCGCTTGCGTCCCCCCGCATCAGCGATATTGCCCGATCCAGCCGCCCCTGACGGTACTCCGCCAGGCCCCGGACGAACTCGAAATGCGGATAGACGCCCGGGTATTTCGAGCGATCGACACCCCAGGCCCGCTCGCCGAGCGCGACGATCCGACGCATCTCGTCCTCCGAGGCCGGCAGGAGCAGGCAGGCCCGGGCCGTCCTCTCGGCGACGAGAGGGTCGGTGGCGGAGCCGAAGTCGGCGAGCAGGACCTTCCGGGCGCGGCGGTATTCGGCCTCGAATCCGAGGAACAGGCAGAGCTCGGCATACCCGTACCGGGCGTCGTGTCCGGAGGGGGTGGTCGCGAGGATCTCGGCCCAGATGACCCGAGCCTCGTCCACGCTCCCCGTACGGAGCAAGGCATTTCGCAGGTGGCCGCGCGCGGCGGATCTCGGGTCGAGCACGATGGCCCGGCGATAGGCCCCGATGCCCTCGACGTCCTGGCCCCTGGCCTCCAGACCGATACCGAGTATCAGGTAGAGCACGGCCACCTCGGGGCGCAGGCGGATGGCGACGTTGCTGTGCTCGATGGCCTCGTCGTACCGGCCCAGTCCCTGCAGGGCGGTGGCGAGATTGTGATGGCCCTGGGCGGCCGTCGGGTCGATCCGCACGGCCCGCCGGTGATGGTCCACGGCCTCCTCGAAGCGGGAGAGGCGTTGAAGCGCGCTGCCGAGCTCGTTGTGGACCACACCGGCGCCCGGCCGGAGGGCCAGGGCCGCCTGGTAATAGCGGATCGACTCGCCGGGGTTGCCCCTCATGCGGAGCCTCTCGCCCAGCAGGATATTGGCCCAGAAGTCTCCGGGGTGGGATTGCTGGATACGCTTCAGGAACGGCATGAAGGCCTCGTCGGTGCCGCGCAGATGATTCGCGAGCGCCAGCAGGAACGGCACGGACTGGTCGTCGACCGGGGCGGTCTCGACCAGCTTCAAGAATCTCGCCTCGTCGCTCCAGATCGCCGGGTCGCGGGCCTGGTTGCGCCAGCCCGTCGGATCCTCGTCCGCGAGCCGCGCGACCGCACGCAGCCAATCCTGCTGGGACGGGTCCTTCGCGTGGAAGGCGCAGTCGTCGAGCATGGCCACCAGGCCACTCCGGATGTCGGACGCGATGACCCGGGCGGCGACCGCCCCGGGTTCGTCCCCCACCCGCCCCAGCCCGGCCTCGTCGAATGCCCGCTGATGCGCCTCGACCGATCGATCCAGGGCGAGGTGTCCCCCGACGCTGCTGGTGCTATCGAGGCTGTTGGCATCCAGGCGTGCCACCAGCTTGAGGTCGCGGATGCCCCGGTCCAGGCGGCTGCGGACCTCGGGCGACCCGCCGCACTCGCCCAGCCGGCCCTTCGCCCGCTCCATCGCGGCGGCGGCCTCTGGCCATGCGGACTTCCTCAGCCACCGGGCCATCTCACGCAGGTCGTCGCCCGCGGCACGATCCCGCTCCGCCCGTTCCGCTTGCGCCATCCGGGTCATCGTGGCACGCTCAAACATCAGCCACAGGCCGCCGCCGACCAGGGTCATCGTGACGAGCGTGACGGCCGCGACCGCCGCCGAGAACGCCGGCCGGCGTCGGACCCTCCTGCCGAGCCTCTGCAACCCATTCTCCGGCCGCGCCGCGATCGACTCGCCCTTCAGGAAGCGGAGGAGGTCTTCCGCCAGCGCCGCGGCGCCGGCATATCGGAGCCTCGGGTCCTTACGCAGGCATTTGAGGCAGATCGTCTCCAGGTCGCGCGGCACCTTCGCATTCAGTCGCGACGGCGGGACCGGGTCTTGCGTGAGCACCTGGTAGACGGTCTCCGCCGCCGACTCCGCCCGAAAGGGCGGCCGGCCGGTGAGCAGCTCGTAGAGGACCGCCCCCAGCGAGTACAGATCCGATGCCGGCTCCGTCTCGCTCGACCTGCCCCGGGCCTGCTCGGGGGCCATGTAGCTCGGCGTCCCGAGCGCGGCCCCGCTCCGGGTGAGCGAGGATCCGGCCTCCAGGTGCCGAGCCAGCCCGAAGTCGGCGATCTTGGGCGTGCCGTCGGCGGTGAGCAGGACGTTGGACGGCTTCAGGTCGCGGTGGACGATTCCCCCCCGGTGCGCGGCCTCGACGGCGTCAGCCAGGATCGCCAGCAGCTCGGCGGCCTGACGAGCCGGACGGGGCGTCCCCTCGAGCATCTCGGCGAGGCTGCCCCCCTCGACGAACTCCATCGTGAAGTACGGCCGGCCGTCCAGGTCGCCCACGTCGTAGATCTGCACGATGTTCGGGTGACGCAGCCCCGCGACGACTTCTGACTCCCGCGAGAATCGCTGGCGCTCGGCCCATGTGGCGAAGGCCCCGGCGAGCAGCATCTTGAGGGCGACGGTGCGATTGAGGCCCAGGTGCACGGCCTTGTAGACGACCCCCACGCCGCCGCGGCCCAGCACCTCGATGAGGTCGTAGCCGGGGACCCGCGGCAGGCCTGTGTCCGGCGGCGTGGCCCCGAAATCCTCGACCGATCCCGGCTCCGGGAAGAGTTCGCCGATCCGGTCCTCGATGGCCCGGAGTCGCCGCCACCCTTCGCGGACCTGGGGCAGCAGCTCGGGCGTGTCGCGGCACACCTCCTCCGCACTGGTGTCCGAGTCAAGGATCTCCTCGATCAGTCGCTGCACGCGCGGGTCGTCGGGCATCCCTGGTCCTCCACTCGTCGCCTATGGGTCCGGCCGGGGCTCACCGTCCGGGCGAAGGTCGTCCAGACTCCGGGCGAGCAGCAGCAGGCCCCGATTCAGCCTCCGCTGCACCGTCTTGGTCGAGACGTCGAGGATCTCGGCGGCCTCGGGCTGCGTCAGCCCCTGGATGCGGATCAGGCCGAAGACCTCGCGTTCCTCCTCCGGGAGATCCTCGATCGCCTCCAGGATGCGGCGTCCGTCCGGACTCAGGGCGGAGCCGCTGCTCTGCGCCATCGGCACCAGTTCCTCCCGCAGCTCGACGGCGGCCGGCTGTTCATCTAGGCGGCGGGCCAGGTCATTCAGCTCCCAGCGCATGTGCCGGTTGGCCAGGGCGAAGAACTGCCGGACGGTCCGGGGGCGGACCTCGCGCATGGCCTTGAGCAGCCGCTCCGCCAGGGCACCGAGCATCTCGTCCGCATCCAGGTTCAGCGGCGGTCGCGTCAGGCGCGGGTAACTCCGGTGCAGGAGACTGGCGCAGAGGACCTGCAGCCGGCCGACGGCCCTGCCGAGCAGTTCCCGGACGACGGGATCGGCCGGCGCGTCACCCGCCAGCGCGATCAGATAGCGCTCCACGGCGGCGGTGGTGCGATCGTCGCTCACGGCGGCCTCGATAACGATGCAAGTGCGATCTCCGATCTCGATCCTACCCGGCCCGGTGTCCACCCGCCACGCTCAGATGGGTATCGAGGCGGGGGATCGGTGGTCGCGGGACTTCACCGCACCGTCGCCCCGATTGCCCGCCGGCCGGTTCCGGCGGCGTGAGGATCAACGGACGGGGGCCATCAATGCGATGCGTCGATCGAGCGTTCCTGCTGGCCGCCCGGCTAGACCGGGCCGGCGTCCACATGACCCGCATCGGGCTCGTCGTGGTGCTGGTCTGGATTGGTGGCCTCAAGGCTTATCACTACGAAGACGAGGGGATTGTGCCGCTGGTGGCCAACAGCCCCTTCATGAGCTTCTTCTACCGGCAACCCGCCGGCGAATATCGGCGGCACATGAACCGCGAGGGCGAGCGGGTCTCCTCCAACAGGGCCTGGCACGAGCGGAACGGCACGTACCCGTTCGCCTACGCCCTCGGCACGGTCATCGTCGCCTTCGGCGTGATGATCGCGCTGCACCCCTGGCTGCCCCAGGTCGCGACCGTCGGCAGCTCCCTGGTCGTGCTGATGTCGCTCACGACCCTGTCGTTCCTGGTCACGACGCCCGAGTGCTGGGTCCCGCCGCTGGGCAGCCCGGAGCACGGCTTCCCCATGCTCTCGGGGACCGGCCGGCTGGTCATCAAGGACATCATCATGATGGGAGCGGCAATGGTCACGATGGCCGACTCGGCGAAGGCCTACTCGCGTACGATTGGCTCCTCCCCCGGCCGGCGAATCAGCGGGCAGCGGCGAGTGTCGGCGACTGAACGAGTCGCGGCAGGCCACCAGGGGACACCTCAAGAACCGGGGGCGGGGCGATGAGAATGCACAAGAGTGATACCGCGCTGGTCGTCATCGACCCGCAGAACGACGTGCTGAGCGAGCAGGGCGTCTCCTGGGCCCTGGTCGGCGACAGCATCAAGGAGAACGACACCGTCGCCAACATCGAGCGGCTCTTCAGCGCCGCGAAGGGACAAGGCTACGGAGTCTTCGTCTCGCCGCACTACCTTTACCCCGGCGACCGGGCGTGGCAGTTCGGCGGGGCCGCCGAGAGGATGATGCTCCGGAGTGGGGAATTCTATCGTCCCGACCCGCTCAGGCTCGACAATTTCACCGGCTCCGGTGCCGACTGGCTGGAGCGATACAAGCCCTTGATCGAGGACGGCGAGACCGTCGTCGTGAGCCCGCACAAGGTGTGGGGCCCCCAGACCAACGACCTCGTGCTGCAGCTTCGCAAGCGCCACGTGAGCAAGGTTGTCCTCGCGGGGATGCTGGCGAACCTCTGCGTCGAGAGCCACCTCCGCGAGCTGCTGGAACAGGGCTTCGAGGTCGCCGTGGTGAAGGACGCGACGGCCGGCCCCCGTCACCCCGAGCTCGGCGACGGCTACAAGGCGGCCGTCGTCAATTACGGCTTCCTGGCGAACCAGGTCTTGACGACGACCGAGGCCCTGAAGGCGATGGACTAGACGAAATCGGGCAGGACACCGCCGCGCATAGACTCGCGACCTATTCCCCGAACCAAGGACCACCGAAGGAGGCAGTTGATGGGCAGAACATTCGGCAGGCGGGACATCCTGAAGGCGATGGCGGCGGCCGCGCTGCTCGGCCTGGGTGCGAGGGCCGACGACCCCGCGGGCCTTCCCGAGCAAATCGTGGACGCGATGAACGCGATCTCCGGCAAGCACCCCGGCTTCCGGTCGGCCCACGCCAAGGGCGTCGTCTGCGAGGGGAGTTCGTGCCCGCGCCGTCGGCAAGCGGCCTGTCGAAGGCCCGGCATCTCCAGGACAGGCCGGTCAAGGTGACGGTCCGGTTCTCGGACAGCACGGGCCTGCCGGACGTGCCGGACGGCGCGGCTGGGGCGAGCCCGCACGGGATGGCCGTGCGCTTTCACCTGCCCGGGGGCGGCAGCACCGACATTGTCTCCAACGCCTTCAACGGCTTCGCGGTCGCCACCGGGGAAGACTTCCTGGCCCTCCTCCAGGCCGTGGCCAGGAACGGGAAGGACGCGCCGAAGCCGACCGAGCTCGACAGGTTCCTGGCGGCCCATACCGGGGCCATGAGGGTCGTCACGGCCCCGAAGCCGACGCCGGCCAGCTTCGCGACCGAGCCCTACTTCGGCGTCAACGCCTTCATGTTCACCAACGCCGAGGGTAAGGCCAGCTACGGCCGCTACCAGCTCCGCCCGGACGCGGGTTCGAGGTTCCTCACCGCCGACGAGGCCGCCGGGAAGTCAACGGACTTCCTCATCGACGAGCTGGGCGACCGGCTCGCCAAAGGCCCGGTGAAGTTCCGCCTCGTGGTCCAGATGGCCGCCGCGGGCGACCCCGTGGACGACGCGACGGCCGTCTGGCCCGACGACCGGCCCGTCGTGGAGCTGGGCGTCCTGTCCGTCACCGGGAAGGTGGCCGACAACGACGCGGCCCAGCGTGCCCTGGGCTTCGACCCCCTGCGGCTGGTCGACGGCATCGAGGCGTCCGACGACCCGCTCCTCGAACTCCGCCGTTCGGTCTATTCCGTCTCCCGTCGTCGTCGGAAGTGACCGACTCACCGCCCCCGCGCAGCAGATCCGTCGGCCCCGACATCGACCCATCCCGAACCCCATGCCCGGAGACGCGACCATGATCCGCACGACGAAATTCGGCTCGACTCTCGTCCTGATCGCCGCCACGACGTGGGCCCTTGGACTGGCCGCCCCGGCCTCGGCCCAGCACCCGGTCGAGGTGCATCACAGGACGGTCAAGGTTGGCGACCTCGACATCTTCTACCGCCAGGCCGGCCCGAAAGACGCCCCGACGGTCCTTCTCCTCCACGGCTTCCCCACCAGCTCGCAGATGTTCCGCAAGCTGATCCCGGCGCTCGCGGACAGGTACCATGTCGTCGCGCCAGACTACCCCGGCTATGGCCACAGCTCGATGCCTTCGCGCGATAAATTCGCCTATACCTTTGACAACCTGGCGAAGGTCATGGACGAGTTCACCGCGAAGCTCGGCCTGACGAAGTACGCCCTCTATGTGCAGGATTACGGCGCCCCGGTCGGCTACCGGCTGGCCGTCGCGCACCCGGAGAGGATCACCGCCATCGTCGTGCAGAACGGGAACGCCTACGACGAGGGCCTGGACAACGACTTCTGGAAGCCGTTCAAGGCGTACTGGAAGGAGCCGAGTAGCAAGGAGAGGCGCGACGCGATGCGAGCGGCCCTCACCTACGAGACGACGAAGTGGCAGTACACCCACGGCGTCAAGGACGTCGAACTCGTGAGCCCCGACGGGGCGGCCCACGACCAGTTCCTGCTCGACCGCAAGGGGAACGACGAGATCCAGCTCGACCTCTTCCTCAGCTACGGCAGCAACCCGCCCCTGTATCCGAAGTGGCAGGCCTACTTCCGCGAACACCAGCCGCCGATGCTCATCGTGTGGGGAAAGAACGACCAGATCTTCCCGGCCGCCGGGGCCGCGCCGTACAAACGTGACCTGAAGACCCTGGAGTACCACCTGATCGACGCCGGCCACTTCGCCCTGGAGACGAACGGCGACGAGATCGCCCGGCTGATGCGAGCCTTCCTTGGCAAGCACGCGGACAAGAAGTGACCCGATCGGAGACCTCGGCCATGAGCGAGTTCCCCAGCGATATCGCCTTCACCCCCGCGGTGAAGGCGGTCCAGGAGCGCAAAGGCTCTCGGCGCGGCTACGCCCGGATGGAGCGGGGGCGCGGCTGGCAGACGACCATCACCCCGGACCTCGCGGCCCTCCTCGCCGACCTGGACATGTTCTACCTGGGCACGGCGACCGCCGTCGGCCAGCCCTACATCCAGTATCGCGGCGGCCCGCCCGGATTCCTCAAGGTGGTCGACGACCGCACCCTGGGCTTCGCCGACTTCGGCGGCAATCGCCAGTACGTCACCCTCGGCAACCTGTCCGAGAATCCCAGGGCGTTCCTGTTCCTGATGGACTACGCGAACAGCCGGAGGGTGAAGCTCTGGGGCACCGCCCGCGTGGTCGAGGGGGACGGGCCTCTGCAAGACAGGCTCCGCGACCCGTCGTATCCCGGCGAAGTGGAGCGGGCGATCCTCTTCTCGGTCGAGGCGTGGGACATGAATTGCCCTCAGCACATTCACCGCCGCTTCCCGGAGGGGCAGGTCGTCCCGGTCGTCGCGGAACTCCAATCGCGGATCGCGGAGCTGGAAGCCGAGGTCGCACGCCTGCGATCGAAGGCTCATCACGAAGGCGACTGATCGTCGATGTCGAAGCCCAGGCGGCAGGCCTGACCTGATGGGTCACGCCCGCCTTGACAAGGGTCGAACTTCTCTTCGGGAGACTCACTCATGCCCGCGAAACTCGCCAACAAGGTCGCCCTCATCACGGGCGGGAGCAGCGGCCTCGGGCTGGCGACGGCCAGCCGGTTCATCGCCGAAGGGGCAAAGGTCATCATCACCGGCCGCCGGCAGGCGGAACTCGACGCGGCCGTCGAAGTCCTCGGCACGTCCGCCCTCGGCGTGAGGGGCGACGTCTCGAACCTCGGCGATCTCGACGACCTCTACGCCGTCATCAACGAGAAGTTCGGCCGGCTCGACATCCTCTTCGCCAACGCCGGCGGCGGGGCCTTCCTCCCGCTCGAAGCCGTGACCGAGGAGCACTTCGACAAGTATTTTGGCATCAACGTGAAGGGCACGCTCTTCACCGTCCAGAAGGCCCTGCCGCTGATGAAGGACGGCGGGACGATCGTGCTCAACGGCTCGATGGTCTCGATCAGGGGCGTGGCGGCGTTCGGCGTCTATGCGGCGACGAAGGCGGCCCTGCGCTCCTTCGCCCGCACCTGGGCGGTCGACCTGAAGGGACGCAACATCCGCGTGAATGTGGTCAGCCCGGGCACCGTCGTCACGCCCGCCTACAAGGACCTCGGGATGACCGACGAGCAGATCGGGCAGTTCGTCGACCAGGCCTCCGCGGCCACCCCGCTCGGCCGACCCGGCACCCCCGACGAGATCGCGAAAGCGGTCGTCTTCCTCGCCTCGGACGACAGCAGCTTCGTGACCGGGGCGGACCTGTTCGTGGACGGCGGGGCTGCGCAGATCTAATGCCGCCCGTCAGATTCCGAATTCGATCTCGCGGGCCGGTTCGTTACGGAGGCCCGGGGACCAGCTGACGAGGTGCGAAGTGACCGAAGTTACAATGTCCGGCCGGTTCGCCCGGTGGCTGGTCTGGCACTGCGGCTGTTCTGGCATCTCGGAGGCCGGGTGGTCGGCGAGTGCGCCGGGCGTCGCCGTTCTGGCTGCTCTGCGAGGAGCACTCCTGCGGGCAGACGAAAGTACGCGTTCAGGCCTGCCGGCCAACACCGGTCGGATCCAGGCGGCCCGGCTGTCGCGGAGCCGCTGGCCAGCCGAGTAGCGCTAACAGAAGCTGAAGTGAGGAACCCGGTCTCGACCGCTTCCGGGGGCCCTGGCCGCCGGTGCCCCGAGAGAACGAGGGAACCGAGGCTGATCCTACAATCGGCGGTTCGGACCTCACAATTCCCGCCGGGGCAACGATCGGATCATCCCGAGAATTGCGCCGGGCACAGTTCGGATAATCAAAACGAAAGGCGCCACGCTGGATCGACGGCATACCGAAGCCGGAAGTCTGCGAGCCGAACTTCATAACGTGTCCGCAACACGCCGCCAACAATGTGTCAGATTTGTGTCAGGATGCGGGCCAGCCAACGAGAAAGGGCTCATGGCAATCCGCCACAAGCCCTTAGTCGATTTTGCTTTCCGTCAAGTCGGGGCGGCGGGATTTGAACCCACGACCTCTAGACCCCCAGTCTAGCGCGCTAGCCAAACTGCGCTACGCCCCGAGGACAATCGGACTTCCGCATGGGGAGGGTGTATTGTAGAGTCTTCCGGCGGACTGTCAACGGCACAACTGGGAAGGACGAGTATCGTGGGGTTTGGTCGAACACTTGGGGAGAGCGTTCGGAGGGTCGGAAATCCGGTCGTGGTGGGCATCGATCCGAGGGCGGAGAGCTTGCCATCGCGATATCTAGAACAATTTGAGGCGACCCTGGGGGGAAGGGCGGAGGCGTATCGGGTTTTCGGAAGGGGCGTGGTGGATGTGGTGGGGGGGATGGTCCCGGCGGTGAAGTTCCAGGCCGCGTTTTATGAGGCGTTGGGACCGAGAGGATTGGTGGCGCTGCAGGACACGATGGAATACGCGAGGGGGAAGGGCCTGCTCGTCATCCTGGATGGCAAACGTAACGATATCGGATCGACGGCTGAGGCGTATGCCCAGGCCTACCTGGGAGAGGTTGCACTCGGAGGAACGAACGTTGCGCCGTGGGATGCCGACGCACTCACGATTAATCCATACCTGGGTGGCGACGGTATTACCCCGTTCAGCCAGGTGGCGTCGGCGCGAGGAAAAGGGTTGTTCGTGCTCGTGAAAACGAGCAATCCCTCATCGCGAGATCTTCAGGATCTGGTCGCGGACGGGAAGCCGATCTATCGTCACGTCGCGGAGTCTCTGGCGAACTGGGCCGCGCCGTACCGGGACGAGTCGGGTTACAGCCTCGTAGGAGCGGTGGTTGGAGCAACATATCCGGAACAACTCGCCGAATTGCGGGAGGCGTTGCCGGGGGTCACCTTCCTGGTGCCGGGTTATGGGACGCAAGGTGGCACAGCGAAGGACGTCGCCGCGGCGTTCGATGGGGAAGGCATGGGGGCGGTGGTCAATAATTCAAGAGGTCTGACGTTTGCCTATCTTCGCAAGGATCTTGCGGCCAGATTCGGAGCGAACTGGCAAGCGGCCATCGAAGCGGCCACCAAGGAGATGATCGACGACCTCGCGGCCAATACACCGGCCGGAAAGCTACGGACGGTCTGAGGATCTCCCACTCGTGGTGGGCGAAGGGAAGCCGCGGGATTTCGGGCGGATTCGCAGTTCGAAATCGCGTGAGATTGCGATTCTTCTGTTGGTGTGTCCGAACGCGATTCGATTCGGCGGCCGGAAACTCGGGAACGGGGATTCGAATCCCCACAGGGAATCGAGTTCTCCCCGGGTGGTGACGGCCAGTGCGATAAAGAGGAGGCGGTCGGAGTGAGGCGGAGCGGCGGGCGGTGGAGGCCGGTCACATCTCGGGCAGAGTCCCTTTTTTCACGGCGCGAACGACGCAGAACGCGCCGGTGCCGAGCAGGGCGAAGGGCATCGCCATCATGAAGAGGATGCTGTAGTAGTAGCCGTCCTTCAGCTTGGCGCCCTCGCCGGTCTGGCTCGCGAGGGCCTCCTTGCAGTTCGGGCAGGCCGTCGCGGGGAGGCCGTGTGTCAGGGCGAGGAGGAGAGTGGTCGCGGCGACGACTCGCTTCAGGGGCCGCATGGGCAAATGCTCCGCGATGAGCCGGGAAATTAGACGGAAAAGGGACGTGGGACGGGCATCTGATAGAGCATCCAGTAGACGACGACGCCGGTAATCGACACGTAAAACCAGATCGGGAATGTCACGCGAGCGAGGCTGGCATGCTCGGAAAAATGGCCGCGCCAGGCGCGAATGACGGTGACGATGATCAGGGGGACAACCGTGATCGCCAGTAAGGTGTGCGAGAGCAGGATCGCGAGATAGGCAACCCGAATCGGCCCCTCGCCGCGAAACGGCACGCTTCCCACGAAGTAATGATAGACGAGGTAGCACGACAGGAACAAGGCGGACACGGTGATCGCCATCGTCATGCAGGCCGCATGCGCGCGACGACGACCGGTACGGACGAGGAGCCATCCGGCCATCAGGAGGACGGCGCAGCTCGCGTTCAAGGACGCATTGACAGCGGGCAGTCGAAGGACCCAGCCCATTCGATCGGCGCGTGTTCGTCGGTCGAGACTTCGAGCGGCCTCGTCGAGGCGGCCGACGGCCTTCCGATCTTTAGAGTCGTAGGCCCCGAGCAATCGATTTCCGGGCCCGACGAGCACGAGACGATCGCTGTGCGCGATGGCTTCGGCGCCCTCTTTCCGATCGGAGGCCGTGGTCTGGGCGACGTCGATCTGGAATCGGTCGAGGATCAGGCGATAGAGATCGTCCTTCGGCCCGGTGAGAAAGAGCCACCGCCGAGGATCGGCCGAGTAGCGGTTGGCGAATTGCTGGAGGACCGAGGGCGTGTCGAACTCGGGATCGACGGTGATGCTCGCGAGGCGGACCTCGGTGCCGGTGAGACGTGATTGAAGATCCTTCATCACCAAGGAGATGAGGGGGCACGACGAGGGGCAGCGGCTGAAGACGAACGCCGCGATCCAGACTCGGGGCGCGAGATCGGCGTCGGTCACGGCGCGGCCGGACCGCTCGGTCAGCCGGAAGGGTCCGAGTTGACGATTGAGCGATCCGAGGTGTTCGCCGGCTGGTCCGATCTCGGGAGAGGGATCGACGACCGCGATGCAAAGGGCCGACGAGAGGATCAGAGTGACACTGACAATCGACAGCCCGATACGGTAGGAGGCATTCACGGGAACGACCATTCCAGCTAGGCAGCGCCGGTCACGAGATCGTGGGATAGGGAAGGGGCAAGCACATGGGAGCAGGAGCGAATGAGAGCTCTTCCTCTTGCTTTTCCTGCTCCTGCTCGGTCGGTTGCATCGCCATGTCCGGATAGAGGGCGACAGTGAAGATGACCGCGAGTACGCCTGCGGGGACGAGCATGTAATAGACCCACTTTCCCTCGAACTTCAGGTGCATGAACCAGATGCCGACGAGAGCCGCCTTCGTAATGGCAAGGATCATCAAACCCAGGATGAGGGGCAGGTGAAAGAACGCGAGGAGGACTGCGGGAACGATGGTCAGATAGACCCAGCGACGGTTGAATTTCAGGTGGTAGAGCCCGGCGAAGATGGAGGTGACGATTGTCAGGCCGATGGCCGTCCCGAGCAGAACCAAGGGCAACACCGCCAGTTGGTGACACTTGGCGTAGACGTACTCCATCGCCGTGTAGTTGAGCAGCACGAAGAAGACGGTCAGGTAGGGCGCGTGGGACTCGACGTGTTGCTCTTGCTCGATCGTTCGATTGTGGTCGGTCATGAGTCATCCTTCGTAGGGCGCGTGCGCCGCGCCATGGTCGTGAGGGAAGGTCGCGTGATACGCACGCCCTACGTGAATCAGATGAGGTAAACGACGGTGAACAGGATGATCCACACGAGGTCAACGAAGTGCCAGTAGAGCCCGGCGAGCTCGACCGAGCTGTGGTTGGTCGGGGTGTACTTCCCGCGGATTGCCTGGATCAGGATGCAGGCCAGGAGGATCACGCCGCCGGTGACGTGCGCGCCGTGGAAGCCGGTCATCGTGAAGAAGCACGAGCCGAACAGGCTGGAATCGGGCCGGAAGTGGCCGTTGTGACTGATGCCGATCGGGTGAGCGTCGGCGAACATGAGCTTGCGATACTCGATGAACTGGATGCCGACGAACAGACTGCCGATCAAGACCGTGGCCAGGAGGAACAGGACGAACTTCTTCTGATCGCCTCGCTGGACGGCCGAGAGCGCCAGGACCATCGTGACCGACGAGCAGATCAGGAAGAAGGTGTTGAGCGCGGTCAGGTCGATCGACAGGGGATTGGTCGTGTGGTCGTAGGGCAGCGGCCAGGAGTGGGTGACGAGCGGGACTAGCTTGACCTTCTTCCCGTCCGGGCCCTCATGCCCGACGACCGCACCGGCCTTCTCCAATTCGTTCACGAGGGCTTCCGCCTTCTCGGCCGGCATCCCGCCGGTCAGGGCATGGCCGGATTCCAGAAGTTCCTCGCATTGTTCCCAGCTGAGCGATTCGGTCGGCAGCCGGCTGGCGTTGGTCACGCGGCGGAAGATCTCGAGGACCTTCTTGTGGTTCGGTCCGACGGACGTGATGTGAACGCCCTTGGAGTTTTCCAGGCCCTTCAAGTCGGTCGCGGGCGAGAACAGGTTGCTGTACGAGGTCGGTGGCGACCCGCCTCGAAGGACGATGTAGGAGCCGATCAGCCCGGTGAAGAACATGACTTCGGTGGCCAGGAATAGCCACATCGCGACCTTGCCCGGACTGACCGGCGGTCCCTGGACCGCGGGTCGGCCGTGGGGCGCCTGCGGGGTCGATATCTCGGATGAGGGGGCGTGTGCCATCGATCGTCCACCTTCGGGGAATCGGTCCTGCGAATTGCTCGGCTCATGCCGGCATCGGGTTGAGCAGTAGAAGGAGCAAGATGAGCGGGAGATAGACGAACGACGCCGCCATGAGCCGCCGTGCCGTCGTATCGTTGACATCCGACCAGAACCGCACCGCGGCCGCCAGATAGTAGAGACCGGCGATCAGGGCGCCGGCGAAGTACCACCCGCCCGCCACGCCGACGACCGTGGGCAGCAGGCCCGCCGGGACGAGCACCAAAGCGTGTGCGACGGACTGCCGGGCGGTGAGGATGCCGTCCGGGTCCACGATCGGCAACATCTTATGCCCGCCTCGGGCGTAGTCGTCGCGGTGGACCCAGGCGATCGCGAGAAAGTGCGGGAATTGCCAGAGGAAGACGATCAGGAACAGCGTGAACGCCTCGATGCCGACGGACCCCGTCGCGGCGGCCCAACCGATGACCGGCGGCAAGGCCCCGGGGACCGCGCCGACGGCGGTATTCAGCGTCGTGAGAGGCTTCAAGGGCGTGTAGACGGCCACGTAAAGGACGAAAGTGGCGAGGGCCACGAGAGCCGCCAGAGTGTTTGTTCCGAAGGCCAGGATCGCGACGCCCGTGATTCCGAGGACCGAGGCGAAGACGGCCGATTCCAGCGGTTCGAGCACGCCGGAGGGCAGGGGGCGCCGGGCCGTCCGCCGCATCTTCGCGTCGCGGTCCTTCTCGATCACCTGATTCCAGGCACTCGCGCCCGACGCCACCAACCCCGTGCCGAGGAGGGCGAGCACGAACGTGGTGGGAAGCGACGATCCGCGGGCACCGAGCAAGAAACCGACGGCGACGGTCATGAGGACCATCACGGCGATTCGCGGCTTCGTCAACGCGATGAATCCCGAAAGGCGAGACGGGATGACCTGGGCTTCGTCGTGCGAATCCAGGCGTTGCAGCGGGGCCGCGGGCATCATGGTATCGAGGCTCATGCCACGGCCTCCAACGGCCGGCTCGCCGGGGAAAGAGAAGGTGAATTGGAGACCGCCGGAGTACTCAGGTGCCGGAACGCTCGCAGTGTGAGGACGACGGATGCGGCCAGAAGCAACGCCCCGTTGACCACATGACCGGACCTCGCCAGGGCCTGCGGGTTCGTCACCAGACGGGCGATTCCGTCGAACGGCCGCAGCATCCACCACGCGACGATTCCAAGGGAGACCTGGAGCGAGACCAATGCCGCCATGATCCTGGCCGGGACAACGAGCGGATGCACGAACCGCTCGTGGCGTTCGACCCGAAAGGTAAGCCATGCCACATGGCCCCAGACTGCGGCCGCGAGCACGGAATGGACGACGAGGGCCGCGCCGAAGTGGCGGAGCAGAGATCCCACGACGATCTGGATATAGATCAGCAAGGACGTCACCGCGGCGCGTCTCCGGAGGTGATCGGGGTCGGATTCGGGAGACTTTGCCTCGATCCAGCCACGACTCGTGAGCACGCAGATCCCGACCAGGAGGGCGAAGACGAGTTGCCCTGTGCAGCCGTGGATCGCCGCGTAATAGGTTGAATTCTTCAGGACGCGGGTCCCGCCGATCAGCCCCTGAACGATCACGGCCAGCAGTGCCACGACGCCCATGGCCTTCATCCAGCGGCGAGGTTCCGCGATCGCGAGCCACGCGGCCAGGACGATCGCCGCGATCCCCACCGCCGATCCGAACAGGCGGTGCGAGTGCTCGATGTACACGCCCCAGGGGGCATCGAACATGTTATACACAAACATGTTGATCCCGAACGTCGTCGGCCAGTCGGGCACGGCCATCCCTACCCGGTTCGTCGTGACCCTGGCCCCGGAGATCAGGAGCGGCCAGGTCAGAAACGCCGCGAGCAAGGCCACCCAGTGCGGGCCACGACGGTAGGAGAACCCGGGAGTAAGAGGTTGGGTTGGCATTATCGTCGGACGAAGGGAGGTTTTCACCGCCGAGATCGTGAGAGGACGCGGAGCGACAAAGGCCACCTTGGCGAGCCCGGTCGCGTCAGCGCCGGGAGTGTGGGTTGGCAAAT
>JAQGHR010000126.1 GCA_028291545.1 Planctomycetota bacterium | reverse complement strand
GAGGAAGGCCGCGACGTCCTTCTGCCTCCAGCCTTCGTTGACCCGCTGCACGGCGAGCCGCCGACGCCGCTCCAATTCCTGTGCGGTGCCTTGGCTCCTCATCCCGGGAGTGTACAATCGAAGCCGGGCGGATGGCTAGACTTTGCTTTCCTGAAGATCAATAAACAACCGCGCTACTCCTCGACTCTACCCGTTCCGAGGCGTGCCCCCTGCTACTGCCGGGTCTCTACCCGCCGTCAGAAGAACGACAGCCAGCGGGTTGAGATCCAGCGCTGGCTGACGAACCACCGCATCAGGAAGTCATCAGTCCGCTGGTACGAAGACCGCGAGAGCGGCACGTCGCTCAAGCGGACAGCCTTCGACCAGATGCAGCGAGCGATCTTCGCCGGCGAGGTCGATACGGTCGTGGTCTGGACGCTGGACCGAATCTCGCCGCGTCAGCACGAGGGGATCGGCCTGCTGGCTGATTGGTGCGAACGCGGCATAACGCATGGTGGTGGTGACGCAGCAGATCGACCTGGGTGGTGCGGTGGGCCGGATGGTCGCGAGCGTCCTGTTCGGTCTGGCCGAGATCGAGCTGGAATACCGGCGGGAGCGTCAGGCCGCGGGCATCGCGGTGGCCAAGCGCCGCGGGGCCTATCACGGCCGGCAGAAAGGGACGACCAAGGCGAAACCGGGCCGGGCCCGGCAGCTGCGGGATCAGGGCCTGAGCGTCGCGGAGATCGCCAAGGCCCTGGCCGTCAGTGACCGCAGCGTGTTCCGCTACCTCGCCGATGAGGTCCCGGCAAACCGCTGAGCCCATGATCCTGCGAGAGTTTTCGTACCTTTGTGGGGAAACCCCCGTTTAAGGCATCTGGCTCTCGGACGAGGCTCGATGAGACTCAGGATTTCCGCGTCCGTCCTGAGGGGGCTGGGCGCCAGTAATCTCCCTGGCTATCCGACTATGCGTCCTGCGCGTGACCGAAGCTGCGCGGATCGAGACAGGAGTCGGTGACGATGGCTGCACGCGAAGGGGCGAGAGCCAGTGAAAACGCTCCCTCATCCGGTGTTCTCTGACGGGAGTGCTCGATCGGCGAGGGCGATTGCCGGAGCCATGGTCTCGTCGGATCCCTGCGCACACAGTGGGGAAGCACAGAGCTTATCCAAGGTCGGGGTGAACCGGGCCGGGACGCCGATCGCGGTCACGCCGGCCGGGATATCCCGCACGACGACCGTCCCGGCGCCAATCGTCGCCCCGGTCCCCACCGAGCACCCCGGAAGGACGGAGCAGCCGATCCCGAGGAGCACCGAGGCTCCGACCCGGACGCTACCGGCGAGGCGTACCCCGGGACCGACGTGGGTGAAGTCGCCGACGACGCCGTCGTGATCGATGCTCGCGGCCGTGTTGAGGATCGCGTGCCGGCCGATGCGGGCGTCCGGCTGGAGGATCGCCCCGGCGCAGACGAGAGACCCTTCCCCGATCACGGCGCCCCGCGCCAGGTAAGCCGTGGGGTGGACGACCGTCGCCCAGGCGAGCAGCTCATCGAGGCGCCCGGCGATCTCGGCCCGGATGCGGTTGTTCCCGACGGCGATGACCGCGTACTCGACGCCGACCCGCCTCGCGACCAGGGCCGAGGCGGCGGCGCGGACCGGGACGCCCAGCACCCGGGTTCCCCACAATCGCGGGTCGTCGTCGAGCACGCCGACGACGTCGAATTGGCCCGAGGCGAGGGCGGTGTCGATCACCACCTTGGCGTGCCCGCCGGCGCCGATGACCCAGAGCGGCCTCACGACATCCCTCCCGGAGTCCCCCGGAAACGCGCCATGGTGGCTTCTCCCTTGCCGGAGACGCCCCTCCCGTTCACGACTCGCCGGCAGGTGAAGGCCAGGATCATCAGATCCAGGGCGAGGGATCGGTGATCGACGTACCAGACGTCGTCGGCCAGGCGCTCTTCCCAGCTCACCGCGTTCCGGCCCCGCACTTGCGCCCACCCGGTGAGGCCGGGCTGGACCTCGTGCCGCCGTGCTTGCTCGGGGGTGTACAGCGGCACGTACTCGGGGAGCAGGGGCCGAGGACCGACAAGGCTCATCTCGCCCCGGAGGACATTCCAGAGCTGCGGCAGCTCGTCGAGGCTGGCCCTGCGAAGGAGCCACCCGAGTCGCGTCAGCCGGTCGGCGTCGGGGAGCGCCTCGCTTCCCGGCCCGGTCACCGCCCGCATGGTGCGGAACTTGAGCAGGGTGAACGGCCTCGCCCGATGCCCGGATCGGACCTGGGCGAAGAACACGGGCCGACCCATCATGAGGAAGACCGCCGCCGCCACGACCGCCAGCAGCGGCGAGAGGAGCAGCAGCCCGACCAGCGCGCCGACGGCATCAAGGGTGCGCTTGGCGGCGTGGTAAGCGATCCTCGTCGCTCGACCCGGCGAGGGATCGACTCGCACGGAGATCGAGCCACCCGGCTCCCGGAGGTTCTTGAGTTGCTGGGTGATCATGGCCCACCTAGGAATGGAGGATTTCGCGATAGATTTCCCGGATTTCCGCCGCGCTCGACCTGGCGTCGAATAGCTCTCGGGCACGCGCGCCGCCGCGCGCGGCCATCGCGCGGGCTCCCGCCCGATCGTCCAGGACTTCCCGGATGGCCGACGCCAGCCGGGGCGGGTCGCGGGGCGGGACGAGCAGCCCGGTCTCGCCGGAGATGACGAGGTCGGGGAAGCCGCCCACGTCCGTGGTGATCGTCGGGACCTCCATGAGGAGGGATTCGACCGCGCCGCCCACGTTCTCCGAGTGCGAGGGATGGACGGCGACGTCGAGGTCGGGGTACAACTCCGGGACGTCGCCGCGCGTCCCCAGGAAGCGCAGGCGATCTCCCAGGCGCCTGGCCGCGTAGGCCCGGACGCGTCCCTCGTAGGCCGTCGCGCCGCCCCAGGCACCGCCGATGCAGACGCCGAGCACCCCGGCTTCCCGCTTCAGGACAAGGGCGAGGGCGTCGATGAAATCCTCGTGCCCCTTGAGGCCGCGCGCCTGGCCGAGGAACCGTTTGGGCGCGTACAGGTACGCGACCATCCCGACGAGCCTCGTCCCCGCGTCGACCCCCAGTTCCCGGCGGAGCTTGCCCGGCGCCCGGCCGTGGAACGACTCCAGGTCGGCGCCGTAGTAGGAGAGGAACAAGCGATCCTCGGGAATGCCGCATGCCCGGTAGCGCCGGCAGGTCCAGCGACAGGCCCCGATCCAGCGGTCCGCCGGGCCCGCGGTGCGGAGTTCCGCCCGGCGGAAGAGGGGGTGCTCCAGGTGGAGCGGTCCGGGCACCTGGAACACCCTCGGGAGCGGGTGGTCCCGGCCCAGCGCCAGGCGCATGGTGAGCGTCGTGCCCACGAAGTGGCTATGGATTAGGTCGGGGCGGACGCGGGACACCAGCTCCCGCATCGCTCGCCGCCGGTCGGGCCAGCGCCAGAGCTCGCGGATGGGGAAGTCGAGCTGGCCGGAGTGGACGACCACGCCGGCGGCCTCGTAGTGCCGGATCATGGGACCGCCCGGCGGGAGCGCCGCGTGGACCTCGACGCCGAGGCCCACCAGCTCCCGCATCTGCCGCAGGGCCCAGCTCGCGCCAACCGACGTCTTGATCAGGTGGAGTGCCCTCATGGGCGGCCTCCCGGCAACGCGGCGATCGGGTCGCGCCCCGGATGCGGGCGCGGTTCGCTCGCGCCGCGTCGCGGCGCGCCGAAGTGTCTGGAAGCCAGGCCGGCGACCGTCGCCCGCGCCTCCGCGAAGCCGGTCATCTCGCCGGCCGTCGGGGTCGGGGATCTGCGCGCGATCAGCCGATGTCCGAGGCCGAGGGAGAACGCGGCCCGATAGGCGCATTCCTTGGCGATCACCCGCGCGACGTTGGCCCGGCTCCGGGCGGGGAACCGGTCCCGGTGCTTGCGGAAGACCCGACGGAGCGATCGCAGGCCGCCGACGATCTTGGCGAGGGTGACGGATTCGTGCT
This sequence comes from Planctomycetota bacterium, assembly GCA_028291545.1. Taxonomy (GTDB): domain Bacteria; phylum Planctomycetota; class Planctomycetia; order Isosphaerales; family Isosphaeraceae; genus JAQGHR01. The sequence goes on along the minus strand of JAQGHR010000126.1, from coordinate 21,888 downwards.
CGCTATAGGCGTAGGCGGGGGCCGGGAGGATCGCGTACCGCCGATCCAACAGGACCCGGAGCAGGAAGTCGACGTCCTCGCCAAGGTTCAGCGACGCGTCATATCCCGCGGCCCGCGCCTCCCGCATGCGGATCAGCGATGGGGCGTGTGCGACCGGGGGCGGAGCCAGTCGGGCGAACGGCCCCATGACTACGGGCCTCTCGCCCGCCGGCCCGCAGCAGCGGACGCCAACCAGCTCGTCCTTACCGGCGACGATCGCCATGCCGGTGCTCATCAGGACAACTCCGGGCTCGCGGCGGAGGAATTCGACCTGGTCCGCCAGCTTGCTCGGGTAGAACCAGTCGTCGGCGTCCAGCATCCCGAGCAACTCGCCCCGGGCGTGGTCGAGGGCCACCCGGCGGGCCACGCCTCGGCCCCGATTGTGGTCGAGCCCGACGTAGCGGATGCGCGGGTCGCCCGCCCGGTCGACCACGTCGCGCGGCCGGTCGGTCGAGCCGTCGTCGACGAGCAGGCATTCCCAGTGCTCGTAGGTCTGGGCGAGGAGGGACGCCAGCGCCATCGGGAGGGTCCGGGCGGCGTTGTGGCAGGGCATCGCGATCGAGACGAGAGGTTCCGGGCTCATGGTTCCCACCCATCCACGACGAGGGGGTCATGGAAGTCGATGTGACGGGGCGAGGCCGGCATGGCGAGGCCGCCGACGGGGGCGAAGATCAGGAGCAGAGTGAACAGGACCATGCCGCCGTAGTAATACTCGCCGGTCAGGCCGCCGACGAATGCGGCGACGAGGGCGGACCGGGCCGGCACGTCCTGGTTGATCGCCCGCGCCGGGGCCGACCCGGCCAGCCGCCACATTCGCCGCAGCGTCTCGAAGACCAGGAGGCCGCCGACGATGCCGGTCTCCAGGAACATCTGGATGAAGAAGTTGTGGCTCCCCGTCAGCCACAAGCCGGAGGTCCCGCCGCGGTGGAAGAAGCCGGTGCCCAGGAGCGGAGACCGCGCGAAGATCCCCAGCTCGTGCGTCCAGGTTTGGAGCCGGGCGCCGTCGTCGAACCCGCCCACGCCGGACGCATACCGATTCAGATACTCCTCGTCGGGCCAGATCGTCCGGTCGACCTCGTTACTGAATTCGGGGAACGTGTTGTAGGCGGCCACGATCAGGATCGCGGCGCCGGCCAGCCCGACGACCAGGCGCGTGCCGAACCCCCGCCGATAGAAGAAGTAGGCGACCCCCGCCAGCGCGGCGATCCAGCCGCCTCGACCGTGCGAGAGGAGGAATCCCAGGGTCATGAGGAGCAGACCCGGGCCCGCCAGCGCGCGCCACTTCCGCGTGCCCAGGCCGCAGACCCATAGCCCGCCGAGGTAGCAGAGGAGCACGGCCATCATGACGCTGACGGCGTTCATCGCCTTGTATCCCGCGTTGGCCCGCTCCGGGCGCATCGCGTCGTTCGGGTCCTGAATCCAGAACAGCGATGCCGCCACGACAAGGCCCGAGACCAGCAGCGCCCAGGAAAACTGTTTTCGTCGGGTCTCGTCCGTGAGCGCCCGCGCGGCGAGCACGCCCGCCACGCCGTAGAGCGTGAGCTTGCCGAGCTTCAGGCCTCCGGCGATGACCGCGAGGTGGTCCGGGTAGCCGTACCGTTCGCGGATCAGGACCGTCGCGAACGACGCCCAGACGACGAAGCCGATCAGCGGCAAATTCAGCCCCTGGATCATCAGTCGTGGACGTCGCCGGCCCGCCAGGGCGGTCAGGGCGAGGAATGGCCCGATCAGGAAATCGGAGAGTTCCAGCGTGCCGAACCCCGTCGGGCCTCCGACCCCGAGGTTGGGCAGGAAGAGCAGCGGCAGCCACGCCAGCCACAGGAAATTCACGCCCGTCCTCCGTTCGAGAAATCCGTGCAGGACGGGGGACGGCCGCCGGCCCGGAGGCCCCGTAGGCCGCCCGCCAGGCATCCGCCGAGCGCGCGGGGGACCCGGTAGTGTCGCGCGTAGGCCAGGCCCAGCGCCGCCATGCGGCCCAGGGCGACCGGCGCATGAAACCAGCGGCCGTGGCGGCGGATCATCACGCCGCGGTTATGAGCCAACGCGCGCACATAGTCGGCGACGCCATCCACCCGGCAGCCGCCCCCCGGGGCGACGAGGTGGGTCAATCGGGCCCGCCCGTTGAAGTACACCCGAAACCCGGCGCGGCGGACTCGCAGGCAGAGGTCCGTCTCCTCATACAGGGCCGCGCCCCGGCCCAGCGCCTCGTCGAGGCCGCCCGCCGCCGCGAGCGCCCGGCGCCAGGCCGAGAAGTTGCAGCCGGCGGCGTGGTCGGCGTCCCCCTCGCCGGTCGCGGCGAAGCCCCGTAGCGGGGTGGCCGTCCAGCGCCGGTAGGCCCCGGGACGACGGAGGAGGTCCGCCGCCCGCCCCGGCGTGTCGATCCCGCCCGCGACCAGCCCGACGCCCGGCAAGCCCAGCGAGCGGAGGTGCTCGGAGGTCAGGTCGGGGCCGCAGCGGATATCGTCGTCGACGAAGAGGATCGCCTCGTGCCGCGCGAGCTGCCATCCGTAGTTGCGGGCCAGTGGCAGGCCCCGGAAGGCGACATGATGGTACGTGATCACGTCGGCATGCTTGGCGATAAACGCGGCGACCTCTGTCCCGAGCGTCTCCGACTGATCGACGACCAGAACTTCCAGTGGGCGGTGGCGCTGCGCCACAAGGTCCGCCAGGCAATCGCGCAGGAAGCCGCCCCGGTTCAGGGTCGGGACGACGACGGTTATTCCTTGATTATCCAAGATCGAGCCCCTCCGCTCGCAACGCCGCCTCGAATCGCCCGAGATAGTGATCCCACGTGCCCTCGCGCTCGACCCGACGCCTCGCCATCTCTCCGGCGCGTCGGAAGGAGTCCGGGCAGTCGCCAAGCTCGGTGAGGATCCGAGATAAGGATAGAACATCATCCGGCTCGATGAGCCATCCGCCGTTGCCGTGGTCGATCGCGTCGGGGATGCCTCCGGTCCGCGTGCCGACGACGGGGGTCGCGCACGCCTGCGCCTCCAGGAAGACAAGCCCGAAGCCCTCCACTTCCTGCAGGTCCGGGACCTCGCGGGTGCAGAGCACGAAGAGGTCGGTGGCGCGGTAGAGATCGGGCAGGTCGTCCTCGGGGACGAAGCCAATCCACCGCACGAGATCGGCCACGCCGAACTCCTGGGCCCTGGCCCGCAGAAGGGCCTCGTCAGAGCCTCGGCCCGCGATCAGGTAGGTGAAGCGGTCGCGCAGAGCGGGCGGCAGGGCGGCCAGGGCGCGGAAGACAACCTCGTGCCCCTTGTAGGCGTGGAGCCGGGAGACCGAGGCCAGCACCAGTCGGTCCCCGACGCCGTGACGCGCCTTCGCCGCGGCTCGATCTCCCGGGAAGAACCGCCGGTGATCAACGGCCAGGAGGACCGAGATCGCCCGGCAGCCGGGGGCGGCGGCCAGGGCCAGCCGGCGGGTGTACTCGCTGTTGGCGACGACCAAATCGGCCGACTCCAGAACATGCCTCTGGAGGCGGCGCCAGAGGCCGCGACGCCATCGCGAACGCGGCGGCATCAATTCGGAGCCGTGGGCCAGGATGACGAGCGGGCGGACCCCGGCGAGCGTGGCCAGCAAGCCCTCCGGATACCAGATCCCGCAGACGACAGCCGCCCGTCCAGCTCGCGCTCGCCAGAGGTGGCGCAGCGCCTGCCATTCGCGCCTGGGACGCCGGGCGATGACCCGGACTTCCGGCAGATTCGGGACGCAACTGCCTCCACCAATCGCTGCGGCCTGCGTGAGGGCCTGGACGGCGACGCCACGCCGGACCAGCCCGGCGGCGACCTCGGCGCAGAGCCGGGAGATGCCGCCGTGGGTTGGCGGATAGTCGAACGAGTGCAGGATCATCGGACCTCCACCGGCACGCGGGCGGTTGCCTCGACCATTGAGATGGCCCGCTCGTCCCGCCTCGCCTCGCGAGGCCCGGGGCCGTTTTCCTCGGACGGGGAGAGGAGGCTCTCGAAGAGCCCCGCGAACGCCCGGACCTGCTCGGTGGCGAGGTAGCGATCGCATTCGTCCTCATCGGGTCGGACGCCTGCGAGATTCCCGAGCAGGAAGCGGGACAGGTGATCGCCGTTGGCCCGAGCGTCGCCGTCGAGGAAGAGGCCCAGCCCCGCCCGCGTCAGGCAGGTGCGAGCCTCGCTCGGGTCGGGCACGACCGCCAGCACGGGCTTGCGCAGGGCGATGTAATCGACCATCTTAGCGAAGTTGTTCCACCAGTGCGCCTCGCGTCCGGGGGCGAGCACGCCGGCGCGGGCGGCGCGGAGCAGACGGTACAATTCGGCCTGCGGCATGTGGTCCCGGAACTCAACGTGCGGGGACAGCCCCAGCCGGTCGAGCCACGGGGCGAGACGCGACCGATTCAAGCCGATCTGGCCGACGACCAGCAGCTTGATCCCGGACTGCCGGACCTCGGCACGCTCCAAAGCCGCCGCGAAGGCCTCCAGGAACATCCCGCCGTATTCGGGCAGGAACTCCCCCGCGAAGACGATGAACGGCCCGGACGTCCTGGGCTGGGGACCTTCGACGTCGAGCAGGTCCTCATCCAGCCCGGTCGGGATAAAATGGATGGGTCGCCGGTCGAGCTCTCCGTGCAAGTCGCGGAAAATCATCGCGTAGGCCGACGAGAGGACCGTCACCGCGTCGGCCTCCCGCAAGGCGTCTCGCTCGATCCGGCGCTGGATCATGTAGACGCGATCCACCGCCGAGCACATCCGCGCGGCGTAGGTCGCCGGATCACGGAAGTCGGCCACCCAGCGGCAGCCCTCGCGGCGCAGGGTCCGGCCGATCTCGTGGGCGGTGAAGGGCATGCAGGTTGAATAGACGATCGGGATCCGGTGAGCGTGGATCAACGCCCGGCCCGCACGCACGGCGGGGCCTCGCCAGGACCAGTACGGGTCGGGGACGTTGATCCAGGAATCCCGGATGTGGCGGTAGAGGCCCGACATCCAGCCGGCGGCTACGGGCCTTGCCGGATCGGCACTCTCCCCGGCTTGCGGTCCCCGAGCCTTGAGCGCCGCGAAGCTCCGGTCCCTGCCGCCCAGGGCCATCCGCAGGCCGCGCACGGTCGGCTCGACGTGGCGGGCGGTCGTGATCTCGACCTCGTCGGGAAGGGCATCCAGGAGCGACCGATCCTCGTTGTACAGGTAGTTGCGATCGACCGTCAGGACATAGGGCTTCCACCCGAAACGGGGCAGCAGCTTCGCGAGCTTGTAGGCGCGAAACACGGCCGCGTGGCTCTGAGGGGCGAAGTAGGGGGTAATAATCAGGACGGAACGGTTCATCGACTGGCCTCCAGGCCGTACATCGCGTAGAGCGTTCGGAGGTAAGGGCCGACGGAAAAGCTCTCCTCAACCGCCCGCCGCGCCGCCTGTCCCAGCTGCCGGCGCAAGCCCGGACACTCATGGAGACGGAGCATGGCCGCGGCCAGGGCCTCGTGGTCGAGCGCCGGATAGACGAGGCCGGTGACTCCGTCCTCGACCACCTCGCGGATGCCGCCCGAATCCGGAACCAGGACGGGTAGACCGGAGGCCATCGCCTCGATGCAGACGATTCCGAACGGCTCGAACGGGGCTGCGTGGCAGAAGGCGTCGCAGGCGTCCAGGACCGTCGGAACATCGTCCCGCGTTCCTAGAAACCGTACCCAGGGGCCGGCGCCTAGCGAATCGGTGAGCGCCTCCAGCTCGGATCGCTGATCGCCGTCCCCGCAGATGATCAGGGCCACGTCGCCGCCCCGCGCCCTCGCGGCGGCGACCGCCCGGATGGCGACGTCCGTTCGCTTGTTGACGCCGGACCCGAGCGTGCCCACGGCGCAGAAGACCGTGGCGCCGGGTGGCAAGCCGAACGCGGCCGTCGCGTCTCGCTCTTCGCGGGGCGAGAAGCGGGAGAGGTCGACGCAGTTGTGCAGGACGGTCAGCCGACGAGGCGAGATACCGTGAGTCCGCCGGTTCCAGTCCGCCAGAGCCCGGCTGCACACGACGACCCGGTCCGCGAAGAGCTGGCCGACATGGTTGGCGATCCGGAACTTCCAGGAATTCAGGTAGATGTCCCCAGGCTCGAACGCGATCCGTTGCGCCACCCCGACGCGCCAGGCGGCATACAGGCCGAGCAAGCGGCTCCAGGTGAGGTGGGCCTCGACGACGTCCGGGCGGTGCTCGCGTAGGCGTCCCTCAAGGACGCGGGCCGCGCCCAGGAAGCGGCGACGGGCGAGGAGGGGGCGGAGGTCGACGACATCGACCGCGACTCCGGCCCCGCGCAACCGCTCTCCGAACGGTCCCTCGCCGAAGAGGCAGAGCACGCGGTGCTCGACCTCGGGGTAGCGGAGGGCGCTTTGCTTGATCATGGTCAGCAGGTGCGTCTGCGCGCCGCCGACCTTCAACTCGTCGATCATGTGGGTCATCCGCGTCGGGACGCGCGGAGATCCGGGATCGCGCCGGTGACGGTTCATGTGGTCGCGGCTCCCGAGGCCGTCGGCTTCCATGCGAGCAGGGCCTGGCCCAGGCCGAGAGGGATCCGGGAGATGAGCCGCCACTTGCGCAGGATGGTCGGGTCAAGCCCCCGCTCCCCCTCGCAATCGGAGATCGCTTCGCGCAAGGCCCGGCCCTCCCGGCGGAAATAGAGGTAGGCGAAATAGTTGAGGTACGAACCGGAAATCTTCGCCTGGATGGCGAGTCGATCTTCCGGCTCAAGTTCGGGCGTGTCTCGCAGGATCTTGCACCAGGCCTGTCGGGCGCGGGCGAGGCCCCGCTCCGAGGGGGGAACCGGCTCGCCATCGCGAGGTGCCCGGATCCAGCCCAGGGGGAGATTGCAGCAGGCGAACTGCGTCAACCGGGCCATCCGGACGAGCAACTCCAGGTCGGGATTGAACAGAGTCTCGTCGTACAGGCCCGCCTGGATCAGGATCGATCTGCGGGCCGTGGTCGCCGAGGAATTGGCGATGAAGCCTCGAATCACGTGGGGCAACGGTCGTTCGAGCCGCCTCCACTCGCCCCGGGGGATTTCCAGCCCCCTCAGGCGGAAGTAGTGTTCCGGCGGCTCGCCCCGCTCGTGCACCACGGCCGAGGAGACGAGGCCGACGGCGGGATGTCGTCGGAGGTAATCGGCCTGCACCCGGAGCCGCCCCGGCAGCATCGTGTCGTCGGAGTCGAGCAGCGCGATCAATTCCCCGTGCGCCGCCCGGATACCGATGTTGCGGGCCGCCGCCCCTCCGTGGTTTTCGCGCGATGGGAGCACCCGCACGCGATCCCCATACGAACGGGCCACATCCGCCGTGCCGTCGGTCGAGCCATCGTCCGAGACGACAATCTCGAAGCTCGAATCGGTCTCCTGCGAAAGCACGGACTCGATCGCTTCGCCGATGAGGTGCGCGCGATTGAACGCCGGGATCACGACGCTGATTTCGATCATCCAGGACCCTTTCCGGCCGAACGGCCCGCCGCCACGAGGAGCCTTCGTCGCCTCCACGCGGAGACAGCGGGACTCCCGGCGAGCAGCGGGCCGATGAAACGATGATTCGCCGCCGCATAGACCACGACGCCGACGGCGACCTTGATCAACAAACGCCAGGCCCAGCCGACGCCCGCCGTTTCCAGAGCCAGTCCGGTCCCGAAGCAGACGGCCGCCATCAGCGCGGTCGCTCCCAGGATCGGCAGGATCATCCGAACCGTGGGCCGCAACTCCAAGCCGGCGGCGCGATGGGCGAGATACAGACCCGGCCACGCGAGGATGAGCGTCAGGAGCAGGCCGTAGGATGCGGCCACTCCGCAGGCTCCCCATCGCGCCCCGAGGAGGTATCCCGCCACCAGGAGCGCGGTCGATCCGATCGTCCACTGCGCGTAACGGCGACCGTTCCGGCTGGCGATGTAGAGCCATCCGATCGTGTTATAGAGCGGGCAGCAGATGGCGGCGATCGACAGCCACAGGAGGATCGGAACGATGTCCAGCCAGCGCGGACCATACATCAACCGGATCGCCTCCGGGGCCGTCACCGCCAGCCCGGCCGCGAGCGGGAAGCTCACCAGGGCGATCCATTGGAGGGACTTGCGGTAGGCGTGTCCCAGCCGCTCCGGGTCGCCGTGCAACGCCGATAGCGCCGGCACCATCACGCCGTCGAGGGTGCCCAGGGCCAGCATGGTCGGTAGCCCCATCAGGAAGTAGGCCCGCGAGTAGTAGCCCATCTCGACCGCCCCCCAGGATTTGCCGACGATCACGTTGTCGAGGTTCCTGGCGAAATAGGTGACGGCCCAACTGACCGACAGGTAGCCGCCGACCTTGACCAGGCCCAGGGTCCCGGCGCCCGGACGCGGCCAGCCGGGCCGATAACCGCTCGCGGCGAATACCAGGACCAGCCTCGCCATCTGGGCGGCGAGCGCCTGGCCGACGATCGCCCAGTAGCCCCAGCCTCGCCACGCCAGCACGAGTGCCACCGGGGTGCTGATGAGGAAGGCGCCAAGCTCGGCCAGAGTGATCCGCCCGAAGTCCATCCTCCTCGCCAGCAGCGCCGAAGGTTGTAGCGCCAGCCCGCCGATCGCGAACGTGGCCCCCATCGCAACGGTTACCGCCCGGAGTTCGCCCCGGCCGTAGAATGCCGCGAACCGGGGCGCGACCAGGATGCACACGGCCCACAGCGCCACTCCGATCGCCGCGTTGATCCAGAACATATTATGGACTTGCCGCACCGACAGCCCCTTGTGCTGGATCGTCGCCGCCGAAAGCCCCAGGTTCGAAAGCGCCTGGAGAAAGGCGGTCAGCGTCGCAACCATGCCGAGGAGGCCGTAATCGTCCGGGGTCAGGAGGCGAGCGAGGGCCGCCGTTGTGGCCAGCGTCAAGACCTGACGGAACGCGATCAGGAGCAACGACCACATCGCCCCCCGTCTCGCGAGTCGCCCGACCTCGTCGGCGTGCGGAGCGGCGAAGACGGCCTCGGAATTCCCAAGGCGATCGTCGCCGATCTCGCCGGAGATCCGAGCTCGAAACCGGGTGGCGATCATGGGGTCGACACCGCCGGGGACATCGGGATTCGCCCGACCCGGTCGGCCCCGGCTTCCCGCTCGTGCCGCGACTTTCGCAGCCGGGCGTCCCGTCGCCCCCGCGCCGCGGAGAGCATCCGCCAGGCGCGGGTCAGGCCCGTCAGCTTGGCGAGCTTGAAGCCCCAATATCTCGGCCGGAACGGCGCGCAGCGGATCGCCCGATTGAGATAGCGATGCCCCGTCCGGGCGTCGGACAGGGAGAAGCTCGCATGCGCGGCCCGGTAGAGGTAGGCCGCGTGAGCCTCGGGATACGCGCGCAACACCTCGCCGTGAAGGGCGAGAATCCGCTCGATCCCTCGGAGGTACGCCGGGTCGATCCGGCTCGAAAGCGAAGGCCCATCCTCGTAGACGTCGTAGGTCACCTCGTCGAGGACCCGGACCGTCCAACTGCCGCGGACCGCGAACCGGATCGTCCAGTCCAGGTCGCCGATGTTCTGCTCCGTGTCGAGCCGCCCGATCGCGTCGAAGACCTCCCGGCGGATCGCCAGGCCGCCGAGGCCCGGCGTCCAGGTCAACATGGTCGGGAGCAGTCGGCCCGTCCTCGCGCGGCGGAACGGGTTGACGAACGCCACGGACTTGAGCGCGTCGGTCTTCTGGTCCCAAATTCCCTTGCGACCCCACGCCATCCCGATACCGCGATCCCCCGAGAGGACGCCGTGCAGGAGTTCCGCGGCCCGAGGCCGCAAGGCGTCATCGGAGTCGAGGAAGAGGACGACCTCCGACCGGGCCGCCTCGATCCCCGCGTTGCACGCGGCGCTGGCCCCCCGGTTCGTCGGGAAGCGGATCGCGCGGATGCGCTCGTCCGTGAAGGCTTCGAGGGTCGCGGCCGTGTCGTCGGTCGACCCGTCGTCCACCACGACGATCGCGATCTCGCGCAGGGTCTGGCCCAGCGCGCTGCGGATCGCCCTGCCGAGCAATGCCGATCGGTTGTAGGTCGTGATCACGATCGTGACCAGCGGATGGCCGGTGCTCATGTCTCCCCTTTCCCCGTGAAGACGGCGGCGTCGCGATCGGTCAGACGGCGACCTCGCGGCGGCGAGAGGGCCGACCGCTCCGGGCGTCGGGCCGATCCCCTTGCCGCTCGATGTGCCCGATGAGGCGGTCGCAGACGTAATCCACCTGCGCCTCGGTCATGTCGGTGAAGAACGGCAGCGCCAGCGTGGTCGGGGCGATCCGATCGGTCACGGGGAAGTCGCCGGTGCGATAGCCGAAGCGCTCGCGGTAGAACGGCTGCTGGTGGATCGGCACGAAATACGGCCGGGTCGGGATGCCGTCGGCCCCCAGCCCCGCCATCAGGGCGGCGCGGTCGATCCGCTCGTCGAGCCGGACGACGTAGACGAACCAGCTCATGCGCGTCGTCTCGGGCGCGACGTAGGGGATCTGGACGTCCCGTTGCGCAAGCAGGCGCTCGCCGTACCAGCGGGCCACCCGCTCGCGGCGGGCGAGGATCTCGTCGATCCGCCCGACCTGCGCCAGGCCCAGGGCCGCGCTCATCTCGTCGAGGCGGTAGTTGTAGCCCAGCCTCACGTGGTTCATCCACGTCCCGTCGTCGTCGCGCCCCTGATTCGCCATGCTCCGCAGGAGGCGGGCATGGGCCGGGTCGTCGGTGACGATCATCCCTCCCTCACCGGTCGTGATCTGCTTGTTCGGGTAGAAGGCGAAGACCGCCGCCTTCGCCTGGCCGCCGACCCGACGGGCGTTACGCTCGGCGCCGATCGCCTCGCACGCATCCTGGACGAGGACCAGATTGTACCGCTCGGCGATCGCCCCCAGCGCCTCGATGTCCGCCGGCTGGCCGAAGACGTCGACGGCGACGATCGCCCGCGTCCGGGGCGTGATCCGGTCCTCGACGCAGGCGGGGTCGAGGTTCAGGGTCCGCGGGTCAATGTCGGCGAACACCGGCCGGGCCCCCTGGTACAGGGCGCAGTTGGCGGAGGCGACGAAACTGAAGGGGGTGGTGATGACCTCGTCGCCCGGACCGATATCGAGGGAGGCCAGGCAGAGGTGCAGGCCGCTCGTGCCGCTGTTCACGGCCACGGCCTCGGCGACCCCCACGTACTCCGCCACCGCTCGCTCGAAGGCGCGGACCCGGGGGCCTAGGCTCAGCGTGGAAGTCCGCAGGACGGCGAGGACGGCCTCGATCTCGACCTGCGTGATCGAGGGTTGTGATAGCGGGATGCTCATCTCGGATTCATTCATCGCAATATCCTCAGTCGGTTCCCATCGCGATCTGTCTTCGTGGTCTCGGGCCGCATGCACGGCGAATTGACCATGGGCGGGACTCCCGCCGGTCGGCCAGGTCACACCGAGACCCTCGGTTCCAACCTAGAACGCCGGGTGGAGGAATGTCCGCAAAAGTGGACGCGCCCCGGCGAATTGCCCCGTCAGCGGAGCGACTCCTCGCGAGACGCGGACGCATGGCCGTTGAGACCGGGGATCGGCCGCGCCCCGATCAAAGGAGGTGGCGGGCCTTCCGACCCGTTACTTCCGTAGCCGTAGCCGTAGCCGTAGCCGCCCTGCTGGCGATTGGCCCCGTTGATCACGATACCCAAGGCGGGGGTGCCGATGGCCGACAGCAACTCGATCGACCTCACGGCGTCTTGACGCCGGACGGCGGCGGCGCGAACGACCATCAGGATGCCGTCCGCCAGGCCGCCGAGGATCGCGGCGTCGGCGACGGTCAGGAGCGGCGGAGAGTCGATAATTACCTCTTCGTAGGTCTCGCGGGCAGCCTTGAGGAACTCCCCCAGGAAGGGCGAGGTCAGCAGTTCGGCCGGATTCGGGACCTCCGAGCCGGCGCACACAAGGTCGAGATTCGGTACCGCGGTGGCCTGCACGCCCTGATGGATCGGCAGTTGGCCCCCGAGGATCTGGGTCAGCCCGGGCTCCCGGGGGAGGCCGTGGATCGCATTGAGCCTGGGACGGCGAAGGTCGGCGTCGATCAGCAGGACTCTGCGGCCGGCCTGGGCCAGGCTGATCGCCAGGTTGCTGGCCGTCGTGGTCTTGCCATCGCCGGGCACCGGGCTGGTGACCAGGATCACCTGAGACGGGCGGCGGCGGCGGCGGAGGTCGAGGTTGGTCCGCACGACCCGGAAGCCCTCGGCCACCGGGGACCGGGGCAGCGCATGACCGAGCAGGCCGAGCCCGCCCAGCGTGGCGAGGCCGCGCGCCGGCAATTGGGGGATCAGGCCCAGCACGGCGAGGCTCACGACCTGGCGGATCTCCTCGACCGAGCGCAGCCGCGGGTCCAACTGCTCGGCGACCAGGGCGGCGCCCATGCCGAGGGTGAGCCCGACGACCAGGGCCACGCCGAGGACCAGCGTCGCGCTCGCGCGGACCGGCGACGTGCTGGGGGGGTCGACGACCTGGGCCGTGATCCCGCTGAAGTCGCCCGCGAGTTGCATCTGCTTGAGCTGGTCGACGACGGTGTTGAACAGGGTTCGCTGGCGTTCCAGATTGCTCCGGACATTCGCCATGGCCAGCCGATCGATCTCGGAGCGCTTCGTGGCATTCAGGTCCTCGGTGAACTTAGTGTGGATCTCCGCCCGGATGGCCTCGACTGAGGCGAGGCCATGTTCGATCGCGTCGAGGAGGTCGCGGATCGCCCCTTGCTCGGGACGGCCGGTCGCCCCGCGGCCGCTGTTTCGGAGCCGGAAGATCTGAGCCTGTAGGGCGAGTCCCTGGGTGTCCCCTGGGTCGAGGTGCCCGGCGAGCTCGCGTTCGCACGCCTCCAGCCGGCGGCCCGCATCGGCGTCGAGCTCGGCGAGCTTACCCTTCAACGTCTCCTCGCGGGCGCGAACAACCGCCAGGTCCGCCTTCGACTTGTGGGCCTCGGCCTCGGAGTGCTCGTCACGCCCGAGCTGCTCCACCAGCGACGGCCGCCGTTGCGTCCAGAGCTTGTCGAGTTCGCCTTCCAGAGACGCGATCCGCGCCGCGAAGTGTTTCGTCGGCGGGTCGATCGGATTGCGGGCCACGCGGCGGGCCGATACCAACCCATCGCGGGAGGTCCGTATCTGCTCCCGTAGCGAGGCGACGTACGGATCGGCGGAGAACAGCCGGGCCAACTCCGCCGCGTCGACCGGCTGGCTGGCGGCGGGGTTCGAGGCCGCGCGTGCGAGGTCGTTGAGCAAGCGTCCGGCCGAGGCGCGCCGGAGCTCCAGATCGGCCAGTTCCTCGACGAGTCGCGCCCGCAAGGAGGTGTCGGGATCTCCCGCATTCTGGGGGATGACGCTGGGCGCCGCAACGCCGCCCATGTGGCCCATCGCCTGCACGATCGCCGACAGGCTCGCGCCCTTGTCCGCGAGCTTTCGGCCTAGCTCCAGTTGCGCGCGAAGCTGGACGGCCTTGAGCTTCGCCTCTCCGGCGGCGTGTTCCCATTGCTCGACCCGGCGCAACTGGGACGCCCCGCCCGCCTCGTCCGTGGCCTGGGCGGGGGCATTACGGAGGAGTTCCAGGTATTTCCGCTCCAGCCCCTCCAGCTCCCCGCTCAACTCGTCCCGGGCCTTCTTCAACAGGTCGGTGACGTCATTATTTTTCTTGTGGTAGTAGTCGTTCAGGAACTGCTCATAGCTCGCCAGGATCGCCGCGACGATCTGCTCCGCATCCCTCGGTTCGCCCGAGAGGTAGCCGACCTGGAGGACCTTCGCGACCGGATCGGGGCGAGTGACGGTCAGCCGATTGATGACCTCGCGCGCCGAGAGCCCCTTCCGGTCGAGCGATTCGAGCGCACGACCCACGACGAGAGGGCTGCGGAGGATCAGCGCCTGGGTCGGGAGGTAATCCTCCACCCCCTCCACCATCCGCCCCCCGTCGCCGCTGCTCAGGCTCACCGGGATCTTTCCCTGCTGCAGCACCAGCAGGCGGCTGGTCGCCTGGTAGAGGGTCGTCTTCCGCGCCAGGTAGACGACAGCGACCGTCAGGCAGGTCAGCACGGCCACCGCGACGATCGGCCAGCCGCGCCGCGCGATGCCGAGCAGGCGGCGAATTTCTTCGACCAGCCCGCGCGAAGGCGAATCCAGCGCGGGCGGCGCCGAGGGGGTGGGGGTTGTCATGCGGCTTGAGGGGGATGGAGGATCATGGGGATTGCCTTGATCTGGTATGCAACTCGCGGGGGCGATGCGAGTCGTCCACACCGAGTCCTCCCGACGTTCCTAAACCTAGGACGAAAATCGATAGCCGGCCTGAGTAAATCCGCGCCGACGCCGTCGCGAGGCGTCGACGCGCCCGCCACCGGCCGAGAAACGCCGGTTCGATCGGCCGTGATGCTCGGATCTTCGTCCGCAGTTCAGTCGGATCGGGGGGTGCGTTTCCCTCGGGCGAGCGCCTCGGCCGTCTCCAGCATGGCCCGATGCAAGCCGGGATGTTGAGGGTTGAGCCGGACACCGATGACGGCGTGGCGATGGGCCGCCTCGAAATCACGTCGGCCGACTAGCCAGGCGACGAACTCCTGCCGCCACGGGGCGCTGAGCGGCTCCAGGGCGAGCGCCCGTTCCCACAGCGCGCGGGCGCGTTCGTGATCGTCCAGCCCGGCTCGCGCCAGCGCCTCCAGTCGGAGGCGCTCGGGCTCCGCCAGCCCCCCATCGTCCCTCAGGCGAGGCAGGGCCGCCCGGAGATATCGAGCCCGGCTGTCCACGTCCTCGGGGCCAGTGTAAAGCCGATCGGCGAACAGGATCGGCCAGCGCCCGCCCGGCGGCAGGACCCATTCCAGGATCTGCTCGGCGGAGAGGGCCACCGCCGCCGCGTCCGCGACGTCTTCCCAATTCGATTCGCGCACCTCGATGCTCTTCTTCCAGACGCGAGCGGCCAGGCGGGAATCGCCGGCCTGGGCCGCCACCCGCGCCGCAAGCAGGAGGACCTGACTGTCGGCCCCGGAGAGCCTCAGGGCGCGGTCGGCATGGACCGGGGACGGCTCTCCGCCCTCAAGCAAGTAATCCAAAGTCGCCAGGTGGGCGTGGGCCGAGGCCAGGGCCGGGCAGCACCTCCGAGCCTCCAGGAAGCACCGGGCCGCCGGGACGAGGTGGCGCCTCACCGGATCGTGCTCGATCACCTCCTCGCCCCGCACCGGGGCGCCCGGCGGGGCGGAATGCACCGTGGCGTGGAGCCAGAGCGGGTCGGCCAGCCTGGCCCCGATTTCGGGGTCGTCCAGCGACGCGACGACCCATTCCGATGCGGCGCGCTCATACTGGCTGAGCAGGACCATGCCGAGCCTCAGATGCCCTTCCGCCCAATCCGGCCGATCGCGCAGAGCCGCCGCGAGCGCCGCCCGCATCCGCTCCAGGTCCCGGCCCGGCACCGCGCGGGAGATCGCCTCCGGCATCCCGGCTCCCGGAGGCGGGACGCCGGATCCCGCGAGTCTCGCCTCGGCGCGGGCCCTGTAAAAGGAGTGGTCGAGGAGAACAAGCCCGAGCGCGGCGGTCATGAGCCCCGGCCAAAACGACGGGAGCCTTCGCGATCCCGCCGCGACGGGACGAGCTTGGCGGACCATGCCCAGGTGGCAAAGGTGCCCGCACAGGACGATGGCGGGGATCGCGACGCCCGGGATATGCGGGCTGAAGTCGCCCAGACTCTGGATCGCCAGCGCGGTAAGGCCGAACAGGCCGCCCGCGACCAGCGACCGATCGGATGGCGTGGGGGCCGCGCGGAGGGCGCGGAAGCCCGAGCGAGCGAGCGACACCAGGCCCGCGACCGCCAGTCCCAGGCCGAACAGGCCGCCTTCGACGAGCAGGTCGAAATATTCGTTCTCCGCGCGGGCGAAGACCACCCCGTCATCGTGCCGGAAGACGGGGGCCACCGCGACCGCGAAGCTCCCCAGGCCGGACCCGAACAGCGGATGCGACGCCCCGCTGCGGATCGCTCCCGCCCAGATTTCGAGCCGGTCGGAATAGGCGGCCCCGTCCAGAAGGGAGGTCAGACGTCGATAGGGGGAGGAAACGCCCAGCGAGGCGAGCAGCAGGGCGACGATCGCTACGGACGCAGCGACCGCCGCACCGGCGCGGACGGTCCCGCGGCGCATCGCGACGGCCAGGACCGCCGAGGCGACTACGGTGGCCACCATGCCGCTGCGCGACTGCGAGGCGACGAGGCCGACGATCGTCAGGCCGGTGGAGTAGGCTGCCCAGGCGCGAAACCCGCGCCACGGCCCGGAGGTGTGGTGGCCCGTCGGCAGCAGGAACCCCAGGCTCAGCCCCAGGCCCAGGTTGAGGTAGGCGGCCAGCGGATTGTGTCCGACGAACGGCCCGCCCGTGCTCCAGGCCGCCAGGATCGGCGATGCGCGGGACCCGTAGATCTTGCCGTTCCACGTCATCGACTGCACGAGGGCGAATAACGCCATCGCCGCGCTGTTGGCCGCTATCGCCACCCCGAAACGCCGCAGGCCCGCCGAACCGACCCCCAGGTTAAGAACGCCCTGGAACAGGACCCACGCGGCCGCCAGTCGGGCCGCCGCATGGACGGACTCCTCCGGGGCCAGGCTCAGCGTCGACGGCGGGAGGGGGACCGGCGGCCCCGGATCGCCGAGCACTCGCTCCCCGGCGCGCGGCACCAGGGCCTCCCGGGTCGAGGCCGCCGCGGGGTCGACCCGGGCCAGCAGGCCCTCCGGCAGGGGTACGGCTTGCGCCAGGGTCAGCAGGGAGAGCCCGGCCAACGCCAGGCTCGGCATGCCGAAGAGCGCGTCCCTCGCGCGAGCCGAGCCGCGGCCGGCGATGATACCCAGGGCGGCGGCCAGGACGATTCCCAGGTCCAGCGTCAGCTCCGCCCAGGCTTCCACCGATCCGAACGCCCACGGCGCCAGGCACGACAGGGCGAGGATGATCGCTTCCGAGCACCGCCGCGCCCACCGCTTGCTTGCCGATACCTCGTTCACCACGGCTCCTCGCATGCCGATCCGACGACGATCGGATTCGCGGCCTCGTGCCACCCCGGAGATCGTCGCATCGACGACAGTTTGGGGCCGATCATCGGGAGGCGAAAGCCAACGCCGAATCGCCCGGCACGGTCGGGCTCGCGAGGACCCGGTTGATAAAACCGACTTGCCCGGTCGCTTGCTCCACCTTCTGTTCCCAGAGTCGTTCCACCCGCGCGATCTGCCGCTCCTGCTGCGGGCTTGTCGGGACCAGGCCCTCCAGCCGCTTCAGGCGAGCCTCGCCCCGACGCGCTTGCTGCTCGAGTGCCCGTTGCCGTTGTGCGAAAAGCTGCCGCAACGGCGAGCTTGGCGGGTCGGCGATCTCGCGTTCAACGCTCTGCAGGCGCCGCCCCGTCTGCTGCTCGAGTCTCGCGAGCTCCTTCGCCTGCTGCGGACTCTTCGCGGGTAGGCTCCCCAGACGTTCCAGACGCTGACCCAGCAGCGTTTGGCGTCGTTCGAGCGATCGCAGGATCGCCTTGTCTTGGCGACCCACGAGCAGCGTCAGGAACCGTTCGCGCTGGGTTGACTTCAGGCTCGCCGCGCTGATGGCGGGGCCGTGAGGGCGGGCAGGCACGGTGGTGCGCTGGCGAGCGCCGGTGCTCGCGGCGGTGTGTTGCGCCCAAGCCTGCGGCGATCCCCGCAACGGCAGGACGAAGAGTGACGCCGCCAGGGCCGTCACGATGCGGATCCGGATCATAAGTCCCACCTGTCTTCACGAGCGCGACCCGAAGAACTCACCAGTCCCCGGATGAGCCTAGGACGCGGCGCGACGCCTGTCCAAACCGAGGTGAAAAATCCGCCTTACGAGCCGTTCACCTTTTGTCGCGAATCGGACCCGAGTCTCAAACCCGTCCTAGGGTTCCCGCATCCCACCGATGGAAAGAGGCCGTTACTCCATATTGAATCCGAGCCGATGTTCTACGCAGAGGGGCTTCACCTTGACCACGACCACCGCGTTCCCTCCCCCGTCGCCGACCCGCGCGACACATCTCTCGCCCCATGTTCCCGTCCCGGCCGCGGGGCGACCCGTCGAGGCGAGCGAGTCCGTCGAGGGAGATGGTCGACGCGCCAACGTCTTAGTTGAGATCTACCGATCTCGGATCGCCGAGATCCATTCGTGCGGCCGCGTCTCCGTGCTCGTGATCCTCCACGGTCTCGCCTTCGCGGCGATCTACCTGCTCGCCCACGTCGTCCGGTTCGACGGCGCCGTCCCCCCCGCTCTCTGGGAGGCGGCGATGGCGAGCCTCCCGCTGATCGTCGGACTCAAGGTGGCGGCCTTCCTCGCGCGGGGATGCGAGCGGGGTTGGTGGCGCTCCGCCAGCTTCGCCGACCTGACGAGCCTCGGCGAAGCCGTCACCCTCGGCTCGCTGGCCGTGGTCCTGGCGGGCGCGTTGGCCGGCGGCAACTGGCTGGCCCCCCGCTCGATCCTGTTCATCGACTGGGCCGGTACACTGCTCGCCCTGTGCGGCGCCCGGGGGGCGGCCCGTCTCTTGCGGGATTACTTCCGCCCCCTATTCGCGGCGCAACGCCTGCGACGGGTCCTGGTCGTCGGCACCGGCGAGGCTGTCGAGGCGGTCGTGCGCCAGGTCGGCGTCCGGCCCGAACTGGGTCTGAAGGTTGTCGGTCTCCTCGACCCCGATCGCGCGACTCACGGCCGGACGCTGGCGGGGGTGCGCGTCCTCGGAGCCCCGGGCGACCTGGCGCGGATCGCGGCCCTTCGCGGGGTCGAAGCCGTCCTGATCCCCACGCCCGCCGTCCCCGCCCGCGAGGTCCGCGCCCTGTTGCTGGCCTGCGACGCGGCGGGGCTGAAGGCCAAGATCGTCCCCGGGTTCGACGCCATCCTCTCCGGCGCCCTGGTCGCCCAGCCCCGCGACGTCGACATCCAGGACCTGCTCTGCCGCGCCCCGGTCCAGCTCGACGGCGAGGCAATCGGGAGCTACCTCGAGGGCCTCGTCGTCCTGGTGACCGGGGCCTCGGGAAGCATCGGCTCGGAGATCTGCCGCCAGGTCCTCGCCTTCCGGCCCGCGCGGTTGATCCTGCTGGACCACTCGGAAAACGGCCTCTTCTACCTCGAACGCGACCTCCGCCCGCTGGCCGCGGAGGCGACCGAGATCGTCCCCCGCACCGCCAGCATCACCGACGTCGCGCGGATCCGGAGCCTCTTCAGCAGGTACCGGCCCGACGTCGTGTTCCACGCGGCCGCCCACAAGCATGTGCCCATGATGGAGTCCAACCCCGGCGAAGCGGTCAAGAACAACGTCTTCGGCACCCGCACCGTCGTCGACGAGGCCATCCGCGCCGGGGTCGAGGCCTTCGTGATGATCTCCACCGACAAGGCGGTCAACCCGACCAGCGTCATGGGGGCCTGCAAGCGCCTGGCCGAGATCTACGTGCAATCGCTCGCCGATCGATCGTCCACGCGTCTCGTCACCGTCCGCTTCGGCAACGTCCTGGGCTCCGCCGGCAGCGTCGTGCCGATCTTCCGCGAGCAGATCCGCAAGGGCGGGCCGCTCACGGTCACCCATCCCGACATGACCCGCTTCTTCATGACCATCCCCGAGGCCGCGCAGCTGGTCCTCCAGGCCGGAGCCCTGGGAAAGGGCGGCGAGATCTTCGTGCTTGACATGGGAGAGCCGGTCAGGGTGCTCGACCTCGCGCGGGACATGATCCGCCTGTCCGGGCAGGACGAGGGCCGTGACGTCGAGATCGTCTTCACCGGCATGCGGCCGGGCGAGAAGCTTTACGAGGAGCTTTACGACGACGGCGAGGAACTGCTGGCGACGGCGCATCCCAAGATCCGCGTCGCCCAGCATCGCCCGTGCAGCCCCAAGTGGCTCCTTGCCGGTTTTGAACGGCTCGCTGCGGCGGTTGAGGAGCCATGCGATCGGGTTGTTGCGATTCTTCGAGACCTCGTGCCCGGCTATCGGCCTGGAAAGGCAGGCTGCGCCTGGACCGAGGTACCGATGCCTGCGGGCGATGGTTGCCGGATCAGCGCACACACTCCGAGGCCATCGCTCCATCTCGGCGACCCGAACGACAGGATGCCACTGGCTGTGGAAATCTTCGCGTGATGATGTGCTATGTTCAGAGCCATTTGGGCTCGCCCGCACTCTCGATGATCCAGAGTGGCCGAGCTGCACAGCGTTCCGCGTTTTCCCGGGAATTCTCGTTCGTACGAAGCTAGAGTGCATCGAGAGTGCGGGAGAACCGCTATTCGGTACCCTGAATTCGATGACGATCACTCGCCCTTGCGTCGTTTTGCGAATTCTGAAGGGGGCTTCAACCTCAATTTCCAGGTCGCGCCCTCTGGGTCCGATAATAGTTCTTATATTGCAGATCGCCGGAGGGAATCGACGCCATGGGCGGAAACAGCCGCTCAAGTCCGCCGAAGTCGGTCCGGGGACGGCCCCGGATTCCATTGATCTAATATCCGATCTGAACTACAATGGATTGAATGAGCACGGGCGAAGGGCCGAAACCCCTGGTGTGGCTGCGCGGGAGGATCGTCACGCCCCCGTTTTCGGCCGAGGCCCGGGCAGAGGCCGGCGGCTTGCTTCGCCGGCTGCAAGACGGTGAATCGATCGGGATGCCGCACTCCCGCCCGATGCCGAGCATCGGTCCGCGCTGCCATGAACTCCGGGTCCGCGACGAGGGCGCGAATTGGCGGATTGTCTATCGCCTCGACCCCACCGTGATCCTGTCGAGATCTTCCGCAAGACGACCCAGGCGACTCCGAAGCGGGTGATCGACGCATGCAAGACTCAGCTATCGAGGTACGACGAGACCAGAGACCAAGGGAGCCGATGATGGACGCCAAGGAACGCGCGATGCTGGAGGCGGCCGGTTATCAGGTCGGGGGCATCCAGGAGCTGCTCGGGCTCACCGATGAGGAGACCCGCGTCATCGAGCTTCGGGTGAGCCTCGGCCGGGCCATCCGCCGGATTCGCCAGGAGCGGGATCTGACCCAGGCGGCGGTGGGGAAGAT
The DNA here is from genome assembly GCA_028291545.1 of Planctomycetota bacterium. Lineage (GTDB taxonomy): Bacteria > Planctomycetota > Planctomycetia > Isosphaerales > Isosphaeraceae > JAQGHR01. Next base: position 929 of record JAQGHR010000126.1, on the reverse strand, counting down.
GGTCGCCACAACGCAATCCCGGATCGCCCGGGTCGAGCAAGGGTTGCCCGGCGTCACTCTCGATCAGGCGTTCCGGGTCCTGTTCGCCCTCGGCGGCGACATGGGCGACATCCAGACGGATCGGATTCGGGAAACCAAGGCGGCGGCCGAGACGGCATCTCGGAAGGTCACTGGAAGAATCGTCAGGCGGGCACCTCGGAGCAAAGCGAAGCAGGCGTGAATGGCGGCGACGGGGCTCAAGTTAGCTCGCCTCTCGAATCGAGCCCACAAACCACGTCTCCTCTCGCAATGGAATAATTCAAGGCATCCTCACAATTAACGAATAATCGCAAAATGCGGTTGACGCATGGTTACTAGTCCTCAAACAAGCGTAATGTGATCCCGCTCTCGGATCATTTCCGGTCCGAGTCGGTCACGTACCATCTCCGGGCCGGGCCATCGACCCCCGGTTCGCACCGCACAGGCTTCGGTTTCTCATCGACCCACCCCCTCGTCAGTTCGGAGCCTCCAGGGACCGGAGCATCCCGACTCCGGCTTCAGGTCTCCTTCGGGTCAACACACCCGGCGACAGTGCAACCGCTCCACCAACCGCAGGAACACACCCTGCCACGGATTCCAGCACAGCGGCCGGTACACGATCCGGCGAGATGTCTTCACCACCTGGCAAGGCACGCCGTGGACTTCCCCACGAATAATGAGCGCGGAGTTAACGGTTATCCGGCTCGCTCGTACTCGACGGGGGACCGGTAGCCCAGCGACGAGTGACGCCGGACCCGGTTGTCGAAGACCTCGATGTACTCGAGGATGCTCGAACTCGCCTCACCCCTCGTGGCGTAGTCCTCGTCGTGGGCCAACTCCTTCTTCAGGCTCGCGAAGAACGACTCCATCGGCGCGTTGTCCCAGCAGTTCGCCCGCCGGCTCATACGGCA
>JAQGHR010000122.1 GCA_028291545.1 Planctomycetota bacterium | reverse complement strand
CCCCCCCCCCCCCACTCCCGACCCATTCCCGTTTTTCCGTGATCTCAACGAGGTTCCCCATGTCCTCCGCCACAGAAAACAAGCACGAATACGCCTTCCAGGCCGAGATCAAGCAGCTTCTCCACCTGCTCTCGCACTCGCTCTACCAGAGCAAGGACATCGCGATACGAGAGCTGATCTCCAACGCGTCGGATGCGCTGGACAAGATGCGGTATGTGAGCCTGACCGATGAGGCCGAGCGCGAGGCCGGTCCTCTGGAAATCACGCTCGAAGGCAAGCCCGAGGAGAAGACGCTGACGATCCGCGACACGGGCGTCGGCATGACCCGCGAGGAGCTGATCACGAACCTGGGGACGATCGCGCATAGCGGGTCGAAGGAATTCCTCAAGGCCGTGCAGCAGGGCGCGACGGCCGGGAAGCCCGACCTGTCGCTGATCGGCCAGTTCGGCGTAGGGTTTTATTCGGCGTTCATGATCGCGGATAACGTGACCGTGCGGTCGCGAAGTTTCCGGGAGACGACCGGCCACGAATGGCGGTCCGACGGTTCCGGCACGTTCACCGTGGACGAGGCCGAGGGATTGCCGCGCGGGACCGAGATCGTCCTGCATCTCAAGGAAGACGCCAAGGAGTACGCGGATACGTGGAAGCTCAAGGAGGTCGTGCGACGCTACTCGGGCTTCGTGCCGCATCCGATCAAGATCGGCGACGAGGTGGCCAACAGCCAGAAGCCGATCTGGGTCGAGCCGAAATCGCAGGTCACGGAGGAGCAGCACACCCAGTTCTATCAGCATCTGACCCATCACACCGAGGAGACGCCGCTCTGGCACCTCCACCTCGCGGCCGACTCGCCCATCCAGTTCCGCGCGGTGCTGTATTGTCCGCCGACGAACCTGGAACGCCTCGGATTCGGCGCCCTGGAACATGGCCTGAGCCTCTGCGCCAAGCGCGTGCTCGTGCAGTCCGATTGCCGCGAGCTGGTGCCGGAATATTTCCGCTTCCTCTACGGGCTGGTGGACAGCGAGGACCTGCCGCTGAACGTCTCGCGAGAGACCCTTCAGGACAACTCCGTCGTCCGCAAGATCCGCAATGCGCTGATCAAGAGCGTGCTGGATCTCCTGACCAACATGGCCGCGGAAAAACCGTTGGACTATGAGAACTTCTACAAGAACTTCGGCGGGTTCCTGAAGGAAGGCGTGGCGAGGGACTACGCCAACCGCGAGCGATTGGCAAAGCTCCTGCGGTTCGCGTCGTCGCGGTCCGAGGGGGACGACGCGAAGACGTCGCTCGATGAGTACCTCGGCCGGATGGTTCCCGACCAGAAGAACATCTACTATCTCGGCGGGCCGGACCTGGCGTCGGTGCGGAAGAGCCCGAACCTAGAGATCTTCCGGCGGCGGGGGATCGAGGTCCTGTTCCTCACGGAGCCCGTCGACGAGTTCGTGATGTCGGCCCTCGGCCGGTTCGCCGAGAAGACGCTGACCTCGATCGACTCGGCCGATCTCGACCTGCCGGGCGAGGACGCCAGGGCCGACGAATCGAAGCCCGAGAGCCACCCCGGCGGGTTCGGCCGCGTGCTGGACCTGTTCCGCGAGTCGCTGGGAGCACGCGTCCAGGACGTCCGCGCCTCGAAGCGCCTCACGGACAGCCCGTGCTGCCTGGTCAACGCCGACGGATACATGAGTACGCAGATGCATCGCCTGCTGGAGATGAGCGGCAAGGATCTGCCCCCGTCCAGCCGCGTGCTGGAGGTCAACCCCGACTCCCCCCTGATCGGCCGACTCGCGAGCCTGAGCGCCAATCCCGATCACGACGCGTTCATCCGCGAGTGTGGCCTGCAACTGTGGTCCGGCGCGATGATCCTCGAAGGCACCCTGCCCGAACCGGAGGATTTAGCGGCGCGGATGCAGAGGTTCGTTGAACGAGCGGCGGAGGGGAAATCGCCGATCGTGGTGTAGGAGCCTGGAACGCCCTATTTTCAGTGGGGCGGGCGTCCCTGCCCGCCTACAAATAAACAGATTTGTAGGCGGGCAGGGACGCCCGCCCCACTGGGAGAGCCGCCCTCAGTATGCGCGGCGAACCACGTACTGGGCCAGTTGCCGCAGCGCCGCGCTGGCGCGGGTCTCGGGCAAAAGGTCAAGCGCGGCGCGGGCGGAATCGGCGAAGTGCTGGGCCTGGTCCCAGGCGTACTGGAGGGCGCCGGACGATTCCAGGAGGGGACGAAGCGTGCGGCGGACATCGGCGTCGGGATGGGCGAGATCGACCCGCAACCGGGCGGCCTCGGCGCGGGGCAGGACGGAGAGCAGGTGGATGATCGGGAGCGTGAGCTTCTGCTTCTCCAGGTCCGTGCCCATCGTCTTGCCGGTGGTGCGCTCTTCGCCCCAGAGGTCCAGCACGTCGTCGGCGATCTGGAACGCGACGCCCAGGTCGCGGCCGAAGCCGTCCATGGCGTCCACGACCTCGGGCGAGGCCCCCGCGTAATGCGCCCCGAGCCGGCAGCAAACGGCGGTCAGCTCGGCCGTCTTGCCGCGAACGATGGCATAGTAGGACGCTTCGTCGAGGTCCAGCTCGCCGCGGTTGGCGACCTGCTGCATCTCCCCTTCGCACACAAGGTTCGTCGCCCGACCGATCAGGCGGCAGGCCAGCGTCGTGTCGAGGGACGCCGCCAGGTGGAAGGCATGCGTGAACAGATAATCGCCGATCAAGACGGCCGACTCGTTGCCCCACTCGGCGTTGACGGTCGCGGCATGGCGGCGGACGAAGGCCTCGTCAAGGATGTCGTCATGCACAAGCGTCGCGGTGTGGACCATCTCCACGACGGCCGCGAGCACCGGATGCTCGGGCCGGATGCCGCCGCAGGCCTGGGCCGTGAGCAGGACCAAGGCCGGGCGGAGCCGCTTGCCTTGAAGCTGGGAACAGTGCTCCACGAGTCGCGCGACATAGGTCGCGCGGCTGGCCAGCTCGGCCGCGTAGATGCGGTCGGCCTCGGCCAGCTCGGTCGCGATCGAGGCGTAGGCCTCGGCGAGCTTGCGCCGGGCGTCCTCGGGCTTGCGTAGCAGAGTGATCGTGCTCATCCGTCCGCTCCCGTCCGGTTGAGAGGGTCCGTCCCTGGCTCGCGGCGATACGTGCCGCTCTTGCCCCCGGTCTTTTCTTCGAGCTGGAGGGCCTCGATCGTGATGCCGCGATCGACGGCCTTGGCCATGTCGTAGACCGTCAGCGCGGCCACGGAGGCCGCCGTCATCGCTTCCATCTCCACACCGGTCCGGCCCGTGGTGCGAACCGTGGCCTCGATCCGCAGCGTCGTCTCATCCACCACATCAAAGGCCACGTCCACCGCGTCCAGCCCGATCGGGTGGCAGAGCGGGATCAGGTCCCCCGTCCGCTTCGCCGCCATGATCCCGGCCAACCGCGCCACTTCCCGCACGTCCCCCTTGGAGAGGCCCCGATCGCGGATCAACGCCAGCGTCTCCGGCTTCATCCTGACCAGCACCGAGGCCCGCGCCGTCCGCAGCGTCTCGTCCTTGCCCGACACGTCGACCATCCGACTCGCGCCCTGCTCGTCGAAATGGGTCAGGCCTGACATCGGGGTCGTCCCGCATGTGAAGTTCAATTCATTCTGAAAGTATTGTAGAGCCTTGCCGCGAATTTTCAATCCAAATTGAAAAAAATCGGCGGCTCGTCCTGGCTTCCTGCGCGAAGGGCAACGGGCGAGATCGCCCGGCGACCTTCGCCACGCTCGAAACGCGATTCCCCCTGAGGAACCGAGAGCCATTCCCCCGCGATTCCGGTCGCCCCCGACGCGCCCGGTCCTGGATCTTGCACGAGTATCATCGCGACTCGCCGGGCTCTTGATCGGGTCTTCCGTCGCGGGCGCCGATCGATACCCCCGGCCCGCAGGGTCGAGCCACGGGCCGGGGGCAGCGCCGCCTCCGCCGGCTTCGACCCCGGCCACCCAGACGTCGGAATCCACCGACGAGGCCCCGGCCGGCGGAAGCTCAACATCGAGCTTGACCGAATTTTGGGAAGATCCTAAAGTCCGCCCACGGTCAGGCCGCGCTTCGCGCACGGCGGGGCTAGAGACGGGCCGGTTCGCAAGGAGGCGGACCGTCCAGCAGTTCCGATTCGAACCGAAACGATTCGATTCGATCGGTCGCGTGGATGAATCGTTCCCCCCGCGCGTCTTGGCTATGGCATGGAGGCTCGCTCAATGCGGCGAATTCACCCCCGGCGCTGGATGGCCCTGGGCCTGGGCGCGATGGTCTTGTCGCAGGTGGTTGGGGCGGGACCTCTTGGTGGCAAGGGGAAGTCTCCGATCGCCAAGAAGTCGGACATTCCGCTCAAGGTGGAGGAGACCATCGGCGACCTCGCCAAGGTCCCTCCGATGTGGGAGATCCGCGTGGAGGGCGTGGGCCTGGTCGTGGGCCTGAACGGCACGGGCAGCGAGGCCGCGCCGGGGGGATGGCGGACGAAGCTGCTCGACCAGATGCGCAAGGCCCAACTGCACAACGCGGAGCAGTACCTGGCCTCGCCCAATCATTCGCTCGTGCTGATCCGGGGCAAGATCCCCGCCGGGATCACGACCGAGGACGTCTTCGACGTGGAGATCGAGCTCGACGCGAACAGCACGACGACGAGCCTGGCCGGCGGCCAGCTCATCCGGGCCGATCTGTTCCAGGTCGAGTTCAGCAAGAAGGGCGAGCAACTGCCCGAGGGCAAGAAGTTCGCCACCGCCTACGGCCCGATCATGACCGGCACGGAAGCCAAGCCCGACGATCCCAAGGTCGGCCGTATTTTGGGCGGAGCCCGCGTCAAGACCGATCAGCCGTATGTCCTGATCATCAACGAGAAGCGCAAGAGTTTCCAGACGGCCAGCATCATCCAGCAGGTCGTCAATGCCAGGTTCAACTCCCTGAAGGGGATCGATCAGGAGGGAATGGCCAAGGCCAAGACGGACCAGTACCTCACCCTGAACATCCCGACGAACTATCACCACAACCAGTACCGGTTCTTCCAGGTCCTGGAGAACCTCCCCGTCCTCGACTCGCCCGCCTTGCGAGCGGCGAGGATGGAGCGGTGGGGCAAGGAGCTTCTCGACCCGAAGACGGCCGGGGCGGCGGCGATCCGCCTGGAAGGGCTGGGGAGAAACGCGACCGATGTGCTCAAGGCCGGCCTCGGCCATCCGCACCCGCAGGTCCGGTTCTTCGCGGCCGAGGCCCTGTCGTACCTCGGGAGCGACGCGGGGGTGAACGTCCTGTCCGATGCCGCCAAGAATCGGCCCGAGTTCCGCGCCTATGCCCTGGCCGCCCTGGCGGCGATGGACCAGCCCGCGTCGCTGCTGCGCCTGCGAGAGCTGATGTCGGAGCCCGATGTGCAGGTCCGCTATGGGGCGTTCAACGCGTTGCGGATCGTCGACAAGACCGACCCCAACCTCGGCCGAGTCCGAGTCCGCGAGGATGAGCCGGAGCCGCAGGAGGGGGACGACGACGCCATGGCGATCAAGATCGCCTCGGCGAAGCGAAAATCGGCCCGAAAGACTGACCCATTCGAGCTTTACGTCGTCGATTGCGAAGGCCCGCCCTTGATTCACGTGGCCCGGACCCGCCGTTGCGAGATCGTGGTCTTCGGCAAGGGCCAGGCGCTCCAGACCCCGGTCGTCCTGGGCGTCGGCCCGATCCAGATCAATGCCTCCGACGGCGACAAGGAGGCCAAGATCAGTCGGATCGGCTCCGAGGCGCTGGACGGACCGGACCGCAGGGTCACGACGAGCCTGGCGCTTTCCGACGTGATCCGCGAGGTGGCCCACCTGGGAGCGACCTACCCGGAGATCCTGAGCCTGCTCCAGTCGGCCGAGCGACAGCGGAATTTGCCGCCGACCGACCGCCCGAGCCTGGTGGTGGACGCCCTCCCGACGGCGGTCCCGGCGTATTCGGAAGCCCAGATCGCCGGCAAGGACGCCACGCTGAAGTCCGACCCAGGTCTGGAGAAGACCGGCCTGGAGACGGAGAAGGCCCCCCGCAAGGGCCTCCTCAACCGCGTGATGCGCCGGCCCAACCGCTGAGCCGGAGCGCGATTCGAAAACCGGATTTCACGCAGAGGCGCGGAGACGGGGAGGGTAGAGAGCGAAAATCGGGCATCTCAGTGTTGGCTCTCGTCCCGTCCCCTCTCCTCTCTGCGTCTCCCCGCCTCTGCGTGAAACCTTCCCTTCCCATCCCCGATTCGCAGAATTCTGAAAAATCGTTCCCGGCGTCGCGACCCGTCCCGCCGCAACGGCCTCTCAGCCCGCAAAATGGCTGAAATCCCGCCCCACAACCCCACCGTTCGCCCCACCTGGAACAGGCATTTTGACCGCCGGGATCGCCCGGAACGTCGAGACGTGTCCTGACCCTTCTTAAAGTCCCACGCCGCGTTGTACGAAAATTAGTCTTGACGGTCAGGTCCGCTACGGCAGGGAGGCGAGCGATTGACCCCCTCCGGGCGGGTACCGTCTGCGGGTAACGCAGGCGGTATCGGTCCAAACGCGGATCGCGGGGGAACGACCCTCGCGCCCGATCGATCGCGGGCCGTGCCATGAGGGCGCGGCCGACTCGGTCAGGCCACCGGGACAGGGATGGGGACGGCGTCGGCGGATACGCGGGGAGACCGCGAGGCATCGCGAGAACGATCACGACGTGGGCCGTATGATTCCTTCGGGAGTCGGTCGGCTTTGTCGAGGGGGTCGCTCCACGCCTCACGAACGGCCCTCGCTGGAGATCGCGACGCCATCCAAACCGGAGGGGTCAGGAAACCTCCGAGGTCTCGCACGAAAGATACCCGCGAGTGGAGTCCTCGATATGAAGAAGGTGTTCACCACCGGCCAGGTCGCGAAGATCTGCAAGGTCGCGCCCCGGACGGTGAGCAAATGGTTCGATTCGGGCCGCCTGCGCGGCTACCGCATCCCGGGCTCGCAGGATCGCCGGATCCCCCGCGAGCACCTCCTGAGGTTCCTCAAGGAGCACGGGATGCCGCTGGGCGACCTCGAAGCCGAGGTCTACCACAAGGTCCTCGTGGTGGGCGCCGATGCGCCCTTGCTGGCCGCCCTCCGCGACCAGCTCCGCGAGACCGACGACTTCCGGATCGAGACCGCCGCCAGCGGCTTCGAGGCCGGCATCCGGGCCGAATCGTTCCACCCGGACTGCATCATCATCGACCTGGCCGTCGGCCGCATCGAGGCCGGTCAGATCGCCCAGAACCTCCGCAAGAGCCAGGACCATCTCTCGACGATCCTCATCGCCCTGACCAGCGACGAGCCCGGCGACGAGACCTATAGCCTCGGCTTCAACGACGCCTTCAAGAAGCCCTTCGACGGCGCCCTGCTCGCCGAGCGCGTCCGCCGCCTGATCTCCCAGAAAAAAGCCGACGAGCCTTGAGCCGACCCCGCTAGGCTCCCCTCGCACGGTACACCCGACGGGCCCGTGGCTTCTCCCGCGAGATCTCCCTCGCGAGGCAGGCCCCGGGCCCGTCGGCGTTTTCTCATGGACGGGCAGATGCAAGAGCCGTCTCGTTCTCGTTCCCAGCGGCGATGATCGTTTCGTGGGCCTCCGGGGAATGGATTTGGTAATCACTCCCGTCTCCGCCTCCGCCGTTCATTGGCACCTGGCCACATCACCCTCGCGGCGAGAAGAGTGGTTCCGCCGTTGTCCCTGACACCGCGCGACTCGATACATTATGATCGTGAGGACGTCCCCGCCCGATCGCAGGAGGTGAGTATGAGCCTCGTTGCCGACCCCATCCGGATGACCTTCGAAGAATTCCTCGCCTTGCCCGACGATGGAGTCGAGCGCGATTTGATCGACGGTATGCTCTGGGAGGATGATCCTTCGGTGACGAAGCGGAATCGGTGGCATTCGCGCTCGGAGGCCCAGCTCTCATTCATCCTGGAAGACTGGCTTCGGCGCAACCCTGCGTGCGGCAGTCAGATCGTGAGCGGCGAGGCGGGGTTCCGGCTCGGCGATGGGACGGGCGTTGGAATTGACGTGGCGTACGTCTCGGCCGAAGTCATCGCCGTGACGCCCGATGATGAAGGATTTTTCCAGGGTGCGCCGGTCCTTGCCGTCGAGATTCTCTCTCCCTCGGATCGACATGGCAGGACGATCGCGAAGATCCGGGCGCTACTGAAGGCCGGGGCCGCCGCCGTCTGGATCGTCGATCCGGCGTTTCGCACGGTCGCGATTTATCGGAACGGCGTCGACCCGGTGATGGTCAACCTGGGACAGGATCTCAGCGGCGAAGACTACCTGCCCGGTTTCCAGGTCCCGCTCGTGCAGGTCCTGGGGACGTGAGCCTCGCGCCTCGCACGGAGTTCTGGACCGTCCACCGTGCCTCCTGGGCGATGGGCCTGTTCGCCCTGCTCGCCGTCCTGCTCACGATCGGCGATCCGGGCATCACGATGGATGAGCCGCTGGATGTCCGGCCGGGTCGGACCTACGTCGAGACGCTCATGGCGCGGGGCCTGGGATTTTTCGAGAGAGACACCGTCAATCGCGTCTTCCGCGACAACGCGGAGCACCCGCCGCTGGGACGGTGGCTGCTGGGCATCGCGTCGAAGGGGTGTCAGCCGATCGAGCTGATCGTGCTGGGGAAAGACACGACCAACCCGGGCCTGTATCTCAGGTCGGGCCGGGTCGCGCCGGCGGTATGTTTCGCCATTTTGGTGGGGCTGGTCACGTCCACGGCGGGGAGGCGATATGGCCGGGCAGGGGGGATTGCGGCGGGGTTCGCGCTGATCATCATGCCGAGGGTGTTCGCGCACGCACATTTCGGGGCGCTCGACACATTCGTCGCGCTATTCTGGACATGGGCGTTGCTGCGGTTGGTGGGCGCGGCGGATGCGGAACGGCCGGTCCGGGCGATGGCGTGGGCGGGGGTGTTCTGGGGCCTGGCGCTGTTGACCAAGATCCACGGGTGGCTCCTGCCTCCGGTCGCGCTGGCGTGGACGTTATCCCGCCTGCCGATTCGCAAGGCCGTGCCCGCGCTGGCGGCGTGGACGGCGGTGGGCCTGCTCGTGTTCGTCGCCGGCTGGCCGTGGTTGTGGTACGACTCGTGGGACCGGCTGGTCGGCTACTTCGCCACGACGGGGGCGAAGCGAACCACGACGTTCGTCCAGTATTTCGGCCGCGTGTACGCCGATCGAGATGTGCCCTGGCATTACCCCTGGGTCTACTTCGCCGCGACGGTCCCGCTGGGATTGCACGCTCTGGGCGCGATCGGGGTCTATCACGGCATTCGCGAGCGAGCCCATGACCGATTTCCCTTCCTGCTGCTGGGGACGATCGCCGGGTTCCTCGCCCTGTTCAGCACGCGTGTGCCGGTCTACGACGGGGAACGGCTCTTTCTGGTCGTGTTCCCTCTCTGGGCGATCGTGATCGGCCGCGGATTCGGGGCGATCTGGGATGATCTGGACGGTCGACGATGGCTCCGACGCGCCCTGATCGCGGCGACCCTGGCGCAGGCGGCGGGTGTGGTGTTGATCCACCCGCTGGGCCTGAGCTACTACAACGCGCTAGTCGGCGGCCTGAGAGGGGCCGAGCGGCTGGGCCTGGAACTGACCTACTGGGGTGACGCGGTGAACGGCGACCTGTTGACGACCCTGGCGGACCTCGCCCCGGACGACGCCCCGGCCGCCCTGGCGCCGACCCTCGTGCCCCAGCAGGGGATCGTCGCCACCACCCGCCGCCTCGCGCGTCGCGGCATCGTGCTCCGGGATGAGGACGCCGTGGGCCGATCGGAATGGATCGTGGTCTCCCGTCGCGAGGCCTACTGGAAGCCCGAGATCCGCGCCCTGGTGATCCAACCGCCCGTCCGCCTGATCGTGCGTGACGGCGTGTGGCTCTCGGGCCTCTGGCGACGCGGGGCCGGGCATCACTAGCCACGCGGACGCCGTCTTGCTGTGTGGCTGGGACTGAGGTACTCCGAAGGCCCGGCCTGCGATGCGGGCCGAAGGCCGAGCCTCCGCGCCGAACGCCGGGCCGTCGGAGTACCTCAGACCCAACCACACGGCCGGAACGCGGAGATCCTCACTTGAGAAGCGATCCCGTTCCGATGGATCGACACGCTACTGCCGTGTCGTTCCGCCCGGTTGATCGAGCCCGATGATGCGACCCTTGGGCCGGGCGCGGTCGAGGAGGACGGGGCCGAGATCCTGGGTGGTGTCGGCCGAGCCGCGATTGCCGAGGGTGTCCAGGGCCTCAACCTTCACGTGGAAGCGGGCGGGCATGGTCGACGGGACGTCCCAGATGAACTTGCCCGTATTGTCGAGGCGATCGGCGATCGGCACCCAGGGCGATTCGGGGCGATCGAGGCGGTAATACAGGGAGATGGGCCTGGCGGCGAGATGGGCATCGCCGGCGCGCCAGGTCAGAATGACCTTGCTCGCGTTCGCGCCGGTGCCCACCTTCGGGCGGGCGAGCGAGACGATCGGGGCCGTGGAATCAACCTCGACCCACGAGAGCGGCCGGTCGCCGGGCGCCGGCGGCGGGTCGCCCTGGCCCGAGGAGGATTGGACTTCGAGCCACAGGCCGAATGTCCCCTCGCCGCCGAGGTCCACGTTGTAGGGCGACGTCCGGTCCGCGTCCTCGGCCTGCCGGTTCCAGGTCCGACCACCGTCGCGGGTCGTCCACAACACGACCACCGCCGGGCCGCCGGGGCCCGCGTCTTCCACTTCGTACTTGAGCGAAAATCTGGGGCTGTCGACCAGCAGGGTCGGGCCGGCGCTTCCGCCCGGGGCGTTGGTGCGGGGCGCGGGACTCGCCGAGGGAGGCGCATCGAACTCGTGATCGCCGGCCGGGTCGGCCGCGGGGGTTCTTGACCCGATGTTGGGGTTGGAATTCGCCGGGGTCGACGCGGCCTCGGCGGCGGCGAACGGATCGTCGTCCGCCGACGGGCTGGGGGCGGCGCGATTGGCGATCGGAGCGACCCGGGGGGGCGCGGCCGCCGGTCGGGTGTCGGTGAACGCCGGTCCGGGGTTGGCGGCGAGCCCGTCGGGCAGGATCTGCTCGACGGTCCGGCTGTTCCCGGCCTTGTCGCTCACGGTCATGCGGACCCGGACCACGTCGGCCGTGCCGGCGTCCCACGTCTTGATCCCCAGCAACAGCCGCTCCGACGGGTCCAGCGGCACCTGCCGCCAGTCCCGAGCCCCCTGCCACTGGTATTCCAGCGATAGGGTCCGCAGCAGGAGGTTATCGTCCTGCACTTCCCAGCGGACCCCGGCATCGCTGCCGCGGCGGCTCTTGGGTTCCAGAAGGATCGAGGGCGGGACCGAATCGACGATCACCTTCAACGTCGGCTCGGCGGGGCGATCGTCGGACGGGTAATAGTGGCCATCGACGTCCAGGGTCTGGACCGCGAACCAGTACTCGCCGTCACGCGGGGCGCGGAACGCGAACTGGGGCTTGTCCGGCGTCGTTGTGCCGTACTTTTTCCAGACGTTTCCGGCATCGTCCGAGACGAATAAGATCAAGGTCCGAACCAGGTTGCGATTCTTGGTCGGCACCGTGACCGGGATCCGGAACGAACGCTCCTTCGACCACAGGACCTTGGCCCGGACCGGGGGCGGAGAGGCCTGGGGTGGGAACGCCCGCGACGGCGACGGCGCGACGAGGCCGCAGACCAGGGCCAGGCCCAGTCCGACGACCATCGTTCGCATCCCTCGCCAGTTCAGCATCGTCCCCGTCCCTCCATGGACTGTGGCCGACCAATCTCGTTCCCGCGACCGCACGACCTGATCCTATTTCAACCGCAATGGCAGTCCCGCCACACACAGATAGACCGCGTCGCTGGCGGCCGCGAGGATCTGGTTGGCCAGCCCCTGCAAGTCCGCGAACCGACGGGCCAGCGCGTTTTCCGGCACGACCCCGGAACCGACCTCGTTCGCGACCCAGACGACCGTGGCCTCGCCCCTGGCGACCTTGGCGGTCCGCTCGACGGTCGCCAGCGCCTCCGTGTCATCGAGCGCCGGACCTCCGCCCAGTCCCAGGATCAGGTTCGTGAGCCAGAGCGTCACGCAATCAATCACGACCGCACCCGGCACCGCGACGAGCGCGGGCAAGACGGCTTCCAGATCGCGCGGAACCTCTTTGGTAGCCCAATCCTTGGGCCGACTCTCGCGGTGCCGCGTGATCCTCGCGGTCATCTCGGGATCGTCGTGGTCGGCCAGAGCCGTCGCCACGTACGTGACCGGCGCGAAGTCCGCCGCCAGCGTTTCCGCCCGCCGCGTCTTGCCCGATCTCATCCCGCCGAGGACCAGGATCACTTCGCCCATCAGCCTGAAATCTCCATCTTATCGCCGGCCTGCCCGAATCCGGGCGCAGACGGAACCGTATGTCCGTGGATATCGACGACGCGCGTCGCTCCGCTTGAACCGAAGACGCCGACAGGTGGGATTGTACGGATTCCGCGATCGATTTACGGACGGGTCACGATGATGAATTCGAGGACGCGGCGCTGGTTGCGGGTCCGGGGCGGGTCCGAGCGAGGAGGGGATTTCGAGCCCTCTCCGGGAATTTTATTTGCCGCCGTGACCAGATTTGTAGGGTGGGTCAACCAGCCGGAGACGGCATAACCGACCCTACAAAATTACGAGAAAACCGGGTGTACGGGCTTACACGGCGAGAAGGAACGCCAATTCGCCGAGCTCGACGCTCGCCCCCAGAGTATCGCCAGTGATCCCACCCAGGCGGCGCGAGGACAGGGCGGTCAATCCCATCACGACTGCGATCGCGACCAGGCCCCCGACCAAGCCCCGCGTCCCGCAAGTCGCCGCGCCGATGGCGAGGGCCAGGACCACGGCGGCCAGGACGCCGCCGAGGCCGGCGGACTCGATCACGAGTCGCCCGGTTCCCTCGGGCCGGGCGTAACCGGCCATCCCGGCCGAGAGCAGGAGCAACGTCCGCGCGATCGCGGCGGCCCCAAGAAGGGCCAGGGCGCGTCTTCCGTCCCCGATGGCCTGAACCGCCATCACCTTGCCGATGAGCACCAGGGCCACGGCGACCACCCCATGACTCCCGACCCGGGGGTCGCGCATCACCTCCAGACGCCGTTGCGGCCCTCCGCCCAGGAACAGGCCGTCGAACGTATCCGCCAGGCCGTCCAGATGCAGGCCGCCGGTCAGCACGACCGAGACGGCCACCAGCCCCCACGCGGCCGTGGCGCCGGGAGCGCCGATCCGGGAGAGACCCAGGCTCAGGCCGGCGAGCACCGCGCCGATCAAGAGGCCGACGGGCGGATAGAAGAATCGGGAGGCCGCAAGCTCGGCGGGCGTGACCTCGCCCCGGAGTGTGCCGACGGGCAGCACCGTCAAGAAACCCAGCGCGAGCCGGAATCCGCGGCCGATCCGGCTCATCTCATCTCTTCCCGCCGCGCACCCGGACGACGATCGCCACGAACTGCGCCGCCAGGTCGCGAATGCGGGCGAAATCGCCGCTCGCGATGCTCCTGGGCTCGACCAGCGAGCTTCCCACGCCCAGGCAGGCGGCCCCGGCCTTGAGGAACGCCTCGGCCGTGGTCAGGTCCACGCCCCCGGTCGGCATCAGGCGGATCTGGGGCAGGGGGCCCTTGATCGCCTTGAAGTAGGCGGGGCCTCCCACGTCGGCCGGGAAGACCTTGACGACGTCGGCCCCGGCCTCCCACGCGGCCAGGATCTCGGTGGGGGTGAACGCGCCCGGCATGACCACCTTGTCGTACCGCCGGGCCATGCGGATCACCTCGACGTTGACCACCGGCGAGACGAGGTACTCCGCCCCGGCCAGCAGCGCGATCCTCGCCGTCTCGGGATCGAGCACCGTCCCCGCGCCCAGGACGACCGCGTCGCCCAGTTCCTTGCGAACCTGCCGGATCACGTCGGCGGCATCCGGCACGGTGAAGGTGATCTCGGCCGCCGTCACGCCTCCGTCGGCCAGCGCACGCACGACCTTCACCAGCGGCTCGGCCGTTTCGGACCGCACCACGGCGACGATGCCGCCATCCAGGATTCGGGAGAGCGTGGCCTCGCGCGTCATGGAGATCCCTCGAGGAGAAGCGATGACTTTGACCCCCGGCGAGCCCGGTCGCG
>JAQGHR010000121.1 GCA_028291545.1 Planctomycetota bacterium | reverse complement strand
GCCCGCCCCACTGGGAAAATCGGGGGGGTGAATCAATACTCCCGCTTCGTGATGATCCCCGGCGCGGGCACCGGGTACAGGCCGTTGGGGAGCTTCTGAAGGGGGGCGGGGGAATCCATCGCGAGATTGGCGATGTTGGGGGCGAATTCGTGCTCGCAGTTGAGCATGTCGTCGAAGGTGATGACCTGGCCGGTGTGGGCGGCCATGCGGCCCATGGAGGTGACGAGGCTGGCCTCGGCGCCGCGCTTGACCTCGTTGTGGGGCTTGTCGTTGCGGATCGCGTCGATCAGGTGGTCCCACTCAAGCTGGTAGGGGTTGGGCTCGGGCTGGGGGTAGGCCCAGACCAGCTCCTTACGCTTGCCGATATGCTGGCCCTTGTAAATGCGGCAGCGGGCCGGCGAGTGGGACGCGGACGAGATCACGGCCGAGCCCTTGGAGCCGTGGGCGTAGCTGGCGAAGTCCTGGTCGCAACCGTCGATGTTGCGGCCTTCCAGGAACAGCTTCGAGCCGTCCTCGAAGGTGTACTCGACCGAGTAGGTGTCGAAATTCTGGTCGATATTGCCTTCGCGATAGGTGCGGGCGCCGGAGGCCTTGGCCTTGACGGGCCAGGCGTCCTTCATCCAGCAGCACTCGTCGATGTTGTGGATCAGGAAGTCGCTGTAGCAGCCGCCGCTGGCCCAGAGGAAGCTGTGGAAGCGGCGGATCTGGTACATCAGGTCGCTGATATCATCGGGCTTCGGGCCGCTGAAGGCCGAGCCGACGGGGCCGGTCTGGCGGTAGGCCCGCATGGCGATGATATCGCCGATCTCGCCGTTCTTGATCCGGTCGTGCAGTTCCTGGCGCGCGACGCAATGGCGGCACATCAGGCCGATGCTGACCTTCAGGTTCTTCTTGACCGACTCCTCGCCCAGGGCGAGCATCTTGCGGGTGCTCGGGCCGTCGACGGTGAGGGGCTTCTCCATGAAGACGTTGAGGTTCCTCGCGATCGCCTCGCTGAACTGGACCCAGCGGAAGCCCGGAGGGGTGGCCATGACGGCGATATCGCCCGGCGAGAGGCACTCCATCGCCCGCTTGTGGGCGTCGAAGCCGATGAACTGGCGCTCCTCGGGCACATCCACCTTGTCGGAGAACTCGGCCTTGAGGTCGTTGTGGCTCTTGGAGAGCTTATCGGGGAAAACGTCGGCCATGGCGACGAGCTTGATCGGGCCGGACTTGGTCGAGAGCGCGTTGGCGGCGGCGCCGGTGCCGCGCCCGCCGCAACCGATGAGTGCGACCTTGATCGTGTTGTCTTCGCCCGCATGGACCAGCGGCACGGTGCCTCCGACGAGCGCCGAGGCCGCGGCCAAAGTGCCCGTCGTCTTGATGAACTCGCGGCGCGAGGTCGATCCCTTCGGTTCGGTCATGGAAGTTCCTTCGGCGGGTCGAGGGCGTGAACCGGGGCGTCCCGAGGGGTGGTACGATCGGGAGTCCGCGGAACAGGGAGGGTGGGCGGGAGCGCGCCTTCGGATTCGAGGTCGGCTCCCGGAATTCGCACAGTATTCACCGGGCTCGCGCACGAGGCGTCTGGCTCGGGGGGCGTGTCGGCCCCGGGGCCTGCTCGCCAGCCCATCGTGAGCGAATGTCGAATCTCTAGCGTAACAGACCGCACGACGGCCGCAAGAGGTTTCCCGGAAGGGACGCGTCTCCGTCTGGCCCTGGGCCATCGCTTTCGATTCCGGAGCATTGATCCGGTCCCCGCCCACACCTGAGCGGTTCAGCGAATCTCCAGCGAGATTGAATACCCCCACGAACGGACGACTCTTGGGTATGATGGACCCTCCCCGGTCCCGACCCTCTGGATCGTGACCCCGAGATACCTCGCGGAGCGGACCCCAAGGATGAGCGTTTCTTCCGTCGAGCTGCCCATAGCGTCCACCCCGCCCTCGCCGATCTCCCCATTCCCTGATCTTCGGGCCGAGGGTCCGATCCGCGCGGAGCTACTCGGTCTGGATCGGCTGGAAGCGCTGGCGCGCGCCCTGGCGAGTGCCTGCACCCTGCTGCCGGTTCGAGGCAGGAGCAGCCCGCTACTGGCTCGGTTCGAGGAAAACGGGGAGATGCTGGTCCGCATCCACCAGCAGATCCTCATGCACTCGCAGCATCGCGAGGGGCGGGGCATCGATGCGGATTGGCTGGAAGACAATTTCCACATCGTGGAGGACTCGCTGCGCGAGGTCCGGCACGACCTGCCGCCCGGCTACGACCTGGAATTGCCCAAGCTGAGCGTGCCGCCGCTGGAGGGGTATCCCCGCGTCTTCGCCATCGCGCTGACGCTGGTGGCGCATACCGATAGCGAATTGGACGAGGCGAGGATCACCCGGTTCGTCCAGGCGTTTCAGGAGGTCGCGGCGCTGACGATCGGCGAGCTCTGGGCGCTGCCGACGATGCTCCGGCTCGTCCTGCTGGAAAACCTGCGACGGCTGGCCGAGCAGATGCTCTGGGGCTGGAACGAACGGCTGCGGGCCGAGATGTTCGCGGCGGAGGCCCTGGCCTCGGGCGCGACGAGCGACCCGATCAGCGGGCGGATCTCGCCCTCCCTGTCCTCGCCGGTCGACCCGACCGATCCGTTCGTCGTGCGCATCCTGCAACTGCTCCGCGATCAGGGCACCTCGGCCTCGGTGGCGCTGGAGCGCCTGGAAGCCGAACTGTCGGCCCGGGGCGTCGAGGCCAATGAGACCCTCCGCCGCGAGCACAACCGCCAGGCCGCCAATCAGGTCTCGGTCGGCAACTGCGTGATCAGCCTCCGGCTGCTTTCGGCCCTGGACTGGAACACGTTCTTCGAGACGGTGAGCCGCGTCGAGGCGATCCTCCGCGCCGATCCCTCGGGGACCTATCCGCTCCAGGACTTCCCCACCCGCGACCGCCAGCGCCGGGCCGTCGAGTCGATTGCGCGGCGGTCGTCGGCCAACGAGGAAGAAGTCGCCCGCACCGCCGTGACCATGGCTCACGAGGACGGACGGCTCGGGAAATCCCGGGGCCACATCGGCTATTACCTGATCGATCGCGGGATCAAGGCGCTGAAGGCCAAATATGGATACACACCCCGATGGCGCGAGGCCGTGCTGGGCTGGGTCCTCGACCACCCGCGCACGGTCTATTTCGCGGCGATCGGCCTGGTGTGGCTGGCGATCCTGATCGGCCTGGGCGGCTGGGCGGCGGCAGGCTCGGGCTTGCTGCGCCCGCTCGGCGTGCTGGCGATCCTGGCGCTGGCGATCCCGATGAGCGAGCTGGCCGTGAGCCTGGTCAACCACCTGATCACGCTGTTCCTGCCGCCCCGCGTGCTGGCCAAGCTGGAGTGCAAGGAGGGGATTCCCAACGATTGCGCCACGATCGTGGTCATGCCCACCATGCTCGTGCGACCCCGCAGCGCGGAGGTATTGCTCGAACGCCTGGAGATCCACTACCTGGCCAACCCGGACCCGAACCTCCGGTTCGCGCTCCTGACCGATTTCGCCGACGCCGACGAGGAGCATCGGCCCGAGGATGAAGGCTACGTCCGGGACGCCCTGGAACGTGTCCGCGCCTTGAACGCGCGCTACGCCCCCGAGGGGCCGCCCCGATTCTTCCTGTTCCACCGCCGTCGCAAGTGGAACCCGGTCCAGGGTTGCTGGATGGGATGGGAGCGAAAGCGCGGCAAGCTCTCGGAATTCAACCGGTTGTTACGGGGGGCGAGCGACACGAGCTACGCGGCGCTGAGCGACGATCCGGCGTTACTGCGAGACATCCGGTTCGTCATCACCCTGGACGCCGACACGCAGATGCCTCGCGATACGGCCCGGCGGCTGGTCGGCACGATCGCGCATCCGTTGAATCAGCCGCGATTCGACCCGGCGGTCGGCCGCGTGGTCGAGGGCTACGGCGTGTTGCAGCCGCGCGTGAGCTTCCCGCTGACGGCGGCCTCGCACTCGCGGTTCGCGGCCGTGCTGGCGGCGTCGGGCGGGATCGACCCCTACTCGTCGGCCGCCAGCGACACCTACATGGACCTCTTCGGCCTGGGCTCGTTCACGGGCAAAGGGATCTACGACGTCGATGCGTTCGAGGCGGCCACCGGGCACACATTCCCCGAGAACCAGATCCTCAGCCACGACCTGATCGAGGGCAACTTCGCCCGCTGCGGCCTGCTCTCCGACACCGAATTGTTCGACGACTTCCCCGCCCGCTACCACACGTACGCCCGCCGCGAGCATCGCTGGGTACGCGGCGATTGGCAGCTCATGCCGTGGCTAATTGGGGCGGGACGGGGGCCGGGCGACGGGCGGCAGGGCGAGGATGCGGCGTCCCCCTCACGGCGGCTGCCGGCGCTGGAGCGGTGGAAGCTGTTCGACAACCTGCGGCGCAGCCTCGTGCCTCCGACGCTGGTGGTCTTGCTGATCCTGGGATGGACCGCGCTGCCGGGCCTGGCGTGGCGGTGGACGCTGGTCGCGCTGGCGGTCCCTGCCGTCCCGCTCATCCAGCTCGTGCTGGGGACGATCGTCGGCGCGACCCGGTCGCGGTCGCTGGGCGGGTTCAAGCAGTGGCGGGACCGGTTGCCCGCGACGCTGGGTCAGGTCGCGATGGCGATCGCGTTCCTTGCCGACCAGGCGAGGAATCTGGTGGACGCCATCGCCCGCACGCTCTACCGGCACTGTGTCACACGTAAGAACATGCTCGAATGGGAGACGGCCGCCACGACCGAGCGCCGCCTTGGCACGGGTCTGGCCCACTTCTTCGGGACGATGTGGGCCGCGCCCGCGATCGCTGCGGCGGTCGGCGCGCTGGTGGTGCTGGTGCGGCCCGAGGCGATTCCGGCCGCGATGCCGGTCCTGACGGCGTGGCTGTTCTCGCCCCTGATCGCCTTCTGGGTCAGCCTACCCCGCGTGATCGAGCGAACGACCCTCACGAATGGCGAGACGGCCGAGCTGCGCAAGGTCGCGCGCAAGACCTGGTTCTTCTTCGAGACGTTCGTCGGCGAGGCCGACAACTGGCTCCCGCCCGACAATTTCCAGGAAGAGCCCGACGGACGGATCGCGCACCGGACCTCGCCCACGAACAAGGGCCTGCTGCTGCTCTCGACGCTCGCCGCGCACGACCTGGGCTACATCGGTCTGCCCACGCTCGTCGAGCGCCTGGAGAAGACGTTCGACACCTTCGACAAGCTGGAACGGCACTGGGGCCACTTCTACAACTGGTATGAGACCCGGACGCTCAAGCCCCTGCCGCCGGCCTATATCTCGACGGTCGATAGCGGCAATTTCCTCGGGTCCCTGGTCGTCTTGCGGCGGGGCCTGCTGGAGTTGCTGGAGGCCCCCCTGGTCGGGCCGCAAGTCGTGGCGGGATTGAACGACACGCGGAACCTGGCGATCGAGGCGATCCGCAGCCTGCCCAATCCGTTCGCGGACCAGGCCCAGACCCTGCTCCAGAACGTCGATGTCTTTGAACGGGCGCGGCAGGACCCGCCGAGCGACCCGGATGCGCTGGAGGAATGGCTCAGGCCGCTGGACGACTGGGCGCATCGGCAACTCTCGGAAATCCGGGCGCTGGAAGAGGCCCAGGGGCCGTTGCCCGGATCGTCGGGTATCTGGCCCAGACTCTTCGCCGCCGACGTGGCTCGCCTCCGCGACGACCTGAACGCCGATCCCGCCGACCTCCGCGACCGCCTGCTCAGGCTCGCCGATCGCGCCGGAGCGTTCGCCTCGGCGATGGATTTCAAGCCGCTCTACAAGGCCGATCGGAACCTGTTCGCGATCGGGTGCAACCTGGTCCAGGGCCGTCTGGACAGCTCGTGCTACGACCTGCTCGCCTCGGAATCCTGCCTGACCAGCCTGCTGGCGATCGCCCGGGGCGATGCGCCCCGGCGGCACTGGTTCATGCTCGGCCGGCCGTTCATCCGGGCGGTCGGGCGGATCGGGCTGATCTCGTGGGGCGGCACGATGTTCGAATATCTCATGCCCCGCCTGCTGATAAAGAGCCTGCGCGGCACGCTCGTCTCCCAGGCGATCGAGACGGCCGTCGCGCGGCAGATCGAGTACGGCCTCAGCAAGGGCATCCCGTGGGGGATGTCGGAATCGGCGTTCAACGCTCAGTATATTGACAGTGACTATCAATATCTCTCGTTCGGCGTGCCGGGCCTGGGCATCAAGCGAGGGCTGGAGAAAGACTTGGTCATCGCCCCGTACGCCACGATGCTGGCGACGATGATCGCGCCCCGCGAGGCGGTCGAAAACCTCGCGAGGATCACGGCCGAAGGCGGGTCCGGGATCTACGGTTTTTATGAGGCGATCGACTTCACCCGCGAGCGAGTGCCCAAGGGCCGGCGCTCGGTCGTCGTCAAGCAATACATGGCCCACCACCAGGGGATGGGGCTGGTGGCGATCGCCAACACCGTGCTGGGCGACCCGATGCCGCGGCGGTTCCATGCCGAGCCGATGGTCCGGGCCGTTGAATTGCTGCTCCAGGAACGCGTGCCACCGGACGCGCCCCTGGTCGAGCCCACGGAAGTCGCCGCGCCGGCGCAACTGCCCGAGATCCAGGGCTTGCCCCTGATGAGCCGCCGTCTCACGACGGCCGCGACCCCGGCGCCCAGGGCGCACCTGCTCTCGAACACGCGCTACCACGTCATGCTCACCAATTCCGGCTCCGGGCGCAGCCTCTGCCGCGACCAGGCCGTGAGCCGCTGGCGCGAGGACACCACCCGCGACAACTGGGGCCAGTTCGTCTACCTGCGCGACCCGGCCGGGGGCCAGACCTGGTCGGCCGGGTTCCAGCCGATCTGCCGGCAGCCGGAGACTTACGAGGTCGTGTTCTCGTCGGACAAGGCCGTGTTTCGCCGCCGCGACGGCGCGATCGAGACGCTGATGGAGGTGACCGTCTCGCCCGAGGCGCTGGCCGAGGTCCGCCGCGTGACGGTCACCAACCACGACTCGAAGCCCCGCGAGATCGAGCTCACCAGCTACGCCGAGATCGTCCTGCTGACCCCGGGGGCCGACCTGGCGCACCCGGCGTTCGGCAAGCTGTTCGTCGAGACCGAGTGGGTTCCCGGCTCAGACGCCTTGATCTGCCGCCGCCGCCCACGATCGGCCGAACAGGCCCCGTCCTGGGCCGTCCACTCCGTCTCGTGCGACGCCGAGCTCACGTGCGAGATCCAGTACGAGACCGACCGCGCCCGCTTTCTCGGCCGGGGCCGGACGACGGCCGACCCCGCCGCGCTCGATCCGGGGGCGGTCCTGTCCGGGACCACCGGCCCGGTCCTGGACCCGATCGTGAGCCTGCGCAGGCGGGTCCACGTGGCCCCCGGCGCCTCGGCGGTCGTCGCGTTCACCACGGCGGTGGCCGACTCGCGCGAGGAAGCCCTCTCCATCGCCGACCAGTATCGCGAGTCCTCGGCCGCCGCCCGCGCCTTCGAGCTCGCCTGGGCGCATTGCCAGGTCGAGCACCGGGAGAACCAGCTCTCCCCCGAAGATGCCCACCTCTTCCAGAGACTCGCCTCTCCCATCCTGTTCGCCGGGTCGGTCCTTCGGGCCAATCCCTCGATCATCGCGTCCAATCACCAGAGCCTGGTCGGGCTCTGGCGGCACGGGATCTCCGGGGATTTCCCGGTTGTCCTGGTCCGGATTGATGACATCGACCAGTTGTCCCTGGCCCGCCAATGCCTGGCCGCGCACGCCTATCTTCGCCAGAAGGGGCTCGAATTCGACCTGGTTTTGTTCAATGAGGAGCCGTCGAGCTACCTCCACGAACTCCATCAGGCCCTCCTGGAACTGGTCCGCGACGCCGGCGCGCAAGACCTGGCCGATAAGCCCGGCGGCGTCTTCGTCCGCAAGGCGGCCCACGCGGCGGATGAGGATCGCCTCTTGTTGCTGGCCGTCGCCCGGGTGGTCCTGGTGGGGAACCGCGGCCCGCTCGGTGCCCAGCTTGACCGATTCGAGCGTACCCCCACCTTCCCTGCCCCGCTGAACCCGACTCACGAGCCGGCGCACCCGTCCGGGCCGGACCGGGAGCCGCCCCAGGACCTCGCCTTCGCCAACGGTCTCGGCGGTTTCTCGCGAGATGGCCGCGAGTACACCATCGTCGTACGGCCCCCGGCTCCCGCCGATATCCGCCGCAACGGCCGGCCGTCTCGCGAGACGGCCATCCACCCGATTCTCCCGCCGGCCCCGTGGATCAACGTCATCGCCAATCCGGGGTTCGGCTTCCTCGTCTCCGAATCCGGTTGCGGCTACGCCTGGGCCGTGAACAGCCAGGCCAATCGCATTACGCCCTGGAGCAATGACCCGGTGGCCGACCCCCCCGGCGAGGCCCTTTACCTCCGCGACGAGGCCACCGGCCAGATCTGGTCCCCGACCCCCCGGCCGGTCCCATCGACCGACGTGACCATCGTGACTCACGGGCAAGGCTACACGGTTTTTGAAAAGAACTCCCACGGCCTCGCGCACGAATTGACACTCTTTGTCCCGCCCGACGATCCGGTCAAGCTGCTCCGCTTGAAAGTGCGCAACCTGGGCGATTCCCCCCGACGCCTTTCCGCAACCTTCTTCGCCGAATGGGTCCTGGGCACGACCCGAGACGCCTCGGCCATGCACATGGTGACGGAGATCGACGCCGAAACCGGGGCCATGCTGGCCCGCAATGCCACCCGCGCCGAGTTCAATCAGCGCGTCGCCTTCGCGGACGTCGACCGCCGACCTCGTACCTTGAGTGCCCATCGTGGGGAATTCCTGGGCCGAAATGGGAACCCAGGGTCACCCGCCGCCCTGCGCCGGATCGAGCTTTCGGGCATCGTGGGCGCGGCCATCGACCCCTGCGTGGCCATCCAGACGAAGTTCGACCTGGGACCGGACGCCGAGCTGGAAATCGTGTTCTTGCTCGGTGATGCGGAGAATGTTGAGGCCGCCAGGGAACTCCTCGTCCGCTATCGAGAGCCAGGCCGGGCCTCCGCCTGCCTGGACCAGGTGCGTGCCCAGTGGGACGACCGCCTGACCACGGTGCAGGTACGCACGCCCGACCCGGCCATGGATCTGCTCTTGAACCGCTGGCTGATCAATCAGGTGTTAACTTGTCGGGTCTGGGCAAGGTCGGCATTTTACCAGTCGGGCGGCGCGTACGGGTTCCGCGACCAGCTTCAGGACGTGATGGCGCTGTGCGTCGCGGCTCCCCAGGAGGCGCGGGCGCAGATTCTCCGCGCCGCCAGCCGTCAATTTCTGGAAGGTGATGTCCAGCACTGGTGGCATCCGCCGACCGGCCGAGGGGTCCGGACCCGGATCTCCGACGACCCGATCTGGCTCCCGTTTGTCGCCTCGCATTATGCGGAGACGACCGGCGACCTGGCCATTTTCGAGGAGTCCGTGCCCTACCTCAGGGCACCGGTGCTCCGAAGCGGGCAGGAAGAAGATTACGGCACGCCCGCGATTGCGGAAGAATCGGCACCTCTCTTCGATCATTGCCTCCGCGCGTTCGCTCGAGCCGAACAATTTGGCGTTCACGGCCTGCCGTTGATGGGCACCGGCGACTGGAATGACGGCATGAACCGCGTCGGGGTGGAGGGCCACGGCGAGAGCGTCTGGCTCGCCTGGTTCCTGGCCGCGGCCCTCGATCGGTTCGCCCGGGTCGCCGAGGCGCGGGGGGAGACCGCGCATGCCGAGACCCTACGCTCTCACCTCCCCGCGCTCGCTCAGGCCGTCGAGTTCAACGCCTGGGACGGAGCGTGGTATCGCCGCGCCTACTTCGACGACGGAACTCCTCTCGGCTCAGCGGTCAACGATGAGTGCCAGATCGATTCCATCGCCCAGACCTGGGCCGTGATCTCGGGGCTCGGCGACCGCGACCGGAGCGCGATGGCGATGCAGGCCGTCGAGGAACGGCTGGTGCGTCGCGAGGACGGCGTGATCCTCCTGTTCGACCCGCCGTTCGACAACGGCTCGCTCCAACCCGGCTACATCAAGGGTTACGTGCCGGGCATTCGCGAGAATGGCGGCCAGTACACACACGCGGCGACCTGGGTCGCCCTGGCATTCGCCCGGATGGGACGGGGTCAGATGGCCCACGCGATGTTCGACCTCATCAACCCGATCCGCCATGCCGATTCGCCGGAAGCCGTTGCCCTCTATCGGGTTGAGCCCTACGTGCTCGCGGGCGACGTCTATGGCCGTCCGCCGCATACCGGCCGGGGGGGCTGGACGTGGTACACGGGCTCGGCCTCATGGCTCTATCGGATCGGCGTTGAGGAGATCCTCGGGTTCCGCAAGAGCGGCGGCCGTCTGACGATCGATCCCTGCATCCCTCCCCGATGGGCCGGGTTCGAGATCGCCTACCGGCATGGGTCAACGCTGTACCGCATCGGTGTCGAGAATCCAGACGGCGTCGAACGCGGCGTCAAATGGATTGACATCGACGGACAGAGTGTCGATCCCGAGGTGGGACTGCCCCTGGTGGACGACGGCCGCGAGCGAGCAGTCCGTGTCGTGATGGGTCGGGCTTGATTTGGTGTCCGCAATCACCGGCAGCCTGGCCGCCAGTGTCTTCACTTCCCGTGTTTTTGGCTCGCATCCCGGGGAACTGGCAGGATCTGCCAGAGGCCGACGGGTTCTTTCTCACCGCTGGCGAAGCATGCCCCTCATCTGGAGATGGCTGATCGGCATGGTCGCTTCGCTGAGCATCCGTGAGAGACGGTTCTCCACCGCCTGAGCCGGGCTGAGTTCCGAGCGATCATCAACCACCAAGACTTCTTCGCACGAGACCAGTTCGGCGGAGAACCGATCGGTCACGCGCCCTGTCAAGCTGTCCGTTGTGGGCAAAATGGCGAAGCTGTTCGCGGTAAACGGGTTGGTTTGGCTCTTGATCATCGGGACGAACTCCGGAGGACTCCGGTCCCTCACGGGGAGCGTCGCCGCTCCCGTCGGACCTCGGACCGGTATTCTAGCAACATCCGCGCCGAAGTGCTGCGAATAATCGGTGCCTCCCCACGTGACATCTTTTCCTGGCTCGGCCGTGGCCACGCCCACCTCGCCGCGGAGGGCTCCAGAAAGTCGCGAGAATTCTTCGACAGCCGTTCGACGATGGGTACGGTTTGGTCGTACTAATAGTGGCGCCTGCCGGGATTCACGCCGGACTCCCCCGGCATTCATCGAATCCTCGCGGGTGCCGGGAACCATCGCAAGCGTTCGCTCCGATTCCATCGTCACCGTGGCATCTCAGTTGCCTGGTGATTATATCATCGGATGGTTGATTATGCCAGTGTGATGAGTTCTCACGTTCCTATCTAAGGCCTCTCTCCGGGCCGCTACTCCCCGAACCAGCATCGAGTCGACCGTCCGATCTCGCCGTGCGCCCCGGACCTGGCCGGGTGGTGGCGGGCGTGTTCATTTCAGACGATTTGGGAGCGATCATGCCCGCGATTGAGGAGCCGCAAGACCCCGCAGGCAGGCAGGGCGACGCCACACCGGGCGCACGCCGGGCGCACGCCGTCTGGGGACTGGTGTCGCCCGGTCGGAAGCTGGCGCTGGGCGGGGCGGTGCTGGTGATGGGGATCGGCAGCGTCGCCTCGACCGGGATTCCGGTCGGCCTGGGCATGCTGGTCAACGCGATCAACCCAGAGACCCACAAGGGCGTCCCTCGGGCCGACCTGGCGAAGTCCGCCGCGATCTTCCTCGGGCTGATCGGCCTGGCGTATCTCGTGCGGGAGACCCTGGGCGTCCTGCGACGCTATTTAGTAGAGCGCACATGCACACGAATTGATCGCGACCTCTGCGTCCGCGTGGTCGGCCACCTCATGCGCGTGGACCTCTCGGCCCTCGGCCACGAGCAGGTCGGGGCGTTGCACGGCCGGATCACGCGGAGCGTCGACGGCTTCGTGCGGTTCCTGCGCATCACGTTTCTCGACTTCCTGCCCGCGATTCTCACCGGCACATTCGCGCTGATCGCGGCGCTCTGCAAGCAGCCCGGCATCGCCCTGGCCATGGCCGGTGTGGCCCCGCTGTCCCTGGCGCTGACAATCTGGCAGCTCATCACCCAGAAGGGCGTGCGGCTGGGCCTGTTGCGGTGCCGCGAGCAGATGGACGGCACGGTGGTCGAGCAGCTCGCCGGGCTCGACTATGTACGGGCCGCGAACACCCATCACCGCGAGATCGACCGCGTGGCCCGGGTCGCCGAGGGCCGCCGCGCCACCGAGCTGCGCCACCACTTCGAGATGTCGCTGTTCGGCAGCGCCAAGGCCCTGAATGAGGGCCTCTTCCACCTGATCGTCGTGGCATTCGCCGTCGGCCTCTGCCTCAAGGGGGGGATTTCTTATGGCGATATCCTCATGTTCTCCGTCCTCTTCTTGAATGTGATGGCGCCGCTGAACGAGATCCACCGGTTCATCGACGAGACGCACGACTGCAGCCTCAAGGTCGGCGACCTGATCGACCTGCTGCAACGTCCCGAAGATCGCGCCTTCTGCCCGGTCAGCCCGCGCGAGCCGGCCCTCGAAGTCGGCGATCCCCTGTTCGTGTCCGAGCAGCTCTACGTCGACTACACCACGGCCGACGGCCAATTCCGCCGCGCCCTGGACGGCCTGACCCTGACCGTTCGCCACGGCGAGACGATCGGCGTGGCGGGCCGTTCGGGCTGCGGCAAGACGACCTGGCTCCGCGTCTTGATGAGGCTCGTCCACCCGTCGAGCGGCTACGCGGCCATCGGCGGCGTCCCGCTCGACAGCGTCTCGCGCGAGTCGATCGGCCGCCTGGTCGGCTACGTCGGCCAGAACCCGTTCGTCTTCTCGGGCACGATCGCCGAGAACATCGCCTACGGCATGGACGGCGTCTCTTACGACCAGCTCGTCCAGGCCGCGACCATGGCGCACCTCCACGAGGAGATCCTCGCGATGCCCGGCGGCTACCAGGCTCGCGTCTCCGAGCGCGGCCAGAACCTCTCCGGCGGCCAGCGACAGCGGCTGGCCCTGGCGCGCGTCTTCCTCAAGAACCCCCCGATCCTGATCCTCGACGAGGCGACCTCCGCCCTCGACTGCATCAGCGAGCGCAAGATCCAGCAGGCCGTCGCCTCCGCTCGCCGCGACCGCACCGTCATCCTGGTGGCCCACCGCCTCTCCACCCTGATCGACACCGATCGCATCCTCGTCTTCGACGCCGGCCGCATCGTCGAGAGCGGCCCCTACGACGACCTCGTCCGCCGCAACGGCGTCTTCGCCGACCTCGTCCGCCACGCCAACGGCGACGGCCCGGCCGAACCCGAGCCGGCGTACTCGGAGATGGCGGGAGCCGTGGCGTGAGCGGCCCGCCGCTTCATTCCGATCACGGTTCCATTCGCATATCAGGTATTACACAGGAAATGGCAAATGTCGCCATCCTGCATGACATAATTCTTGCCCTCGACGCGCAACTTGCCGGCCTGGCGGATCTCTTTCTCGCTGCGGTACGTCTCCAGATCCGCGAGGCTGTAGACTTCGGCCCGGATGAACCCCTTCTCGAAGTCGGAATGGATCACGCCGGCGGATTGGGGGGCGGTGGCCCCGATCGGGATCGCCCAGGCGCGGACCTCTTTCACCCCCGCCGTGAAGTAGCTCTGAAGGCCCAGGACCCGGTACGCCTCCCGGGCAAGCGTCGGCAGCGCGGCCTCGGCGAGGCCGGATGACGCGAGCATCTCGGCCCGGTCGGCCTCGTCCAGCTCGGCGATCTCCGCTTCGAGCTTGGCGCAAACGGGGACGACCGAGGCCCCGACCCTGGCCGCGAACGCCCGAACCTGCTGGACAAGGGGGCCTTCTCCGGCCAGGTCGCTCTCGTCGACGTTGGCGACATAAAGGACCGGCTTGGCCGTCAGCAACCCGTAGCTGGAGACGGCCGCCGATTCGTCGGGATCGAGCGTGAGCTTTCGGAGCGGCTCATCGGTCGCCAGGTGGTTCAGGCACTTGCGGATCGCCTCGACGCGAAGCTTGGCATCCTTGTCGCCGCCCTTGGCCGTGCGCTCCGCCTTGGGAAGGGCATTGTCCAGCGTCTGGATGTCGGCCAGCATCAGCTCGATCTCGATCGTCTCTATGTCCGATACCGGGTTCACCTCGCCGGCCACATGGACCACCTCGGGATCTTCGAAGCAGCGAACGACCTGGAGGATGGCGTCGACTTCCCGGATGTGGCTCAGGAACTTGTTGCCGAGTCCTTCCCCCTCGCTCGCCCCCTTCACGATGCCGGCGATATCCACCAGTCGCAGGGCCGTGGGGATGAGCGTCTTGGGGATGATGTACTTGCTGATCCTGGCAAGCCGTTCGTCGGGGACGCTGACGACCCCTTCATTGGGCTCGATGGTGCAGAACGGGTAATTCGCGCTCTGGGCCGCTTTCGAGCTTGTGAGTGCGTTGAACAGGGTGCTCTTGCCGACGTTGGGCAGACCGACAATTCCAGCTCTCATGATTCCGAACAGACCTCGCGATGATGGCAGCCGCAATCCCGTTGGCGGCGAATTGAACGGACCATCTTACTCGCGAAGATCCGGGGTGTCTGTGCGAGTTACTCTTGATCCTTGCGATCACCTCCGATTCCGACCTGAATTCTCCCTCACCTCGATCTCCGTCACGCCGCTCTTCGACCCATCGCGATGAGTGAAGACGACGCGAACCTTGCTCGTCTTGATCGGGGGGAACGTGACGATGTTGACCGTCCGGCCGGCCGGCGTTTCGGGGTCTTTGGTCGGGCTGAGAACATCGTGCCAATCCTTGCCGTCCCAGGTCTGGACGGTGTAGGACTTCGGGGCGCGGACGCCGCCGCCGTCGTCGAACAGGTGGAGGTCGAGGCGGCCGACGGTTTCCTCGTGGCCGAAGTCGAGGGAAAGCCAGTCTTCCGCGTTCGGGGACTCGTAGCAGGTCCAGCGGTTGCGGGGGTTCGGCGTGAGACGGACGATCCCGTCGTTGGCCTCGTCAACCTTGTCGAACCGGGACGTGAACGAGGCTTCCGCCTTCGGAAAACCCGTCGCCTTGGGGTTCGCCGCGAGGTTGCCGGGCGGTGAGGGCGCGGGGGCAATGGGCGGTCGCCCTTCGCCCCAGGCCTCGAACTCGGTCAGGCCCGTTTTCCTCGATTCTCGATGGTGGAACACGGCGCGAATCCTGGACGTCTGGATCGGCGGGAAGGCGATCCAGTTCGCCCGGTGACCTTCCGGACGATCGGGCGTTCGGACCTGATCGGGCACCGTTTTCCACGAGTCGCCGTCCCAGAATTCGAGGGCGATGGACGATGGCCTGGCGATACGATTTCGATCGTTCGGGTCGTGCGCCACATCGTCGTCATCCAGCAGATACAGCCCGACCGTGTGGACCGGCCGCCTGGTGCCGAAATCGACGGCGAACCAGTCCGTGGCGTTCGGCGAGCCGGCCGTCGTCCAGCGGTTTGACGGCTTGACGTGATACCAGGAATTGCCGTCGATCGCCTTCGCGACCGAGGTATCCGCACTCGTGAACGACGCGGTCGCACGCGGGTACATGGTCCCGTCATTGTTCACGGCATAGTTGATCGCGGGGGGCCGCGCCGTCTCCTGCGTCGCGGGCGGCAGGTCGGCCGTGAGCTTGCCGAGCTTCGGTGACGAGGCGATGGTCTTCCCGTCGGCCAGGATGCGCAGGCCGGGACCAAGGCCGTACTTCGTGCCGTCGCGGTCCCACACGATCGACACCCGGCGGCCGTGATAGGAGACGTCGTCGAGCGCGAAGTAACCCCAATCCTCGGGAGCCAGCGGGTTGACCTCGATGACGTCGTCCGACCTCGGCCGAAGGCCGATCAGCCCGGTGATGATCAGGTCGTTGTAGCCGGAATGGAAGTAGTGATCGCTGTGACCGGGCGAGTCGTAGCCCTCCCACGATCCCGTATCCGGGTCCGCTCCCTCGGCAATGTAAGGCTTGCCGGACTTGCGGTGAGTCCTCGTGTAAATCTTGAGCAGTTTGACATGGTCGGACTTGCTCACGACGTCTTGCTTGTAATTGTTCAGAAGATTCGCCATCGCCACGAGCGTCTGAGTCGTGGCGTACGGCCAGGACTGGCCGCTCCACCAGCAGCAGGTTTTCGCGACCAGGAATTGCGGGTCGTGGCGCTCGGTCACGGTCGGGCCATAATCGGCGAGGAAATAATCGGGATCCATCAGGAATTTCCAGGACGATTCGCGGCCCGGATCGGGCAGATTGAACTGCCAGGGGACGTAGCCGATCAGCTCGCGACCATGCTCGTTACTGGCGAATTTGCCGGTTTCATACGTGAGTGAACCGGCCTTGACGGTGAATCCCTCGCGATCCTCATCACGGCGAGACATGGGGAAGTAGAAGCCCCGGCGATCATCCCAGAGCTTCTGCTGGAGGTTTTTCTTGAGGTCGGCGGCCTTCGTATCGAATCGCGCGGCGGCCGGTCCGTCTCCATCCAATTTCGCAATCGCGGAGATCGCCTTCGCGTCGGCCCACAGGTAGCTGTTGAGCGTGGGTCGGAACCCGGAGTCGCCTCGGAGGATGTCCTTCGTTTGACGGCTGTTGATATTGTACTCCATGCCGTCGTCGTGGCCGGACTGGAAGAAAAGCCCGGCCTTGGGGTCGAAGTGATCGCGCTCCCAGCCCTCGTAATTCTTGATCAGGCCGTCCTTCAGCGATCTCGTGAACGCCTCGTCGGGATGGACCATGTGGACGGCCCACACCGAGTCGGCCAGCCAGGTGCTGTAGTTGCGCGGCTGGGCACCCGGCGTCTGCAGCCAGTATTTCGCGTAATCCCGCGCGATCGTCGGCTGCCTCACCCATCGGGATTCGTACAACTGATGGCCCGCCGGGCAACTGATCGCGCCATAGGCGCCCGACCAGAACGGGCGGTCGATGAACTCGGTGAACGAATAGCCCGAGCCGGTCGAGCCGTAGGTCAGGTGCTTCGTCAGCAGTTCCCAACGATAATAGTACGTGGTATCGATTTCCTTATCGGGCGTCTCCAGGAACGGGATGTTCTTGGCGTACCAATCCCAGTCTCGGTTGTCCCAGAAGGTCTGTCGGCCAAGCATGGCCCTCTTGTCGAGCACCGGCCCGCGACCGGCCTCGCCGTCTCGATCCCAGGCGAACGCGGGTGACTTGGCGAGGTCTAACCCCGCCAGATGGCCCCGCTCCGCGCGCCGATCCGGCCGTGTATAGCGCCAGTCGGTGCGGCGAAATGTCTCCGTGATGAGCGAGAACAGCCCGGGATCGTAGGCTTCCAGCTCCTCGCGTGTGTCGACGTGGTTGTGGTCGTGGTCGTCGTGGCGGTTGGTATCGAACCACGACTGCACGCCCTCCGCCCAGTATTCCTCCACATTTGTGGCGGCGTAGGTGCCCTTCCACAGGCCCTTGGCGATGGCGGTCTTGTAGGCCAACCCCAGCCGCGGATTGAACGTCGGGTCAACTTTAGATATGCCGAAATTGTGGACGCCGTGGGCGAACTCGTGGATCAGGACGTTCTCCGTCCCGTACGGGTCGCCCCGGTAATTCAAGAGGTTCTCCTCGCCGCAGCTCACGAGCGGGCCGCCGAGACCGCGTGCGCGGCGATCCCAGTAGCGCGAGGGGACGAGGTCCGCATGCTCGGGGATGTCCGTGGTCCGCTCGGTCGGGGCCATCACCGAGAACCGGACCCCGTTCTTCGACATCGCGGACAGCACGTCGGGCCGCTCGGCAAGCATCTCGCGGATCAGGTAGGCGGCCTCGAAGAGGGCGAAGTCCGAGACGTGCTCCGACGAACGGATCGGCAAGTCTCCCACCGAGATCGACTTCTTGTAAAACGGGGAGAACTTCGCGTCTTTCGGGGGAGCGACGACCTTGAATTCGACGGGAGCGACTGCATCTTGCGGACGGAACACCACCGAGAGAATCACGAGGAGGCTGGCGATCATGATCTCGGTCTCGTGGATTGTCGGACGAGGCGGAATCGTTACCGAGGTGCATGGTAACGAGAACCGTCGTGAAGGGAACCCTCCTGATCTTGAGAGTCGAGATCGGTTCCGGATACGGGCCGGTTTCCTGGTGGGGCGGGCGTCCCTGCCCGCCTACATAAATTGATCCCTTTGTAGGCGGGCAGGGACGCCCGCCCCACCAGGACCCATCGACCCCTTACGGCAGTGGCCGGGACCACCGCCGCCAAGCATCGGTCACTTGAACTTGCCCACCCCTGCCCCGCTCGGGTTGGCCGGGTTATGGCGCTCTTCCAGGCGCTTCATCTGACGTTCGCGATTGTTGTCGTTGAGGAGCTGGATATTCTCTTCCAGCGTCGCGGACTTGCGGGCCGGGGGCACCTGGGGGACGGCGGGCGCCTGGGCACCGGGCTTGGCGTCTTCCTTGCGAGGCGTGCCAATTTTCTCGTCGCCGCGATAGAACGAATAGCGGCCGGCGGAGGTGCGGACGACGGCCGTGACGGAGCCGTTGATCCCCTCGGTGGAATAGACGCCGCGGAGGTCGGTCTCGCCGGCGACGAAGGTGTCGTTGTCGGAGCCCTTGATCCGCACCTGGGCACCGGGCACGAACGCCCCGGTTTGCGGGTCGCGCACCGTGATCCGCACGCGACCGGCCGCGTCGTCTTCGAGCACTTCGAGCGCCAGGGGCGACACCAGCACGATCCCCGACGCATACAGCGCGTCGCCGCGGAGCATGACGAGATAGGCGCCCTCGGCCGCGAGAGGAAGCTCGATCGTCCGCGTCTTGTCGGCGAAGTCCTTGCCGTCGCCGAGCTTCACGGTGGCCTGGTGCTTGGGGGTGATCCCGGCGAGGTCCACGCCGGCCACCTCGTCGAGATTTCCGTGGTCGAGGTACAGCCGCATCAGGTCCACCGGATAGACCTTCACGTCCACCTCGGCGACGTTGCGGTAGGTGAGCGTGACCCCCGGGACGGCCTTCGCGTTCGGCCCCTGGGGCGGCATGGCGGGCATGCCGGCGCCGTCGGCCCGGCGGGTTTTCCTGGCTCGCGGCATGACCATGCCCGAGATTTCCGGCACGCTCAGCTCCTTGCTGGTGAGCGCCTTGACCGCGTCCGCCGCGTCGGTGAAACGGTCGGCCACGCGATCGTAATAGGCCACCGCCTTGGCCGGCTCGCGGCGGGCGTCGTGGATCTGGCCCAGGATGTAAAGGGCCTGCCACTTGTTCGGGCTGGGCTGATCGACCCCGTTCGCATCTTTGTACGTCGCGGAGGCGATCTTCTCGGCCACGGCGATGGCCTGATCGTGCTTGCCGAGATGGAACTGGGCGAGGGCCGCCGCGTACTGGAAGCTGTCGAGATACGTGCTCCTGGGATAGAGCGCCGCGAACCGCTTGGCCAGGGTGACGACAGTCGCGTGGTCCTTCCGATCCATGAACAGGCCGAGCATGGCCAGGCTCGCCTCGTCGGCCGTGGGGTCGTCGGGGGCGAGGGCGAGAAACATGCCGTCGAGGCGGATCGCCTGGGCCAGGAGGTCGGTTTTCGTGACGCCGGCCTCGGAGAGCAGGCGACGCGAGGCGGCATCCGCCGTGGCCGATCCGGCGAGCGTGGCCAGGACCTGGGAGAGGCCGAACAGGTCGCCCCGGATCGCGGGCGAGTCGGGCGTTTCGAGCCAGAGCTCCAGCCCGAAGGTGATCGCTTCGAGCCGCTTGCCGCGCTGCCGGAGCGTCTCGCCGAGGCGGGCATCTTCCAGGTAACTCGCCTCGGATGCCGCCCTCCAGACCAGGACGGCCCGTTCGTGCTCGCCGAGATCGCCGTACGCGCGGCCGACGATCTTGATCTCGTCGAACGAGATGACGAGGTCGGGGGCCTTCTCCTTGAGGATCTCGAAGTAGACCACGACTTTCCTCGGGTCGTACCGGGTCAGGAAGATCTTGAGCAACATCCGCGCGGCGTCCTTCGCCACGTCGTCGCGGAGCGCGTAGCCGCCCCAGAGCGATTCGAGCAGCGGGGCGGCCTCGGCGGTTCGGCCGGCGTCGTAAAGGGCCTTGCCGCGTGCGTAAAGCTCGTCGGGCGTGGCCTTGTAGGGGTCGGTCGATTTCTCGCCCGCGTCGAGCACCTTCAGGCCGCCCACGGGGCCGAGATGGTAGCGCCCGGGCTCGTACACGCTGGCGACTTTCGGCGGCAAGACGCGGTATTCGCCAGGTAGGACGCCGTAGACGTCGTATTCGAGGGTCGGTCGATCGGTGTCCGCGTCGAAGTCGAACGTCAAGAGCCCGTCCTTGGCCGCGTGGCCGCTGGCATTGGTCTTCACCGAGCCTTCCACGAGCGAGGCACCGGCCGGGAGATGTTCCTCGATGGCGAGGAACTCGCGGGGGGCGGCCGTGCCGTCCTCGGGCACGAACCGCTTCGCCGTGACCGTGACGTGGACGCGGCCTCCGGGGGCGACCTGGCTGGCCACGTTGGAGAAGGCCTTGGCACCCGGCGCGACGGAGAAGCCCGAGGAGATCGCCTTGCCGTCGATTTCGGGCTCGGCGGGAGTCACCTCGCGGCGGTCGATGGCGAACGATTTCCCCTTGGTCTCCTGATCGGGGCCGAACTCGCGAGTGAAGCCCGACAGGGCGACGGCGAAGGCGTATCGGCCGCGACCTTCCACGTTGAAGCGGACGCGATTCTCGCCCCCGGCCTTGACCAGGCGGCGAGGGACGCGAATGGTCGCGTTGGGGGACGAGCCGGCGACGTCAAGCGTTTTTACATCCGTATCATTGACCGAGATGACCAGCTTATATCGGTCCTCGGCCGCTTCCGCCTGACCGAACGCGGCGGCCAGCGCGGCCAGGACGGTCCCCTGGGCGCGGTGCGGCGGCCAGCCCGCGCCCTGGCGATGAGCGAGCAGCCATTCCGCGCCGGCTTCGACCTTCGGGTCGCGAGGCCGGACCCTCGCGAACGCCAGCGTGGCCAGCGCCGTGGCCTCAACCGGCCCCCGCGCCGCCGGGGGACGGCCCGCGCCGTTCCAGAAGACGCGAGCGGGCAGGCCCGGCCCCGCGTTCTCCGTCTTCGCCCGCGCGGCCAGCACGTCCAGGATCTCGCCCGCAAGCTCGGGACGATTGAGCGCGGCGAACGTCAACGCCAGGTGCGCCAACGCCGGATCAGAGAGCCCCTGCCTCACGCGGTTCAGAGCGTTAGCCGGCTCGTATCCGGCCTTGCGTCGCGCCGCCAGGCCGTAAAGAAGTGACGCGCGAACATCCGTATCGGCGGTCTCGACCTTGGCGAATTCCGCCGCCAGGTAGCCGTCGGCGCGTTCGAGCGCCTTGGGGTCGGGCACCAAACCCAGAGGCTCGACGGCCGCCAGGGCGGCGACGACGTCGGCCGTCGCCAGCCGTTCGCTGGCACGCTTATCCGTCGATCCAGCGACCCAGGGCCAGCCGCCGTCCTCGTTTTGCAGGGTGATCAACTCCGACACCAACCCGCGAATCCGCCCGATCAGGCGCTCGGATTCCGGCCCGCCGGCGGCCTGGGTCGTCCGCAGATAGGTCAATACGGCCGCCGCGCCGAGGAGGTCCGAGGCGCGATCGGACGTGGTGTTCGGCGGCATCGTGCCGCATCGGCTCTCGAAGAAGGAACCGCCGGAATCGAGCGCCCGTTCCACCAGCAGGCGACGGACCGAGGGGGACACGACGATCACCATTTCGGGCTCGGCGTATTCGCGGCCGGCGGGCAATCCCACGATCGCGGACGTGTCGTCGCGGCTCGCGCCCGAGGCCGACGCCACGGCTTCCACGCCCCAGGGACGGATCGGAACTTCGGCCGTGATTTTGTCGGAGGACTCGTTCAGAGACGCGGCGGCCTCGATCCGGACGGTCTCGCCCTCGGGCACGTCCCAGGGCTCGAACGTGACGTCCGTCACGCCGTTCTTGCCGGCGTCGACGGTCTTCGGAACGATCCGTTCTCCCTCGCCCGCATAGAGCGACAGCCTCACGAGCAGCTTGCCGTCGAGCCCCGCATGATGCACGCGGACGGCGAGTTTGGGCTTGTCGCCCTGGGTGAACGCGGCGGGGGGTGTCATCTCGACGAAGAACGGCTTTCGCACGTCCAGGGCCGCCGTCTCCTGCCCCGCCAGCGTGTCGCTGCCGGTCACGCCCCTGGCCGAGAAGCGATAGCGAGACAGAGACATCGGGGCGCGGACTTTCACCCGCGCCGTGCCGTCCTTGCCGGTGACGATCCGGGGGTTCCAGTAGGCGGTTTCGATGAAGGCCTGGCGCGGGGGAAGTTGGGGCTTGGGCGCGAATCCCGCAATGGGGGCCAGGATCGGGACGCGATCGCGTTTTTCACGCTCGATGTCCGCTTCGACACGGATCGGCTGATCCGCCCCTGGCTTGGCGTCGTCGCCCAGAGCCTCGCCGGTGATGATCTCGCCTCCTGCCTTCGAGGCGAGCTTGGAATAGACGCCCGGCTGTTCCGACATGCCGGGATCGGCGGGTCGATTGCCACTGAATGCGAAAGCCCTCTCCGCGGGAACAGGAAGTAACGAAAAACTGTCCATGCCATTCGTGTCGAGCAACACGGCCGTCCCGCCCGCAGGCTGGTTGGCATTCGCGCCGTTCCGGCGCCCGTCAGAAGATGAAACAATCGCCCCGGCCGAGCCTTGGGTGAAGGGAACTTGGAGGCCCGGGGTGAAGCTGCCCGGGTCGGTATTGCTGCCTCTGTTATTCGAAGGCTCCACGATCAGTGGCGCCGTGGTTCCCCTCGCGAAAGACTGGATCGAGTTGGTGAGATTGGGATTGGCAGCCGTGTTCGCGTCGCTGTAGATCGTTAAGTCACCCACGGACCAACTGTTCTGGACGCCCAGCGCGGCTTGTCGGGGCAGGTTATACCCGTAATATTCAAAAAATGGATCGCTACCCAACTGGCTGGTCCTTCCAGCCTGCCCCCCCAGTCCGCCACCCCCCACCTCCTGGGGGATCGCGAACATTTCCCGCTTCATGGCGTGGCCGCGAAGCTCACTCGCGGGACCAAGTCCCCCATGCGTTCGGAACGGTGTCAGGCCGATGTCTACCTTGGTGATTTGTCGCCGCATCTGCTCGGCCTTCAGGCCGTCCCTGGTCTCGGCCTGCTCGCGCTCCTGGGCGTCGACGAGGGCCTGCGACATCGGCCGACTCTCGGCATCGTATTGAAACGTGTTCGTCGCCTCGGTCGTGAACGCGCCGGTGCGCGTCTGGTCGTGGAAGAACGAGCCGATGGGCGGTCGCGAGTCGTTGAACAGCCGCAACAGGGCCTCATCCACCAGGGCCAGCGAGACTTCGGCCGCGACGGGCTGGCCGTTCTGGTCGGTCGTCTTGACCTCGACCTCGACCTCTTCATTCGGCCCCACGAACGGTTTCGCGGGCGTGACGGCGACGGTCAGGGCGCGGTCCACGGTCGCATCCAGTCGCGCCTGATCAAACTTCGATCCGTCCATCTTGGCGGCGGAGAGGGACACGTTGGGGAACTGCGCGCCTTCGACCGTCCACTTCAGCGCGTTCTCGCCCTCGATCAACGGCACGACCTTGTACGACAGGACGCGATCGGCCTCCCAGGTGATGAGCGCCGGCCCGGCCTTGCCGCGATTGACCAGGCGGACGGCGGCCTCTTCTCCCACCTTGAACGCGGTGCGGTCCGACAGGATGCGCAACCGCTGGGCGTCCTTCTTGCCCGAGATTTGCAGGGCACGATCCGCGACGATGATGTTGCCGAACCGGTCGGTGCCGGAGACACGAAGGATGTACGGCCCGCCGTCGTCGTCGGTCACCGCGATCGGCAAGGAGCCGCGTCCGGTCTTCGCGTCGGTCTTCACGGGCGACCGCTTCACCTCGCGCTCGGCGGCCTGACCGGCCTCGATCACGCGCTTGAGGACAGCGACCGAGAGGTCTTCGGCGATCGGCTTGCCCTGGGCATCGAGCGTCGTCACGTCGAGAGCGAAGGTCTCGCCATCAAGGTAGACGGCCCTCGGCGTTTTCAGGTCGATCGTGAACCCCTTCGCCGCCAGGCGGACGGCCGTCACGACGCCGACATCATCCTTCGGCAGGGCCGCGCGCAGGGCGAGAATCTGATCGTCGGCGAAGCTCTCGGTGGGCATCTCGAACGCGAATTTACCCGAGGCGTCGGTCTCGCCCGAATGAACACTGCCATCGGGAAACTGCACCAGGATCAACCGGTTGGCCAGGGGCGTTCCGTACTGATATTTGGCAATGAGCGACCCCTTGACCGTCTCGCCGCGATAGTACACGAAGCGAGGCAGATCGAAGGTCAAATCAATCTTGCGTAGTTGATACGTCTGGACCTGGAAGCCGCCGGAGAACTCGCTGCCGCCGGGCTGGTACACGCGGACGCGGTACGCGCCGACGGGCGTGGCGTCGTCGAGCTTGATGCTCTCCGCGAAGGTGCCGAACGTGCTCAGCTTGATCGCTCGGGCGACGAAGGGGCGGCCCCGGCTGTCGGTCACTTCCAGGCGATAATCGGCGCCGGGCCTGGCGTCGTAACGGCCCTCGGTCACCTCGCGGACCACGCCGCGAAGCTCGACGGTCTGGCCCGGTCGATACGCGGGCCGATCGGTGTCGAGATAGGCGCGCGGGGAGAGCCCTTGCGCCACGGTGGCCGAGACTTTCAACCCCGTCCCGGCCGCGTTCGCGCCGTCGAGGACCAGGGTGCGGACCTGCGTGCCGGGCGCGAGCGGCTTGTCCCAATCGCGGAGCAGGACACCGTCCGGCCCGGTCTTCGCGTCCATCAAGATGGCCTCATTCGTCGCGAGCAGGACCCTCGCCCCGGCGCGGCCCTTGCCGGTGGTCATGTCCTGCGCGAAGACGAGCACCTGATCGCGCGAGGTCTTGATGACGGCCTCGATATCGCTGCCCAGGACCAGCGTCGTGGCCTGGAGGTTCTTCTCGTCCGTGACCTTGACGACATAAACGCCGGGGATCTTGATCTTCAGATCATACGACGATTCGATCGGCTTGAACTTCGCGTACTTCGGCACCTCGGCCTTCCACTCGGCGTCGGGCGCGACGAGGCCGACGTTGAGGGACTCGACGCTCTCCAGGCCGTGTTTCTTGCGAAAATACGCCTCGGGGTCGAGCTTGTAGGCGGTGAAGGTGAGCGTTTCCAGGTTCCGGGTGCCGATCTTGAGTTTCGGCGTCTCGCCCGAACGGAAGGCGCGTTCGGTGACGACGACCAGCTCTTTATTCTCCATCACCGCGACTCGCGTGGCGGCCTCGGTCTTCCACGGATCGACGGTGATGGCCTTGAACCGCTCGATGGCAGTGGCGGGATCGCCCTTGTGCTGTTCGTAGAGAAACGCGATCGCATATTGCGCATGCCCGGCGGCCTCGGTGCCCGGGAAGCGGTTCGCGAGGGCCTCCCATGCGGCCAGGGCGTCGTCGTACTTCTTCTCGGAGGCGAAGCTCTGGCCGACCAGGAAAAGCACGCCGGGAACGCGCGGATCGAGGGGGTTCCTCGCGGTGAAGGCGAGCCAGACCTCGCGCGCCTTGTCGAACCGCTCGCGGCGCGCGTGCTCCTGGGCGATCCGGAGCTGGACGTCGAGGATTCCCCGCTGAGCATCGGCCGAGCGGGGGCCGTTGGGATACTTCGTCAGGTAGGTCTCGAACGCGGTCGTTGCGGCCTCGAATTTGGCCTGCATGGCGAGCACTTCGCCCAGATCGAAGGCGGCGGCCATCGTCCTCTCGGCGCGTTCGCGACGTGCCGCGTCATCGGCCGGCTCGAAGCCCTTGCCGTCGAGGAAGGCGACCAGGGCGTCGTGCGCCTCCTGGGTCTTGCCGCGAGCGAGGTAGGACATGCCGATCTCGTGCCCGGCGCGGACGGCCGTGGCGGAACCGGGGTCGGCGTCGATCGCCCCGCGAAGGGCCGCGATCCCCAGGGCAAGCTGGGCGTCGTCCGGCGGTTTCGGGATGCCGAAGGTCCGCGCGACCTGAAGCAGCGTGCGAGCCCGAAGCGCCGCGCGCGCGTTGCCCTTGGCCTTCAAGTCGCGGGCGAGATCGTTCCAGGTCCGGCGGGCCTCGATCACCTGACCGGCGACGAGCTGGGCCTGGCCGAGATCGAAGCGGGCCTCGTCGCGGTCGGGGCCGTCGGGGTTCTCGGCGAGATAGAGGCGATTCTCGGAGATCGCGGCCGGGGCGTTTCCGGCGCGGGCGCTGGCCTGGGCCATCTCGCGGAGCAACGCGGCGCGGAGCGTCTTGCTCTTGGCCAGGCCCCGGGCGGCCTCCAGCAGCACGTGGGCCCCGGCCGGGTCGGGTTGCGTGGTGGCAAGATCGGGTTTCAACAGGCGGTTCGCGAAGCCGCGATAGATGCCCGCCAGGCGGTCTTTCCGGGCGTCGTCGAGCGCCGATTCTGCGGCGGCGCGGGCCAGCGACTCGGCGGCGGCGAACTTCTTGGCCGCGAGCTCGACCTGAACAAGCTCGCCCTTCAGCTTCGCGGCCCATCGACCCGCCGGCCGGGCCGCCAGGGCGGCCTTGATCGTGGCGCGGGCCTCGTCCAGATTCCCGGCGCGACGGAGGGCGGCGGCACTCAGCAGCGTGAGGAAGTCCCGGTCGTCGCCCGAGAGCGTCTTGTCCTCCGCCATCCGGTTCAGGCCCGTGATGGCCTCCGCCACCCGGTTTTCCTGGAGCGCAGCGGCCACGTCGGGCGGGATCGCCGGCGCAAGAGGACGGACGGCCGCCTTGGCCTCGGAGTTGGGCGCCGGGTCCGCGGCCGGGCAGGCGCGGCCACCGAGCAGGAGGGACAGGGTGAGGCTCAGGGCGAAGACCCGAAAACGCATGGAAGCATCCTCCGTGGAGAGTGGGGACACGCGGAACTCGACCGGCCGGTCCACCAGGCTTTGGACGCCATGAGTACAACGCTCGTTCCGCCACATTGTCCGAGATTATTCAGGGTCGAGCATCCCCCTCGAAAAAATCGGGCGCAATTGCTCGCGAGCTTTGTTAACATTCGTGACATCGGGATGGCGGCAAAATGCGCCGGTTCGGCCGATCCAAGTCGCGGCCCGGCATTTGCTCCCCGACTTGCCACGATTCGCCCCGACGGCCCTGGACTCCACGGATGGCCGCCTCAGACCCAGACCACCCCCCCGGGTCCGGTCGACGCACGGAAAACGCTCGATCTCGCCGGCCCCGCGCGCCCCTGGGCCTGGAGATCCTGGAGAGTCGCGTGCTGCTGTCGGTATCGGTGGCGATGCCGCGAACCGCGGCCCGGCCCGTTGTTGCCGTGATCGAGCACGTTCCAACGCCCCACGCGACGGCCGGCCTTGGACACGCGAAGACGATCTCGACCCACGCGGTCGGGGCCGTCGCGGGCAAGACCGTTTCTCGGTGGACGATCTCCTCCGCCGAGGTGCGGACCGGGACCACGAGCTCGCTCGGGCTCGGGGCGGCGAGCCTTCCGGTTGCCGCGCCGGACCCGCCTCGGGTCATCCAGCGGTTGCCCGACCAACCCCAACACGAGGTCGCCAGCAGCCTGGCTTCGGAAGAGGCGATGCGGCTCTACGGCGTGCCGCTCCATTCCGCGACGCGATCGGTCCGCATCGACCTCAGCGTCCCGGCGACGGCCGATCCGTCGGTCGCCGAGCGGCTCTGGCTGATCGACGGCACCGGCGCGGTGGTCGGTCACTGGCCCCTGCCCGAGCCGGGCGCCGGCGTGAGCATCCAGCTCGACGCCGCCGACGCGTTCGCCGAGGATCAGGCAAACCTGTTCGTGGGCATCTCTCGCGACGGGATCGCCGCCTCCGAGATCGCGCCCCCCGCGCCTTTCCTGCTCGTCATCGGCCGGGAGGACGGACCGTCCCCGATCCCTGTACCGGCTCCGTCGCGGCGCGACGCCGCGCTGGACCTCGTCCTGACCGTGGGGCCGCTGGGAATGCCGAGCCCGCCCGTGGCCGCGCCCCCGCCGCAGACGGCCCCGACGATGGCGGAGATGTCGCTCGGGCTGGGCCAGGAGGCGTCCGGTCCGCTCCCGATGCGGTCCGCCGGCCCGTCCGCGGGCGTGCTGGCCGACGGGCAATCCATACCGCGAATCGGCCCCCTGGATGGAACGGTGGTGGATCTCACCCTGATCGACATCCCGACCGAACCGGTCCCTCCTCCCCCGCCGGAGCCGTCCTCGATCGACGGCCTCGCGCCGATCCGCTCTCCCGGCGGCTTCCCGCTCCTCGGCTCGGCAAGCTCGCAACTGCTCGCCGAATCGGCCACGCCCTCGCTCTTTCTGACGGGGGACGCGCCCGGCGTCGACGACGAAGCCGAGTCGGACGACCTCCCCAGCCCGATCACCGGGCCACCCGACTCGGACACGCGGCCCGGTCGGCGCCGTCCGACGGCGGCGATCACCCTGGGCGTCGCCACGGCCATCACCTTCGGCCTGCTCCTTCCCGACCTCGCCACCCGGTTTGCGCCCGAGTTCCCCAGGCGCCCCCTGCCCTGGGGACTTCGGAAACGCTCGTGAGCGCGTCTGTCAGAACGACGGGCGGGACCGTGATCCCGATCGGGACACACGGATCAATACGCGCTTGAATCGAGGATTTCGTTCCCTGCGACGGTCCCCAGCGCCCGCCAGGTTGCCCCGGCGATCGAGTTCTTGACGAACAGGACGCTGCCGTCGCCTCGCAGGACGTTCAGGCCGCCGGGGTGGTAGCTCCGGGCCGTGATCGCCGCGAACGTCGGGCCTCCGTCTTCCTCGTTGATCCCATTAACGTCGATGTCTGTGTCCCTCGCGGGCGTGCCGAGGATCACGTTATTAGGCGGCCAGGCCGTGGTCATGCCCGACGAGTGGACGTTGCCGTCGGACCACTCGGTGTGCTGAAGCGCGTAGAACCGGCACGCACCGTTGATGTACTCGGGCGCAACCGTGAAGGGGTCGGCGTTCGGCGGAGGGATGTGGTTCGGGTCCTTGATCAGCGATAGCCCCACGCCGTCGCAGATATAGCCGGAGTTATACGTCTTCACCTCGGCGAACATCATCGTGTTGCTCAATCCGTCGAGGAAATCGGCATGCCGTCGGCTCCGATTCGCCCCGAACGCCGAGCGATTCTCCGGCCCCTTGAATCCGCCCCAGACGAACCAATCGCCGGCGCACGAGCCGTACGAGCTGACGCCCGCGAGGCCGTAATCGTGGGTCGAAACCTTCGTCCGGATCTCGCTCGGGCAGAGGAACACGGGCAGACTCTGGCGGATGACGGTGGAATTCTCGGGCGTCTCCTTGTTGAGCGTGAAGTTCGCCGAGTTGAAGAGGACCCCCTGCTCCATGAACGGCAGGATGCGGCCGTGAACGCTCCAGCCCCCGTTCCAGGTCGACGTATTGCCCGAACCCGCCAGGATGATCGACGGCGGGAAGGCCCCGGC
Organism: Planctomycetota bacterium; assembly: GCA_028291545.1. GTDB lineage: Bacteria > Planctomycetota > Planctomycetia > Isosphaerales > Isosphaeraceae > JAQGHR01. The sequence continues at coordinate 10,401 of JAQGHR010000121.1, read as the reverse complement.
GACGGTCTCGTAATTGTGCAGCCCCAGGCCGATCTGCTTCATGTTGTTCGTACACTGAATGCGCCGGGCCGCCTCCCTCGCCGCCTGCACGGCGGGCAGCAAGAGCGCGACCAGGACGCCGATGATGGCGATCACGACGAGAAGCTCGATCAAGGTAAACGCGCGGCGGCGAGTCGTCATGATGCGGCGTCCGGTGGATCCGTGGGAGTCCTAAACAACTCGTTCAAGGATGCCGCGACAAACGACGAGTTGTCAATCCGAATTGTTTAGTAGGACGGCCGGACTCCGGCGAGCCGTGCCAGTCCGACAATCCGGCCGATGCGTTCGGGATGGGCGGGCAGGCAGCGGGTGTACGTCAGGGCGATGGCGGCGAGCACGTCGGGGCGGTCTCCGGCGAGGTCGGCCGCGTGTTCGAGATCGGCGAGGACCTGCTCCCACTGGCCGAGGCAGGCGAAGGCGCGGGCGCGTCCGAGGAACGCGGTGGGGTCGGAGGGGTCGTGCTGGGCCAGGCGGTTCCAATCGGACAGGGCGGCGCGTCCGAGCCCGAGTCGGGTGCGGGCCTCGGCTCGGGGACGATCGAGGGCGATGCCGGAACAGCGAAGGGCCGCGCGGTCGAGGTCGGCCAGCGCCCCGGCCGGGTCGCCCGATTCCACGCGGAGCCGCGCGCGAAGGCCCACCAGCCGGGGGTCGTCCGGCTCGTGTTCGAGGCCATGGATCACATCTTCCCCGGCTCCGCGACGATCTCCGCGATCGAGGCGGACGCGGGCGCGGACGAGCCAGGCGCGGGGCGAGGACGGCGCGGCCTTGATGGCGCGTGTGGCCTCGGCCTCAGCCGCCTCGAAGTCGCGCATCGCGGCCAGGATCGCGGCACGGGTGCAGCGGACGACCTCGGACGGCTCGACCCGGGCGAGATGCTCCGCCGCCGCCCGTAGACTGGCCGCCAGCGCGGGGCCTCCGGCGGGGAGCAGGCGGACCTCCTCGGGGTCGTCGAAGCGCAGGTCGTCGAATCGCCCCGAGGCCAGGAGCGTGCGGGTGCGGAGCCGTTCGCGATGGGGCGAGGGGTCGAGCCTGGCGGCCTGCGCGGCATCGGCCTCGGCGTCGGCCGGGCGGCCCAGTGACAGGCGAGCGAGGGCGCGGAATCCGAGCGCCTCGGCGCTGTTCGGCGCTTTTTCCAGTAGCAGGTTGAGGTCCGCTTCGGCCGCCGTGGGATGGCCGGTCCGGAGGGCGAGGATCGCACGCGCGAGGCGGGCCGAGAGGTCGTCGGGGCGATCGCGCACGAGGGCATCCAGGGCGTCGCGGGCCTCGGCGACCTGCCCGCGATCCAGGTCGAGTTTGGCCCGGTTCAAGCGGGCCGCGTAGCGGAGGATGCCCGCCTGCGGCGACGCGATCACGCGATCGTAGGCCGAGGCGGCGGCCGGGAGATTGCCGAGGCTCTGCTGGACGACGCCGAGTTCCAGCCGGGCCTCGTGCGAGTCCCTGTCAGCGGCCAGCGCGCTCTGCACGTCATCCAGGGCGCGGGACCAGAGGCCGCGATTGCGATAGAGGCGGGCGCGATTAATCCGGGCGCGAGGATGCTCCGGTCGCAGGTCCACGGCGGCGTTATAGTGTTCCAGGGACAGATCGAGCTGCCCGGCCCGATCGGCCTGGTAGGCGACGTCGAACGCCAGCCAGAAGCGTCCTCCGTGCTGCCTCGCGGCCCGAGACAGCCACGCGACGGCCCGAGACGGATCGCCGTGATCCTCCAGGAGGAGCAATCGCCCCCACTCGTAGGCTTCCCACGACGTCGTCATCGTCGAGGGCGGAGGCGGCGAGGATCGGCTGACGCCCCGAGTCTCGACGAACGTGCGGAGCGCGTTCCAGGGCGCCGGGGGCAGGCTCCGCGCGTCGGCCTGGCCCGACGGACCGCTCGCCTCACGCGAGGCGCGGATTGCGAGCGCCTTGTCGCAGAGCTCTCTCGCCTTGTCCCACAGCTTCGGTTCGCCGGGTCCCGCTGCCGCCGCCGCCAGGGCGCCGAGGAACAGGAGCTCGTGGACCTCTCTCACGAGTTGTTCTCTCCGATCCGCCTTCAAGGTGTCCAGCGAGTCGAGCGCGGTCCAATCCTCATTTTCCAGGACGAAAAACGGCTTGAGGGCGGCTTCCAGGTTGGTCGCGATCGTGAGGCGGTCCCCGTTGATGCCGAGCAAGGCGGGCCAGAGGAACTCGGCATCGCGGAAGAACACTTCGGCGTGCTTGGCCGTCTGCCCGTTGCGCCGGGCGATGCGTGCCCAGCGTTCCGCCTTGCGATGCAGATCCGCCAGGTCCGGGTTGCCGCCGGTCAGCCTCGCGGCGGTCTCGTAGTGCGCGCCCGCGGTGCCGAAGCGGCCTTCGTTCAACGCCTCTTCGCCCTGCCTGTAGTAGTATCGCACCTCGTCGCGCAGGCGATCACCGGCCATCCGCGCCTGGAGGGAGACGAACCCGGCGACTCCCAGAGCCAGGAGCACGACCGCCGTCGCGCCCATGGCCCGGCGGTGCCGCCGGACCTTGGCGGCCAGGCGCACCGTCACCGGCTCCCGGGCGTGGGGCAGCGGGAGGTCATCGGCCACCGCCTGGAGATCCTCGGCCAATTCGCCGGCCGTCGCGTAGCGGTCGTCCGGGTCGGGCGCCAGACATTTCGCGACCACGGCGTTGAGCGCCAGGGGCACTTCGGGGAAGACGTCCCTGAGCCGCGGGACGCTCGATCGCCGCTCCTCGGCCGCGCGTACCAGCGCTTCGGGGACGGACTTGGCCGACGGGGGCGGGCCGAAGGGTCGCACGCCCATGGCCTCGAACAGGACGACCCCCAGGGCATAGACATCCGATCGGCCGTCGACGCCCTCGCTCGTGCCGTCGGCCAGCGCCTCCAGGTGTTCGGGCGACATATAAGCCACGGTGCCGCCGAGCGCGGCGGGGAACTCGCCGGAGACGTCCAGGGGCTCGTGCGCAAGGTTGAAGTCCAGAAGCATCGGCATCCCGTCTCCCGTCACCAGGACGTTCGACGGCTTGATGTCGCGGTGGAGAACGCCCCGATCGTGGGCATGCTGGAGCGCCTCGGCCAGCCGCGCCCCCCACCACGCCACGGCTCGGGCGTACGACCGTGTCGCCAGCGCCATCCGTCCCGCCGGCCGGGCCGAGGACGTGGTCGCCCCGTCGGCATCCAGGCGATCGAGCGCCGCGACGAGCTCGGCCCCGCTGACCGCTTCCTTCACGGCCGGGTCGGCCAGCACGTGCGCCAGGGTCACCCGTCCGAAATAGGGCATGCAGAGCAAGTGCAGGCCGGTCGCCGGGTCGATCCGGTAGGAATGCACCGGGACGATGTGCGTGTGCTGGAGCCTGGCCAGGGTCTGCGGCTCGCGCGAGCCGGTCCTGGCCACCTTCAGGGCCACCGGCCGATCCGCAAGCTGCCTCTCCCGGGCGAGGAACACGCGGGCGAATCCCCCCCGGCCCAGCTCCTCGACCAGGTGGAACCCGCCGATCGTCTCGCCCTTCTCGGGAAACGGCGAGGCCGTCGCGAGCCCCTGAGACAGGCCGAGCGACATCGTGGAGGAGGCCCGGCCCGAACCGATCAGGTCATGGATCTCCAGGACCCGCTTCAAGGCGGGGGCGATCTCGGGGAACCTCGCGTAGAATCGGGCCGGCTCGGGGGCCTGGCCGTGATCCTCGCTCAGGCAGAATTCCTCGTAGACGAGCGCGACCATCGCGTCGTCGCCCAGATCGAGGTCGCGGTAGCGCTCGGCCCCCTCGCGCTCGCCCGCGTCCCATCGCAGCCCGAGATCGGCCCGGAGCAACGCGAGGCGGACGCCGGATTCGCCTTCCCCGACGAACGACAGCGGGTCCGGACGACGGCCGGGGGTGCTTTTTCGCCAGGCGATTTCCAGCCGGCGGACGGGCTCCTCGGAGGCCGAGCTCGCGGCATCGTCCCAGGTGTGACTCGTCGATGACGCGGAAGCGGCCACGATCAACCCTCCAGCTCGACCTCCGCCCGGCGGCGGAGGTCTTCCAGGACGCGCTGGACGGTCCGTTCGCTGATGCCGAGCTTCGCCCCAATTTCCTTGCTGGAGAGCCCCTGCGCCTTCAGGTCCAGCAGCAGATGCCGGTCCTCGGGCAGGAGGTCTCGGAGCCGTCCGAAGACCTCGTGCGCCTCCGCCACCTGGCTGGCCGTATCGCCCGGCGCTGCGAGGTCCCGGGGCCGATCGCCCTCGGCCCAGAGCGGCTCCTCGCGATGCATGTCCCCCTTGCGGCTGCCCGCGCGGCGATACTCGTCGATCACCTTGTTCTTCGCCGCCTTCGCCAGGAACGCCACCAGATGCCTCGAATCCTCGAACTGGCCCGGCTCCCCTCTGACCCGCAGGAAGAAGCTCCCCCACACGCTCTGGAGGAAATCCAGCGAGTCGAACCTCGATCGGAGCAGCCTCGGCAGTTGCCGCCTCACGACCAGCCGGACTTCCGCCTCATACCTCGTCAACAGCTCGCGCGCCGCGTCGTCGTCCCCCGCCGCAATCCTGGCGAGGAATCCCGCGATGTCACTCTCCTCTTCGTTCTCGTCCCGGCCTCCGTCCTTGGGCCTTTCGACGACCGGCATGGTCGGATCTCCTCCGGTGAGCTCAGGCGCATTCTCTGGCCCCTCAAAAGAGCCTAACGACCGTCGGGCCGGTCTGGCAAGACGCGAGGGGGGAAAGGTGCCAATCCGACCACGAGGCCATCGCCAGACCGGCGGGCCGGGAGCTGTCCTACAAAGACACGAAAGCTGATTGGCACCGACGTCAAAGGTCGCCGCTCGTTCGAGCCGAAACCCGATTCCCTGGAAGGTGCCGGGTCCGTTTCTCCCAATTTCCGGTCACCGACCGTGTGTCGACCCTTCTCACGTCCAGGAGAAATGATCGCAACAGCACGGGATTTCAAACCGGGAATCCGTCGTGTCGGGATCAATCGCTGCACCGCCCCCGTCTTGGCACCGCCCGCCCCCCTCGATTACTCTGGGAACCCGCCCCGAGCCGGCGTTGTCGGTCGGAGGGGGCGACTCTCTGGAAAGATGGGAACGCGGTACGATGGTCAAGATCACGCTGCCGGACGGGACGGTCAAGGAATACGCGGAGGGCGTAAGGCCCAGGGAAATCGTCGAGGGGATCGGCAAGAGGCTGGCCGAGGCGGCGGTCGCGGCCGTGGCGGACGGGGCGATCGTGGACCTGGACAGGCCGCTGGAGGTCAAGGACGGGGAGAACGTCGCCTTCCGCGTCCTCACGCCCAGGGACAAGGAGGCGCTCGACGTCCTGAGGCACTCGACGGCCCACGTCATGGCTCGGGCCATCATGAGGGTCTTTCCGGGCGTGAAGCTGGCCTTCGGGCCGACCACGGCGAACGGCTTTTATTACGACGTGGACGTGCCCGGCCGGCATATCACCGAGGACGACTTCCCGGCGATCGAGGCCGAGATGGCCAGCATCATCGCCGAGCACGAGCCGTTCGAGCGGTTCATGCTGCCGGTGCCCGAGGCCAGGCAGTTCGTCGAGGAGCTGGGCCAGGGATACAAGACCGAACATATCGACGAGGAATTGCACAAGTACGGCATCCTGTCGTTCTACCGGCAAGGCGAGTTCGTCGACCTCTGCCGGGGTCCGCACATCCCGCACGCCGGCAAGGTCGGGGCGTTCAAGCTGCTCTCGATCGCCGGGGCCTACTGGAAGGGCCGATCCGACGGGCCGACCTTGCAGCGCGTCTACGGCACGGCGTTCTTCGAGAAGAAGGAACTGGACGCCCACCTGGCGCAGGTCGAGGAGTCCAAGAAGCGGGACCACCGCCGGATCGGCAAGGATCTGCATCTGTTCACGATCTCGCCGCTGGTGGGGTCGGGATTGGTCCTGTGGATGCCGAAGGGGGCGATCGTCCGGGGGGTGTTGCAGGATTTCTTGCAGAAGGAGTTGACGAAGCGGGGATATCAACCCGTCTACACGCCGAATATCGGCAAGATCGACCTCTACAAGCAGAGCGGGCACTATCCGTATTACAAGGACTCGCAGTTCCCGCCGATTCGTCTCCTGAGCGACGCCGCGATGGCGCTGGTGGACGGGTTAGAGAAGGAAACGCTGGACGACCCGGCGCAGAAGCTCCTCTTGCAGCAGGCGGGCATTCCCGAGGACGCCCCGCTCACGCCGGGACAGCCGCCGGTCAAGTATTTCGAGCTGAATTCGGCGGGTCGGCTCCACTTCGTCGCCACGAACGGCGTGAGCGAGGAATACCTCCTCAAGCCGATGAACTGCCCCCACCACATCCAGATTTACGCGGCCCAGCCGAGATCCTACCGCGATCTGCCGGTCCGCCTGGCCGAGTTCGGCACGGTCTATCGCTACGAGAAGTCGGGCGAACTGTCGGGCCTGACACGGGTTCGCGGGTTCACACAGGATGATGCGCACCTGTTCTGCACCGAGGATCAGGTGCGGCAGGAGTTCCGATCGACGATGGAGCTGACGCAGTTCGTGCTGGGGAGCCTGGGGCTGACGGATTATCGGCTGCGGCTCTCGAAGCACGACCCCGACGACCCCAAGTATGCCGGGGCGGAGGGCGACATCTGGAGGCGGGCCGAGGAGGACATTCGCTCGGTGCTGGACGAGATGAAATTGCCGTACGAGGAGGCGGCGGGCGAGGCCGCGTTCTATGGGCCGAAGGCGGATTTCATCGTCAAGGACTGCATCGGCCGCCAGTGGCAACTGGGCACGGTGCAGCTTGATTACGTCCTGCCCGAGCGGTTCGGATTGGAGTACACCGGGGCCGACAATCAGCCGCACCGGCCGGTGATGATCCACCGCGCGCCGTTCGGCTCGATGGAGCGGTTCATGGGCATCCTGATCGAGCACTTCGCCGGCGCGTTCCCGCTCTGGCTGGCCCCCGAGCAGGTGCGGGTCCTGCCGATCTCGGACAAGGTGGCCGAGTACGCGGCGACGGTCCTGGCGGCCCTCCAGGCGGCGGGCCTGCGTGCGGCGACCGACTCCCGACCGGAGAAGATCGGCGCCAAGATCCGCGATGCGCAGCTCGAAAAGATTCCCGTGATGCTGGTCGTCGGTGCCAAGGAGGCCGAGACCGGCGCGGTTTCTTACCGTGACCGCCTGGACGGCGACAAGGGCGCGATGCCCCTGGAGGCCGCGATCGCCCAGATCAAGGCCGAGAGCGACGCCCGTGCCATCCGTCAAGTCGCCCCTCCGGCCGCTCCCCCCGAACCCGAGGAGACGGGGGAGAAGCACGCTTATTGAGGGGGTGCCTTTCCGGTCCCCTCTCCCCACCCCACCGGGGGAGAGGGTCACAGTGAAGGGCTGCGCGCCCGACGGGTTCGATCGCAGCCTCGGTAAAAGGCAATCCGATCGAGGGTGTCGTTACAAATCTTCCCCGCTGTGACGGCTGGAATGCCGCGAAATCGGGATCGGGCCGTGCTGGGGAGGGGGGACCGGGCCGTGGTGGGAGGGAGACGAAGGGGGTGTGGGACCCGTGGGGCTGTCCAGGAGTTCGTCGGCCTGGACCACCGATTCGGCGAGCTTGGCCATGGGCATGCGGCGATCCTGGCTCTGTCGCTGTAGGAAGCGGAATGCCTCGGGCTCGGAAAGGTTGCGGCGGGTCATCAGGATGCCCTTGGCACGCTCGATGAGCTTGCGTTCGCGAAGGGTCAACTCCAGGGCCTGGACGCTGTCGCGCAGGCTCTTGACTTCGCGCGCCCGCGCCACGGCCGTCTGGATCGCGGCGTGCAGGCTCGGGCTGGTCACGGGTTTCAGGAGGTACTGGATCACCCCATCCTGGACGGCCTGGTCGACGAGATTCGGGTGGCCGTGGGCCGTCAGGATGATCACGGGCGTGCCCGGGTCCTGAGCGATCTGGCGCGCGGCCGACAATCCATCCAGGCCCGGCATCTCGATGTCCATCATCACGACATCGGGCAGGGTGCGGCGGCAGACTTCGATGGCGCGCTGGCCGTCATCCACGACGGCGACCACGTCGTAGCCGAGGGCTTCGAGCTGGCCCTGAAGGCCGGCGGCCACGGGGCGTTCGTCATCGGCGATCAAAACTTTGCAAAGGCGGTTCATGCGCGAGGCCTCCCGCGCGGTCCGACGCGGACGGCGCATTCCACTTACAGGCACGACGGTTGCTAACGCGGCTTCGTAACAAACGCCGTCGTCGACTCTCTCATTGTCACCTCTCCGAGAGGTTTCGGCAAGCGCCTGAGATCGCCCCTCGAGCACGACTTGACGCTTTCACGCTCAACCTGCACAATTCGTACCCATCCCACGGCAATCTCGGGATAGCTCCTCATTATATCCTCAATCGCGGTACAGGAGGTCGTCTCGGTGTCCCGCCACACGATCCCGACCCTGGGTTTCGACCAGTTAGCCGAAGGCGACGAGTGGGAAAGCCCTCGCCGTACAGTCACCGAGACCGATGTCGTGAATTTCGCCGGGATTTCGGGCGACTTCAACCCCCTCCACGTCGATCACGCGTCGTCCGGCTCCGGCCCTTTCGGCAAGCCCGTCGCGCACGGCCTGCTCGGCCTGGCGATCGCCAGTGGTCTGGGAAGCCACGCACCTCGTGTCGAGACCCTGGCGTTCCTGGGCATCCAGGAATGGAAATTCCTTGAACCGATCCATTTCGGCGACACGATCCACGTCGTCGCCCGCATCGTCTCCCTCGAACCCCGCGCCCGAGGCCGCCGAGGCGTAGTCACCTGGCACCGCCGCCTGGTCAACCAGCATGGCAAGACCGTCCAGGAGGGGATTCTCCAGACCCTCGTGAAGTCGTCCGAGAAGCCCGCGAAGGCCGATTCGTGACTCCCCGACACATCGCGAACCCCGCGCTCCTACAATATCCACGCCTCCGATTCCACCCCTCCCGTCCCCAAGGTGCTTCCGTGCGACGCTATCGGACCCAGATCCTGATCCCGCCGGACCGCACCGTGGTCTTGCAACTCCCCTCCCATATCCCCGAGGGCTGGGCGACCGTCTCCATCCAGCTCCCCGAGCCCGAAACCTCCCATCACCCCGAGGCCGACCCCGATCGCCAGGATATCGAGTGGTGGGATGAGTTCGACGAGGAAACCGACGAGGATGAAGGGGATGTCGAGGTGCGCTGAGCGCGTCGTTCGATCTTCGAGGCTGTCCAGAGGGCGATTTTCAAGCCCGAATTGGCTGGATCTCCTGAGCCCCATCGGGGCTCTAACGAAGCCTTCCAGACAGCCTCTTACCTCGGCCGGTTGGCCAGCGAGTAGAGCGAGCCTTCGATCCCCCAGACCTTCAGGCTGCGCTTGCCTTTGCTGGTGTCGGAGACCCCGCCGGCCGTGATCAGGTTGCGGCCGTCGGGGCTGAAGCGAAGGCCGATGACCCACTCGGGAGCGTCGAGCTCGCGGAGGATCGAGAGATCGGCGGGGTTCCAGAGCGTGATCTTGCCCATGAGGCCGGCGGAGGCAAGAATCCGGCCGTCGGGCGACCAATCCACGCGGTAAAGCTCCTCGGCCGAGGTCTTGCGATCGTGGAGTAACTGACCGTCGGCGGCGTTCCACAAGGCGAGGCTGCCATCGGCGTAGGCCACCGCGAGGGTCCGCCCATCGGGCGAGAATTGCAAACCGTGGGACTCCGACTTGGGCAGACGATGCAAGAGTCGGCCCGTGGCGACGTCGAAGAGCGTCGTCGTCGAGTTGCGGTTCCCCACCGCCAGCACCGTCCCATCGGGGCTGAACACCGGCCTCAGCCCACCGACGCTCGGGCCGGTGTCGAACTCGCGAAGAAGCGTGCCATCCTCAACCTTCCAGAGCTTTGCATGCGTCCCGTAGCCCCCGGTCGCCAGGGTCGAACCGTCCGGGCTGAAGACCATGCCGGGCTGCGAGTCCTTGGCGTCGAGCTCGATGACCCGGCCGGTCTTCCGATGGAGAATCTCGGCCGTCGTCCCATTCTTGCAATAGGCGACCACGCCTGGAACCGGGCTGAAGGCGAAGTGGATCAGCTTCTGATCCTTGCCGATCGTCTCGATCGTCTGGAGCGAGAGCACATGCCGGATATCGACCGGTTTTTCCCAGCCCAGGATCGCCATGCGATCGCGTTCCGGGCTCCACGCGATCTCCCAGACGTCCTTGTCGAGCGTGGCGACCTCGCTCATGCTGGCCAGGTTCCTGGGCGAGAGGACGACCCGTCGCGACTGCCACCCCACCACGCCCGCCACGACGGCGGTCAGGACGAGCCAGGTCCGCAGGCTGAGCTGGAACATCGGACGCCTGGTTCGAGCGGCCTTCGCTGCATGCTCGGGTTCGTTCATGGGCGTGCCTCGGAATCGGGAAGGGGAGAGCCCAACCCTGAGAGAGACGAGCCAGGTCCGCAATTCTTAGGGCGGCTCACCGATCCGAAGGCGAGCCCGGTCGCG
>JAQGHR010000116.1 GCA_028291545.1 Planctomycetota bacterium | reverse complement strand
CGCGACCGGGCTCGCTGAAATGGCGTTCCTTCAGCAGGGCCGCAAGCGTGCGGCCCTTCACGAGCTTCATGGCGAAGAACGGCCGTTTGTCGGGGAACTGGCCGAGCTCATACACGGGCACGATCCCCGGATGCTGCAACTGGCCGCCGATCTGGGCCTCCTCAATGAAGCGGCCGAGGACCTCGACGTTCTCCGCGTACTTCTCCAGCAAGACCTTGATGGCCAGGTCGCGGTTAAGGTCGGAGTCGCGACCCCGGAGGACCGCGCCCATGCCTCCCCGCGCGATCTCGCCGAGGATCTCGAATCGGCCGGGACCGGGTGGGGAGGTCCGCTCTTGGCGACTCGGCTCGACCTTGACCGTCGAGGCGTTGGGGTCCACATCGGGGCGCAGGGAGACGCGTGGGACCGGGCCAGTCGAGGCTTCAATCGCCGTCAGGGCGCTGGGGCCGCTCGTTTCGGGCCACGAGTCCGGGGCGACAGGCTGGGGCGTGTGAAGCCGGGTCGCCTCAACGTCTTGGTCCTGGTCGCTCATCGTCGTGCGTCCTACAACGGCTGCATCGTGTTCCCGGAGTCATTGGAGCAGATCCGCGAGGGGAAATCCTCGAAGAATTTGCCATGGATCAGGTGGCGTCTCATCCGTCCGGTTCCCTCCGACACGCTCACAACCTTACTTCCTCCCCCCGGAGCTGGCACTGAGGGCGTCCACTTCCCGCCAGAAGGCCCCCCAGTCTTTGCGCTCGGGCTCGGGGAGCCTGGCGAGGGCTTCGGGGTTGTAGACGGCGTGGAGGCGGGGGTCGTACTTCCAATCGCGGAGGGTTGCGACGACCGTGGCGCGATGGGGGACGGTGCCGTCGGCCGAGAATCGGGCGAGGGCCGCAAGTTCTTCGCGGAGCCACGCCCGACCCTGAGACCGAAGCGCGGCGCGGGCCGATCCGTCGGGGGCAGGATCGTCCAGGCCGCGACCCAGGCCGGCCAGGATGGCGGTGCAGGCGGCCTGATAGCGATGGCGGGCGGTGCGGTCATCGGCCATCGAGGGGTCATCGGCCAGGGCCTGGGACGAGAACCGAACCGCCGCGGCATAGAGCTGTCGGTCGCGACAGACCACGCTCAGGAGGAGTCGATCGGCGGTATCTCGGGGCGGGGCGTCCCCCTTGATCAGCGCGGGGAGGGCGTCTCCGACGGCGATCAGGCGCTCGCACTGGCGAATCCACTCGGCCGACGGGTAGGGCCATCCGGGCTGCTCGCTGCCAAGCTCGTGGGCACGGCGAAAGGCGGCGAGAGCCCGGGGATATCGGCCCTGCGACCTCAGGCACTCGCCCAGGCCCCAGTAGGCGTCGGCGTAGTCGTGATCCAGGTCGACGGCCGTCTTGTAGGCGTCGAGGGCCTCCTCCCGCTTCCCTTGATAGAAGAGAGTATTCGCGAGGTTCACATAGACTAGCCTGTTGTTCGGTTTGAGTCGCTTGGACTCGAGGAGATGGGCGATGGCTTCCTCCGGCCTGTCCTGGCCGGTGAGCAAGAAGCCGAGGTTGTGATGGGTATCCGCGTTCTCGGGCTCGAGCTTCAAGGACGCCACGTAGGCCGCGATCGCCTCCTCGGCCTTGCCCTGACCTTGGAGGGCGTAACCGAGGAGGTGATAGGCGCCGGAACTGTTGGGATCGAGCTCGAGGACCTTGCGGAAGGCGTCGATGGCCTTCTGTTTCTGGTCCTGCATGAGGAAGGCGTAGCCGAGGTTGTGATATGCGTAGGCGTCCCTCGGCTTGGTCTTGATCGCTTCTTGACATTCCTGAATGGCCTCCGCCAGTTGCCCCTGACCGATGAGGACGACGGCCAGATTCAGGTGAGCCTCACCGTAGTCGGGCTTCAGCGCGATGGCCCGCCGGAAGGACTCGGTCGCCTCCTTCTTCTTGTCGGAACCGGCCAGCGCCACGCCGAGTCCGAGGTGGGCGCCAGGGCTGCGAGGCCGCAGCGCGACGGCCACGGTCAGGAAGCGAACGGACTCGTCCCGCCTCGGCGGATTGAACTGTCCGAGATGGAACCCGAGGGTCTGATTGATCCAGAAATCGTCGGGATACCGCGATTGCGCGCCGGAGAGGAACTCGACGGCTTCCTCCCGGCCGCCGATCACGGCCAGTGGATCCGCCACGAGGACGACGCTGGTGGCCGAGAGCATGCGAGCCCGTTCGTCTCGGGTCAGGGCGACCAGGGTCGCGCGATCGCGAGCGATCAACGCCTTGCGGATCTGGTTCCGAAACGGGTCGGGATCGATCGTCCTGGCGATCTCGAGCAGGGCGTCCTTCCGCGCCGGGTCGGGCTCATCATGAGCCCAATCGTCGAGTGCCGCCGAGATCCTCACCGTCGATCCCCGTGAGGCCAGCAGGACGGCGGCCTCGCGGGGCGGGAGGATCGTAAGATCGATCCCGGCCTCGCGGAAGACCTTCGCGTAGGCCGCGGTCTTCGCCTGGCTATCGAATCCGATCAAGTTGACGCCGTCACCCCGGAGTCGGGCGTCATCAAGTTTGTCCACGAGCAGGCGATTCGCCTCGATCCGCTTGACCTCGGTTCGGAGGCGATCCGCCTCGGCGAGCACGGTGGTATGCATTCTCTCCACCTGTCTCCTCAAGGCCGGCTTGATGGTGAGACCGATGACCACGTTCTTGGCCTTCTCCGCGGCGTCGCAGGCGCGGTCCCAGGCATCCAGGTTCGTGAGGTCGGTCCGCTTGGCCTCCGCGAACGCGGCCTCCGTCAGCACCAGGGCATCGCTCGCCAACCGGTTCGCCTCGGCAATCCGTGCCTCCTGAGCCAGTCGGACCGAAAACCACGAGCCCCCGCCGACCAGCCCACCCAGCAGGATCAAGGACGCCAGCGCCACCGTAAACTTGCGTCGCATCCGCTCGGCCTGGGCCTTGGCCTGCGCCTCGACGCGAGCCAGCTCCGAGGCGCGAAGCCGGTCCTGAACGCTCGCGAGATGCGCGGTCAATGCCTTCGCCACCGCGGAGGCGTCGCGCGGGCGATCGGCCGGATAAAAAGAGAGGCACTGCGTGGCCAGGCGGATCAAGTCCGGCTCGGCGCCACAGGTGGCCAATCGGCCGATCGCATCGGTCAGATCGCCTTTCTTCGCCTTCACGATCATCTCGCCACGGGACCCCGTATAGGCTGGCATGCCCGTGAGGATCTCGCAGAGGATCGAGCCCAGGCCGAAGACGTCGGTCCGTTCGTCGATGCGATGGACCTCGCCATTGGCCTGCTCGCGGCTCATGTAGGCGGGTGTGCCCATCACCACGCCGGCCACGGAGGCGTCCGCGTCTGTATCGCTCGCCATCGCCCGAACCACGCTCACGACCGGCTCGTGCGAGGGGGCGTCGGCCGCCCCGGGATCGAACACCTTGGCCAGCCCCCAGTCCATGACCTGGACCTCGCCGAACGACCCCACCATCACGTTGGAAGGCTTCAAATCCCGGTGGACGACGCCCTTGGAGTGCGCATAGGCGATCGTTTGCGAGATCTGTTCGAAGATCACCAGGTGTCGCGCCAGGTCTTCCTTTGGTGACGTGCGTTCTCTCAAGAGTACGGCGAGCGTCCGCCCTCGGACGAGCTTCATGGCGAAGAACGGCCGATCGTCGGAGAAGGTGCCGAGGTCGTAGATCGGCACGATCCCCGGATGCTGCAACTGACCGCCGATCTGGGCCTCCTCGACGAACCTGCGACGCAGGTCGGGCTTCGCGCGATGGTGCTCGAGCAGGATCTTGACCGCGAGGTCCCGATTGAGCTCGCCGTCCCTCCCCAACAGGACGACTCCCATGCCCCCGCGTGCGATCTCGCCGAGGATCTGGTATCGCCCCATCCTACCGGTCGGAACCGCCGAAGATACACGAGGAAGCGGCTCGTCCGTGCCGTCGGGCAGGACTCCGGTCGAGGGCATCGGACGCTCAGGGATGAGCGCAGCCCCAAGGATCGTGGGGCCATCAATTGAGCCCGAGACGTCGATCTCTTTCCCCAGGCTTACGCATCCATGCAGGGCCATCAGGAGCGCTTCGTCCGAAGCGACGGCCGGCAGCGGCGAAACGGGTGCCGCGTTCTCACCCCTATCATCAACGATCAGGTCGCTCATCATCGGGCGTCCCGGAGGGCTCTTCGAGTACTACAAGCCTCATCATATCGGATGCGAGGTGCGATGGGGAATCGGGAAGACGTAAAGTCAAGTGCTGCTATGCTTCCGCGGTGATGGGTCAGTATCAGCGAAAAAATCCGCGAAATCTGGAAGCTAGGGTGTTGACCGACTGCATGAGTACTGCTAATATAACCCTCGTCGTCGATGTGACGCAGGTCACCTCGTCGACGGGAACGACGCGATGAGTACCGGGTGCGACCCGGGCCGATTCAGAGCGAAGTCCGCGAACCGGCCGGAGTGATCAGCCCCTCGGGGCTCGTCACGCCGGCCTCTGGCGTCGGCACCCCAGGCGTGCCCGGCGCGACTTTCTTTGACAATCCGGTCGATCGACAGATCAGGTCGAATACACTTGAGTGAGCGTACGTGAACGGACCCTTGAGGGAAGCCGGCGTGGGCCGC
>JAQGHR010000087.1 GCA_028291545.1 Planctomycetota bacterium | reverse complement strand
AGGTCGGTGAAGCTGGATGGGGGCGTCAGCTTGGGATCGCGACGGAAGACGTCGGCCTCGTTCAGCGTGCGGTCGAGATCGATGCGGCCGTCTTTCTGGAACTTCCAGGAGAGGACCTTGCCGTCGGTGTAGCTGGCAAGCTCGGCGAGCTTCTCGGGGTTGGATTTCAGCTCGCGGTACTCGTCGGAATAGGGGACGGAAACGCCGCCCGAGACGAAGATCATCTTGCCGTCCGCGCCACGAGCGCCGAGGTTGACGAAATAGTTGCCACGGGCCTCGGCCTTCTCGACCGTCCCCTCGTATCGGCCCGGCGCGGTCTGCTTCAGGATGAGCGGCTCGCCCTTGAACTCGGGGTTGACGACGTTGCCCTGGATGTCGAGATAGTTGAGGAACTGATTCTGCTTGTCCAAGGCGTCGATGACGACCTTGATCTTGCCGTCCTCGCGACGGAGCGAGAGATTCATGTTTCCGTTGTCGACCGGTCGCAGGGACCATCGAATCACTTGCGACCAGAAGGCCGCGTAGTTCTCCCAGTTCGGCCAGGCCTTGGCCCACTTTCGGCCGGCGTCGGAGGTCCAGGCGACCGAGCGGCCGAGCCCGTAAGTCCAGTGCGCGAGGAGAGGATTCGTCTGTCCGGTGGGAATGGCCGAGGTGAGCGGGAGTTCAACCAGTTCGTTCTCCTTCAGTTGCGTCAGGACCAGCCCGGTGATCCCCGGCAGAGTATTGGGGAGACCGAGGGTCGGCTCCGTGAAGGACTGGATCGTCGGCGCCCAGGGTTGGGGGCGTTCGAAGATCAGGGGCCGGGAGATCAGCCTGGCTTCTTTCTGATAGATCCGCGGCAACGCCCGAGGGTTCGTGACGTTGTAGAAGCGCCCCTTGGTCTTGGTCGCCAGGTCCTGCATCCAGGTCGGGCCGACGCGGTCGCCGCCGTGGGAGGCGACGAGGATGGAGGTCACGGTGATCTTGTTCGCGACGAGCTGATTGATGACGCCCCGCGTGGGCGGCGTGGGGTCGCCGTCACTGATGACGATGAAATGCTTCGTCATCGCGTCGGTCTTGGCCTTCAGGGCGTTGATACCCATGATGAGCGAGGGGTCGACGTCCGGCATGTCGCCCGGCGTCATCTTGTCGATGGCGCGGAGCATCGTGCCCTTCTTCTCTCCGATCGGCTGGAGCGTGAACAGCCAGGCCTCCTGGCCTTCCCAGTGGAGCATGCCGGCGTAGTCGTACGGAGAGAGCGTCTTGAGCGCCTCCTGAGAGACCACCTTCTGCCAGTAGTTTCCCTCGGGAATTTCGCTGGCGTGCATGACCATGACGAGGGCCGACTTGCCCATAACTTTCATGGCCTTGATCTGCATGTCCACCGGTAGGGCTTTTTCGACCGGTGTGTTCATCCACCCGCCCGCGCCGAAGCTGTTCGGCCCGCCCAGCATGACCAGGCCCGCGCCCATGTCGTGGCAGTTCGATTCGAGGATCTTGATCTGGTCCTCGGTGAACGAATCTTTGGGGACATTGCCCAGGATCACCGTGTCATAAGGCTGAAGCTGGGCGATGTCGGACGGGAGCTGGTCGCCGCCGACGATTCCCGCGGCATCGATACGCGGGGCCACTTTCACATCGACGCGAAGGCCCTTGGCACGCAGGGCCGAGACCAGCTCCTCGTGTTCGCCGCGTGTCCCTTCGATCAGGAGGACGTTGGCCTCGCCCCGGGCCTGAACGAAGCCGATCGCGCTGTTATTGTTGGCCCGACGGTCGCCGCTGCCTTGATCGGGGATGAATTCGGCGGTGTAGGTGTAGAAGCTCGGCTGCGTTATGGTCTGTTTGAGACTATGCACATTGATGCCGCGCTGCAATTCGATCTCGACGGGTTGCTCGGTCAGCGGCGCCGAATAGTTGTCGGCCTTCTGGAAGATCTGGAGCTTGCCCTTGGTCGGCTCGCTGGCGCGGATGACGACGTTGATATTCACGGTCTCACCCTGCTTGACCTCAGGGGGGAGCGAGACCTTCTCGACGAGCACTTCCTTCTCGTAGCGATATTCGATCGGCAAGACGTCGATCTGGACTTTCAGACCCGCCGCCGCGAGGGCCTGCTCGAGTGCATTTCCCCGGTTGTCGTTGCCGTCCGAGAGCACGACGAGTCTGCGGGCAGTGTCCTCGGGAAACGAAGCCAGGGCGAGCTTGATCGCGGCCGAGAGATCGGAGTATTCGGGGTCGGGGACGTTCTCGATGCCGTTGAGTTGAGGGGGATTGAGCGAAGGCGGCGATTCCACCTTCGGTTCCTTGCCGAAGACGATCACGCCAGCCAAATCATCGGTTCGTTTCTGATTCTTGATCGCGGCGTTCACGTAGGAAAGCATCGCATCGCCCCAGTTGGGGGCCGTCGGGATGCTTTCGGATCGATCGAGGAGAAAAATCGTCGTGAGCTTGTCATTGCGCCGCACCGCCTGGATCTGGGCGAGGGCCAGAATGATGAGCGTGACGACCGTGGTGCGGAACAGGATCGCGATCGCCTGCCGGACCTTGCCGAGCCCCGACAGACTCTTGATGCTCATGGCGATCAAAGGCGGCACGAAGAGCGGGATGGCGATCAGCCACCACGCATTCCCGAATGTCACCGAGAGATTGCCCAGCATTGGAACTCGCCCCCGCGCCGCATGTGAGATCCCGCGTCCCGTCAGATCCGGAAGCGCTGGACCCGATGATTATTCGAGTCGATCACCGACACCGCACCCCGACCATCAACGGCCACGGCCCACGGATTATTCAACTGCCCGGGTCCCCGGCCATGCGTGCCCCACGTCCCCAGCGACGTGCCATCGAGTGCGAATTTCTGGACCCGATTGTTGCCGTACTCGCAGACGTATAGACAGCTATCCGGACCGATGCAGACGTCGTACGGGTACGCCATCAGCCCCGGCGCCGTGCCCCGAGAACCCCAGTAGTGCAGGAGCCTGCCGTTGGTGTCGAAGACCTGGATTCGATGATTGCAGCTATCGGCCACGTAGAGGCGATCCTTCGCGTCCATCGCGAGCGCCCGCGGCCGGAGGAACTCGCCCGGTTCGTAACCGTGCGCGCCCCATTGTCGGAGCCACTTGCCGTCCTTATCGAAGACCTGAATCCGGTCCGAGTTGCCGTATTCGCTCACGTAGAGATTGCCCGCCTGATCGGTCACCACGTCCGTGGCGTACACGAACCGGCCCGGTTCCTCGCTTTGGACGCCGTCGCCGATCTGTGCGAGAAGTTTCCCGCTCTTGTCGTAGATCAGGATGCGGTAGAAGTGCGTGTCGGCCACCAGAATCCGGCCGAACCGATCCGCAGTCAGGCCGTTGGGCCCATCGATATTGAGTGATGGCGTCCTCCAGGCGCGGAGAAACTTGCCATCGCGGTCGAAAACCTGGATGCGGTCGGTGAGGTCCGCGATGTAGAGTTGATCTTGTTCGTCGAACGTCGCGACTCTCGGTAAGTGGAGCCAGCCGTTTCGTGTTCCGTGGATGCCCCAGATCAACTCCGGTTCGGATTCCGACCCCGAGGCGGTCCGACAACCCGCCAGCGGCGCGGCGGCCACGGAAGCCAGCACTCCCAGGGCGTGTCTCCGACTGATCTTCAATGCGGCATTCCTTGAAGACGATTCCCGGGCCGCCGGCTCGTTGCAACGTCTTTTACTCTACCGAGCTTTCCGCCGGAGATGCAAGTCCGAAGTTTTTCGTTTTGACGGGATTCTTGGGACGGATTTCGGAGACCTGACCGTGGCGACATTCCGACCCGTGTGTCGAGCCGATGAGGTCCCGGAAGGGCGTGGTCGAAGCATTGTGGTCGATGGCCTCGGCATTGCCGTGTTCCGCGATTCCGGCGTGTTCCACGCGATCCTGGGCCGCTGCCCGCACGCGAACGGCTCGATGGGCGACGGCTGGGTCGAGGACGGCGAGGCCGTTTGCCCGCTGCATATGTGGCGTTTCAAGCTGTCCTCGGGCCGATGCACGACCGTGCGGGGGCAGTCGTTGCACAGGTTCGCCTGCGAGGTTCGTGATGGTGAGATCTGGGTCGCGGTGTAGTCGGACAGCCAACGCTACAGCCAGATCTTGAGGCGCCCCTTCAGCGATTCCGGCAACTTCCGCTCGACGATCCTCTGAATCGCCTCGGAATGGAGTCTCGTGCTGAAGTGCGACGCGATGATCACCTCATTTTCGAAGCGATCGGCCCTCGCCAGGAAGTCGTCAAGATGAGTGTGGCCATACTTGTGGATCCGTTCCGGGCGCTCGCCAGGAGCCACGAACGTCATCTCCATGATCAGGATCTCGGCCTTGTAGATCTCCGGCAAGGCATCCAGCCCCGCGGGCGTGGTGTCGCCCATGTAGGCGACCTTGGGTATCCGGATCTCGGCCGAGACTTCTTCACCCGCCAGTCGCAGATCGCGAATCTGCTCCCCCGAGAGCTCGTGATATTGCGGCTTGAGCTTCTTGCGTCGCTCCCAGACGAGAAAGCCCAGCGAGGTGATCGTGTGCTTGGTGGCGAACGCCTTGACGACCAGCTCGCGCGAGAGTTCGATCTCCTGACCGGCCTCGACGCCGATCAGGTTGACGTTCATTCGCCCGCGATCGAGCCTCTGCCAGGCGCGGAGGAGCATCCCCACGGGCTCGACGGCTTCCGCGGGCAGGTAGATGGTCGGCGGTTCCATCTTCATCATGCGGCGTCGGGCCACATACACGGGCAAGGCCGCGAGGTGATCGAGATGGGTGTGCGAGACGAACCAGTTCGGCGTCGACATGAAGGACCAGGGTTGCGCTCCCAGATCGAAACCGAGCTTCATCTCCGGGACGCGCCAGTACGTCTGGACGGCCGCGCGCGAGTACCCCTCGATGGTCGTTCCCTTGTGAACGAGCGTCCGCACCGGCGCATTATCAACGGGGTGCTCCAGGTCTTCGGGCGTGGTATCCAACGACATCGATCCTTCCGTGCGTCTGTGGCCCTTCAAGGCGACATCATACCGGCAGAGCCCCTTCGGGCGGAACGGGTTCAGTGCGAATGGCGTGGCGATCGGGGCCGAAGCACGTCAGAATCATGCCCTGTCCCGGAACCGGTTCCGGGGTAGGCGATCTTCCTTGAAGCCGCTTCGAGCCTGTCCCTCTCATGAGACGCACCCGAGTTTTCGGCCCGGCCTACCTCGATCGCGTACTTCGCGTCGATCGTCCGCTTCTGAACGAAGGGACGGTCGACGGCAGCTACGATGGCCAACTTATCGGCGAACGACGGGATATTTTCATCGAGGATGGGGATCGGACGACCATCAACCTATCACCACCGACCGGATGGCCCGGCCCCCTGGGGCGAATTCGGCTTTCGCGGCCCTTGTCGATCGAGAGAAATCGAGGCGAGAACCATCGAGACGCCATCGGCGTTGCCTGGAATGACGACCTGGGTGGCATGGGGGCAGGATTTGCCGCCGCGCTGCAAGGCGAGCTCGTCAGTGCGGTCGGATCCGATGATGACGAGTTTACACAGGCAATCCTGGCTCGCCTTGAGGGGGAGGGGATTGCCCATCGGCCAATCACCGTCGCCAACCGGGCGACAGACTGGTCGTTGATCGTCTCGAGCGGCCGATTCGGGGACAAACTCGCGATCGGATTCCGGGGGTGCCATGCGGCCCTGTCGAACCTGGATCAGGCCGATCTCTCGGCCGATTGCGATCTGTTGGTTGTCGCGGGCTTGCCGAACCGTCTCCTCGCCCAGGCCCTCTCGGTTCCCGCCTCGGTCCGGTTCGTGGCCCCGGCAATGCGCAACATGCGAGATAGCGATCTGCCACTCGCGTCGCTTGCCGGGCGGTTCGATCTGCTCAGCTGCAATCGACAGGAATGGCTGGCACTTTCCGGCCGGGATCTGGTCCTGTCGCGCACGCCGATCGTTGTCGTGACCGATGGGCCGGCGGGTTGCACGTGTTACTATCTTGGCTCCGATGCGTCGCTACACACAATCGACCTGCCGGTGTTTCCACGGGACGACCCTCCTCGGGACACGAATCGCGCGGGAGAGGCCTTTGCGTCTACCCTGGTCTCCGGCCTGATGGAACTGGGTTGGACTCCCGGACCGATCGATTCCGGAATGATGCGTCACGCCGGTCTGCGTGCCTCCGCCGCAGCAGCACTGGTCCTGGATCGGGAGGATTTCGGGTTCCCGAGCGGGGATGACATTGATAAGGCGATCAGGGCCGGAAGGGTGGCGGGTGGCGACATCGGCACAATTGGCTAGAATGGGGCCGCCGAGAGCGATTTGCGAACCGAAGAGGGTTTGTCCCATGCGCCGTCCTCGCCTGCTGATGTTGATGGTCATGACCATGGCTGTCGTCGCCGGATCGGCCCGATGGGGGCTGTTTGCCCAGGAGAAGAAGAATGCGACGGTCGTTGGCGAGGACGTTCCCCGCGCCGGCGGCAAGGCTGGTATGACGGTCGAGGAAGCCCTTTTGAGACCCTTTGAATGGCCGTTCGCCAAGGAAACGACGCTCGACGCCGTAACCAAGCATCTGCGATCGTCGCTCGATGCCCCGGTTGTTCTCGATCTCGCCGCACTGAACCGGCTCGGAATTACGGATGATGAGGTCGTGAAGCTTGAGCTCCAGGGCGTCCGGCTCAAGACGGGCCTGAAGCTTCTGCTCGATCAAGTCGGGATGACCTATAAAGTCGTCAGCGAAGACAATCTACTCGTCCTGACCGACTCTGAAGGGGCCGAGGATCCGGTGGGACGCATACTTCACGAGCTCCAGACCTTACATCGCGAAGTTCATGGTCTACAGGACGCGGTCTCGGAGCTTCATCAGCGGCTGGTGCCGGTTGAAGACGCCGGCCCGGCGGTGAGGAAGCCGACGATCATCGAGGACATGCCCGCGGAGAAGGGAAAGGCCGTCGAGGCCGGACGGTCGCGACCCGGCATCTGACGATGAGCCAGGAAGAATCCCCTTTTGGGAGGCGGAAGTAGAGCCTGTGAATACTGCGGTTTGGCTGCTGGCTCAGGTAGGACGACGGCGTCTCCCACTTCCCGAATCGGGCTGGACCGGGTGGCTGACGGATTCGCGAAATGGCGTTTTCGTGGTCCTCGCCCTCGCCTTGTTTCTTGGCGGGGGTCGGAAGGTTTTCCAGGCGATGCGAGCCAGGAAAGCGGTCGCAGAGCTGGAGGGTGATCGGCCCAACCTGGCGGCGATTTCCGAGGCACCGAGCCACGGTCGGGCGGCCGTCATGGAACTTTTTCGTCTCCTCGGATCGTCGAGCGATCGCACAATTCGCGATGCGGCGGGGCAGGCGCTTGCGGTTTTGTGGAAAGCCGACGAGCTGATCCCCGAGGAGGAGCAGGCGCTCGTCACTCGTGGACTGGTCGTGAACTGGTTTGCCCGCCGCCGATATCCCCGATCGCTCGACCCACCCATCCCGATTGTCGTGGAATTCGGCTTGCCATTCCTCGCTCGCGACGGTGTTGGGGTCGGTCCCGATTCGTTGGAATGGTCGTATCGCATCCTGGGTGCCAATCGGGCGTCCCTGGAGACCTTCGGATCGTGGGTCCCCGGCGAGGGGCGCGCGGCGTTCATGGTGAATCCTCGAGATTTTCCGACGAATGGCCCCCACCGGCTCGTGCTCCACGCCCGGGTTCGGACGACCGGACTGACCACGATCTGGGAGCGCGAGCTTCCGCAGGTTCCGTTTTCCTTCGAATTCGACCCGATTCTCAACCTCGACGCGCTCTTTACGCTGCCCGACGCCTCGCGAGAGGCAGCGATCATCGACGCCATCTCGCTCGTGCAGTGGGGGTCGAACGCTGGCGAATCCGAGTACGTGTCGTTAGGGGAGGAGTTTGCCCTGAGGAATCCGCCGGCACTTCGAATTCTCGGCCCGCTCCCATGCGATCTGGCCCATGCCATGGTGCTGGAAATCGAGGGGGCTTCCGGCCCGATTGCCATCGGGGACGTTGTGTTGGTCGGCAACAAGCTCAGTCAACAGGGCGTCGTCGTGAAGTGTCGTTCGATGCCGGGATTTCAGGCATCTCCATTGCAAGGACTGACTTGCCCGGGCAAGAGTCGAGGACGACTCGTGCTGACACCCGATGCCCATCGGGCCTGGGCGAATCCGGAGATTCGCTCGGTCTGGCCGGGCTCGCTCGCGACCGAATGGACGACGATCGAGGTCGTGCGCCAGTGAACGGCGATTCGGAACGGAGCCGGAATCCGTCCAGATCGGCCTGGCTCCACGTTGACCCGCACCGTCTACCATGAATAATCTAGGAGTTCTTCGGCCGGCAACCTGTGACCATCGGGAATCAACCGATGGAAGCTCTGGCGCCGGATCAGTCGGGCAGGGGGACTCTCATGGTTCGGACCGCGATCAGCATCTTGCTCAGCTTGGTCGGAGCGGCAGTCGGCGCGGCGGTGGGAGTCGAGGTCTTCGTCTGGCTTCTCAGCCAAAGTCTCTACGCACTCGTCCTGCCGGGAGCCTGTCTCGGGCTGGGTGCGAATCTGGCGTCGCGAGACAGGAGCAAGATCCGGGGGGTTATCCTCGGGGTTGTAGCGCTAGCTCTGGGGATTGTGACCGAATGGTGGAATCGGCCCTTCATCGCCGATGCATCGTTTCCTTATTTCCTCGCGCACATGACGGAGCTTCTCCCGTGGACACTCATCATGATCGCCGTGGGCACGGTCCTGGCGTTCTGGTGGGGGAGCCAGATTTCGCCATGGGCTGCGGAAAGGCCCCGAGGACGGTCACAGGCCGTCAAGGTGCAAGGCACTGTTGAGGGTGATCAGAACTGATCCTCCCTCGGGCTCGACCTCAATCACGTTGATTCCGCAGTTCGATTGCCGAATCCCTCGGGCCCGGTCGATGGGCAAGCCCAGCAGAGGCGAGAGATAGGCGCGATTGAGGATATTGTGCCCGACAATCGCGATCGTTTCTCCGCGATGCGCCGCGGCCAGTTCCGCGATCGCGATGGACGCTCGACGCTGCACGTCGAGAAATGACTCGCCGTCAGGGTAGGGCACGGTCCCCGGATTGGTCATGAACCGGGCGTGGTGGTCCGGATCACGGACCGCCGCCTCATCCCAGGTCAGTCCTTCCCAGCGACCAATATCGCCTTCGATAAGACCGGGGATGGGAATAGGAATGCGTCCGTGATGCGACCCAAGTGATCGGGCGGTCTGGAGGGCGCGGAGCAGGGGGCTGGAGTAGAGGCCGTTGAGCTTGATGCTCGCGAGGACCCGACCTGCAGCGTCCGCCTGCCGTAGGCCCGTCTCGTCGAGTGGCCGGTCCGAACCGCGACCCTGGAGTCGGTAAGGGACCTCGCGATTGGCGGTCGTCGCTCCGTGGCGGAGGAGGTAGATCCGCGTCATCGCGAAGGCTCCGCGATCAATCGGCTTCCCTCGACGATGCGGGCCGCCACGCGAACGGCCTCGATGAGGCTGGTGGTCTCGGCGCGGCCCTGGCCCGCGATGTCGAACGCCGTGCCGTGCGCGACGCTCGTGCGGATGATGGGAAGGCCCAGGGTCACATTCACCGCGCGGTCAAATCCGATCGTTTTCAGGGCGACATGCCCTTGATCGTGATACATGGCCACCACGGCGTCAAACTCACCGGCGATCGCCCGGACGAAGAGCGTATCGGCCGCGATCGGGCCGGTCACATCAATGCCCTCCCGGCGGGCGAGTTCGACGGCCGGCGCGAGGATCGTCCCCTCCTCCTCGCCGAACAGTCCGTGTTCGCCCGCATGCGGATTGAGCCCGGCGACGGCCACCCGGGGCGGCCTGCCACGGGTCAAGGGACGCAAGGATCGGTCCGCGAGAGCGATCTTTTCTCGCACAGATTCGATCGTCAGGAGATCGAAGACGCGACGAAGTGCGACGTGGAGTGTCGCATGAATGACGCCCAACCCCGGCTCGTCGAGCTCATCGCGAGGCCCGAGATAGAGCATCATCGCATGATCGCGGACGCCGCATCGATCGGCCAGAATCTCGGTATGGCCCGGGTGGGCAATTCCCGCCGCGGAAAGCGATTCCTTGTTCAGCGGCAAGGTCGTGATCGCATCCACGCGGCCGGCCAGAGCAAGGTCGGCGGCGGTGATCAGGAAGTCGTACGCAGCGCGGCCGGCGCGAGCGTCCACACGGCCCACTGGGACGTCGTCGAGCCTCTGGTCGCTGGCATCGAGGCAGGGTATCGAGTGAAAGGACGGCTCGGCAGTCTCCGGCTCGGCGATGCTTACGACCTCAGCTGTTCCCCCGACCCAGGCCACGGCGCGACGTAGAATCTCGGCGTCACCGACGACGAACGGGCGGGCAAGCGTTCGCAGCGGAGATTCTCCCCAGGCCCTCGCGATCACCTCCGGGCCGATCCCAGCCACATCACCCATCGTCAAGGCCACGAGCGGCCGGTTCTCTCGCACGGAAGAGGACTCCACTCTCGTCTCAATGCATCGGGATTTTTGTCGTCGTACCCGACTCGGTTGTCTTGCCTTCGGTCGCCTCAGTCGTTCGCGCGCTGGGATCGTCGTGACCCCGGGGCCCTTCCGAGCAACCGGCGATCGCTGTCAGAGCCAGCAGGAAGTAGAACACCCATCTCATCGCTGGTTCCTTCCTCGGGTTGTTCCTTGCCTGGTTGCATTATTTCCGACGGCTTGCCGAGTTGTCGAGGGCGCGAGGCCGGGGGATACCAAATTCGCAAACCGAGGGAGGCGGCCTGAGCGAATCCCTTCCGGCCCCGATTGCCCTACCGGCCTCCACGATGATGCCACTTCGAGGTATGCCAGGGCCGCTTCGCGGCAACATGCGTCGAGTGTCTCGTCTGGGCCGCTCGCGAGGACACGAAGAGTCCGTTCGTGCTCACGACGATCGGACCAACGAAATTGCCGCCGGGGCGGCTATTCTTGTCCCCGTCGATGAGATGCCCCTGGTCATCAGTCACCGCGTTCCGACCGCGGCCGGTGATGGTGAGCCGGTAGCGGCCTCCCACGGGCAGGGGACTGGCCGGCGTCAGGGTCACGGCCATCGATTGATCGTCGTAGGATGCGGCCGAGATCTTGACGGTCCCCGTACGCCGGCCGCGCACGTTCAGGACATCGATTCGATAATTCTTGACGTTGGTGGCGCGAACCGGATCGAGAATCCGGCTGAAGGTGACGACTACCGATTGAATGGTCGTCCCGTCACTCGTGGCCGTGACGTTGACAACCTGCGCCGGAACGTTTGAGACCGGGAGGAAATTCCGAGGGTTATTCTGGAGGATATTCGCGCCCTGACCGGTCAACGGGATCGAGTTGCCCGCACGGTCGTTGGCGATGATGCCGTAGTTGTCGTTGTCGCGGACAGTGTTGCCGGCAACGAGATTGTTGTCCGCGAGTTTCCCCAGGATCTCGATCCCCGCCTGGCGATGGTCCGCGACGAGATTCCCGGCCCCGGCCGCGAGCCCTCCGACCGTATTCCTGGGCGATTCGCTCACGAGGATTCCGACGAGCGAGCGATTGGGACTCTTCCGGGACGAATCGAGGAATCCTCCAGTGGCGGTCGTGCCGACCATGTTGCCGGCGATCACATTCTCGGACGCGGCGGTTCCGGAGACCTGGATATCGACGGAGAGGTTGCCCGAGACCACGTTGCCGGCGCCGGGTGTTGAGCCGCCAACCGTGTTCGCGGGCGAGCGATCGATGATGATTCCGTTGGTGGTGTTCCCGAGCGGATTCAGGCCGCTCGCATCCACCCCGATGTAGTTCCCCACGATGAGATTCGCGCGTGCCGAGGGGTCGGAGACGCGAATGCCGAGGATGGTATTTCCGGAGATCACGTTCCGCTCTCCGGGGGTTAGCCCGCCGATCGTGTTTCCGGGCGATCCGCTCAGGAAGACCCCGAACTGGTTGCCGAGGCTCGATGTTCCCGAGAGATCCGTACCGATCCGGTTGCCGGCAACGCGGTTGCGCGTGGCCTGGGGCCCCAGGATCTCCACCCCCGCGTCATTTCCGGAAATCAGATTCGACGCGGCGGGAGTGTCGCCACCGACCAGGTTCCCGGGTGCCCCGTTGATCCAGACCCCGATCGCAGTCGGCTGATTCAACCTCGAGCCCGTGCCGATCAGTGCTTTTGTGCCGGCGAGGTTCGTGCCGATGAGGTTGCCCTGGATCACGTTTCGCGTGGCATCGCTCCCGAAGACCTGGATGTCGACTTCGCCGCTGTTGGAGATCAGATTCCTTGCTCCGGCTGCCGTTCCACCGATCGTCGTGTCGAGTGCGTTGTCGAGGAACAGGCCGTCGAGGCCGTTTCCATCCGCGTTCTCGCCGGTGATGTCGGAACCGATCAAGTTGCCCTGGATCAGCGTTCCGGTGGCGTGCTGACTGAGCTGGATGCCGACGAAATCGTTGTGCGAGATGAGATTCCCGTCCATGGGGCCGGTGCCGCCGATGCGGTTGAATCGCGCCTGATTGCCCGGCTGGTCCTGGTTCCCGATCGCGCGGATGAGAACCCCATTCTCGGCGTTGTCATTGATGATGTTTCCCGCGATCACGTCGTTCGATCCGCCGAGGATCGCGATTCCGCTGCCGGGGAAGTTGAGGATCTGCAACCCCCGGATCGTGACGCCGCTACCCAGATTCAGGCCGTTGCGACCCGCGCCTGGCTCGGTGACGTAGCCGGCGTCGGACGGTGTCATCGACGCGCCGGTCAGGGTGACGATCGGCACGCCGTCGAAACCGGCTTGTGTCGTCGCATCCAGAGTCGTGGGGCCAAGAATCGGCGGCAAGGGGGTGCGGGGAGCGATGGTGAGCGGTGATCCCACTGGCAAGGCGAATGTGATCGTCTCCGGGCCCGCATGCCTGTAGGCGTTGACGATCACCGATCGCAGGGATCCGAATCCGTTGTCGTCCGTGTTTCGCACGATGAAGTTGAAAACCGCGTGCGAGGTGACGCTCGCGGAGTTGTCCGAGGGGGTCACGTCCGTCTGATTCGCGGTGAAGCTCACGGTGTCCGTGAAGGTCCCGTCCGTTGAGGGACGCGCGAGGATGTGGATGACGACCGAACTGTTCGGCGCAAGGGTCGGAATCGTGAACGTGACGGTGGCCGGGATGATCGAACCGGAATTTACATGGGCGGGCGTGAAGACGGTGGAGAAGGGCGAATCGCTGGAGACGTAATCGACGCCTGCCGGAAGCGTGTCGGTGACGACAACCCCGGTGGCCGTGGTTCGGCTCTTGTTGGCGAGTGTGATCGTATAGGTCAAGTCGCCGTCCACGAAGACGGGCTCAGGTGCTGCCGTCAGGGAAATCCCCAGATCCACCAGCGTGGGGATGACGGTGAAATCCGCGGAAAACTCCGAGGTTCGCTGATCGGGGGAGGTCGCCGTGGCCGTCACGAATCGGGTCGTCGAGAGATCGACGGCGACTGCCGCATCGAACTGAGCGTGGCCGCCGCTGTCGGTGAGCACGTCCACGGCACCCAGAAAGAGCTGGCCCTGGCCATTGCCGCTCGGGTCGGCCACGTCGTTCTGGAAGAACTCCAGGTGATAGGTCGTGTTGGGAAGCTCGTCGATGATCCCGTGCGCATTGGACAGGCCGGGACTCGCGGGGATCGGCGTGACCGACTGAATCACGGGAAAGTTCGGCAGGAGGTCCGGTCCAACCGTCGGGCCGACCGGCCGATTCGGGGTCACGCCCGGCAGGTACATGTCGATGCCCAGGGCACCGTTGTTGAAGATGGAATTGCCGAGAATCGATGCGAAGGCGACTATCGTTGGCTGACCGATCTGGAAATCGCCTCGCACCCCGGCTCCGCGATTGTGGACGATGGAATTCCCCTGCACGATCTGCGTTCCGGTCGCATTGACGCCGACGCGAACCCCCGCACCGCCGTTCCCGAGGTCCGCATCCAACCTCGGGAAGGACGGTCCCGAGCCAATGATGTTGCCCAGGATCAGGGTATTCTGCCCGTTGACAATCGAGATCCCGTCGCCCGCGTTGCCGGAGATGACGTTGCCGGCCAGCCCTTTGGAGCCTCCGATGGTGGTATTCGAGGATCCGAGGTCCACCAAAATCCCGATCCCATTCGGAAGTGCAACCGCCCCCGTCGGATCAATGCCGATGAAGTTCCCCTCGATCAGGTTGTTGGGGGCTTCGCTCGTGGCGACAAGGATTCCTACCGCCTTGTTGCCCGAGATGACGTTTCGATCGGCCTGGGTGATTCCTCCGATCGTATTCTGGCCCCCCTGGATCAGGATCCCGTCCTGGTCGTTGCCGAAGTTCACATCACCTGCTGGGTCGGTCCCGAGAAAATTACCGGCCGCGAGGTTGTTCGAACCCTGGAAGACGATCCCGATCCCCCCGTTGACCGCACCTGAAGACGGATTTGTCACCGAGTGGAACCGGACGACGGATAGGCCACGAACCACGTTGTTGTTGTCAGCGAATGTGAAACCCGACGTCCCAGGCGCATTCGTGCCATCGATCACGACACTCTGCGTTGGCAAGTCCGAGGGAGCGGTGGCGTCGATCGTCACCTCCTCCTGGACGACCGGCAATGCCGTGAGAGGCTGAATGGTCTGGACGCCGGGGCCAACCTCGAACTGGATGGTGTCATGCCCCACTTGCGAATTGGCGTTGAGGATCGCCTGGCGGAGAGAGCCGAGACCGCTGTCCTTTGTGTTCGTGACGATCGTGGATAACGCCGCCTTTGAGAACTCCGATGTGTTGCCCGCCGCGTCGGTCGCCGTTGACGTGATGTAGGGCTGGTTGGGGGCGACCGGCGACGTCGTGGTGAAGCTAAACGTCGCGTTGCCCGCCGTGTCGGTCGTGGTGGTGGCCTGCCCGAGAAAGGTCTGGCCCTCGCCGAACCCGCTGGAATCGGCCGCAACGTTCGAGAAGAACTGGAGCGTGAACTGAGTGCCTGGTGTGCTGTTGAACGTCCCGCTGATGATCGAGGAATTGGGCTGATGGACGATGCGCGTGATGATCGGGAAGTTCTGCAGATTGTTCGGGCCGGCGTGGGGGCCGCCGGGCGTGTTGGGCGTGACGCCGTCGTTCCCCAGGTCGATGCCGAGTCCGCCATTGTCGTGGATCGAATTCGAGAGGATGGCGTTTCCGGCCGCGCTGGCTGATGTACCAACGACGACCACTCCCGCTCCGATGCTGAAGGCGATCGTATTTGCCGCGCCCGGGGTCGTTCCGCCGACGGTGTTATTCGCGGAGGTGCGGATCTGGACCCCGACGCCGCCGTTGCCGAGCTTCGACGAACCGGTCAAATCGGTGCCGATGAAGTTGCCCTGGACGATGTTGGAGGGCGAGGCATTCTCGATGGTGACGCCATCAACCTGATTGCCCGATATGACGTTTCCCGACCCCGTCGTGGTTCCACCGACGAGGTTTCCGGAGGCGCCGGTGTTGATATCAACACCCGAACTCGCATTGGCAAGCGCGGTATTTCCGGTGACGTCCGTACCGATCAGGTTTCCTTGGATCACATTCTTCGAGGCCCCCGCACCGCCGACCTGGATGCCGAACTGCTGGTTGTCCGCGAGGACGTTGCCGGCCCCCGCAGCGACTCCACCGATGGTATTGCCGCTCGCACCCGAGAGCAAAATCCCGTCGAACGCGTTGCCGAGACCCTGCTTACCGGAGACGTCGGTCCCGATGTAGTTTCCCAGCACCACATCGTTGGCGACCGGGGCACCCGTATTCGTGCTGATGAGCACGCCCGTCGAATTGCTCGAGATGATGTTGCGGGCCCCCGGAGTCATTCCTCCGACGGTGTTGCCCGTCACATCCGTCAGGGAAATTCCCGGGCCAGTGTTCCCCAGAGGATTGGTCCCTCCGGCATCAATCCCGAGAAAGTTCCCCAGGATCAGGTTGCCCGAGGAGATCACGCCGCTGCCGGAGATGATCGTGAACGAGACGCCCGCGGCCCCGTTACCCGAGATCACGTTGCGGTCGGCGGGGTTTGTACCGCCAATCGTATTGTTCGACGACGCAATTCCGCCGACCCCGCCTTGCCCGTTCGGCAGAGCGATCGTTCCGGTCGGGTCGGTCCCCAGGAAGTTGCCTTGAATCAGGTTGCCGCCGCCCGTATCGAGCGAGATGCCGGGGCCACCGAATCGATTGATGGCGAGCCCGGTGATCGTCGAACTGCCCGAAACGACCCGAAGCCCGGCAATACCTGTCCCGGCGGACGTGCCGTCCAGCTCGATTTGCAGGACGGCGTTGTCACCATTCGGCAGCGTATTCCGGCTCGACCCCGCCTGTGTATAGCCGTCAATGACCACGGGACCGGTGATATCGTCGAGTGCCGTAGCGGGAGTAATCGTCTGAACGCCCGAGCCCGTTATGGCAAAATTGATGGTATCCAGGCCCGGATTCACGTTGGCCGCCTGGATCGCCTGTCTCAACGTCAAGCCGCCCGAGGCTGCGCCATCGTCGGACCGTGTCACGGTGAACACCGAGAGCAGGATCCGCGGCTCGACCATCTCCAGTGATGGACGCGAGCTGCGGCAATCGGGCTTTGGGTTGCGACGGATCGATCGGAAGGCATGTCGGGACATGGGGGCCTCTCCCACCGGCTGAAGCCCGTTTCCTTATGGGCCTCCGGTTGGTAGCGAGGGGCATCCTGCCCGTCAGTCTGGATGGATCAGGCAGTATTGGGAGAATGAAACGTCGAATGTATCAACACGACCAAAAAAGTCAATCCGTCAGCCACGGCTCGTTCTGTCATCGCCTCAGAATCGAAGATTGAACTGGGCGATCGCTTCGAGAGTGAACGGACGCGGACCGGTGACCGGTTCGACGATGCCCACGGTCAGCACACCGCGCTTGCCGAGGAGGAAATTCGAGCCGAAAGTAAAGTCCACGACGTCGAAGGCACCGTTCAGGACGTTACCCGGTCCGCCGAAGCCGCGATGGCTGAGCGGTGTATTGACGTGGAGCTCGACCGTGGGTGCGATGGCCGCGAGGAAGCGATCGGGCTGGGGGGCGCGGTAGACGAAATAACCGAGGCCAATGTCGTTATAGAGCACCGTCACCTGATTCTGGTCGGTCGGGATCTCCAGCGAGCTGAAGCCCTGGATATACAGGTCACCCCGATTGAGGATGCCACCGACGAACGGTGTCAATGCGGTATCGCGGAACGAGTTGAAGCCTCGGGCGCCGGCGAACCGGTTCGGGCCGGTCGGGAAGCTGGTCATGAGGCCCACGGAGGCGAGGCTGCCCGTGTCACGATCCTGATAGAACGCGTATTTGAAGATGGCAGCCAGATCGCCCACGGCGGTTGACGTTCCCCCGAAGCCGGGCAGCCTGCTGGACGAAGTGAGCGTATCGATGGGCAGTCTCATGCCCGCCGAGGCCCGGCCGTCCAGGAACGTCTTCTCGAACCCGAGTACGTAGCGGTAGACTTTGATGTGATCGATCGACGAACCCAGGCTCTCGTTCCTGCTCTGGTTCAGGTTGTCGAAATAGTTGAACGACGTGTAGATCCGATCCTGGGGAGCCGGGCTCTGGTTCTCCGAGATTTTCAACTGCTGGACCGAGGGCAGGACGGCCGCGGTGATCGAGGTCCCGACCCTCGGGAACCTCGGCGGACCCGGCGGCACTCCGGGCCTCGGCAAGGGCGGAGGCTGAGGGATTCCTACCGGCCTGGCCAGGATTTGAAGGCGGGAACCCGGCGGGGCGTCACCGATCATGCCGAAGTAGCTACCGCCGCCACTCAATCCGCCTCCCAGACCGGAGGAAAGGGAGGGATTAAGGCCTTCGCCGGCCCCTCCGCCTGCACCCGCACCCACGCTGCCCGGAGCGAGTTCACCTGCGTTTCCCGTTCCTGCGTCAGTCGAACCTGGGGCCATCGCACCGCTGGGCGATCCGGGGGCTCCACCAATGGAAGACCCGGGCGCCATTCCTTCATTACCGGATTGGCCGGGGGCCGTCCCTCCCCCGGGAATACCGGACTGGGCTCGGGGTCGAGCCTGTGGAGTCGCTTGTCCGGAGGGTTCCTGGCCAAATACTTGCGATGCAGCACCAAGGGCCAAAACCGCTAATCCTGTAGCGAGCCGTGTTCGCGGTTTCTTCTTCATTTCCCTCGCTCCTCCTGGGAATCTGGCCGATGGCAAACCGCGAACGAGACCCGCACTCCTGCGGGTTCTTTTGCTATCCTGATATATCGCCCTCGCGCATCCCAAGATTTGATCTTTCCGGAAAAAGCCCCCACAATACCATTGACGACCGGCTCAATGGTTGAGCAGCACAACACGAAGGTGGTGCCGTGAATCACGCAAATTTTTCCCGCTCGGCATTGCGATGGTTATCTCTGCTCGGCTTTGGACTGCTGACCATCAACGGATCGGCTCGTGGGCAGGTACAGATCCGGGACTTCACCCGACCCTTCGTCGTGCTCGATACCGGAGGTCATAACGCTCCCGTCCGAACTCTCATCATGAATTCCGACGGCACCAGGCTGCTCTCTGGAGGCATGGACAAGCTGATCCATGTCTGGAACATCGAGGATGGTCGTGGGATTCTCACTCGAACGATTCGCCCGGCGATCTGGAGAGGCTCGGCCGGTGTGATTTATTCGATGGCGCTCTCTCCGTACGCGGATGCGAAAGGGAATCGCTACCTGGCGGTCGCGGGCTATGGTTTATGGACCACGCGTGGGAATATATCACTATTCCGATACCCGGGTGATCCTGCGAACTGGAACGGCGAAGTCGTCGCAGAACTTCCGAGTCACATCGCGTCAGAACCGAATTCTCCAGGGCATTCGGACACAGTGATGAATCTCGTCTTCTCGCCCGACGGGAAGTACTTGGCCTCGAGCGGGAATGATGGTCGGGTCATCCTCTGGGATATGGCGACTCTGAAGCCGCATAGAATTCTGTCCGGACCGGGCCAGCCGATAAATCAACTGTCATTCCGGCCCGACGGTCGCCGTCTGGCTGCCGGGGGAAGCGACGGGATCGTGAGACTCTGGGATCTGGAACGGGACGGCCCTCCTGTTCTCCGCCCTCCGGCGACTTTGTCGGAGTCGCAGGCTAGTTTGGGGCTCGATCCGAACGGAAATGAGATACTGTCCCTCGCATTCACGCCGACGGTTGACGGTATTCTTTACGTCGGCCGTGAAAATGGATTGCTGGACCGCTATGCGGGAGACGCACTGAAGAAATTGGTCGTCCAGAAGCAAATTGAGGTTCTCGGTCCCGTCGAGGCCCTTTCCGTGAGCCACGATGGTCGTACTCTGGCCGTGAGCGTGGTGAAGTACCCGCTTGATCGGGGCAGAACGAATTCACATGGACAGAGACCCCGGGTCGATTGCGAAGTCCAACTGCGTTCATTGCCCGATGGCAAACTGCTCTCGACGAAGTTCTCCGCGAATAACCTCGTCTACGCCCTCGCCTTCACCCCTGACGATCGAAGGCTCGCGTTCGCTGGCGGGGATGATCAGGGGATCACGGTTGCGGACCTTACCGCCGCGAACCGGCCGAAGCTCACGCTGCGAGGGCAGGGGGAAAGCGTGTGGCGAGTTGGTTACGGTCGCGATAGTCGATCGATCGGGTTTTCTCATGCCCAGGAGATCGCGGGGGCAAACGCCGAATTCGTTGGTTTCGATTTCAAGACCCTGGCGTTATCGCCGGTCGTTCCGGCCGACCTTTCTCGGGCGCAGACGACCTGGGAAGGGTGGAGCGTCGAGACCCGCGATCCCTACCACCTGAAGGTGACCGGTCCGGCCGAAAAGACGTTCACGATCGCGCTCGATCCACTGCGAAACCGCCGATGGTGGGCCTATAGCTTCCTTCCACCGGGCAAGGCGCATTCCAAGCCTTGCATCGCCGTCGCCTGCGAAGCGGGGATCGTGATCCACCGGCTTGAGGATGGCGCGAGGACTCGCCTGTTCGCCGGGCACTCGTCGGCGGTGTACGATCTCGCTCCCTCGCCTGATGGGATGTGGCTGGCGACCGGTTCCTCGGATCAAACCGTACGCATCTGGTCCCTCGCCGGTTGTGATGCGAGGCCCGCGCTCGGCGCGACTTTTCAGGCCGGTCCGGACGGTCGCCGAAGCGTCGTGACAGTCGCGCCGAGAGGTTTTGCCGAGGCGATGGGCCTGAAGGTGGGGGATGTGCTCGACACGCTTGCAGTCGGTGGGGCGAAGCGACCGACGCTCGATGGCCTGGAATTGCTCGACGAGCTTCCTCCCGACACATTGATCGAGTTCCGAGTCCAGCGCGGTGCGGAAGTCGTCCTCGCAAATACGACCCGAAGAGACTCGCCCAAGGTCTCGCTTTTCGTCGGCGAGGATCGCGAATGGGTCGCCTGGACGCCCGAGGGCTATTACGAGACCTCTGTGGCCGGAGACCGAAAATACCTGGGCTGGCACAGAAATGGACCTACCATCAATAGTCCGACGGATCGTTTCCCGGCGGAAAAGTTCGAGAAGGAATTCCGCAAGCGGGATGTGCTCACGACGCTGATCAACACGGATGATATGGGCCTCGCGCTGGCGGCACTCGCCCAACCGAACCAGGACCCGGCGGCGATCGTTCAGGTGCAG
Source organism: Planctomycetota bacterium (assembly GCA_028291545.1). Lineage (GTDB taxonomy): Bacteria > Planctomycetota > Planctomycetia > Isosphaerales > Isosphaeraceae > JAQGHR01. The sequence goes on along the minus strand of JAQGHR010000087.1, from coordinate 29,489 downwards.
GCCCCGCCGGTCGTCACCCTCAGCTCGCCGGCCGCCGTCATCCCCCTTGATCGGACGATCCAGTCGCCGCCGGGCGGATTGACCATTCGTGCCCAGGTCGCGGCCGAGGGGAGGAGCCCGATCGCCTCCGTCCAGGTGCTCGTCGATGGACGACCGGCCGGTCCGGCGAGGACGTACAACCCACCGAAAGACTTCGCGGATGAGTTGATTCCCGTGCCCGTTCACAGCGGTCAACAAAGAGTCGCCGTCGTGGCTGTCAATCGTGAAGGTAAGCAGCGGGTCGCGACGCTCGACGTGGTTGCGGCCCTGGCTGCGCCGAAGCCGCCAACGTTGCACGTCGTGACCATTGGAGCCAGCGGGCCTTTCCGCAATTCCAGGTTTCCGCCGATCCCATTCGCCGAGGAGGACGCGAAGGATCTGCGCAAATTCCTGGCCGCCCCGGGCGGCACCGTCAGATTCCCGCAGGTTGCCAGTACGCCCGCGCTTTTCGGTCCCGAGGCCAAGGGCAAGACGCTGCGCCAGACTATCCAGGCGATGGCAAAGGAAATCCAGGATCCGAACGATATGCTGGTCGTGGTCCTGGAATCCCACGTCCTGACCGGAGCCAAGGACCGCTTCGTGATCGCCACCGACACCGGGCCGGAGCCAAGCAAGGCCGAGACACCCACCGCGGAAGAGATCGGCGATGCTTTGGCCGAAGTTGCCTCGAAAGGATGTAAGGTGCTCCTCCTTCTCGACACCTCGCACGAGAAGGCACCCGCCGAGTGTCGCGAGGGACTGACCGACTTCGTTCGTTCGCTCTCGAAACGAAACGTCATCACATTCGTGGCCGCGAATCACGGGGTGAGCCGTCGCCTCGCTCCTCGCGGTCACGGCGCATTTGCCCAGGCGATCCTTGAGGTGTTCGACGCTCGGGCCACGTCGCGTCCGCTCGTCGATTCCGCTCGCCCGATGACACTGGACGACTTTCAAGACGCGGTCATTTCCCGCGTCAAGGAATTGACCAGCCGCAAGCAATTCGCGGCCTGCTACATCCCCGAAACTCTCTCGCCCCGCGTGCCCATCTTCGAGCCGAATCGACCTCAGAACCTGGCGGAAGCGAAATAAGGGCCAAGGGAGCTAGCGTCGGCTCGGCGGGTGACGCCGCCTTTGGCGGTTGACTAACCCTGAGAGGCCGAGCGGATCGTAAGAGTCCGCTCGACCTCTCTACCAAAGCCCGACGTATCATTTTCCCTTGGGCAGCTTCGCCAGAGGAAAGATGGTCGTCGCACCCCGCGCACGAGGTGAATCCGCCTTCGTCTGGACTGCCCCGCTCGCAGGGTTCGGATTGGCCCGAGGACCCGTCAGGCTGACGCTCGCGGTAAGGATCGGGAGGTTGGTATCAATGTACTGTCGCAATTCTTCCGTGGTCACAATTCCGCTGCCATCGGCATCGGCATGGCCCAATCTTTGACCAGGTTCAGGTTTGAGATCGGTCGACCCCATGCCGCGAAGCAGCAGGTGAGTCAAGAGCCCGTGGCCGAGCACGGCGGACTCGCTCGCCGCTTCTCCGCGACGCGACGCGAGGAGGTAGGAGGTGCGGGCGCGATGCGAACCGTCGTCAACCTTATCCTGAATCCGACGCACGCCTTGATCGTCGAAAACGGCTTCGGCCTGGCAGGCATCGATGACGACCAGGCGATTCCTTGCGTTCATGCGTGTTAGAAGGCGGTAGATCGACGAGTACGGAAGGACCGCCGTCGCCGTGGCGCGGACCTTCTCGGCATCGGAGATCGGGTTAAGTGGTCCCCGCTGGCCGGGGCTGATCTCGTTGGCGGCAAACGGGAAATTGCTGAGTAGGAGGCAGAACCGGTCTCGGCCGACGATATCGGTGTGGCCGGCGAGAAAGACGACGACCGAGTCCTCGGGTTTCGCCTTCCGAAGGATCGCCATCAAGGCCTCCTCGACCTTCTCGGGCGTCGCCTTCGCGTCGGGGAGCACGATCTTCAGGCCACCCTGTTCTCCGGCCTTGACGCCGTTGCGGCCCAAGAAATCGGCGAAGTCCACGGCATCCTTACCGGCAAACTTCAGGGGATTCGAACTGTACGCGCTGATCCCGATCGCCAGGATGTGGATCACGCCCTGCACCGCGTCGGCCGGACCAGGTCCGCGAATCGCGACGACATTCGATCGCCCGTGAACGGCTCCGGGCTCGGCGCGCGAGGCCATGGCGACGAATCGATTCTCTCCGCTCCCGATCAGGACGCTGACCTTGCGCGCGGTCGGGTCCGGTGTCGCTCGAAAGTCGGAGGCATCTCGGACGGGGATGTCATTTTGATAGAGACGGAGATTCTCCAGGCCGGCGTCCCCGAGATGGACGGTTAGCTCCACCTCGCCATCGACGGCGGGCTTGTCCGGAGGATCGATGGCCAGTCCCGCCGGTCGCGGGCCACGAAACGGCGATATCCCCTCGGGAGCTTTACCTGCGATCCAGTTCCTCGCCAGCCCGAACACCCGGCCCGATTCCGTGAACTGGTCCAGCGACAGGACACGTCCGTCCTGGAGATAACTGACCTGCACTTCACCACCCGGCGCACTATCAAACCGGCCATCCTGATCGAACGCAACCCAGGTGCCATCTTCGGTCGAACTCGCAAGCGTGCCAACCAGCGACGCCCCGTCGGTCTTCCAGAAGCGGACGGTGGTATCGTCGCCCGCGCTGGCGAGTAATTGCGCGTTAGGGAACGCAACCAGTGCGTTCACCTGCTCCGAGTGTTGAGGTTCGAGTTTTCGACCGGAAGGCGGCGGGATCGGGCCGCTGAGGTCCCAGAGTCGGACGGTCTTGTCCTGGCCGGCAGCGAGCAGGTGCTTGCCGTCGGGCGTGAAAACAATCGCGTGGACATCGCCCTCGAACCGCCCGAGGAGGATGGGTATCGGGGCCTGTCCGTCGCGAAGTGTCCAGAGGATCAGCCGGCCGTCCCGATGCCCCGTCACGGCCCGGCCAAGCGCGCCGGGCGCGATCCGGGCGGCAGTCACGGCCGGATCGGGTTCCGGCTCGTCCTCGTTCCCGATGTCCAGGGTCCACCGCGGTTTCTCGCCGGCTGGCCCCCATATCTTGGCTTTGCCATCGAGGCTGGCCGTCAGCCAGTGCTTCGAATCATCCGCAAAGGCGACGGCCGAAATCGGCTCGTCGTGATCAACGATCGTCCTGGTCGGTGGGCCGCCGCCGACCGGCCAGAGACAGGCGATCGGCCCTTGCGTGCTCCCGGCCGCGATCCATCGCCCGTCCAGAGAGACGGCCAGGGGCTTGAAATCCCGCTGGAGCGGTCGACCGTTGGCGCCGTTGGGCCGGTCGAAGGTGGTCGCTTTCTCGGTAAGGCTTGCCGAATCAACGAGGACCAGCGTTCCGTCTCGCCGGGTCATCGCGAGCGACTTACCATCCGGCAGGAAAGAGGCCGATTCCCACTCGCCAGGGATCGATCGGAGGCCTCGACCCTCGAACAGGTCCCAGATGCGTGCCTTTCGATCGTGGTCGATCTGGATGAGGAATCGCCCGTCTCGCGAGATCGCCATGGCGTCGATTTTCCCGCGATGCGGCTTGATTCGAGACTGCAACGCTCCCGATGACCATTCCCATGCGCGCATCCCTCCGTCCTGATCGCCGGAAACGAGCGTGTTTCCGTGCGGGGGGAATGCGACCGCCGTGGCAAGCGGCGAGTCGGGCCTGGTCGTGATCGGCACGGTCGAGACGCCACCCTTTTCGGGCATAGACCAGGCGGTAATCTTGCCGGTTGCGGAACAGGCGGCTGCCGAATAACCATCCCCGGACGTCGCGATCTGCGCAATCTTACCGTCGAGCGAAATCGGAGTCGGGGGGAGGCCACGAGCCTTCCAGACACACCAGACCGTCGTCCCGGAACCAGCCAGGGCGGCGCGGTCGGTGAGAACAACGGACTCGATCGATTCTCTCGCGACGAACCGTTGGATTTCCTCGTTCTTGGTCAGAGACCAGATCCCCACCAGCCCATCCTTGTTCCCCGCGGCCAGGAGATTGCCCCGAATTGCCATGCCGTTGCCGGTGATCAATCCGCCAGGCCCGTCGAAGGAACGCAGGAGTTCCCCGTCGCGACTGTAAATCCTGATCGTCTTGAGATCGTCTCTGGGGGGAGCGGCGATAGCGACGATGTTCTCCCCGGCAGCGAGTGAGGTGGCCGAATCGGTCAGCGGAATGGGTGTGAGGGACTTGCCATCGACCTTCCAGAGAACGGCCTTTCCGTCGAGATCGATCGAGGCGAAGCCCGACCCGTTTTGAAGGAATTCCAGCTTGACGACACCGGCCCGGTGCGGCGGCAGCCCGGCAAATCGGTGCGGCATCAAGTCCGACAATGTCCAGAGGATCACGCGACCGGCGCCATCGGCGCTGACCAGCATCGTGGAGTCGGGACTGAGGGCCAGGGCGCTCACCCCGATCAGGTGCGACGGCAGAGTCCGCAACAGCACACGGTCGGACACGCGCCAGACCTTGAGGGTCGAGTCCATGCTGGCCGAGACCATGGTTGCCCCGTCCGCCGAGAACGCCAGCGCCATGACGCGATCCGCGTGTCCGCGTTGAAGGAGTAGTTCCGATGGGGGAGGAATCGCCGCGGCGAGCATTTTCGGCCAGAGCGAAAGCTCCGGCCCGAGACCTCCGGCGGCCCGGAACCCTTGGGCGACCAACCGTTCATCCCGGCTCGCCGTGAAGAGTCCACCGAGGAGGTTGCGGGGCGATTCGGGCGTCCCCATTGCGGACAGGACGGCATTTGTGAACGCCCCGCGTTCGCGCTCTCCGGCGGGCTCGGCCACGGGATGGCCATCGGCCGCGATCCAGGCCGCCACACCCGGCCATCGGGTCAATTCCCCGAGCAGGTGGGACGATGACGTCTGCCGGCCCGTGAGGTTTCCGGCGGGGCGACCGCGGCCCGAGAGCGACGTATCGAGCCAGATCAAGATCGGGTTCTCTCCCCGCGAGGCGATCTTGTCCAGCGCCTGTGGGAGCCGCCAACCGGTCACGTCAAGGCGCTTCGAGTCGGCGTCAACCGGGAGGAGCCGATCGTCCAAAGCCGCGTCGCCTTCCTTGCCCCCGATCGCCTGGCCGGAAAAGGAGAACAGCACGACGTCGCCCGGCTTGAGTCGAAACGGCAACCATTCCTGAAACAGCCAGGCGAGGTTCTCGCGTGTGGGCCGGAGCGCCGTGATTTGCTGCGCGACCAGGCCATGATTCCTCGGTGCGGTCGGGTCCATCAGGACAACCTGGGTGGGTTCCCAACCGGCATTCTCCACGAGCCAGGTCCGGATCGCCCTCGCGTCGGCCGCGGCACCCTTGCATTCGGGGATGGCGGCGTCCTCGTAGGTGTCAATCCCCACGACGATGGCCCAGACTTTCGGAGCCCGGACAGGATCGGCGGCGCCCCGGGCCGTCGTCGCAACCAACATGAAGAGCAGGGCCATTCGTATCGGTCGCGTCATCGATCGGCTCGTTTCTGGATCACTGCAACCTGGGTGTCTGGGACTTTGGCCACTCGACGACGATGCGAAAGCCGAGATCGTTCAGCGTTTCCGTCTCGTCCTGAAAGTCACCCTTGTAGTTCGAGTACTCCGGGGCGCTCGTTTTCCAGGAGCCCCCTCGAACCACGAATTGGATCGGGGTATTCCCGGAATCCCGGCACCATTCCCGGACGTTGCCAACGAGGTCGAAGATTCCCTGGACTGTGCAGTCGTCGGGATAATTGCGGACCTTGGTCGCCGCGGTCGGAACGGACACTTCGGAGTCGATGTTGGCCCTGGTCGAATCATGTCCGATGCGAGTCGGGTCGCGCCACGTGTAGGGTCGTTTTTCCAGCCCTCGCGAACGAGCGGCGTATTCCCATTGTGCCTCGGTCGGTAGGCCTGCGTTCAACCACCGTGCGAAGTCCAGGGCGGTCGTTCGCGAGATGCCGACGGCCGGATGCAGCTCCGCCTCATCCACGGAAAGGGGCTCGCTGACGCCTTTACTTCCCGCGACGAGTTTCTGAAACGCCTCATCGAAAATCTTCGAAGGTTCCAACTTCCTCGCCTTGAAATACGCGTGCATCTGGCCGTTCGTGACTTCGGTCTCGCTCATCGCGAAGTCTGGGACGACCTGTTTATGGGCGGACTTCGGCTCGCCCATCTGAAACGTCCCTCCGGGGATTGTGATGAGCTTGATCCCCAGGGAGGAGGCGGCCCCGACCGGCACCAACGCCGATGGTCGGTTCAGCTTGTCCATTTCCGACTTCGGCGCCGGCTCAAATCCAACCGGCAGCAGTGGGGTCTTGGTGCTAACGAGGTCGGGACCCGTAGTCGTCTTGATCGGGCCACGATTGTCGTTCGAACGAGGGAGATACTTCCCCGCCATCACACCCGCGAAGGCGATCAGGGCGAGGCCGAGTAGGACGGTGATCCAGGGGAACGGTCGCGTGACGATCTCAATCTGAGCGCTGCTCTTGTCCAGCTCGGCACCGATCTCTCTCGGCAGGGCGGCCCGGAACGACTCGGCGACCTCGCGGGCCGTCTGGGGCCGGTCATCGGGATTCTTTGCCAGGCAACGCATCACGATGGCTTCGAGGCCCGGAGGGGGCGTGACCGCGGGATTGATCGTGGCGAACGAGGGGGGAGGCTGAGTGATGGTGTCGACCAGCACCCGCGCGGCCGGGCCGGAAAAGGGGCGGAATCCCGTGAGAAACTCGTACAGGATGACCCCGACGGAATAGATATCGCTGCGGATGTCCGCTTTTCCGTCGGCCTGTTCGGGGCTGGCGTAGGGAGGCGTCCCCATGAACACGCCGGTCATGGTCTGCGGACCCTGCGTCTCGACGTCGCCCAGAATCTTGGCGATCCCGAAATCCAGGACCTTCAGGTGCTCCTTGCCGAAGGGCCGGTCTCCTTGCAGCATCATGTTGGCGGGCTTCAGGTCGCGATGGACGATCCCTTTCTGATGGGCGAGGTCGAGCACGTCGCAGAGCTGGTCGAGAACGCGCGCGATCCAGGGCAGGGGCATCGGCTCGCCTCGTTTGACGATGCGATCGAGGCTCTGGCCCTGGACGAACTCCATGTCGATGTACGCGACGTCATTCTCGGTCAAACGCGCGTCATGGACGATCACGGCGTTCGGGTGAATAAACTGCGCCATGACCTGCGCCTCGCGCCGGAACCGGGCGCGGGCCTGGCCATCGTAGGTGATGCCCGCGACGATCAGCTTCAGTGCGCGATCCGTGTTCAACTCGCGATGCGTGACGAGCCAGACGGTCCCCATGCCGCCGCGTCCGAGTTTCTGCTGGACGATATATCGGCCGAAGACCACCTGGCCCGGCTGGAACTCGCCCGACGCCTCGATGGTATCCCAGAGTGCCCCGGATCGCCCCTCGGGCATCGGAACCGGGCGAGGGGCTTGCCCGCGCGGGCTCGCGCCGGCCGCGGGCGAATCCAGGGGATGCGTCTCGTCGTAGGGGAAATGGACCGGGGGTTTCCACCCCACCGCAGTCTCGGGGGATGTCTCCTTGAGGGCCGTCTCCTCGGAATCCGGCTTCGAGATCGGGGGCCAGCTCGCCACGGTCTCCGGCGCACTCTCCAGAACCCTCGTCCCATCCACGGGTTCTGCCGGTAAAGGTAGCGTGGGAGAGGTGGTTCCCTCGGTCTGTGGGGCCTCCGGCTTGGTCCCGAAGCTGAACGGACGTGTCCCATTATCGTCCGGTTCGAGGGTCATGGCGCAAGTCCTGGATGAATCGGGCCCACGGAATCCTGGCATTCGAACGCGGATATCACGCCTAGTCTAACCTGTAGGAATTCCAAATGCGCCACAATGCTCTCCCTTGGCGCTGCTATCCAGCCCATGCCCGTCTAGCTAGAATGGACTTCAGCCAATATCGGACCGCGCGTGGCGACGATCCGGGCAGCGCCGAGGAAGAATCGATCACTATGCTCAATACGCATCTTAAACAGTACGTCGTCTCTCGCGTGCTCCCGAGCATTCACACTCCGGCCCAGTATCTGGGAGGCGAACGGCACAGCGTCGCCAAGAACCACTCCGACTGTCGAGGGACGCTGTGCCTGGCATTCCCCGATACCTATGCCCTGGGAATGAGCCACCACGGTTTACAAGTGCTTTACAGCCTGATGAACGATCACGGCTGGGCGTGCGAGCGTGCGTTCACGCCTCTCCCCGATTTCGAGAAGGCCCTGCGCGACCACGAGTTGCCGCTCTATAGCCTGGAGACGTTTACTCCACTCAATCAGTTCGATGTCGTCGGATTCTCACTCCAGTACGAGATTTGTTACACGAATGTGCTGACGATGCTGGATCTCGGCGGGATTGCTCTGCATTCCGACGAGAGGGGCGACGATGAGACACTAGTTATCGCGGGCGGCCCGGGCGCACAGAACCCCGAGTTGCTCGCTCCGTTTGTGGACCTCTTCGTCATCGGCGACGGAGAGCCGAGCCTCCCCATCGTCTGCGACCTCTGGAAGTCGATGAAGGGCGACGCGACCCTCTCTCGCGGCGACAAGCTCGCACGAATTGCCTCTGCGGTGAACTGGGCCTACGTACCCCGGTTCTACGAGCCGGCGTTCGACGACGATGGCGGTCAGGTGGGGATCAGGCGTCTCCGTGACGACGTCCCGGAGACGATTCGTGCCTGCGTGATCGACGACTTCAACGCCTCGCCGCTGCCGACACGACCGATCGTCCCGTTCGTGGAAACCACCCATGATCGGATCGCAATCGAGATCATGCGGGGCTGCCCGTGGCAGTGCCGGTTCTGCCAGTCGACCGTCATCAAGCGGCCCCTGAGGTATCGCACAGTCGAGACGATTGTCAACGCCGCCCTGGAGAGCTACAAGAGCACCGGATACGACGAGATCAGTCTCCTGTCTCTCTCGACGAGCGATTACCCGCACTTCGAGGAGCTCGTGACGAAGATGAGCGAGGTTTTCACCCCGCTGAACGTCAAGATTTCGCTCCCGAGCCTGCGGATCACCGAGATGCTCAAGAAGATTCCGGCACTCTTGCAGGAAGGCCGCCGGGGCGGCTTGACCCTCGCGCCGGAAGTCGCCCGAGATGACATGCGCGAGCAGATCCGCAAGCCGATCGACAATAAGGATCTGTACGAAGGGGCCGCCGAGGCGTTTCGTCGTGGCTGGCGTAAGGTCAAGCTCTACTTCATGTGCGGGCTGCCCGGCGAGCGCGAGGCGGACCTCGACGGGATCGTCGAGATGGCGGAGCGTATCGCCAAGATCGGCCGCGAAGTCACGGGGCGATATGCCGATGTGACCGCCAGTGTATCCAACTTCGTTCCCAAACCGCACACCCCCTACCAGTGGAGCGGGATGCGTGAGCGGGAGTATTTTCAGTGGGCTCACCGCTATCTGCGTTCCAAGGTGAAGATCCGAAGCGTCTCCGTGAAATGCCACGACATTGAAACGAGCTTGCTCGAAGGTATCCTGACGCGGGGCGACCGCCGGATTTCCCCGGCCCTGGAAGAGGCGTGGAAGCGAGGGGCGCGGCTGGATGCCTGGAGAGAGCATTTCGATCCCAAGATCTGGTGGTCGACGTTCGACGATCTCGGCATTGACGTTGCCTTCTACAGCCAGCGCACTCGCCCCGTGGAGGAGGTGCTCCCGTGGGACCATATCCTCGTCAAGAAGGGCCGCGAGTACCTGGCCAAGGAGCAGACCCGCTCGGTGGTGCAGCTCGAAGCGATGGCGAATGCGGTCTAGCGATCGACCCGACCGACAGCGAGCATGAGGTGCGCCGATGGGTCGTGAGGAGAGGCCGAGGCCGTCGCAGTCGCCCCGATGGCCCTGGCTCTGCCTTGTGTTGGCGATGTTCTGGGTCGCGCTGGTGCGGCTGCCGTTGATCCTCAACGCCGAGATCCACCTCGATAGCGATCTCGCGGTCGACGGGCTCACGTTGCTGGACGCGACGCATGGGCATTGGCGATGGCATTTCCCGGGCACGCCCTACATGGGAATCCCGCCCATCCTTCTGTCGTATCCCGGTGCCCTGGCGCTGGGTGTGAACGCCCGAAGTCTGGTCCTGGGCGGTGTGATCGCCTATGAAGCCGTCGTTCTGGCGACGTTCCTGCTCTGCTGGAAGGCGTTCGGCCCGAGGGTTGCCGCCTGGGGACTCGTTCCCCTGGCGTTCGCGTCCGTCGGCACGGTCTGGCTCTCGGGCCGGGTGACCGGGGGCCACTTGCTCACGCTCGCGTGGCACGTGGCGGCCCTGGCGATGTTGCACGGCCTCCTAAGGAAGGGGGGCATCTTCCGGGCGTTCGCGCTGGGGATCTGGTGCGGCTTCGGACTCTACCTCGACCAGATGTTCCTGATGACTCTGCTCACCGTCGCCGCGATTGTCTTCCCCGCGATGCTGAGCGGCCGGACCTGGGCCATTCGCTTCGGCCTGACCCTCGCCTGCCTGATCGGCTTCGCCATCGGGGTGGTCCCTCGTTTCCTGGGCGAGCGAAGTGACCCACACGACGCCTATGAAGGGCAGTTTTCCACAATCTTCCGCCCGGAAACGAACGGACCGTTGAAGGGGCAGGTCGACCGCGATCGCGTGAAAACCCTGCTGAAGAACCACGCCTCACTGTTTGTTCTGGAATGCCTCCCGCGATTGATTTCCGGACATCTTCTGACCGGCACGGAATTCCCCACGGAGCCACCACCCCGAAGCCTTGCCGGCGGGGCACCCGCGAAACCGGCCGAGCCTCTCCACTGGCTCGGAAGTGCGACAATCGCCGTGACCATCCCGCTCTTTTTCGCGTCGCTACTCGCGCTCGGGTTTGCCCGGACGAGGGATGAGCCGGCCAGCGCTTCGGCGGTGCGTTTTGCCATGATCCTCTCCGCGGGCCTCGTCACGGGCGGGTTCCTGATCAGCACGAACATCTTCAACTCGGATAACTACCGCTACCTCGTCTACTGGCTCCTCCCTTCCGCCGTCGGGTTCGGCCTGCTCATGGACAGCCTGTGGCGCCGAGGGATCGGTGGCCGCGCCCTGGCGTTGCTTCTGTCGCTCGGGTTGGCGGGCATCCTCACGATCGACACGTTCCAGTGGTATCGTGGTTTCGGTTGGATTGACGACAAGGTCCAACCCCACCAGCGGGTCTTACACGACCCCGCGCTTGAGTATCTACAAGGTCACCCCCGTGTGACCTCGATTTTCGGCGGCTACTGGGACGTCTACCGCCTCCAATTCCTGCTCGGCGGCCATGTCGAGGGCTTGCCGTTCCCGAACTACCCCGACCGATACAACGCTGCCTTGCGATTCCGGGATGGCCATCCCGCGATACTGATCGCCCGACCCGACAAGCTCGCCGGATTTTACAAAAGGAAGGCGATAGACGACGGTGGGACGATCTTGTTGAACGACCCCGGCGTGGTCATCATCGACTGGCCGCTGAGGCCCTGAACGCGACTGAATCCATCCTGCGAGACCCTTCGTGACCTCATCCGATCCGGCTGCCAAGATATTTCCATGGACCCCTGACCGGACGCCCTGGAGCCGAGCGGATGGGGCAGCGATTCTGGCATGGACGGTTGCGATCGTGATCGTGTTCCGCGACGCCGCGCTGTTTCGAGGCGCGCTGTTTTACTTCGATATCACCGAGCTGAATTATCCGTACCGTGCGTTCCTCTTTCGCGAACTCGCGGCCGGTCGCTTCTCGCGATGGTTGCCCAACCTGTACTGCGGTATGCCGCTGTTCAGCGAGAGCCAGGCGGGCTATCTCCATCCCTGGAAATACCTGTTCTACCCCTGGATGGAGACCTGGAAGGCGTTCAATCTGGACACGGTCGGCTCGATCTGGCTCACTGGGTTGGGTGCGTACGGATGGCTGCGGCGGCACGTCGGGTCCGTTGGCGCCTTGACGGGTGCCTCGATCGTGGCGCTCGGGGGCTACACCTGGGCGCATCTGATTCACACAAGCATGATCAACGCGCTGGCGAGCGTGCCGTTCGCGATCTGGGCTCTGGAAGCCGCCTGGGATCGCGCTCGGCTGAGGGCGATGGTGCTGGGAGCGATCGCGCTGGCGTGCCAGGTCTTCGCGGGGCACTTGCAGGATACGATCCTGACCAGCTCGGCCCTCGGAGTGTACGCAGTCTTGCGAGCCTCGGGAGAACGCACCTGGTCGGCGCGAGGCTACGTCCTCGGCACCGCGGCCGGGATGGTCCTCCTGGCCGGGGTCCTGTCCGCGGTCCAGTGGATTCCCTCGAAAGAACTGCTCGACCGTTCGCCCCGCTCCGGCGGCCTGACCTGGGATGATCTGACCTACGGCTCGTGGCACCCGCAACTCCTGCCCACGCTCGTCCTGCATGAGGCCTACGGGACCCGGGCGCGAGACACCGACTGGATGGACGGATTCTTCCCCTATCATGAGATGGACACGTACCTCGGTGTCGTCGGTCTCTTCCTCGCATTCCACGGGGCGAGGGCCTACCGCAACCGATGGGTCGCTTCCTGGCTGGTGATCGGCGCAATCGGCGCATTCTTGATGCTGGGGCGAAATACGTTCCTGATCGATTACCTCCATCGCGTGCCGATCGTGGGCTCGTCCAGGATTCCGGTACGTTTCCACCTCTGGGTCACGCTCGCGACGGCGGCTCTGGCGGCGGTCGGGGTCGATCGGCTTGCGCGGCCCGGGGTCGCGCGTTTGAAGGGACCGGTGCTCGCGATGGCCCTCTTGATCGCGGCGAGCCTGGCGATCGTGGTCGTCACGTACCTGCCGGTCTGGAAAGAAGCTTCGCGATGGACCCAGAAAGATCACAGCCTGAAATTTGCGTGGCTAGGGTCGGAACTCTCGATTGCCGCGAGTCGCAATCTCCTCCTGTTACTCGCGTCCATGGTTCTTGCCTCAAAGGCCGCACGATCGACGTGCGTGACTCGACGGGCCGCGTGGGCCGCCCTCCTCCCCGTACTGGGGATCGTCGATATGGCGGCGGCCCATGGTAACGACGTCCCGACCATCGATCCGTCGTTCTGGACCCAACCGCCCGAAAGCGTGATGGCCTTACGTCACGATCCGACGTTGATTCGAATGGTTGGTGAGAGAACATACTCCTCGGGCGAGCCCGGTCATGCCTCCAAACCCGTCCATTTCATGACCGTGCGTGATGTGCTTGCCTGGAGTCTGCCGGCCGTCTGGGACCTGCGATCCACGGCCGGTGAAACACCGATTATCTCACGACGGAGGGTTCGATTTGGCGAATGGCAGGCTCCCGCTCGCTATGACCTGGAAGGTTTGAGCCATGTCCTGAGCGCCACGCCGAGCGTCAAGAGGCTCGGCCCGTTTGTTCAGGCGGGCACGGCCTACATCCATCGCAATATTCGCGCCTTGCCCCGCGTAAGGATCGTTTCGCAGCCGGTTTACGCGGACGACGAGCGCTCGGCCGCGGAAGCCCTGAAATCGCTGGGTGCGCAATCCGCCTCGCGAATTGTGGTCGAAGATCCCGACCGACCTCTCTCCCTATCTTCAACGGCCACGGGAACGGCCCGAATTGTCCGGGAAGTGGCCGATCGCGTCGAGATCGAGACGGAGACCGACGGGCCGGCCTATCTGCTCATCTCCGATACCTACGATCCGGGCTGGTCCGCGACCGTCGACGGCAGACCGATGGCCGTCCGTGCGGCGAACGTGGCGTTCCGCGCGGTTTTCGTGCCGGGGGGTAGCCATTCGGTCATCTTCCATTACGTCCCCGCCGGGTTCCACTTCGGCCTGACCGTTGCGCTCGTGGGCTGCGTCTTCTCGCTGGGGCTACTCGCCTGGCGGACCCCGGTCGTTGGTCTCGACCCGGAGCATGGGGCCACGCCATGGCCGAAGGCATGGCCGCTGTATCTCAGCGCGATCCTGACGGCCGTGATCGTGCTGTCCGTTTTTCGCCCGGCGCCTGGCTGGAAGGGTGTTGGGATTCAATCACGCTGGGTTGGATCGTTCCATCCGTTCACGTGGGGTGCCAAGATCGAGGCCATCAAGCCGCCGCCGCCGCCGATGGACTGAAGGGAGTGCCTGAATCCGCGTCCAGGGGGTTGCAAAGGGACGAACGTTCCTCTATATTCTGTCTCTTCTACGGAAGTGATGTTCAAAAACGGCCTCTGTTGTTCAGGCCGGTGGCCGTGGGGCGTGCGATGTCGATTACCAAAGAGAAGAAGACGGAGATCATCGGTTCGTTCGGCCGAAAGGATCAAGATACGGGCTCGCCGGAAGTGCAGATTGCACTTTTGACGGCTCGGATCAACGACCTGACCGATCATTTCAAGGCGCATAAGAAGGACCACGCCAGCCGCCGAGGGCTGCTGATGATGGTGTCGAAGCGGTCGAGCCTGCTGAAGTATCTCCGGCTCCACAACCGCAAGAGCTACCTTGAGGTGATCAGCCGCCTGGGCATCCGCAAGTAAGCGGAACCAGTTCGCCGAGCAATCCGCGGCGGGCCGATCGACCTTCGTCGAACTCCGGCCCGCCCCGACGCTTCTTCCGGGACTCGATTCGCCCCGTCCGGTCGGCGCCTTCGCGTCGTACCCGCGGGGCGATTTCTTCGCCATGCCTCCCGGCACTGAGCCGAGGTAGGTGGAATGTCTAGCAACACGTCCGGCACCAAGAAGCCCGTCAGCGTCGAAGTCACGCTCGGCGGCAAAACCATCTCCATCGAGACCGGCAAGCTGGCGAAGCAGGCCAGTGGCGCCGTCGTCGTCCGTCTGGGCGACACCATGACCCTGGTGGCGACCGTCGCCGCCCCGGGCCGCGAGGGTCTCGATTTCTTCCCTCTCACGGTCGATTACCGCGAGAAGGTGTACGCCGCCGGCAAGTTTCCCGGAGGTTTCATCAAGCGTGAAGGACGTCCTTCCACGAAGGAAATCCTCACATCACGCCTGATCGACCGCCCGATCCGGCCGCTCTTTCCCCCCCAGTATCGCAACGAAGTTCAGATCCAGGCCGGCCCGATCTCCGCCGATCGCCAGAACGACCCGGACGTTCTCTCCATCCTGGGTGCGTCAGCTTCGCTCATCCTCGCGGAAAACCTCCCATTCCAGGGCCCGATCGGCGCGGTCCGCCTGGCTAGGATTGACGGTCAATTCGTGCCGTTCCCGACCGCCGAGGAGATGAGCAAGAGCGACCTCGACCTGGTCGTCGCGTCCACCAATCGCGCGATCGTGATGATCGAGGGCTTCGGCCAGGAGCTTCCCGAGGCCGAGATGGCCGCGGCGATCCTGGAAGCTCATAAGATCAATCAGGAACTCATCGACCTCCAGCATCGTCTTCGCGCAGCCGCCGGACTGCCGCCGCTGGAGCACCCGGAAGAGATCCACGACCCGCTCATCCAGAGCCTGCATGAACGCTATTCGCACGACCTTCGGCAGGCCAAGACCATCATCATCAAGGCCGAGCGGAACGCGGCCGTCAAGGAGCTGGAAAAGCGAGTCATCGCCGAGAACAGCCCGCCGGGCGCGGAGAACGTCCCCACGCCGGTGCAGGTCAAGTCCGCGTTCCACGCCCTCCAGGAACGGGTTGTCCGCGAGATGATTCTCGACGGCTTCCGACCCGACGGCCGTGGTCCCAAGGACCTCCGCCCGATCTCGTGCGAGGTGTCGCTGCTCCCTCGTGCCCACGGTTCGGCCCTGTTCCAGAGGGGCGAGACGCAGGCCCTCGTCACCACGGTTCTCGGCACTTCGGCCGATGAACAGAGGGTGGACGGGATCATGGAAGAATTCTCGAAGAAGTTCTACCTCGACTACAACATGCCCTCGTTCGCGGTCGGCGAAGTTCGCCCGATCCGCGGACCGGGCCGCCGCGAGATCGGCCACGGCATGCTCGCCGAGCGCTGCCTCGCTCCGATTCTTCCGCCCCGCGACGAATTTCCCTACACGATTCGCCTGGTGTCAGACATCCTCGAGTCCAACGGCTCCAGCTCGATGGCCTCGGTCTGTGGCGGCACGCTCAGCATGATGGATGCCGGCGTACCGATCTCCGACCCCGTCGGGGGCATCTCGATCGGCCTGGTTCAGGACGAGACGACCGGTCGGTACATCCTGTTGACCGACATCATCGGGGATGAAGACCACTTCGGCGACATGGACTTCAAGGTCGCGGGCACCCAGCGCGGGGTGACCGGGATTCAACTCGACCTGAAAAACCACGGCATCACCGAGGACATCGTCCGCGAGACCCTCGACCAGGCCCGTGAAGCTCGCCTGGAGATCCTCCGGGCCATGCTTCGGGCGATCAAGCGGCCTCGCGAAGAGATCTCCGCGAATGCCCCGAGGCTCATCCAGATCCAGATCAACCCGGAGAAGATCGGCCTCGTCATCGGCCCCGGCGGGAAGACGATTCGTCGCCTTCAGGATGAGACCGGCGCGAAGATCGATATCGAGGACTCGGGCATCGTCACGCTGTCGAGCTCGACCGCCGCGGGTGCCGAATCGGCCGCCGCTCGCATCCAGGCGATGACCGAGGGCGTCAAGCCCGGCGGCATCTACGAGGGGCGGGTGACTTCGATCAAGGATTTCGGCGCCTTCGTCGAGATCTTGCCGGGCAAGGACGGACTCGTCCACATCAGCGAGCTGTCCGAAGGCTATGTCGGTTCCGTCACCGACATCTGCCGCGTCGGTGACACGATGCTCGTCAAAGTGATCGCCGTGGACGATCAGGACCGCGTCAAGCTTTCTCGCAAGGTGGCCATGGCCGAGCGAGGAATCCCCGACGAGAACGCCGGCCGCGAACGCCCAGCCGGCGGCGGTGGTAGCAGCGGTGGCGGCGATCGCGGGGGGCCTCCTCCCCGTCGCCCGACCGGCGGTGGATACGGCGATCGCGGGCCTCGACGCGATTGATTTGATGGATTCAACCGCCAGGACGCCGAGGAAGGCGAGGGCAGGGGGTGTTTCCCTCTTCTCTCCGCTTCCTCGGCGTCCTCGCGGGCGCCCTCCTTGTCCTGGAGGCCACGCCATGTCTGACAGGGCGGCGACGCTTCCCGAGACGGTTCGATCGGACGGCCCCGAGGTCAACGAGCGCCTCCGCGCGCAATACCACGAGATTGCCCAGCTTGCCGGCGGCCTCGCCCATGAGATACGCAACCCGCTTTCGACCATGCAACTGAACCTCGAGCTCCTGGCCGAGGACTTCCGTGGCAGCGAGATCCAGCGAGATCGGCGCGTCCTCCAGAAGATCGAGCGGGTCCGTAAGGAGAGTCAGAGGCTCCAGAACATCCTGGAAGATTTCCTCCGGTTCGTTCGGGTCCAGGAGCTTCGACTCCAGCCCGCCGACCTGAATGAGGTGGTGGATGTCCTGCGTGACTTCCAGGAGGGGCAGGCCTCGGCGCAGGGGGTCGTCATCCGGACCCATTATGCCGAGAACCTGCCACCGGTCAGTCTTGAAGTCGAGCTATTCAAGCAAGCTCTGCTGAACCTGACTCTCAATGCGCTTCACGCGATGCCCGATGGTGGGGAGTTGATTCTGGCCACCCGGAGGGAAGGCGACCAGGCCGTGCTGGAGGTGACCGACACCGGTTGCGGCATCCCGCCGGACGTGCAATCGCGGGTGTTCGATGCCTTCTATTCGACTCGCCCGGGCGGAAACGGTCTCGGCCTCCCGACCGTCCGTCGCATCGTCGAGGCGCACGGCGGTACAATTTCCCTGGAGAGCGAGATCGGGAAGGGCACAAAGTTCACGTTGCGCCTGCCCCTGGCCTGACTATTCCTGCCCGCCTACTCGGATGACTCACCCGCATGGATCAGCCCATTCGCGTCCTCGTCGTCGACGATGACGAGCCCCACGCCCAGGCCGTGGCCGAGAGCCTGGAGCGAGTCGGATACGAATGCACCGTCGCCAGCAGCGGTCGGGAGGGCGTGCGCCTGATCGAGGAGCAGGAATACGACATCGTCCTGACCGACCTCTTGATGAACGACATCGGCGGCATGGAGGTGATGTGCAAGGCGAAGGAAGAACTTCCCGACGCCGAGGTCGTCATCCTGACCGGGCTGAATCAGAGCAAGGAGGCCGTCGCCGCGATCCAGGCGGGCGCGGCGCAGTACCTCATCAAACCCCTCGACATCGGTGAACTCCGCGCCGTCGTCGACCGCCGTTCCCAGTCTCAACGATTGGCGCGGACGAACCTGGAACTGAAACGGCAACTGGACGAGAAATACGGCTTTGAAGGTGTCGTCGGGAATTCCCCGGCCATGCACACCGTCATCGACCGCCTCAAGCAGATCGCGCCGACGTCGGCGACAGTCCTCGTCACGGGGGAGAGCGGCACCGGTAAGGAATTGGTCGCGAAATCGCTCCATGTGAACAGTCCGAGGAGAAACAAGCCGTTCGTGGCCCTGAATTGCGCGGAGCTAAGTGAAAACGTCCTGGAATCGGAGTTGTTCGGACACGTGAAGGGGGCCTTCACGGGTGCGGATCGCGACCGGGTGGGGCGGGTCCAGTACGCCAACGGCGGCACTCTGTTCCTCGACGAGATCGGCGACATTCCCATGCCGATCCAGGTCAAGCTCCTCCGGGTCCTCGAAACCGGCGAGGTCGTGAGGGTGGGCACGAACGAGCCCGTGAAGGTCAACGTTCGCCTCGTCTCGGCCACGAACCGAGATCTCGCCGAGGTGATCGCGGCCGGGAAGTTCCGCCAGGATCTCTACCACCGGCTCAAGGTCGTGAGCGTCCGTTTGCCACCGCTACGCGCCCGCCGTGAGGACATGCCTCTCCTGATCGAGTATTTCCTCAAGGAGTTCTCCACGTCGCATCACAAGACCATCAAAGGCGTCAGTCCGGCGGTTCGCAAGGTCTTGACCGGATACTCCTGGCCGGGCAATGTTCGAGAGCTTCGTAATACGATCGAGAGCATGATCGTGATTGACTCGGATGGCGTGCTCGACCTTGACGATCTGACCGAAGACCTCCAGGCCGTGACACCCCAAGGTGCTGAGAGTGCCGCGGGAGTGTCGCAGCTCATCGGGCGCCCGTTGGAAGAGGTCGAGCATTACTATATCGCCGAGTGCCTCAAGCTCACCGGCGGAAATCGCGAGGAGGCCGCCCGCATGCTCGGCATCGGCGAGAGGACGCTCTACCGGAAGATCAAGGAATTCGGAATCGGCTGAGTCGGCTCGAAACGTCGCGCACCGTTCGGCGTCGAAATGTACTATACAAACGATCAAATGGTATAATGGCGGCATGGTATAGGAGCCGCCTACATGGGCATTATTCGCCAGCTACCGTCCTCGGTCATCAATCAGATTGCCGCGGGCGAGGTCGTCGAGCGACCCGCCAGCGTGGTCAAGGAACTGCTGGAAAATGCGATCGACGCGGGCGCCTCGCGCGTGGAAGTCTCCGTGGAGCGGGGCGGGAAGGATCTGATCCGGGTCGCCGACAACGGCACGGGCATGGACCGGGAGGATCTGGTCCTCGCGTTCCAGCCTCACGCGACCAGTAAACTCGCCGAGGCGGAGGATCTCTTTCGCATCCGGACCCTGGGCTTCCGGGGAGAAGCCCTTGCGGCCATCGCCGAGGTCTCCCGGGTCCGGTGCCAGTCGAGGACGAGCGACGCGCCTCACGGGGTCGAACTTTCGATCGATGCCGGTATTGCCGTCCCGATTCGCGAATGCGCATGGTCGCAAGGGACCATGATCGAGGTCCGCAACCTGTTCTTCAATACGCCGGTGCGTCGGACCTTCTTGAAATCCGATTCAACCGAATCCGGCCACGTCGCCGAGATGTTCACCCGGATTGCCCTGGCGCATCCAACCGTCCACCTGACGTTCAAGTCCGGCGGTAAGACGGTCTATGACCTCCAGGCTTCGACTGGAATCAAGGAACGCGTCGCGACCTTTTTCGGGAAGGAGCTCGCGGAATCGCTGCTGTGGATCGAGAACCGTACGGAGTCGATCCATATCTGGGGCTATGTGGCTCATCCGTCGCAGAGCCGATCGACTCCGAAGGGACAGTTTCTGTTCGTCGGAGGTCGCTATGTCCGTGACCGTTCGCTGGGGCACGCCCTTTCCGAATCCTATCGTGGTCTTTTGATGGTCGGCCGACTCCCGGTGGCGTTCCTCTTCCTGGACATTCCTCCCGAAGACGTCGATGTCAACGTTCATCCCACGAAAGTCGAGGTCCGTTTCCGTGACGGGCACCGGATCTATTCTCAACTCCTCGCCTCGGTCAGACAGACGTTTCTGACCAGCGACCTGCACTCGCGCCTCCAGGCACCCCCTCCTGTGGGGCAGGAACTGACACCGGACAGGACAGATTCCGCCAGCCCGGCGTCTTTCGGCCTTAGTGCGGCGGCCTCGGATAAGCAATCCGTGTCGTCATGGTTCTCGTCGAGTCCGACGAAGACTTTTCAAAACTTTCCTCCTGCCGGGTACGCCGGGGGCCGCCCGGAACCGTCATGGGCTGCGAATCTCCCGCCGGCGCCGTCTGGGCCTCAGGCACCACGGGTTTTCAACGAGTTTCGGGAGCCGGATGCCCCGGCGGAGACGACCTCCACGGGCAAGCCTGCTGCCTCGATTACCAATGTCGATTCGGAACCGTTCACTGCGTCTGGTTTACCCACGCACGAATTGCCCCCGAAGGCGATCCAGGTCCATGACACCTATCTGATCGCCGAGACCGCAGACGGCATGGTCGTGATCGACCAGCACGCGCTCCACGAGCGAATCCTGTACGAGGAGTTGAAGGCAAGGGTCATGTCCGGCGGGGTCGAGTCGCAACGACTGCTCGTTCCCGAGACGGTGGACCTCTCCGCGGCGGATGGTGTGGAGTTGCTTCAAAGAAAGGATGTCCTCGCTCAATTGGGGCTGGGTATTGAGCCATTCGGGGGGGATACGGTGCTTGTCACGAGCGTGCCGGCCATGCTCCACCATGTGCCGGCCGACCGTCTGGTCAAGGATCTGGCCGACCATTTCCGATCCAGCCCCATTGCTCCCACGGCGGACGGCCTGCTTGAGGACGTGCTCAACATGGTGGCTTGCAAGGCCGCGGTGAAAGCGAATCAGAAGCTCTCGGCCGATGAGATCGAAGCGTTACTGGCCCGGCGCCACCTTGCGGCCAACACCCACCATTGTCCGCATGGAAGGCCGACGGCTCTGACATTCACCAAGGCCGAGTTGGAACGTCAATTCGGGCGTATCTGAGGTCCGGAGAGTCGGGGCCCGTCAGGCGAACGGCAGTCGAAGCTCGGAGAACCGACGCCGCGCATGGTCGGGGACTTCAATCCGGTGCTTTCGCACCGTATAGTGGAGGCCATCCGATGGAAATGGTCGGCCTTATCTCAGCCCACGACCGAAGTCTCCCGGCCCACACTTTCTTATGATTTGCATCACGATTGGTCGAGGGCGGCATTCGTCGCTTCTGGCGGAATGGAAGGCAGCGGCGGACGCCGGTGCCGAGCTGGTCGAACTGCGCATTGACTGCCTGAGGCGAGATCCCGATCTGAAGCGGATCCTCGGGAATCGGCTCACGCCGGTGGTGTTCACGATTCGGCGAGGTGCCGACGGCGGGCTGTGGCGAGGCGATGAGGAGAAGCGACGACGCCTGATCCGCGAGGCGATCGTCATGGGGGTTGAATACGTCGATCTGGAGGCCGATACCGCGCTGGACATTCCCCGGCCCAGGTTTGGCAAGACTCAACGGATCGTCTCGATCCACAACTTCAAGAAGACGCCGCAGAGGATCGAGGAGCTTGCCGAGCAGATCGCCAAGGGCGACCCTGACGTGACCAAGATCGCGTGCCTGGCCCAGAATCTGTCCGATGCATCGAGGATGCTCGCGTTCGTCGGCAGGACCCAGACACCCACGATCGGTATCTGCATGGGGCCTCTCGGTCTCTTCACGCGCATTCTTGGCGCAAAATTCGGCGCGCCGTTCACCTACGCCGGCTTCAACCCCGACCTGACGTTTGCACCCGGTATGCCGCGGTTCGGCGACCTGAGGAGCGACTATCAGTACGATCGGATCAACGGCGAGACCGAGGTGTATGCCGTCATCGGAGACCCGATCGGGCACAGCCTCAGCCCGGCGATCCATAACGCGGCCTTCCGGAAACTCGGATTGAACAAGGTCATGGTCCCGATCCAGATCCCCGTTGGAACGCTGAAGGAGTCTCTCGCTGCACTTTCATGGCTCAATATCCAGGGGATCAGCGTCACGATCCCGCACAAAGAAGCGATTATTCCCCTGATGAACGCGGTCGATAAATCGGTCGAACG
Organism: Planctomycetota bacterium; assembly: GCA_028291545.1. Lineage (GTDB taxonomy): Bacteria > Planctomycetota > Planctomycetia > Isosphaerales > Isosphaeraceae > JAQGHR01. Next base: position 7,276 of record JAQGHR010000087.1, on the reverse strand, counting down.
CACCGGCGCGTGCAACACGGTGCTGAATCAGGGCGGAAAGCTGGTAGGGCACAACACGGATTATCGAGCGGCGATGGTATCCCTGGAGCAAGCCCTTGGCGGATCCCCCGGCGATGAACACAGCGCTATCCTCGACAAGCAGGTTCTTATCCTGGGGGCCGGCGGAGTCGCGAGGTCGATCGCATTCGGCCTGTCGAGACGGGGGGCGGGGATCACGGTCTGCAATCGGAACGAGGAACGCGGGGTCAAGCTCGCGGAGGAAGTCGGCTGCCGCGCCATCAACTGGGCGATGCGAGCTGGTACTCCGTGCGATGTGATTATCAACGCGACACCCGTCGGCATGCACCCCAACGTGGACGAGTCGCCCGTTCCCCCCGCCGCTTTCCGGCCGGGCATGGTGGTGTTCGACACGGTCTATCATCCCGAGAACACGTTGTTCCTCAAGCTCGGCCAGTCGCATGAATGCATCACGATCACCGGGGTCGACATGTTTGTCTACCAAGCGGCGCTGCAGTTCCGCTATTACACCGGACAGGACGCACCCGTCGAGTTGATGCGAGAGATCGTCCGCAAGAAGCTCAACCCGGCGAAGGACGATTGACGCCACGTGGCTGATTCTTCTCCTCTGCCCGCCGAATCGGGCCTGGTACTGATCGGCTACCGAGCGTCCGGCAAGACGACGGTCGGTCGTCATTTGGCCGAAAAATTGGGCCGATCCTTCATCGACCTCGATGCCGAGATCGAGCGCCGGGCGGGCAGAACGATCGCAGACATCTTCGAGGACGAAGGCGAGCCGGCCTTTCGATCTTTGGAGGAGCGGGTCCTCCGCGAGGTTTGCAGGGAGCACCCTGGGGTTGTCGTTGCGACGGGCGGAGGAGCGATTCTCCGCGAGTCGAATCGATGCGAACTGGCGAAGTTTGGCATCATCGTGTGGCTCTCGGCGCCCGCAGAGGTCCTGGTGCGCCGCCTTCGTCTCGATGCTCAGCAACGGCCGGCGCTGACGGCTGCCGGACTGGTTGATGAGGTGCCTCAGATCTTGAAGGAACGCGAGCCGTCCTATCGCGAACTTGCCGACGTGATTGTCGACTGCTCCGCTCGCTCGCCCGAGGACGTTGCGGAACTCGTGGTGCGAATGCTCCGATCACCTGAGCTTGCCCTGAAAGAACGGCGATGATCGAAGCCGGATACATCCTGGGAGGACTCTGGGTTTTCGCGCTCGGCGCGACGGTCGGGAGCTTCGCGAACGTCTGCATCTACCGCATCCCGTTTCAAAAGAGCCTGATCTGGCCCGGTTCGCATTGCCCGAGGTGCTATTCAGCCATCTCGGCGCGAGATAACGTCCCCGTCCTCGGGTGGATCCTGCTTGGTGGTCGTTGCCGATCCTGCTCCTTGCCGATTCCGGCCCGTTATCCGCTGATCGAATTCCTTTCCGGGGCGCTGTTTGTTGCGGTTTACTTTGCGGAGCTCGTATACGGGGGGCTGGAACCGAAGGATTTTTCCCGCGCGGGCTATCACTTCTTGCTCATATCGTTCCTGATCGTCGCCACGTTTATCGACTATGACTACCGGATCATCCCGGACGCGATCACGGTCACCGGGATGATCGTCGGCCTTGGCCTCGGTACGTTGATGCCCTGGGCACGCCCATCGCCATTGGAAGCGACAACCGCCTGGGAAGGCTTTCGAATCGGAATCACGGGCCTTCTCGTCGGAGGCGGAATCATCTGGGCGATTCGCATCTTCGGGCGCATCCTCTTCCGCAAAGAGGCGATGGGATTCGGCGACGTGACCTTGATGGCGATGATTGGGTCGTTCCTGGGCTGGCAAATTCTCCCCCCCGCCGTCTTCCTCGCCGTCTTGCTGGGATTGATCGAGCCGCTGGTGAAATCCGTGAGAATGCTCTGGATTCTGATCGTCCACGGAAAATTCCGGCCCGTGGATAGCGAAATCCCTTTCGGGCCTTATCTCAGCATGGCGTCCCTGCTCCTGACGCTCGGATGGCCGTGGGTATGGAAGTCGTTCCTGGCGAACTATTACAGGCAACTTGGTGAGGCGGCAAGCTTCCTGTGGGGAGCCGTCGGAGGCTAACACCCGAACGACCCGTCCTGCCTCATCAACGTGTCTTGCTGATCGTCAACTGGCCTACGCTGCGCGAAACGAGGTCTCTCCCATGATCGCTCCGTACAAGCGCCGTCGCTCGGCTGGCTTGGTTCGAAACCTGTGGGTGTATCGACGACTCGTCGCCGTCGCATTCGTGCTGGGGCTGACGCTCTGGTTCATCGTCATGAACAATACGGAGGTCGACGTCCGGATACCGTTCGGGTTCGGGCCGTGGAAGACGACATCGGGCGTAGCCATCCTGCTCGGCGCGATTGCCGGCTCGATCCTCACGGCTCTGGTCTTCACGATCTTGATCACGATGAAGCGGTTCCGTCATCCATCCGATCGCACCGACGATGCCGATCCTTCCGCTATTCCCGATGATCGGCCACCGAGCGATTATGCATCGAAGACGAAGGACGGATTTCCCGACTCCGGTTGGTCCGCGTGATACGATTCGGTCATGGACCGTCATGCGCCCACAGCCCTGCGAGCTTTCCTGACCGAACCTACCCGGCTCGGTTCGCGGTCGGTGCTCGGCTTGATTCTCCTTCTCACGTTATCGTCGGGATGTTCGCAGCCTGGGCCGTTCCTCCGGCGGCAGACGATGATGGGTGCGCTGAAGTCCAACGTGGCGCAGCTTGAGTCGGAGAAGGAACAACTGGCGAAACAACTGGCCGAGCAGAAAAGCGAGAACCGTCGAGTCGAAGCTCAACTCGCGGAGATCGACGCTCAAAACGGCGATCTGGCCGCCAGGCTGGACGATGCCCGTACGGTCATCAGTCGGCAGGGTTATGACGACGGCAAGACCCCCGCGCCGTCGCAATCCGCGTCGGGGTCCGATCGCTCTTCAACTCGACGAGCGACCCCCGCACGGTCGGCTCCGTCCAAAGGTCGGAAGACTCCGTTTGCTCAGATCCCCAATGAACGCCGCAGCCTGGATGAATCGGAAGATCGGACGACGGACGATGGATTGGACTCCCCCCCCTCACGCCGCGATCTGGATGATTTCGGCCCACAGAGCCGGCTCGACGATCATTCGCCCTGGATGCCGGTCGCCCGAGGCGCGACTTCGCCCGCCCGCCGCCTCCGATAATAGCGATGCCAGAATTCCGAGGTTGGAATCCGGCCCCGCGCCGGCGTCGCGATGCCCGAGCGTCCGTGCTTGGCAGCCGGGTCCGTCGGCCGCTACGATGGGTCGTTGGGACCGGGGAATCGGATCGCTCGGAGGCTGCGCATGATTGCCATCATTGACTACGGCATGGGGAACCTTCGGAGTGTTCAAAAAGCTCTTGAGGCGGTGGGGCATCAGGCCGTCATCACCTGCGACCCGGATGTCGTCCGTCGGGCGGATAAGGTTATCCTCCCCGGTGTGGGGGCCTTTGCCGACGCGGCCGCCGAGTTGAAGAGGACCGGCCTTGGCGCGGCCTTCGTCGAAGCGGCCCGCGCCGGGAAGCCCTGTCTTGGCGTTTGCCTTGGGCTCCAGCTCCTGTTCGACGAGAGCGATGAAGACGGCTTGCACGCTGGGCTCGCCCTCCTGCCGGGGCGGGTTCGAAAGTTTGCCTCGGCCGAGGGTCTCAAGATCCCGCACATGGGCTGGAATTCGCTGAGAATTGTCCGCGACATTCCCCTCCTGGGTGGCTTCAAGTCCGGCCCTTCGGTTTATTTCGTGCATTCCTACTACGCATCGCCGACGAATCCCGATCACGTTATCGCCGAGGCCGATTACCCGGGTCCGTTCGCGGCGATCGTCGGGCGCGACAACCTGGTCGCTTGCCAGTTCCACCCCGAGAAAAGTCAGAAAGCCGGTTTGGCGATCTACGCGAATTTCGCGAGGGCCTGACTTCGGGGCCGGCGAGAATTGCCGATGTCTACCTTATTGCAGGGCGGGTCGGGCCCGGCTAGAGTCAGGGTTGGGTCCAGACACGTTCATGATTCGGTGAAGACATGCAAGTGATACCGGCCATTGATCTCCGAGGCGGGCAGTGTGTCCGCCTGGTTCAAGGAGACTATGACCGGGAGACGGTCTTCGGGAACGACCCCGCCGAGATGGCTGCCAAGTGGGTGGCCGAAGGGGCGACGCGCCTGCACCTGGTGGACCTCGATGGGGCCAAGCTGGGCCGTCCGGTGAATGTCGAGGCTGTGAAGTCGATCCTTGCTCGGGTTTCGGTCCCGTGCCAGCTTGGTGGCGGTGTCCGTGACGACGCCACGGTGGCCGCATGGCTGGATGCGGGGATCGAACGGGTCATCGTCGGCACTCAAGCGCTCAAAGACCCGCATTGGTTCCGTAGCTTGGTGCTGCGCCATCCTCATCGCATCGTGCTCGGACTGGATGCGCGGGATGGCCATGTCGCGACCGACGGATGGCTCGACGTGTCCCGCGTCGTGGCCGTCAGTCTGGCCGAGCAGTTCGACGACCTGCCGCTCGGGGCGGTCGTCTACACCGATATCGCTCGCGACGGGATGCTCGATGGACCGAACCTGGCCCTGACGGGCTCACTCGCCGCACGCATCAGAACCCCGGTCATCGCGTCCGGGGGCGTCGGGTCGTTGGAGGATCTGGACCGCCTGGCGACTCTGCCCATCGCGGGTTGCATTGTCGGGCGCGCCCTCTACGAAGGTCGTTTCTCACTTCGAGATGCCCTTTCCCGGTAGTTCGCGGTTCGCGGTTCGCGGTTCTCAGGCGATCCATCCGTCCCGCACGGATGCACCGTCCGCCCGCGCCTTCGGCGAACCGCGGACTGCGAATTGCGAACTGGAGGTACCATGACCACGACCTATCATGTCGGGGACATCCGCAACATTGCGCTCGCTGGACATGGGGCGTCGGGCAAGACTAGCTTGGCCGACGCCCTTCTTTACGACTCAGGCGCCACGACTCGACGTGGCTCGGTCGACGACGGGACCAGCGCACTCGATGTCGACGATGAAGAAAAGCGCCGGCATTTCACCATCGACTGCCACGTAGGCCACCTCGCCTGGAAGGGCAGGCAGATCCACCTGATCGACTCTCCGGGCTACCCCGACTTCATCGGAAACGCCCTCTCGGCACTCGCCGCCGTGGAGAACGTGATCGTCTCCGTCTCCGGCCCCACCGGCATCGAAGTCAACACGCGCCGGATCTTTCACGAAGCCGGACGATTGGGCCTCGGCCGGATCGTCGTGATCACAAAAATGGACGCGGACAACGTCGATTACGTCCGCGATCTGGAGTCGATCCGCGAGACATTCGGGCCACAGTGCGTTCCGTTCAATCTGCCGACCGGGCAGGGGGCTGCATTCTCCGGCGTCATCGATGTGTTGGGCTCACTCCAGGATGTTCCCGCCGACTGCCCGATGCATCCGTCGGAGGCCTACCAGATGCTCGTCGAGCAGATCGTGGAGACCGACGAAGACCTCATGATGCGCTATCTGGAGGGAGAAACGATCGATCCGATCGACCTCCGACATGCCGCGTGTTCCGCGATGTCGAGCGGCCAGCTTGTCCCGGTCGTGTGCCTCTCAACGAGGAAGGATATCGGCGTCCGGGAACTGCTCGACCTCGTTGCCGAGTGTGGCCTGGCACCCGATGCGATCCACCGATTTGGAGCAATCGCCGAGGGCGAGGCCGAGGTGGAGATCTCGCCGGCCGAGGACGGCACTTTCGTCGCCCAGGTGTTCAAGACGACCAACGATCTGTTCATGGGCAAGATGAGCTACGTCCGCATCCTCTCCGGCCGCCTGACGCCCGAGAGCACGCTGGTGAATCTTCGGACCGGTAAGACGACAAAGGCCGGGCACATCTACGTGCTCCAGGGGAAGCTTCAGGAGGAGGTCTCCGAGGCGATCGCCGGAGATATCGTGGCGCTGGCGAAATTCGACGACCTTCATGTCTCCGACACCATCTCCAACATCGGCGGTGGACAGACGGTCTCGGCCCTGAAGATGCGTCCCATCAAGTTCCCGACACCGATGGTCCCCCGAGCCGTCGAGGCGAAAACCCGAGAAGATGAACCGAAGATTTCCGCCGGTCTCGCCAAGATCGCCGACGAAGACCCCACGTTCACGATCCGCCGGGATACGCAAACGCACGAGCTGGTTATCTCGGGAATGAGCGAATTGCATCTCGACGTCATCCAACATCGGCTCAAGAACCGTTACAAGCTTGATATCAGCACGCACGTGCCCCATGTTCCCTATCTGGAGACGATCACCGGCGACGCCGAAGCCCATCATCGGCACAAGAAACAGACCGGTGGTCGAGGCCAATTTGCCGACGTTCAATTGCGGATTCGGCCGAGAGAGCGAGGGGCGGGCTTTAACTTCGTGGACGCGATCAAGGGGGGAGTCATTCCGAATCAGTTCATCCCGGCCGTGGAGAAAGGTGTCAAGGAACAAATCGAGAAGGGCGTGATCTCGGGCAATCCGGTCGTCGATGTCGAGGTTGAGGTCTTCTTCGGTGGCTACCACGCCGTGGACAGCTCCGAACAGGCCTTCAAGACCGCCAGCGCCTCGGCGTTCCGCAAAGCGTTTGCCCAGGCGCGGCCGGCGCTGTTGGAGCCGATCGTCGCGCTGGAGGTGACCGTGCCCTCGTCCAAGTTCGGCGACATTACCGCCGACCTTCCCACGCGACGAGCGCATATCACCGGGATGGATACGCTCTCGGGCGGTCTTCAAGTGATCCAGGCGACCGTGCCGCTCTCGGAGGTCCTCCGCTACGCGACCGACCTGAAAAGCATGACGGCGGGCCAGGGTTCCTTCACGATGGAATTCAAGTCGTACGAGCCGGTCCCGCCCAACGTCCAGCAACAGATCATCGAGCGGTGGGCCAAGTCGAGGGGCCAGGTAGAAGAAGAGTGAGTCGGCGCCGCTGCGCCTTCAGAAAGTCCGCGCTGCTCCGCCCAGACCAGAGATCGAACGATCTCTGGTCTGGGCGGGGATGCATCGTGCCTTCGATATTCGGCCTCCGATCGATTGAGCCTATCGGGTGCCGATGAAGAGCGATCGTCAAACATCTTCCTCTCCCCTCCTGGACACCGGTGTTGCACGAATGCAGCGCAGATGAATATCCCTGGTGGCTTATCAACGTCGCACGGCCGGAAACGCCAACCATTCGGGGATCGACCAGACATGATCGGCCAACCCGGCCGCCATCGCCGGGCTTCGCTTGCGCCAGATGCCGTCGTCATCCTCGATC
>JAQGHR010000132.1 GCA_028291545.1 Planctomycetota bacterium | reverse complement strand
GCGATGTCGCACCGCGCGAGGAGCCTTTCTTCCTCTTTGGGGAGGCTCGCCGATGGATGTGCTGCATCGCTGCTGTGCCGGCCTCGACGTCCACAAGAAGACCGTCGTGGCCACCGTGAGGCGCGTCGACCCCGCAGGCAAGGTCGAGAAATTCACCAAGACCTTTGCCACCATGACTCGCGACCTGCTTGCCCTGGCCGATTGGCTCGCCTCCCAAGGCGTTACCATCGTCGCCATGGAATCGACCGGAACCTATTGGAAACCCGTCTTCAACCTCTTGGAAGGACGGTTCTCCGTGGTGCTGGTCAACGCACACCACATCAAGCAGGTTCCGGGACGCAAGACCGACGTCAAGGACAGCGAATGGATCGCACAATTATTGCAACATGGATTGTTGCGTCCCAGCTTCATCCCGCCGCGACCCACCCGCGAGTTGCGCGACCTCACGCGGCAACGGACTCAGTTGGTCGGCGAGAAGTCCGCAGTTGCCAACCGGATCCAGAAGACCCTCGAAGATGCCAACATCAAACTCGGCTCGGTGGCCACCAACGTCTTGGGCGTCTCGGGCCGAGACATGATCGCGGCGATCATTCGGGGGGAATTCGACCCGGTAAAACTCGCCGAGTTGGCGAGGCGAAAGTTGCGGGGCAAGATCCCCCGACTCCAACAAGCGTTACGCGGCTCGGTGACGGAACACCATCAGTTCCTGCTGCGGATGCTGATGGACCAGTTGGGGCAACTGGAGTCGTTGATCGCTCGTTACGACGCTCGGATTGAAGAGGCTCTTGATCCGTCCTGGGAGACGGTGCTGCGGCTGACGACGATCCCGGGGGTGGATCTCCGCGTGGCGGAGATCGTGCTGGCGGAAATCGGCCTGGACATGGATCGTTTCCCGACGGCGGGCCACCTGTCGTCGTGGGCGGGCCTGGCCAGCGGCAATCGCGAGAGCGCCGGCAAGCGGCAAAGCGGCCGAACCACGCCCGGCAACCGCTGGTTGAAGACCGCGTTGGTGCAGTCGGCCTGGGCGGCCTTTCGAGCCAAGGGGACGCAGCTCTCGAAGAAGTTCCGCCGGATCGCGAGAAGTCGCGGCAACAAGCGAGCCGCAGTGGCGGTCGCCCACACGATCCTCGTGATCGTTTACCACATGCTCAAGGAGAACACGACCTACCAAGAGATCGCCGAGGCCGCCTGAGGAGCAAGAATCCTCGACATCCAAGCCACCTCCGGACCGGACACAACCGCGTCGGCGATCGTTGTCCGCATGCAGATCTCATAGAAATAATGATATTTTCAGAACAGTTCAGTTTTCTTGACTTTCCTGTCTCCATCTCGGTAGGCTCCGGGGCATGGGACGACCACCTCGACCGCTGCCCGACCCCGACGGCTCCCTTACCTTCCACGCGCTGAATCGGGGCAACAACCGCGCCGACGTGTTCACCGACGACGGCGACCGGCTCGCCTTCCTCGACGCCCTCACCAAGGCCAAGACCCGCTACCCCTTCCGCCTCTATGCCTACTGCCTGATGACCAACCACGTCCACCTCGTCCTCCGCCCCGGACCCGACCAGTCGATCAGCCGGATCATGCAGTCGCTCACCGTCGCCCACACCTGGCGCTACCACCGCCGCCACAAGACCTCGGGCCACGTCTGGCAGGGCCGGTTCAAGAGCCCGGCCGTGGAGGACGGGGCCTACTTCCTCACGGTCCTGGCCTACGTCGAGGCCAATCCGCTGCGGGCCGGCATGGTCGCCGACGCGGCCGACTATCGCTGGTCCAGCCACCCGGGCCGCGTCGGTGTCCGTGCCGACCCGCTCCTGGACAACTTCCCGGAATGGTCCGACCTGGGGGACGACGAGCCGTCCCGCCGCGAGGCCTGGCGCGCCTCGGTGGCATGTCCGCCGGGCCGCTCGGAGCTGGAGGCGGTGCGCGCATCGGGCGTGAGCGGCCGTCCGCTCGGAAGCCAGGCGTGGTGCGTGGCGACGACCGACCGCCTGGGCCTGCCGAGCTGGCCGCCGCGACCGCGTGGTCGGCCGAAAAAGGTCAAAAAATGAACTGACACCATTTACGCACCGACACCATTTACGTGACGACACCATTTACGCCTTCGGCTCGTTCACACCTGCGGGGTAAACAGGATGATCTCGACTCGCCTGGTGGGCAGACCCTTCACGGCACCGGTTTCGGCGAGGGTGCGGGGGGCCTGGGTGCCGAAGCCGACGGCGGCGATCTTGCGGGAGGAGAACCAGCCGGTGGAATCGAGGGCGTGTTGCTTGGTGAGGTAGCGGCGGACGGCCTCGGCCTGTTCCTGGGTGAGGGCCTGGGCCAGGTCCTCGTCGCCGAGGGGGTCGTCGGTGAAGGCGGCGATGACGACCTCGGTGGTCTTCGGGCGGTGGAATTTGAAGAACCATCTGGCGACGTCGTCCAGCTCTTTGCGCCCGCCGGAGGTCAAGACGGCGCGGCCGGGCTCGAAGAGGTTGTCCACGAGAAGCGTGCGGCTCTCGCGCTCGGAGCCGGGCTGGAACAGGACGCGGTCGCGGTCGTCGAATCCGCGGCCGTTGAAGTAGCGGGAGATCGGCCAGGTACGCTTCAAGGCGGCGAGGTTCTCGTCCAGGTCGCCGAGCGCCTTCTCGCCTCGCGTGGACATTGCGATGAGACGTTGATAGGCCTCGTCGTCGCGCACGAGCTTGCCGAGCGTTCCCCGACCGGCGCGGATCTCGGCGGCGATGGCCGTGATCTCGCCCAGGCCCGTCTCGGCGGACCTGGCGACGGAGTCGATCCGCTTGAGCGCGGACGCGGCGTCCTTCAGGAGATCGGCAAACTCCACGGTCGGCTCCGCGCGGAGAGATCCGCCATCGGCGAGGGGCGTCGCGTCGGGTCGTCCGGGAACGATCTCCAGAATCTTGGCGCCGATCACGCCCTGGGCGGTGATCCGGGCGGTGGCATCGGACCGGACGAGATGCCGCAGGCCCTCGTCGATCCGCAACACGAGCGAGATGGGCTTCCCCGGCAGGGACGGAGGAATGATGGCTTCCACGACTCCGGCGTCGATCCCCTGAACGCGAACCTTGCCGCCAAGCTCCAGGCCACCCACCTGCGCCATCTCGACCCGTGCGGAAAAGGTCTTCTGTCCTTGCCAGTGACGCCGCGCCACCCGCGTGGCCCCGAACCCGGCGACGGCGATCACCGCCAGGGCAAGGATGGCGTTGAGCAGGGCGCGGGTGCGGCTGATCTCGTGGGACATGGACCTGCCTCTTCTGATCGTCGCGAAAGACGGCGGACTCGCGTCACGCCCTGGATTATCCCGCCCAGCCAATCCGATCCACAAGCCCTTGAATGAGCGGGACGAGCACGATGTTCGCCGCGAAAACCGCGAGCATCGACCGCACCACGCCGCGCGTCGCCGCATGGCCGACCGCCTCGGTCGAGCGATCGGCATGGAGGCCGGTCCAGCAACCCACGAGGCCGATCAGGAGGCCGAACACCGCCGTCTTGAGCGTGGAAGGTACGATGTCTCGCAGCCAGAGGAAGTCGAGCGAGCGTGTGTTGTAGGCCCGAACGGAGAGCGATCCGGCCGTCATCTCGGCGATCAGGCCACCCATCAGCGCAAAAGTATCCATGAGAACCGTCAGCAACGGGACGGCGATCATGCACGCGATCGCCCGAGGAGCGACCAGCGTGGAGATCGTCGGCGCACCCAGCACTTCGCGGGCGTCGATTTCCTCGGTGAGCGTCATCGACCCGAGTTCCGCCGCCAGGCCCGCGCCCAGCCGTCCGGCGACGAGCAAGGAGGCGAGGATCGGCCCGGTCTCGACCAGAACGGCGACCGCGAGCACCGACGGCAGCGTCTCCTGCGCGGCCCAGACGACCAGCAGCCGCCGCATCTGGAGCCAGGTGACCAGCCCCACGCTCAGCCCGGCGACCATGACAATCGGCAGACTGCCCCACGCCACCCGCTCGAACTGGCGGGCACAGGCGAGCGGGCGCGCGATCGCGGCGCGAGGGATCGCCAGGATCGCCCGCAGGGCGAAATCCACGAATCGACCAAAGCCTTCGAGTCGGTCAAGCACCGCGCGGAGCCTCCTGATAGGTTCTTCGCTCGGGCCGAGACATCCTTAAGAGTTAATCCCGGTCCAGTAAGGAGCGAATCGACTCCGGGCCTCCTCAGACGGCGGACGCTCGACACGCCATCGAAATCGCGGGCGTGTGAAAAAATTTGGGTGAGCCGACGGATTCCCGGGACCGGGACTGGTCGAGAGGTCTGGTCGACGGGTGGGACGATCGGTTACACTGGCGGCCTTCGCCCTGGCCGGAGAGGTCGGGGCGCGTCCTTCTACGTACTGTCGAGGTGTTTCGTGTCCTACCGTCCTCGCAAGAAGAAGATGCATACCACGAAGTTCAGCATCTGCAAGCGCTGTGGCGGACGAGTCCGCAAGCATATCGCACGTTGCAAGAAGTGCAGCGAGAAGCAAGGCTGAGTCGGATCGGATCGAATCGGAGATTCGCGGGTCCGGTTCGCGGTGGAACTCGGATCGCGAATCTCCAATCCGTCACATCAATCGACCGGTCGTGGTCCGGCGGGGATGCCCGCGGCGGCGGCTCGTCCCAGCACGCGCACGGTCACGTCCGATTCGATCCGGACCTGGCACGAGAGGCGGATGTCGGGGCCAAAGCTCGCCTCACGAGCCAGGCGCTCGCGCTCCAGCTCGTCCATCGGGGCGAAATGCCCCGAGACGACCTGCACCCGGCAGGTCGTGCAGCGCGCGTTCCCGCCGCAACGGTGCAGGATGTCGATCCCCGCGTCCTCGATCGCCAGCACGAGCTTCGTGCCCGCCTGGACCTCGAACGGCTTCTCTCCCTCGACCGTGACCGTTGGCATTGCGATTCAACTCCGGACCATGATGATCTCACTTGTCGGAAATCAGCGTAATCCGACGACGCCTCAGCGGCAAGGGTTGCCCGCCTCACCGGTGGCGAGCCACACGCCTCGCCCCGAGTCTCGCCCTCACGGGTTCACCTCCCTCACGGCCCAAGAGCGATCCGCACGCCAGATCCGGCGACGGTGCGGATGTTCGTTCAGGTCGAGGTGATCGACCCGGTCGGCCTTGAGGACGAGCAACTCGAACGTGCCGGGGATCTGCGTCGAGACATCGACCCGGTCGGGAAGCTCGGCGTCCTCGCGGATCGGCCCCCCGGGCGGGGGCCAGAAGAACAGGGCGCGCGACGCATCGGAAAGCTCGGCCCAGACGCGATCGCGGCGGTCGCCCATCGCGGAAATCCGCAGAGAACCGGCCACGCGAAACTGCTCGCGGAGGGTCGGCAGCCAGAAGGCGATCTCGCCGAACGGATGGGCACGGGCCTCGCGGTTCTTCTCGCTCCGGGCGTCGCTGGCGACCCAGAGCGTCCCATCCTCCTCGACATTCCGACAGACGACCGAGCGGACGCGGGGACGGCCCGCGTCGTCGACCGTCGCCAGCGCCCCGATCCTCGGGGACTCCGTCCCGAACTCGGCCTCGAACGCCTCGCGCAGTTCCGCCACCCAGTCGGATACGCTCATCGGTGTCCCTCGATTTCCAGGGGGGTACACGGGATGTCCGGGATCACGACGCGATCGGTCTCCTCTCCAAGTTTATCCAGCGGCCCGAGCCGGACGATCTCGGGCCACTTGATCGCCGTGAGAATGACGACCACGATGCAGCCGATTCCGCCCAGGACCACGGCGGGGACCGTCCCGATCAGCCAGGCCGCCGAGCCCGATTCGAAGCTCCCGACCTCGTTTGACATGCCGATGAAGATGCTGTTCACCGACGCGACCCGGCCCCTCATCGCGTCGGGCGTTCGAAGCTGAATGAGCGTGGAGCGGATCACCACGCTGATATTATCGAAGACTCCGGTCAGGACCAGCATCGCGAACGAGAGGATCGGGTCGCGCGACAGGCCGAAGACGATCGTCGCCACGCCGAAGCCCGTCACGGCCAGCAGCAGGTCGCGGCCCGCCCTCTGGAGCGGTGGCCGGTGGGCCATGTACAGCGCGGTCGACAGGGCTCCCAGCGATGGCGCGGCGCGGAGCAAGCCGAGGCCGGTCGGCCCGATGTGCAGGATGTCCTTGGCGAAGACCGGGAGCAGCGCCGTGGCCCCGCCCAGGAGTACGGCGAACATGTCCAGCGTGATCGCGGCCAGGACCAGGGGCGAGCTCCACACGAAGCGGAACCCGGCCGCGAACGTGTCCCAGGTCATCGGGTCGGATTTCTTGTTGACCGCCGGCCGGCTCCGGATCGACGCGATCATGGCGCAGACCACCACGCCGCAGGCCGCATCGGCCAGATAGACGGGTGTTGCCGTCTTGAACAGCGCGATCCCCAGCCCGCCGAGTCCCGGCCCGACCATCGCGGCGACCTGCCAGGCGCTCGACCGCCAGGTCACGGCGTTGTGGAAATCCTCGCCCGGCACCAACTCGGGCATGAACGCCCATCGCGCGGGGAACGAGAAGGCCCCCGCGATGCCGATGATCGCCAGGAACACATAAAACCACGCCACCGGCGCGTGGAGCCACGAGACGGCCGCCAGCCCGATCGACCCGCACGTGATCGCGGCGGCCGTGGCCAGCACGACTTTCTTCCGCGAGAACCGATCCGCGACCAGCCCGGCCGGCAAGGCCAGGAGCAGCACGGGCAGGGCCTGCACCAGTCCCACGAACGCCAGCGCCAGCTTCGAACTGGTCCTCTCGTACAGCTCCCACCCCACCGCCACGCTCTGCATCTCCCCGCCGATCGTCGCCGCCACGCTGTTCGCCAGGAACAGCCGGAAGTCGCGATGGCGGAGTGCGGCGTAGGGGTCGTGCGAGCGGCCCGACTCGCGACGCGCCGCGGGTGAAGCGGCGGAGTCGAGATCCTTATCGAAGAGGTCGCTCATCCGTGATGCCTGTCCGTCCAAAGATCGATGTGTTCGAGCCTATCCAGAAACCTGAACGAACCCGGTCGTTCGGTTAGACGCAATTGACGAGATCGCCCCCGAGCAAGCATCGGGGTCCTACCGTGGATTCGCTCCCGGAAGCCGCCTGCCGGTCGGATCGCTCGGGGGCTTGTCGAGCGTGAGGAAGGAGAACAGGTCGGCCCATTCCTTGTCGGTGAGTTGCTTCTCGACATCCTCGGGCATCAGGGAGAGGGAGCCGACCTTCATCTCGGCGACCTGGGAACGGGGGATGATCTCGGACTTGCCCCCCTGGACTTTCAGCACGATGCGCTGGGCGTTGTCCTCGGCGAGCAAGCCAGTCAGGACGCGGCCGTCGGCCGTCGCCACGGAGGTGGCCTGGTAGGCGGCGCCGATGACGAGGCTGGGGTCGAAGACGTTGGAAAGGAGCTGCTCGAAATCGTTCCGGCCGTTGCCCGTGAGGTCGGGGCCGACCTCCTGCCCCTCGCCGTAGATCTTGTGGCACTGGCCGCAAACCTTGGCAAACACCCTCTGGCCCGCGAACGGGTCGCCGGGCGTGGTATTGAGAAGGTTCTTCATGCGAGCGATCGTCTTGTCCCGCTCCGGGCTGCGACCCTCACGCACGATGCCGAATGTGCTCTTCACGAGCTTGGCGAGTGCGGGGTCTTTGGTCGCCTGGAGCTTGCGGATCTGATTCACGTTCACGGCGGAGACGGGGATCGTCTTGGCGATGACGGCGTCGATGAGGGCGCGGGACCAGATGGCGCGCTGGGTCAGCAACTCGACGGCCTTGGGTTGAGTGCCGGGGTCGAGACTGGAGTATACGCCCAGGACGACTTCGGCGATTCTGGGGTCATCGAGGCGGCCGAGCGCGGTGATGATCTTGCCGCGGAACTCGGGCGAGCCGGCTTTCGGGTCGGAGAGGATCTTCGCGGCGGACGCGGTCGCGCCGGAGTCGCCGGCCGCGATCAGGTCCGAGAAGGCATCAAGGCGGACGTTCTCCGGGAGCCTCGTGGCGGCAAGCGTCTCGTGCGATGCCATCAGGGCCTGCTCATACTTCCATAGAGTGAGGAGGCTCATCCCCTTATTCACTCCAGCCTGGCCGAGTTTCGGTCGCTGGGCGGCCAAGGCCTGGAGTATCAGAGGCGAGACGGCCTTCCGGAGCGCCTCGTTTCGGGCACCGGCGACCTCGCCGCTGCGGACCTTCGCCACCATGGCCCCGATCGCCTCCGATGCGGCCTCCGGGTCGGACTGGGGACCATCGAGCAGGCGACCCAGGAGCGTGGCGATCGGGGCCACATCGGGAGAGCGCCGCGCGAGCAGGCGATCGATCACACGGGGATAGATTCCCGCGATCCAGCCGGCTTCCTTGTATCTCTCGCTTCCCTCCACGAACGCGATCGCCCCGGTCTCCAGCATGGGTTGCAGGTTCTGCCACACCACGGCCGGCGTGATCCGATCCTCCCCCGCGCGCGATAGCACCTCCAGCAGCACCGGCATCGCATCGACGCCGTCGATCTTCCGGGCCGCGATGGCGACCTGCAAACGGACAGTCGGGTCGGGATCGCTCGCCAGCTTCTTCACGGTGCCCGCGATCGCCGGATCGACCGTCTTCATGTTCCCTGCGGCGCGGACGGCGAAGGCACGGATGGTCGGGTCGGCGTCGGCGAGCAGCGCGCGATGCGGGATCAGGTCGATCGGCCCCGCGCCCATCATCGCCCACATGGCGTGCAGCCGCTGGTTGCGGGGCTTCCCGCCATCGGTCGCGACGGCAACCAGTTTCTCTTGCACCGGCTTCCCCCGCTCGGAAAGCAGGCGCTGGGCGATGTCGCGATCGTAGACATTCGCGCTCCCTAACAGGGCGATCAACTGCTCATCCGAGTTCTTCGAAAGGTCGAAATTCGCCCGCCTGGGCGTATCCTTGTAGCGCACGCGATAGAGGCGTCCCTTCAAGCGATCGATGCCCGCCGGGTCGCGGTTGGCGTCCTGATAGCAGTGGTAGCGGTCGTACCAATCGAGGATGTAGAGCGATCCGTCCGGGCCGGTCTTCTGCACCACGGGCATGAACCAGGCGTCGTTGGCGGAGAGGAAGTCCGACTGATTGATGGCCTTGTACGTCGCGCCGGACTTGACCACGGAATCCACGTTGATGCTGTTGCCGTGGATGTTGCCCATGTAGAACTTGCCGCGATATTTCTCGGGATAGGCGGGCGAATCGAAGTAGTGGACGCCGCAATAGGCGGCCTTCTGGTGCTTGAAATCGACGATCGATTCCAGCTTCCAGGTGAACGGGGGATACGGGCCGCCCTGGCGGTGATAGTAGGCGGACTCGGTCAGGTGCCAGAAGTGGTCGATCACGCATGCCGAGGCGAAGGCGTCCCCGTTCTCGTTGAACGCGATCCCCCAGGGGTTGGACGTCCCCTCGCACCAGACCTCGAACTCGCGCGTCTTGGGATGGATGCGGAAAATGGCACACGTAAAATTATGCTCTTTGCCACGGTATTTGATGCTTGCTGGATTGAATACGCCGTTCCAGCCGTAGAGCCAGCCGTCCGGCCCCCACGTGAGCGAGTTGGGCAGCTCGTGCGTGTCGTCGCGTCCGAACCCGGTGACGACGACCTCCGTCTTGTCGGCCTTGCCGTCACCGTCGGTATCTTGCATGAACAGGAGATCGGGTGAGTTGGCGACCCACACGCCTCCGTGTCCGACCGCGATGCCCGACGGGATATTCAGGCCCTCGGCGAACACGGTGAACTTGTCCGCCTTGCCGTCGCCGTCGGTATCTTCCAGGATCTTGACGCGATCGCGCCCCTTGCCCGCGTCCTTGCGCGGATACTCCAGGCTCTCGGTAATCCAGACGCGGCCCTTCTCGTCGAACGTCATGGCCACCGGGTTGATGATATCCGGCTCGCTCGCCACGAGTTCCACCGTGAACCCCTCGGGCACGGTCATCGCCTTGATCGCCTCTCTCGGCGACAGCGCCGGCCCCGGAGGCTTGTCCTGGGCGTGCGGGATGGGCTGCTGGGCGCGGGTCGTGGCGACCAGGGCGAACATCAGAGCGGTCGCCATGAGGGGGCGGGAGAGCACGGTCATTCGCATCGGATTCAATCCCTGAACGGCGCGGAAGGCGGGCAAGACGGTTCTGGGTCCAAGAGTAATCCGCCTGGTGGAGTGACACAAGACAGCGCGGCGGTCGGGGTGCGCCTTCGCGTATGTTGTAGGTGGAGGCGGCGGCGGCGCAACCCACCCCACGAGGGATGATTCCCATGTCGGACCCAGCAGCTCACGACGCCGAGATCCTGGAAACCCAGTGCTGCATCGCGGGTGGTGGACCGGCCGGGATGGTCCTTGGCCTCCTGCTCGCCCGGGCGGGAATCGACGTCGTGGTCCTGGAGAAGCACGGGGATTTTCTTCGGGACTTCCGCGGCGACACCATTCATCCCTCGACCCTTCAGGTGATGTACGAGCTTGGACTCCTGGATGATCTCCTGAAACGGCCGCACCAGAAGGCAACGTACTTGACCGGCGTCATTGGGGGCGTCGAGGTGCGGGTCGCCGATTTCGGGCATCTCCCGACCCGGTGCCGCTTCATCGCGTTCATGCCACAGTGGGATTTTCTGGACTTCATCGCCGATCGCGCGAAGCGCTATCCCACGTTTCATCTGCGGATGAATGCCGCCGTCGATGGCCTGCGTGAAGACAGCGGGCGAATCGTCGGCGCTCACGCGACGACCCCCGACGGAGCCCTCGAAATTCGGGCAACGCTCACGGTCGGCGCAGACGGGCGGCATTCCACGGTCCGCGACAAGGCCGGCCTGATTGTCGAGGACCTGGGCGCGCCGATTGATGTGCTCTGGATGCGTCTTTCCCGACGCCCGACCGATCCCGACCAGCCCCTCGGCAGGTTCGATCGCGGCAAGGTCTTCGTCATGCTCTTTCGGGGCGAGTACTGGCAGTGCGGCTACGTGATCCCGAAGGGCGACATCGAGGAACTGCGCCGGCGGGGCATCGAGGTGTTCCGCGAGGACGTCGCGGAGATCGCGCCCTTCATGCGCGACCGGGTCGGCGAGTTGAAGGATTGGGACGACGTGAAGCTCCTCACCGTCACGGTCGATCGGCTGAAAACGTGGTATCGGCCGGGCCTGCTCTGCATCGGAGACGCGGCGCACGCGATGTCCCCGATCGGTGGCGTCGGCATCAACCTCGCCATCCAGGACGCGGTCGCCACGGCCAATCGGCTCGCCGGCCCTCTCCGTGAAGGGTCGCTAGAAACCGACCATCTCGCGAAAGTCCAGAAGCGGCGGGAATTCCCGACCCGATGGACCCAGCGCCTCCAGATCTTCCTTCAAGACCGCGTGCTCGGCCGCGTGATCGGGAGCAACGCGAGGCTCCCCGTACCGTGGCCCCTGCGGCTCCTTCGCCGATTCCCGTTCCTGAGTCGAATCCCCGCGCGGATCATCGGGATGGGACTCCGACCCGAGCATGTGCGGACTCCGGATGAGTTCGCTTCGTGATGAGGATGCGGTGAGAGGCGCCGTCGCATCGTTCGCCATCATGAAGCCTTCTGGGTTCCCACTGCCGGCGCTTACTCAGAGGCTATCCGGGATGGGGATTCGGGCGTTTCGCCCCCAGGTTCAAAAATAGAATTCATACCCAAGACAGGGCACGGCGGGTCATGTACGATACTGACGCGTCTCGGTGGACGAGACCGTTGTGCTCTTGAGTGCGATCTGGCGAAATTCCAGAGCATGATCATGGGCCAAAACCAGGCGAATTTGGGTAGCACCACCATGAGATGGTCCGCCGGAATCCTCATCGTGCTCGCAACGGCCTTCGTCAGCGAGGCGCAGACTCCCAAGGTCGAGAAGCCGCTCGCGGATCTTTATCCGTTGAAGGTCGGCACGAAATGGACGTACGACGTCGATGCTGGCAACGGTCAAAAAGTGCAAGTGACCAACCAGATCTCGAAGCTCGAAACCATTGACGGCCAGTCTCTGGCCCGGATGGAAACGCTCGTCAACGGCAACGTCCAGACATCCGAGCATCTGTCCGCCACGGCGAAGGGTGTTTTTCGCCATCGCGCGAACGGGGTCGAATGCACGCCGGCCGTGTGCATCTTGAAGTATCCCCCAAAGGAGGGGGAGAAGTGGGAAGAAACCACGAAGATCGGCCCGCAGGAAGTGAAAATGGCTTGTGTGAGCGGCCCTAGCGAGGAGGTCACAACGCAGGCCGGCAAATACAAAGCCGTCTCCGTTGCCGTCGATACCACGATCAACGGCGTGAAGCTCGAATCCACGAGCTGGTATGCTCCAGGTGTTGGCATGGTCAAACAGAAAGTCGTGATCGGTGGCCGAACCATCACCCTGGAACTCGTCAAGTTCGAGGCGGGTAAGTAGTCCAGGGTGCGATCCCCGGATGGATCATGCGGAAATCCGCCGCCGGCCCCGTCATTTCGGGCTGAAATGACGGGGCCGGCGGCGGATTTCCTTCGGATTGCGGGGGTGCAGAGTCTGCCAAGGGCCGATGCATCCGATTCGGTGCTCCTGCCCTGCCCAGCCACCCGCCGCGAGAGGCCCCATTCGTACGCGATGATGAGCGGCTCGACGCGATTTACTTCGGCCCGGACGGTGCGACCGCCCAGCCCATGCCGTCGGCGATCTGGCCGACGTCGAAGGTGGAGGTGACCGTGAGGTCGTTGAGGTCGATGACGGCGACCTTTTTTTCGCCCGCGAGGCCGACGTAGGCGAATCGGCCTTCGGGGTCGGTCACGACGCCCAGGGGGGCGCCGGCGAGGGAGAGCTTGGCCGCTTCCTTGTGGGTCCGGGCATCGACCACGATCAGCAAGTCGGACTGGGGGTCGGGAACGAGCACGCGCTTGCCGTCGGGTGTGAATCGGAGTCGGGCGGCCATCGACGCGGAGAGGGTGATCGTGGCCTTCACCACGTTCTTCTCGGTGTCGATGATCGCGACCTCGCCGCCCTCGCGCTGGCCGGCCCAGACCTCGCGGCCGTCGGGGGAGATGGCGAGCCCCTCGGGATGGCCGCCGACGGAGACCAAGGCGATCTTGCCCGTATCGCGACGGATGACGCTGACGGAGCCGGAGCCGATGTCGGTCGTGTAGAGGGCCTTGCCGTCGGGCGACGCCACGATCATGTGCGTCCCTTCGCGGCCGAGTCCGACGATCCGGTCCACCTTGTCTGTCTTCGGGTCGTATCGTCCCACGGCGCGATTCATCTCGGCGGTGAAGTACACGGTCCCCTCGACGACGGCCAGTCCGTGCGGGCGACGGAACGCGCCCAGATCAACGCGGCGCAGCTCCTTGGCGGTTTCCAGGTCCACGACCGACAACGAGCTTCCCGGGGTCGCATCCCCATAATTCGCCACGAACGCAAGCTTTCCGTCCGCCGATGCGGCGACCTCGTGCGGCGAGTGGCCCACGGCGACCCGTGCGCGGACCTTCTTGGTCGCCGGATCGACGACGACCAGCGCATCGCCGTCGCGGTCCACCACCAGCAGCAAGGCCGACGCCGCATGCGCGGACGACGAAACGGCCAGCCCGATCAGGGCGGCGGAAAGGAGAAGACATCGCACGAGGTAGCTCCAGTCGGGATTCACAAGATCAGATGCAGGGCGTCTGCGAGCACGCCCCACGGGAATTCTGACCGTTAGTCCCCGCGTCCTCGCCGTTTCTTACAGGTATCGCTCAACCTTGCGGAATGGCCCCATCGCTGGGTGGCTGGGGTCGAGCGGGGCGGGGCTTCAAGTTTCGCGGGGGAAATCCGGTGTCAAGCCCTTCGAAAGTCAGGAAATCCCTGACACCGGACTCTCTCTTCTGCTGACACCCGATTTCCCTAAAGCGAAAGGAGTTCTGACACCGGATTTCCGGTCGTCTTGTAGTGACGATGGTAGCGCAGAGCGTGAGTCGTCAAGAGCCACCGCATCCAGTTCCCCAGGTCGCCATCGGCGCGAGGCCGCACGACCAGGTGGAAGTGGTTGGGCATCAGGCAGTAGCCGAGGATGTCCGGAGGCAAACGCAGACGGGCTTGAGCGATCGCATCGACAAGCGCGTCGAAGTCCGCAGGCTTGTGAAGGACGGTTTCCCGTCGATCGCCGCGGTTCAGGACGTGGTAGAGGAAGCCGCCAACCGAGGCTCGGGCCGTGCGTGGCATCCGAGGACAGTAAGCCCCCATCCCCCGCAAAGTCAAGATTTATTCGCTCCGTCCCCTTTCCCGTCCCCCAGCGTTATACCAACCCTTCAGGAGCACGCACCATCCGTGGGGAAGGTCAGGACTAGAATCTCGGTTCTGCCAGTTCGGCCGAACCTGTAATTGCAAACAGGTGTCTGACGTGCGATCATGGTGGTCGGGCGCCACGTCGAATCGGAACTCAGGGGTGGATTACATGGCCGGGAAGAGCAGGAGCGACAGCGGGGTCGGGCAATCCAACCGCTTCCGATTTGTGCTGTTCGAGGGGGAGTTGAGCGAGGGCAATATGGGGGCTCTGGCCCAGGCAATCACTGCCGCGCTCCGGCCCACCCCCCCCGCGCCCCCCCGCATCGCGAACCATGCATTACCTCCGCTGGGAGTTGGTAGCAGCGGAATCGACCCCGCCGCGAGCGGTGTCGTGGAGGGCGACGAGGGCGCGATTGTCTCGAACGGTGAGGATTTGGAAAACGCCCCGCAACCGAGGGTGAAGGCATCCTCTGGACCTCGGAGTTATCCGAAGGTAAAGGTGATTACTGATGTGGACCTAGAGTCCGACATGTCATTCCCCGACTTTGCCGCCAGCAAGAAACCCAAGAGCACTCGGGACCGATACTTGATCGCGGCTGCGTGGTATAAGCTCCATCGTAAGGTGGAATCAATTACCATGCATCATATTTATACGTGTTTTCTGCACCCTAAGGTTAGGTGGTCGACCAGTGCAGCC
The DNA here is from genome assembly GCA_028291545.1 of Planctomycetota bacterium. Lineage (GTDB taxonomy): Bacteria > Planctomycetota > Planctomycetia > Isosphaerales > Isosphaeraceae > JAQGHR01. The sequence continues at coordinate 63,531 of JAQGHR010000132.1, read as the reverse complement.
GACTTTGACCAACCTTTGCGCGAACTCGTGAAGACCGATCGGCTTGGCCGCGTTGGCAAGGGACAATATGCCATCAACCACATCGGCATTGCCGACGTGGAGCAACTCGGGACCGAGTAACACTGCCAATGGACTTACCCGAATTCATCCGTCAGGTGAAGGACTTCGACACCCTGTCACATCCTGACAAGATCAAGCATTTCGCGTGGTGGCTTCACAGGCACGGGAGTCAAGAGAGATTCGACCTGACTTCTATCCGCGGCTGCTATCGAATCGTCAACAGGCAGCCTTCCGATAACCCGGGACGAGATCTCACCAGACTTGAGGCTAGGCGTCCCCGCGAACTGCTAAAGGATATGGGCGGCTACCGCCTCGAAGCAAGCGTACGCGATGCCCTCGATGCCAAGTACCTTGCTCATGAAACGGTGGTTATAATCTCTGCATTGCTCAAGGATCTGCCCGGGAAGATCAGTGACACAGCCGAACGGCGGTATCTCTCAGAAGCGATCATATGCTATAAACATCAGGCATATCGAGCTGCTACAGTCATGACCTGGAACCTAGCCTTTGATCATTTGCTCGGCTGGATCTTGGCGGATGCGCAGCGACTTTCTAACTTCAATACATCCGTAACGAAGCGCTATCCTCAGGACAAGAAGAAGGTTAACATCACCGTCAGCAAGCGCGAGGACTTTTCGGAACTAAAGGAGTCTGAAGTCATCGAGATTTGTAGTAAAGCAAGCTTGATATCTGACGACCTGAAGAAGATACTTCACGAGAAGTTGGTGCGCCGGAACATTGCCGCGCATCCCTCGCTAGTCGAGATCGCTCGTCCTCAGGCGGATGATACGATATCGGACCTCGTGAACAACGTAATCTTGGCGCTCGGTTGATGGTAAGGGCAGAGAAAAGGGGACGAGGGAATACTTTCGGAGGATAGGGAAGGTAGGAAGCCATTGGCTCTTTTTCGGACGGCCGCGCGGTCGGATCGAGGACTCGAGGCCCAGGTCGTTCACGGTGCGGAAAGCGAAAAAGGGGACGGAGGGAATACTTTCGGGGAAATGCTGAATGGGACATTCTTATTCCCCGCCACAGACTCGGCAATGCAGGCAATCTCATGGCCTAACCTACGGTTGCAGCGGACGGAGTCCCGCCGCTGAACTTGGTCGTTAGGCGGCGGAGGCCCGATGCAAATGGAGGGGCCACGGTACTACCCCTGCCGGGTGCTACTCAACGGCGAGGCTACAATCGTCGGCGGGTGGCACTGGTGAGCACTTCCGTGTGCCACGGGTCGTACCCGATCCGTGTCTTCCTCGGACCGATCGCGCGGGTCGGGTGCGACAAGTGGCACCAAAACATAACGATTAGTAGTTCCTGATGGGTCTCACCCTCGCAGCAGAGCCCCCACCGGTTCTCCCTCTGCCAATCGGAAGGGGCGGTTCAACCCGTCGCGGATCTCGGTATCGGGGCGGATGCCCAGGCAGTGGTAGAGGGTGGCGGCGAACTGGCCGGGGTTGACGGGGTCGGTGCCAGGGTAGGCGCCGATCTTGTCGGAGGAGCCGTGGACGCAGCCGCCCTTGATGCCGCCGCCGGCCATCATCAGGGAGAAGACGTTGCCGTAGTGGTCGCGGCCGGCGTCGCCGTTGACGCGGGGGGAGCGGCCGAATTCGCCGGTGAAGATGACGAGGGTGTCGTCGAGGCGGCCGCGGGAGGAGAGATCCTCAAGCAGGGCGGAGGAGCCGAGATCGAAGGGGGGAAGGAGCTGGTTCTTGAGGAGGGGGAAATTGCCGCTGGAGCCGACGTGGTTGCCGTGGGTGTCCCAGGCGGGGACGGCGACGGGGTCGATGGTGCCATTGTTGTTGAAGGCCTCGCGCTCGGTGCGCTCGGGCCAGTAGACGGTGACCATCGGGACGCCGGCCTCGGTGAGACGGCGGGCCAGGATCAGGCTCTGGCCGTAGGGGTTCAGGCCGTAGCGATCGCGGAGCCTGGGATCTTCCCGGTCGATACGAAAGGCCTCGGCCACGGCGGGATTGCCGAAGAGGTCGAACGCGCGGCGGTAGAGGGTGTCCACGTCGCTGGCGGTGTGGCGGTCGATGGCGGGGGACGATTCCAGGGCGTCGTGCAGGACGCGGCGGCTTTGCATCCGCCTGGCATCGAATCCGCTTTCCTGCCGCAGCTCGGGGGGCGCAAACTCGAACGAGCCGGCCGGGGCCGAGACGCGAAATGGGTCCATGCCATGGCCCAGGAACCCGCCGGCGTGGCCGGGGACGAAGTTCGTGCTGGTGGTCACGACCCAGGGCAGCGCGACATAGGGAGGCAGCGCGGCCTTGGGCGGACGGAGCTTGGTCAGGACCGACCCGAACGTGGGGAAATCCTCGGGCGTGGGGCCGACCTCGCCGAGGGCGCGGGGGCGGCGACCGGTCATCATGGTGTGGCCGGCGGAGCCGTGGGAGGGATCGCCGTGGGTCATGGAGCGGACGATCGCGTACTTGTCGGCCATGCGCGACAGGCGGGGCAGATGCTCGGTGATATCCATCCCGGGCACGTTGGTGGCGATTGGCTTGAATTCGCCGCGGATGCCCTCGGGAGCCCCGGGCTTCATGTCCCAGATGTCCAGGTGGCTGGGACCGCCGAAGAGGTAGACGAAGATGCACGACTTCGCGCGGCCGAAGCCGGGGATCGTCGGCAGCCCGGTCCCCTGCCCTTCGCGCGCTCGTGCCGGGGTCTTGCCGGCCAGTGCCAGGGCCGAACTCCCCAGGCCGATCTGGAGCCATTGCCGGCGCGAGAGGCCCGATCGCAGATCCGTTGGGTTCGGGCGTAGCCAGAGCATGCGGGAGTCCCTCGGCGAAGGGATCGGGGTGGGAAGACCTCGTCTCCGGCATTGTCGGGTTTTTGAGGGTCGGGGGCAAAGAAAATCTGAAAGCCGTGGCCAGTGGTTAGAGAGGAGGGAGCCGGAGTTGTTGACCCGACTCGTCTCTAACTACTGACCACTGACCACTGACCGCTGCTTCTGCTTAAACCCGAACCTTTGTCGGGGCGTAGTGGGGGGCAGGGATGTGGCGGGTGGCCGCGAGGGCGGGAGTGCGGCGGGTGGTCAGGCGGTGGTGGATCAGGCGGCCGCCGAGGGCCAGGGCGCCGGCGATGCCGAAGAGCCAGGGGGAAACCCCGCCGGTCTCGTCGGAAGCTGCGGACGCGGGCGAAGGCGACGAGGCGAGCGGAACGGGGATGGCGGCGACCTCGGGAGAGGGGGCCGCAAGCGACTCGCCGGGCGAGGCAACCTCGGAAACTGCGAGAGGGGCGGCAAGGTCTTCGACCGACGATGGCGTGACGGCGGCGTCTCTGGGGGCCGCCGGGGCGGGGGCGCCGGGGTCGAGCGAGCCGTCGGTCATCGGTCCTGGGTCCGCGGGGACGGCCTGGGATGGGCCATCGGCCAACCGGGTGATGAAGGCGCCGCGGAGGTTCGCCGCCGAGGCGTTGGCCTGCCCAAATCTGTTTCCGACCTCGGCCAGGGCGACCGAGCCGTAGACACCTGCGGGCCCGACGGACGCGACGTGGTCGGCGTCCGGGTTCGGGCGGCCGACGAGGACGCCGCCGATATCCAGGACCAGGCTCGACGAGCCGGGGGCGAGGTTTCCCGGAGCCTCGGAGACCGGATGGTTCGGGGCACCGAAGCCCGGGGAGGCGGTCGCCCCGGTCGTCGCGGATGACGACTGCGGGGACGGGCCAAAGGCGGGGCCGGTGGGGGCGATGGCGATTGACGAGAGGAGCTGGCTGGCCTCCGAGAACGAATCGCCGAAGGCGAACGAGAAGGAGGCGTCGGTCGAGACCAGGCGAAGGTTCAGCGCGGGGCCCTGGCCCAATCCGTTGGAAAGGAGCGAGTCCCAGGTAAAGGCGTTGATACTGAGCTTCACCGTCAGGACGACGGGAGCGGCGCCGGTGGCCGTGAAGCGGGTGACATACTCACCCGTGCGGAGATCATCGATCACGGCATTGTCCTGGCCGGCCGGTCCTGGATCGATCCTGTAGGAGGTCTTTCCGCCGTTGACGAGGATGGCGAGCGGCCCGCCGTCGTGGTGGAGGGCGAGCTTGTAGAAATCGCGGTACAGGCTCACGAACCGCAGGGCGACCGTCTCTCCGGGCTGGATCGTGAAGGTCCGCGTGATCCCGTCCAGCGCGAGGTTCGGCGTGAGCGGGCCGAGGTTCTCCGATCGAGCCCCCGGGACGTTCGCCGCGAGCGAACCGTCGGCCAGGCGATCGCGAGTATCGGGGGCGACGGCGAAGGTGGCGAGCACGCCCTTGGGCATCGTGGGTGAGATCAGGGGATGACCGGACAGATCCGCGAGCGGATTCGCGGTGGCCAGCCTCACGGTGTAGATCCCCTGCGGAAGGCGGTCGCGGAACAGGTACGCGAGGGCGGCGTGCGTCTCGTCGTAATTCACGACGGCGAGGGGCCAGGAGCGGCCGTTCTGGTCGGTCAAGGTGAGACCGCCGGTGGCGCGGTCGAAGACGTTGAGGCCCGAGTCCCCGAGGTTCAGGGGTGAGTTGAATCGCAGGGTCAGGCCCGTGGGGGTGGGATCGAGCGGGTCGGCATGAGTGATGCGGAAATCGATCAGGGCACCCGGGATGTCGGCGTCATCGGCCACGAGATGGAGCGTGAACTCGCCTCCGGCCCCGGCCTGGGCCACGCCGGCCCTGGACGTGGTGAGATCGTATCCGCCCGGCAGGCCGGGGAGGTCGCCGGCACCGGAGACGGCGACGTAGTAGGTCCCGGGGTTGAGCCCGGCGAAGAGGAACGGGTCGGCCGGGGCATCGGGGCGACCCACCTCGCTGGTAGCCAGCGCGTGACCCTGGGAGTCGAACAGGGTGAGCGCCGAATTCAACGGGCTCCCGTCGCGAGCCGCGGCCACCTCCAGGCCCAGCCTGGTGAACTGGCCGGCGGGGAGGGTGATTTTATAGAGCTTGAGGTCGCTGGGATTCGTCGCGAAGTCCAGCGTCCCGCTCACCGAGGAAGGGACCGGACCCAACCGACCGAGGTCGATCGCGTCGGCCAGGCCGACACCCGGACGCATGATGGTGAAGTCGCCCAGCTTGGCGTCGATGCCGTCGAGCGGGGACAGGGGCGTGCCGTCCTCGCCCGAGAGCATCGAGCTGCCGGAGAGGAGCAGACGATAGCGGCCGGGCGAGAGCGTAGCATTGAGCGTGAACGTGAGCCCGGTGCCGTCGTTGTCCAGCCCCTCGTAAGGGGCGTTCGAGTCGTCGAACACGGGCGTCAGCGAGCCGTCGGCGTTGATCCGGTCCAGGATGACGTCGGTCGTTCCCACCGAATAGTCGGCAATTGTCTGGTGAAAGCCGATGTGCAGCGCGTCTGGCGAGCGAAGGAGGCTGGCGTCCGGCGCCGGATCGGTGAAGATCATGGAGGAGAGGACGATCCGCGACTCCAGCCCTTCCCAGAGGGGACGGCGGGAAGTCGGGCCGGTTCGGCGGCGTCGAGCGGTGCAAGTCATGGTAGAAGCCCCGCGGTTGGGGAGAGCGTCTGGTCGGTCGATGCGTGGCACATCGGTCATTCAAGGGAAGCGTAGGCCACGATGCGGGCATGTTGCCGCGATCTGTCGCGATGACGGATCGGCGGATCAAGTGCGGCCCCACGTCGCGAGCACGTCGTCGATGGCGTGGATCACGGCGGCGCGCGCGGCCGGCGTGCCGACGTTGTTGCGTTCCGCGGCGTGCCAGATGCCCACCAGGAAGCGGATCGTCAAGTCTTCGCCGAACGGGAGGGCCAGGCCGGCCAGGTCCAGGCTGCCATCAACCAGGGCGATCGCCTGCCGGAACGTCGTGCTGACGCCGAGGCTATCTCCCCAGGCCGAAAGGTTGCCGATCTGCACGGGTTCGTCGCCCGTGTTCTCGTTGGTCGAGCCTCCGCCGTGGTCGGCCTGCGAGGCCACCACGGTGTTCGGGGGCGCGACCGGATCCATCGTGCCGGTCCCGAAGTTCACGAGCAACCCGTACGCGCCGATCCCCGTCGGTAGGCCCCCGGCGGCCTGGCTCTTGATGTAGAATTTCTGGCCGGAGGTGACGCCCGTGATGGCGATGGTCGTCACCGTAGCCCCGAAGCTGCCGATCGACTGGACCGTGGAGAGGACCGCGAGCGAGGAGTTGTACAGCGTCAGCTTCGGGCTCAGCGAGCTGAGATTGCTCGATTGCATCGTCACCGTCAGCGTGCCGCTCGTGTTGGCCGGGGCGTTGACCACGTACCAATCGCTATCCGAGGCGCTGGTGATATCCAGGGAGGAGAGCGTGACTTGAGCATTGCTATTCACGTAGGAGTTGATGTTGGAGGCGGTGGAGTAGGAGCCGTTGCTGGCCGCGGCGTCGAAGGCGTCGGCCGCACGGGTGCCGTAAATGGACTGGATGCCCGCGATGTCATCGCTCGTGAGCGTCTGCTTGATGGCGTTGTAGCTGGAGTACATGTCGGCGTAGGAGACCGTGGAATGGTCCAGGCCGAGGGCGTGTCCGAACTCGTGCATGGCGACGGTCTGGAGGTCGTAATCGCTGTTGATCTGCCAGGCCTGTGCGGTGTTGATGACGATGTCGCCGGCCAGCGTGCCGCCGTTGAACGCGGGGGGCAGGAAGCAGCTCGCCAGGACGTTACTGGCCAGCGAGGCGCCGCCGATGCGGATGTCGCCGAAGCGCGAGTCCCCCTGCTGATTGCCCGCCGCGCCGAAGCTCGAACCGTCGTCGGAGACCAGGACGAGATTGAGATTCGCGGCCGATTCCCAGCTCGCCGCGGCCTTCTGGATCGCCGACTGCCACTGCGAGGTCGTGAAGCCGCGGTTGCTCATGGTCTGGAACAAGGTGCTGCTGTTGCCGCCGATGTTCGTGCCGTCCGGGGCGAAGCTGTACGTGATCCGGCTGCCGAACGTCCAGCTCGCGCCCAGCGTCGCGTAGAGGAGCTTGCGGTCTTCCAGGCCCTCCATGTAGGGGCGGGCGTGTCGACGGTCGCGACGAGACACGGGGCGGGGCATGGCGGGACTCCGTGACTGGCGGTGAAGAGGCGAAGGCTCGGCGGACCGGGAAACCATTCCCCGGCCGGGCGGTCAACCTAACCCTAGGCCCGGTTTGCCAGATTGCGGGCGGGGCCGGGAAACTTGGGGCACGTCTTGGTCCCACAGGCGAGCCCGGCGCGCCGAGCCAACGAGATGCTTGGACGGGATGTTTCCGGGACGAGGCGGGAATCTCTGGCATTGGCCGTCGGGCTCTGAGAAGATCGCGTCCAGGGGTCGCGACCGGAGCCATTCTGGTCGCATCGTTCGGCAATCACCTCGTCGACTCGAGGTGGCCCATGGCCAAGCTCGCCGAAAATACCGGGTATTCGATCGCCGCCGTCTCGAAGCTCACGGGAATCGGCTGCCACACGCTGCGCGTCTGGGAACGGAGGTACGGTTTCCCCGTGCCGCGACGTTCTCCCTCCGGCCACCGCCGCTACGCAGCCGACCACGTGCAGGTGCTGGGGCAACTCGCCCACAGGCTGCGCGAGGGCGGCGCGATCGGCGACCTGATGGTGCTGGTCCGCGCGGGAACGCTGGAGGTCGAGACCGAGGAATTCCCGGTCTCGGCCGCAACCTCGCTCTCCACCGCGATCCTCGATCAACTCCAGTTGGGCGATCTGGCCCGGGCCGAGGCCGCCTACGAGCGGGCCGTCGCGGGGCTCAGCCCCGCCGAGCGAGCCGGCCAGGTGATCGAGCCCAACATCGTGGAGGTCGGCGAACGCTGGTTCCGGGGCGAGTGGAACGTCTTCCAGGAACACTACGCCACCAGCTTCTTCCGCCGGAAGCTGGACGTGCTCCTCGATCAGGCGCAGGCGGATAACCGATCGCCCTCGCGGACGGCCCTGGTCGGCACGGTCCAGGGCGACCGCCACGTCGGCGGCGTCTTGATGATCTGTCTGTATCTGGAACTCGCGGGCTGGCGGGCGCAACAACTGGGCGTGGATCTGCCGGTGCGTGAGTATCAGTTGGCCGTCGATCTCTGGAAGCCCGACGCCGTCTGCCTGTCGTTCGTGCTGTCGCGGAACGTGAACAAGCGCTTCGCCGAGCTCGCGAGGATTCGCGGGGCGCCGGTGTTCGTGGGCGGGCGGAGCATCCTGAACTATCAGGGGCTGGCGCGACGCAACGGGCTGAGGCCGATCATCGGCGCCGCCGACGAGGCGACCGCCCAGGTGATTGCCGCGGTCGAGCGCGAGGTGTGTGAGAAACACGCTTCTCACTCACCGCTATGAAACCGAGGCGCGCGTTCAGAAACGAACAACGGCGGCCCCCCTGCCCGGGGGCAAGAGGGTCCGCCGGATGTGCGAGCTGAAGGGCCGCGGAGAAGGCCGAAGCCCGCCACGCGACCCGACTCACGAACCGAGATCAATACTGCGGGGCGCCCTTGGCCGGAACCTGGGGGGCGGCCGTCGGGGCGCACTTGCCCGGGACCGTGGGCAGGCACTTGCTGGGGGCCTGAGGAGCGGCGACGGCGGCCGGGGCGCACTTGGTGGGGACCTGCGGCGAGGCCACCGGCGCACACTTGCCCGGGACGGGCAGGCACTTGCCGGGAGCCTGAGGAGCCGCAGCCACCGGGGCGCACTTGGAAGGAACCGGGGGGCACTGGCCGCTCGCGGTGGCCTTGTGGCCGTGGCCGCCACAAAGAGCGAGCATGACGATGGCGCTGGTCATTGCGTTATCCTCATGGAGGAGAAAGTCGGACAGTAAGACAGCTCAAGCGATGCGGAGCCGCATATCCCAGCCAGGATCGGTTTGGCTCGAATTTCGCAAGCGAAACCCCTCGCCTCACCTCAGTCCCCGTCGAGGACGAACCCCGAAGGATCGTCCGCACCCCCAACCCGCAACCGGGGGCGCTTTCTGGTCGTGAACTGTCGCGGACTCCAACGTCCGGCCCCTTGGAAGCCGTCCGTGGCGCGTCACCCTGGGGGTGGCCACGTTATTCATCGGCACGGGGCGTCCCCGCGCTGAGTCCGGATCGCTAATTTTGAGGAACTGCCGCCTTGGCGAATTCTAGGGGGTTTGACGAAGCGTAACAGAGTAGTCAAGAACTTCGCCGATTTTCGGTCCACGGTTCCCGGCTCGGATGCCGAATCTTGATGGGCATACACGGGACGGGCGAGTCCCGCGCATCGGGCGAGGGGCTGCACCATGGCGGGTGTAGCCCTGATGGATCTCGGGTGGGTGTACTACTACCGGTCATTGGGAGGCAGCATGCGTATTGGCAACAGGCTCGGCGGCTTGATGGTCTTGACGATCGCCGTCGTGATATCCGCGACAACCTCTGCGGCGACCGCCGCCGATCGGGTCCAGCCGGTCCCCCTCGGCGGCTCGCTACCGGGCCAGTCGGGGGATCGCGCCTATGGGGTCTATGTCCCCACCAAATTCGGAGGGGTCCTGACGGTCAAGACCTCCTCCGGCACGGTCGAGAACCTCACGGGGCCGGACGGCAAGCCGCGCACCAGCGGCGAAGAGATCGGCGACAATGCGCACGGCTGGTACACCTTCCTCGTCAAGGAGACGGAGAAGGACAAGCCTTATCAGGTTGAGACCGCCTTCGTCCAGGTCGGGGCCGCCGCCAGGATGCCCTGGAACTTCTATTACTGGCCCACCAAGGGCGACTCGATCCATGAGCCCTGGGCCGGCGGTAACGGTCGCGTCGACACGCCCCGTCCTTATGGGGACGATGTCCAGGTCGCGTCCTTCGGCTCCTACATCGCCCCCGGCCAGGACATCATCCTGCCCGGAGCGAACGGGTTGCTGGAAACTCCCGTCTCGGCCGGCGATGACTCGACCTGGTTCCCCAACCTGTACGACGACCTGACGTTCCGCGGCGCCGATGGCACGATGTACGCGACCCCGTCGCCCCTGCTCAAGTACGACCAGATCTTCCACGCCAACGCCCGGAGCTGGGAAGCGGCGTCGCAGCAGAATCGCGACATCAACCGCTGGCCGGGCCACTGCCTCGGTGGCGCGGTCGCCTCGATCAAGATGGCCGAGCCGGTCCCCGCGACGGGATCGGGCATGACCCAGGACGAGCTCAAGTCGCTCTGGGCCGAGCTGGGTGAGAATCACTACAACCACACGATCGGCGACAACGTCAACAACATCCCCGCCGGGCCGCCCCGTCCCGGCCCCGATGCGACGGACCAGTTCGTCCCCCACTTCCACGCGATGCTGGAGACCCACCTGCGCGGCCGGAAGCAGGCCCTGCTCGCCAACCTCCGCGCCTTCCCGCCCAACGGCAAGGCCAATGAGGTCTGGAATCACGGTGTCGGCAAGTACACCGCCAAGTTCCACGCCATCCCCGGCAAGGGCGAGCGCGCCATCCGCATGGAGATCGAGCTGGTCGCCAACTCGGGCTCGAACCTGAACAATAGCGACAACAAGCCCCGGATCAACACCTACGAGTATACGCTCGTCTACGGCCTCAACGGCGTGGTGGACGAAACCCAGCCCGGCTCGTCGGACTGGATGTCGGTGGGAGGCGAGGCCGTCTTCGCCCCGCTCAACTTGATGGACGTGACCGCCAGCCGATGGGCCGGGCACAACCCGAACATCACCGAGGCGAATGTTCGGGCGCTCGACCTCTCCAACGGCGGCAGCTATGGCCGTCTGGCCAGCACGCCTCCCGCGTTCCGGCCCGTCGGCAACTACGAGACGGCCCGGCTCGGCGACTCCGGTCGCGGCGGGATCTTCGGCCGATCCCGCGGCGAGGACGACGGCGGCCCCGAAGCCCCCTCCCCCCGCCGTCCGGGCCGTTTCCGCCTGTTCGGACGCTAACGCAGTGGGCAGTGGCCAGTGGGCTGAGAAGAGTCGGGGGCCGTACCTCCGATTCTCCTCTGCCCCCTGCTTCTGGCCACTGACCGCTTGCCACTGACCACTGTCTTAAATTGCCCGGTCTTCGGAACACACATTTTCGTCATGAGCGTTCAAGTTTACCGCCGCCGTCGGTCGATCATTCAGTCAGCGGGTTGTCCAACACAGTTTTTCCGGACCGAGCAACCCACGCGACCGGATGAATCGTCGCAAGACGATCCGGCGACTTCCCACGGTCCTCGACACGGGACCACCGCCATGACGACTCACACAACTTTGCTCACGAGTCCGGCACGGACTCGGCCATCCGCCCGGATGGCGCCGGTTCTGATCCAGGTTCCGGCCTTAGCGGCCTGCGGCCGGCTTTCGTCGGGTCCGTCCGCCCATCGGGGGCGTCGTCGGATTCGTCGGGAAGTCCGCGTGGCCGCGTCAACCATGTTATTCGCGCTGCCGATGTCCTGGGCGCTTCTCTCGTTTGTCACGGTCGGGCCCGCACCCGGACAGCCCTCGGCGGCGAGTCCGGTGGCCTTGGCCGGGGTTGCCGAACCGATCGAGGAGGGACCGCGGGTCACTCTCTCGCTTGAGCCGGCCGCCACTACCGGTCAAACCGAGCCTGACGTCCCGATCGCCCTGCCGGCGGGCTACCTCCTCCCCCACGACGGCTCCGAGGAGTCGGCCCATGCGGGACATTGACCAGGCACTGGCGAAGGCGTATGGGGCGCGGACTCCCGTCTCTCGGGCCGCGCCCGATACGCCTCCCGTCTTGCCGCGTCCCCACTTCCCGATCGAGTCTCCACCGGATTCGGAGCCGTCCTTCGGGGTCGCGCAGGCCCCGCTGAACTGGCCCGAGACCGTGCGTGCGCTGGAGCGAGCGCACGGCGAGCGGTTCGATCGCCTGTCGGACGCCCTCATCGAGGCACGCGACCGGCAGAATCTCAAGGTCCTGCTGTTCACGAGCTGCCACCGCGCCGAGGGCCGCACGACGCTGGTCCTGACCCTCGCCCGCGCCCTGGCCCGCCGCCCCGGCCGGACGTTGCTGGTCGACGGCGACCTGAGCGGCCCGATGCTCGCGCGCCAGCTCGGCCTCTCGCCGCGAATCGGGCTCGACGACGTCGTGGAACACGGCCAGGCTGTCGTCGACGCCTTGATCGAGGCGCCCGACGACCACCTCACGATCTTGCCGCTCCGCGCCGCGGTGTCCCGTCCTCGCGACTTCCTCGCCTCGCCCGAGTGGTCGTGCCTGATGGCCCGTCTCCGTCGCGACTACGACCTCGTCCTGATTGACGGCAGCCCCCTGTTCACCGGCCTGAGCGCCGCGGTCCTCCATCGTTCGGTCGATGCGGCCATCCTCGTCCATCACAAGGCCCGAACCACCAACCGCGCCCTGACCCGCGCCCGCGAAGTTCTCGACGCCGGCGGCGTCCCCCTGCTCGGCCTGGCGGAGACCTTTTGCTAGCAGTTCGCAGTTAAGAAACGCACTGCGAACCATTCTGCGCATTGACCGCGAACTGCGAACTGCGAACTGCTTATGTATGAATCCCACTTCCAACTGAGCCCCCGGCCGTTTGGCGATACGGTGGACCCGTCGGCGTACGTGTCCCTGCCGAGCCGGGATGCGGCGTTGCGACGGTTGAGGTACGGGTTGGAAGGCGGGCCCGGTCCGGTGGTAGCGTTCGGCCCCTCGGGGGCGGGAAAGACGCTGCTCGCGAATGCGCTGGCGAGGGAACTCGGAGGCGCGGTGGTGCAGGTGGCGTTCCCCGCCATGCCGGCGGCTGAGTTGATGGCGTTCCTCGCCGATGAGCTGGCCGCTCCGGGCGATCCCGCGCCGGGATTGGCGGGCTCGATCCGGAGGATTCGCGGGGTCCTGGCCTCGGCCGCCTCGCGGGGCGAGCGGCCGTTGCTGATCGTGGATGAGGCTCATCTGATCGAGGACCCCGCCACGTTCGAGGCGCTGCGGCTGCTCTTGAACTTCGCCTCCGCCGGATCGCCCGACCTCTCGATGCTGTTCGTGGGCGATCCGGAATTGCTGCTGCGGATGCCGGTCTCCCTCGTGGATCGTCTGGCCGCGAAGTGCCTGATCGGGCCGTTGAGCGAAGCCGAATCGGCCGACTACGTCCTGGGTCGTCTGGCGAGGGCCGGCGCGCGGGTTCCCCTGTTCCCGAAGGACGCCCTCCGCTCGCTTCACCGCGCGGCCGACGGTCTGCCGCGCCGGCTCAACCGGCTGGCCGATCTCGCCCTGCTGATCGCCTACGCCCGCGATCGCGAGGAGCCCGACGCGGAATCCGTCTCGCTCGCCGCCAGGGAAGCGGCGTTCGAGCATGCGGCCTGAAGGTCGTGCGGAGGGGGCGTCTACTCGATCTCGATCACCTTGCCGGACTCGGAGATCTTGATCTCCCTGTAAGTTCCGTCAGCCTTGCGCCCGCGAATCTCGTACGCGAGCTTGCCCTCGACCTTGCCGGTCCAGGCCTTCTCGAAATCGACGCCCGGAAGCTCGCGCTTGGCGATCTTCATGACGCCGGCCGGGATCTTGTCGAGCGCGATCGGGTCGGGATTCTCGATCGGCTTGTCGCACCCGATCATCGTCGCGGCGAGCAAGACGGCCGTTGCCATGGAACGCTTCATGCCAGGCTCCTCCGGATCAGTACTCGCCCGAGACCGTCTCGCCGGTCGCTCGTGTCGAGAGTGCGCGGTAGACGTGATAATCCATGTTCGTCTTCAGAAACTTCACGTGCCCGTCCGCAAACAGGAAGTTCACGCCGCCGGGATGCTTGCTGTAGAACATGTTGCAATCCGACCGAGGGTCGCCGGGCCCCTTTTCTTCGCCGGCATGCCCCAGGGTCATCCCCGCGCCCGGCTCGGGCTTGAGACGACCCACCGTCCCGTCGTAGATCGGCGGCGGGCCGAGGATCGAGTTGCTGACCGAACCGAGCCACGTCGCCTCGCCCAGGAGCTGCGACCGCTCCCCGGCGGCGATGGTTCCGCTCAGGCCGTCGGTGATCGCGGCATACGAGACGCTGCTATTCCGGAAGAACAACCCGTCGCCATTGACGCCCGGCTCGCCCGTGCCGAACATGGCGACATAATTGGACGAGGATAGGTCGCAGATCGGTGAACCGCGAGCGATGACCGCCTTGTCCGGGTCGTACCGCGCGGTCATCGTCTTGGGGCAATCGTCCGACGCGCAGAGGTAAACCGCCACGCCGACCAACCGGGCGGTCGTGTTCTGGTCGGCTTCAAGAGCCAGCTCGAAATTGCACGTCGCATAAATGGCGGTTTGTTCCATGTAGGGCAGGATCATCGTGCCCCAGCCCCATCCGGGACCGAGCTCCCTCTTGCCGAACCAGGCCGAAAGATATCCCGGCGGCAAGGAGCCATGCGTGTCGTGATATCCGTGCATCGCCAGCCCGATTTGCTTCAGGTTGTTGACGCACTGATTGCGCCTGGCGGCCTCGCGAGCGGCCTGGACAGCCGGCAGCAGCAGGGCGACCAGGAGGCCGATGATGGCGATGACGACCAGCAGCTCGATCAGCGTGAAACCGCGTCGTCGCGGGCCGCGAGTGGGATTTCGCGTCATGGGGAGGCCCCTCTCCCGAAGGCGATACGGCGAACCCTCGGTTCAGGTCGTCCGTCCGCGAAGGAATTCGGATGCGTATTCAACCTAACACATGGTAGACTCGCGTCGTCGACCTTGCAACCGGTCCGGACTCTGGCCACGACGATCGTGGCCCGCGCGAACGCCCACCTGATCACAGGGTATCACAAATGCGTGCCAGACGTCGCCGCGGTTTCACGCTGATCGAGCTGCTGGTCGTCATCGCCATCATCGGCGTCCTGGTCGCCCTGCTGCTGCCCGCCGTCCAGGCCGCACGCGAGGCCGCCAGGCGAGCGCAATGCACGAACAACCTCAAGCAAATCGGGCTGGGGCTGCATAATTACGAGAGCGTGGCGGGCTCGCTCCCGATGTCGGACGTGGTCGCGAATCCGGCGAGACCGGAGCAAACCACCAACGGATTCAGCGTCCACGTCCGCGTCCTCCCGTTCATGGAGCAGGGCGTGGCGTTCAATGCGTTGAACTTCACCGTCAACCACCAGCACGACGCCAACACCACGGTCGTCGGCACCAAGGTCTCCATTTTCACCTGTCCCAGCGACATCAAGGGCGACCAGCTTACCAGCTTCAAGGCCAAGCCGAGCGGCGCGACCGTCGTGGCGAGCGTCACCAGCTACGGATTTTCCTCGGGCGATTGGTTCCTCTGGGGCGGCTTCTCCGGCCCCGAGAACAACGCGGCGTTCGGCCCGAATCGGAGCCGAAAACTCTCGGAATTCCTCGACGGTATGAGCAACACGGTCATGGCGACCGACGTGAAAGTCTACCAACCGCTGCGCCGCTGCAACGTGCAGCTCGCGAACATCCAGAGCCCCTTCAACGTGCCGTCGCCGGCGTCCGACCCGCTCACCGTCGCCCCGGAATATGGCACCTGCGGCCTCGGCCAGTCGCATACGTTCTGGGCCGATGGTAATGCGCACGAGACGGCGATGACGACCGCCTGGCCGCCCAACAAGACGATCCTCGATCCGGCCGGCAACGGCGACCTCGATCTCGAGACGCGGCTCTACGTCCAGAACGGCCCGACCTTCGGGGCGATCACGGCCCGGAGCTACCATCCCGGCGGCGTCAATGCCCTGTTCGGCGACGGGTCCGTCAAGTTCGTCAAGAGCTCCATCAACGGCGCCACCTGGCGTGCGGCCGGCTCCATCGCCGGCAACGAGATCATCTCGGCGACGGATTTCTAAATCCTCCGAACGAGCCGACCGGGCTCGCCCGAATTCGCATAAGCCGCAAAGGCCGATCGGACCGCACCAGCGTTCGCTCGCTACTTGACCCGCTTGTACGTCACCAGCATGTAGCCCGTCCCGGCCTTGGATTCGAAGGACTTCGGCCGGGGATCGCCGGGATTCGCGACGCACGACTTCATCGTATCGCCGTCGAATTCATAGATCGCCAGCGTCGTCTTGCCGGTGATGGGGCCGTCGGTGAACGCGGTATCGACGGACCTGGGCGAGGTCTTCGTGTCGAGGACCATCGTCCCCTTGCCGTGGATCTTCTCGCCCTGACGGTCGGTGAACACGTTGTCGGTGATGATCGCCACCCGGCCCTCCAGGGCCTTGGCCGGGATCATCTTGCCGTTCTTGGTCATGGAGACCATCGACCAACGGCCCTGAAACCTGGCGAGGTCCGCCTTCGCGTCCCCGTCGTCCCCGCGCGCGCCGGGCGTGGCCCCGAGACCGAGGAGGAGTACGGCCATCGTGAAACGAATCATGGATCGGCCCCGCTCGGAAAAAAGCCCTGGCAAACTTGACCGGGAGTGCCATGAGAGCATGTCGAGTCGCCACATGCAATGCCGCGGCGGTCGTGATGATTGCTCCGCGGGTCCGAAGACTGTAGGATTTCGTTCGCGTACTCTCCCGGGCGAACCTCCGGACTCGATTCGGGTCTCGGATCGCCCCGAGTTTCTAGGGGTAAGGAGCACAACGGATGATTCGCATCGCACGCCCGCCTGGGCTTGTCCTGGCGTTCGGCATGGGCATGGGCCTGGCCGGATTCCTGGCCTCGGCCGCCCCCGCGCAAACCAAGCCCGCGATGACCGCCGCCGCGCCGCCGCTGGCGCGGTACGTGCCGAAGGACAATCTGATCGGCCTCCTGGAGTTCACCGGCCTGGATAGCCAATCCGCCGCATGGCACGGCTCGGCGACGTACAAGATCCTCACGGAAACCCGCATGGGAGCGCTGGTCGAGGACGTGCTGGGTCAGCTCATCGACAAGGGCCTGGCGAACATGCCGCCGATACCCGATAAGCCAACCTCGGCGCAGGTAATCGGCGGCCTGAAATACATGATGAAGAAAGGCTTTGTCATCGGCGTCTATGGCGAGATGGCGCCCACTCCCAAGGTCGTGATGGCCTTCCGCGACGTGAACACGGCCGAGGGCAAGGCGGCAGTCGGCTTCCTGCGGAAGCTGCTGGACTCGGCGACCCCGAACAAGACGACCGAGACCCGCGCCGGCCGGAAGCTGACCGTGGTGGAGGGCGGAGCCTGGTGGGACGAGAAGGACGACCTGGTCATCGCACCGCCGCCGTCGGACAATGCCGACGCCATCCTCGCCGTGATCGGCGGCAAGGCCCCCAGCGCCGCGACCCATCCGCTCCGGGTTGAGCTGGCGAAAGTCCAGGACGGCTTCACGCCGGTCCTGCTCGGTTTCGTGGATGTCTCCGCCTTGCCCCCCCTGCCCCCTCCGGCCGTCGCCATGGGGCTGGACGGCGTGAAGCGGCTGGATCTCCGCTGGGGGTTCCAGGACGAGGCGCTACTGACCAGCGTGCGGCTGATCGCGCCCGCTCCGCGACGAGGCGCCCTGGCGCTGCTCGACGGCCCGACCTTCACGGCCCAGACCTTGCCCCCCGTGCCGGCCGGATTGAAGGCGTTCACCGCCCTGTCGCTCGACGTCGATGGGATCTTCGGCAAGTACACCGACTTGATGAAGCAGGTCAATCCCCAGGGCGCCGAACAGCTCGCCCAGAGGCAGCAGGCGATCCTCGCGACGACCGGATTGAACATCCGCAAGGACGTGCTGAAGCACCTCGGCCCCAAGTTCTCGGTCTACGGGACGGTGAAGCCCGGAGAGGGCGTCCCGGTCATGCCGGGTCTGACGATGCCGATCCCCGAAGTCACGATGCTGGCCGAGACCGACGACGCGACGGCCTTCGCCAAGTCGCTCGACATCGTCATGGGGCAGGTCAAGCTGGCCCTCAACAATCCCAACAATAATCGGCCCGGCGCCCCCGCCCCGGCGCAGATCCAGAAGCTGACCGGCCCCGAGCGCGGCTACGACATCATTTTGCCCGCCGATGCCGCGCAGGGACCGATGGCCTCGATCAAACCGACGGTTCGTATCGGCAAGAAGCTGGTCGCGATCGCGTCCTCGCCGACCGCCGCGAAGACGGGTCTGGCCCTGGAGACCAACCCCGCCGGCCGCTGGACCCCGACCGGCGACTTCGCCGCGATGGCGAAGCGTCTGCCCAAGGGGATGATCCTGCTGAATGTGGGTGACCCCCGCGACACGCTCCCCCAGGCCGTCGCGAGCCTCCCCACGATCGTGCCCATGCTGGAGGCCATGTTCAACCAGGCCCGCCCGCCCGGGGACCAGCCCGCCGGCCCGTTCCTCCGCATCGACCCGGCCAAGGTCCCCGAGGCCGAGGAACTGAGCCGGCGGCTCGCGCCCAGCTCGTTCGCGATGGTGGTGGACAACCAGGGGTTCCAGATCGTCGCCCGCGACTCGTTCCCCACACTCTCCTCGCCCGCCACGGCGGGAGTCGCCGTCGCCCTGCTCCTTCCCGCCGTGCAGTCGGCGCGCGAAGCGGCCAGGCGATCGCAGTGCGTGAACAACCTGAAGCAGATCGGCCTGGCGCTGCACAACTACGAGGGCGCCAACGAGGCCCTCCCGCCGGCCGCGATCCGCGACAAGAACGGCAAGGCGTTGCTCTCCTGGCGGGTCGCGATCCTGCCCTACCTGGAGCAGCAGGCGCTTTACAACGAGTTCCACCTCGATGAGCCCTGGGACAGCGACCACAACAAGCCGCTGATCGCACGGATGCCGGCGGTTTACCATTGCCCCAGCCGGACGGTCGTTCCCGGGCAGGGAACGACCACCTATCGCGTTTTCACCGGGAAAGGCGGCCTCTTCGATGTGCCGACCGGAACCCGATTCGCCGACGTCCTCGACGGGCTGTCGAACACGATCGCGGTGGCCGAGTTCAAGGAGGCCGTGAACTGGACCCAGCCCGACGAGGTCCCGGTGGATGCCGACGGCGCCGCGATCGCCGCCCGCCTCGGCTCCAACCATCCCGGCGGCTTCAGCGCCCTGTTCGCCGACGGCTCGGTCCATTTCCTCAAGTTCACGATCGACAAGGCCACGCTCCGGGCGATCATCACCCGCGCGGCCGGGGAGGTCGTGCAGCTCGGCCAGTTCTGAGGTCTTGACTGTCGTTAACCATTTTTATGCCTCCGTGAGCATGTCGTCATGTT
Organism: Planctomycetota bacterium; assembly: GCA_028291545.1. Lineage (GTDB taxonomy): Bacteria > Planctomycetota > Planctomycetia > Isosphaerales > Isosphaeraceae > JAQGHR01. The sequence continues at coordinate 44,593 of JAQGHR010000132.1, read as the reverse complement.
TAGGAGAGGGCATGCTCACGAAGGCGTGAGCATGTCGCCCTTGCCCGCGCGTTTCATCCCTGAGCCGACTCCGGCACCGCCTTGGCGCGGGGGGTCGGGTGGATTTAGGATCGCGATTAGAAGGCCGCCAGGACGCTTCGTCCCGCGCGGCCCGTCGCTTCGTCATCGAAACCGCCCCGGCGGCTAGGGTAGCCACGGGACCCGGCGAAAGGACCCTTATCGTGCGACGATCGCTCAAGACGCTCTCCTGCCTCTCCGTGGCCCTGGCCGTCGCGGCCTCGGCCCTGGCCCAGGCACCGGCGACAGCACCGGCGGCATCGGCATCAAGCCCGCTGGCCGGTTACATCGCCAAGGACCGCCTGGCCGTCTACGCGGAGTTCCAGGGGATCGAGACTCACGCCGACGCCTGGAACAAGACGGCCGCGTCCAAGATCCTCACGGAAACGACCACCGGCGCGATGCTCGAAGACCTGGCGGCCCAGTTCCTGACCCAGGGCAACGCGGCGCTTCCCCCGAATGCTCGGCCGACGAACGCGGAGGCGGCCGCCCTGGTGAAGCATGTCGCCAAGGCGGGCTTCGTCTTTGCGGCCCACGCCAAGACCGGGGTCGGCGGGAGCACGACGTTGGTCATCCGCGGCGCGATGCGGCCCGAATCCAAGGCGATCGCCGCCCAGCTCATTCGCGGCCGCACTCCGGCCAATGGCAAGGTCCAGACCGTGGATAAGCCGGGCAATCGCAAGGTGGCCGTGGTCTCGCGAGCCGACGGAACCATCGCCTCTTACTGGTGGATCGAGAAGAAAGAAGACCTCGTCCTGACCGATGACCCCGATGTCGTCATCGCCACCCTGGATAAGGCGAGCCCCAGCGTCCTGGAACATCCCACCCGGGTCAATCTGCTCAAGGCGGAAACCGGCTTCGAGCCGCTGGGCGTCGCCTGGCTCGACCTCGATTCATTCTCCAACGGGCTGCCCCAGGCGGCGGCCGTCCTGAGCAAGCTGGATCTCAAGGGCCTCAAGCGGTTGGAGTACCGACTCGGGACCCGAGGCGCGGCGATCGTGGACGAGTTCCGCGTGGCGGCCCCCAGCCCCCGGACCGGCCTGCTGTCGATCCTGGATCAGCCCAAGTTTGACCTGAAAACCCTGCCTCCCGTCCCCGACGGCGTGACGGAATTCGCGGCGTTCTCGGTCGATCCGGCGAAGCTGTACACCCAGCTCACGGCGTTCGCGAAGACGGCCAATCCGGACGCCGAGGCGATGATCCAGAGCGTGGAAGCGACCGTCAAGAGCAAGACGAAGTTGCGGATCCGCGAGGACATCCTCGGACGCCTCGGCCCGAGGATGATCGCCTACGCCTCGCCCGTGAAGACCACCAAGTCGTCGGGCGCCCTCGGCAGCCTGGGTGGCGGCGGATTCCAGGTGCCCAAGGGGGCGATGCTTTTGGAGATGAAGGACGCCAAGGCCACGACCAAGATGCTCGATGAGCTGATGCTCTTCGCCAACAAGGAAATCAAGACCCAGATGGCCGCGATGGGCATGGCCGGGCCGCCGGGCGGAGATGCCCCGGCCCCCCCGCGCACCGGCACGACCAAGAAGGGCGGCTCGGCCGCCGCGGCGACTACGCCCGAGTTCAAGGTCTCCCTCACGAACCCGAAGACCTATGTCCTGAATCTCCCGACCCAGTTCGCGGCGATGACCAACGCCAGGCTGACGATCGCGGTCGGGAAGAAGTATCTGGTCATCGCCACGATGCCCGACGCCGCCAGGGACGCACTCGCGGCCGAGGCGAAACCGCCGACCAAGCTGCTGACCGGCGAGGTCGCGAAGGCCATCGAGGGCTTCCCGCCCAGCGTGATGGCACTGAGCGTCTCCGACCCACGCGACACGGTGCCGGAAGGCCTGGCAAAGCTGCCCGCGACGATCCAGGCGCTCATGAACGCCCCCAAGCCCAACCCGCCGGGAGCCCCTCCGGCCGGGGTGCAAGCGGCACCGGTGACCATCCAGGTCGATCCCGCGAAGATCCCCCAGCCCGACGCCATCCGCCCCCTGCTCTTCCCGGGCGCGACGGCCGTCGTGGTGGATGATCAGGGGCTGCGCCTGCTCTCTCGCGGCGCGTTCCCCGATTTCGCCTCGATGCTGGATGGGATCGTCCAGTTTCAGGCGATGCGAGGGGCGTTCCAGCCCGGTGGACCCGGCATGGCCCCCCCCGGTGCCGGTGCCAAGCCACCTGGCGCGGTCGGAGGCAACAAGAAAGGCGGCGGTGCGGGCAGCCCCGTCGTCGACTGAGCCGGTCCGAACCTGTCCCGGACCGGCTGCGTCATGGACCGGAGCACATACAACGTTGTGCATCCGGTCCGTGACCTACCTTATCCTTGCCCGGTTCGCGAGCGAGGTCTCTTACCGATAAGAGAATCGGAGGCTACCGATGGAGTTCGTTCACGAGGTGACCGCGCGACTGGAAAACAAGCCCGGACGGCTCGCCAAGATCTGCGCGACCCTGGCGCATGAGAAGATCAACATTCGCGCCCTCTCGGTGATGGATACCCACGAGCGGAGCGTCTTGCGCCTGGTCGTCGACCAGCTCGAGCCCACCCGCAAGGCCCTCACCTCGCTCGGCACCGAGTTCACCACGGCCGAGGTCCTGGCCGTCGAGATGGAGAACCGGCCCGGCGCGCTCACCCGCGTCCTGGAAACCCTGGCGCAGGAGAATATCAACATCGAGTACGCCTACGCCTCCGGCGCCTCGGCCCCCGGCAAGTCCCTCGGGATCTTCCACACCAACAACCCCAAGCGCGCCCTTCAAGTCCTCTCCGAATCCCCCAATAACGGCACCGCCCAGGCCCCAGGCCGACGGCCCTTGCATTCCAGGTAGCAGTTCGCGGTTCGCGGTTCGCGGTTCGCAGAGAAGAGCATACGCGTGGGGTGGGACTTGGAAACTGCGAACTGCCTCCATGTCGTCCTCGTCGAGCCGGAGATCGCCGCGAACACGGGCGCGATCGGGCGCACGTGCGTCGCGGCGGGGGCGATGCTCTGGCTCGTCCGTCCCCTGGGGTTCCATCTGGATGACCGGCATCGTCGCCGCGCGGGGCTGGATTACTGGCCGCACTTGAACTGGAGGGCCGTCGACCACCTCGACGAAGTGGCCGAGGCCCTCGGTGCCGATCGGCTGTGGTACTTCAGCACGAAGGCGGATCGGGCCTACACGACGGCGACCTTCCGGCCGGGTGACGCCCTCGTCTTCGGGCCGGAGAGCCGGGGGTTGCCGCCCCGCCTGATCGAGCAATCCGCCCGCGCCCTCCGCATCCCGATCCGCCCCAAGGCCCGCAGCCTGAATCTCGCCAATGCCGTCGCCATCGGCCTGTATGAGGCGTTGCGACAGCAATGATGGCCGGTTCCTTAGAGGGCGTGACTCGCCGCCGGCAGGAAGAAGAACGCGAGGCCGAGGATCGCGTAAATCATCAGCAACATGGCCCCTTCCAGCCAGTTCGATTCCCCGTCCTCCGCCACCATGCGCGCGATCATCACCGACAGGATCACGGCGACGACCTCCAGCGTCGAGAACCGGAGGTCCATGGGACGCTGCCTCAGATAGCTCGCGAAGACCAGCACCGGCGCCACGAACAGGGCGATTTGCAGGGCCGATCCCAGGGCGATCCCCACGGCCAGGTCCATCTGGTTCTTCCGCGCCATCAGGATCGCCGTGGAGTGCTCGGCCGCGTTGCCGATGATGGCCACGACGATCACCCCCATGAAGATCTCCGAGAGCCCCATCGCCAGCCCGGCCTCGTGGACGGCCGAGACCAACACCTCGCTCATGAAGGCGACGAGCACGGTCGCCCCGGCCAGCACCGCCGAGGCCCGGCGCACCCCCCACGAGACGCCCCCGGTTTCCTCCTCCAGGTCGCAATCCTCGCCTTTTGGATTGTATAAATATTTATGCGTCACCAGGCTGAAGACCAGGTTCAGGGCATACGTCGCCAGCAGCACGAGGCAGACCGAGACGCTGAGCTTGTGCTCCAGGTTCTTGACGCCGGACTTCGAGAGGTCGACCAACCCGTGGAACAGGGCCGGCACGAGCATCCCGATCGCCGCCAGGACCATGAGCGTGCCACCCACGCCGGCAGCCGTCTTATTAAACCGCTGCGTGGGGTACTTGATCCCCCCCGCGAGAATGCTCGCGCCCAGCACGAGCAGCAAGTTGCCGATGATGCTGCCCGTGATGCTGGCCTTGACCATCTCGTCCAGCCCCCGGAACAGCGCGAACAGGGCGATGATCAGCTCGGCCGCGTTGCCGAAGGTCGCGTTCAGCAGCCCCCCGACCCCAGGGCCGAGCCGTTCGGCCAGGCGTTCGGTCGCCTCGCCCATCAAACCGGCCAGGGGAAGGATCGCGAGGCAGGCGGTCACGAACTGCCAGGTGGCCGAGGCCCTCGAGAAGTAAAGGGCCGTGGAAATGGGCACGAAAATGACCAAAGGCCGGATCCAACCGACCCGCCTCGGGTCCAACCCGTCGCGCCAGGTGGGCTTGGTGACGGACCCGGTCAGGCGCGGTCCGTTGACTCGTTGTGCGGCCAACTTATAATGACTCCAAGTGACGCCACGCCCGTTCGGCGAGGCGGCGGGTTGTGTTCGGACGACGAATCGGCCCTGCTCCACCTTCGGAAAGACGAGACGCACGCCATGGCCGGGAACGTGATGGAGTTTACCGACGCCAACTGGAAGTCGGAAGTCCTGGAGTCGGACACGCCCGTCATTGTGGACTTCTGGGCGCCATGGTGCGGCCCCTGCCGCATGCTGGCCCCGACGATCACCAAGCTCGCCGACGAGTTCGCGGGCAAGGTCAAGATCGGCAAGATGGATACCGACCAGAACGTCAATACCCCGCCCAGCCTGAGGATTTCCGGCATCCCGGCCGTGGTCTTCTTCCACGGCGGCAAGGAAGTCGACCGCATCGTCGGTCTCCAGCCCGAGGCCAAGTACAAGGCGGCTCTGGAGCGCCTGGGCGTGACCGTCTGATCGAGCCGGCCCGACGATGAACGTCAAAATCTGCGGCCTCACCTCCGTGACCGACGCCCTCGCCGTCGCGGAGGCCGGGGCCGATTGGATCGGGCTCAACTTCCATCCCGGCTCGGCCCGCCGGGTGGAGATCGACGTGGCGCGCGCGATCGTCGCATCCCTGCCCGCTCCGTGTGCAGCCGTCGGGCTGTTCGTCAATCGGCCCGCCGTCGAGGTCGCCGCGCTGGCCGAATGGCTGGGCCTCGGCATCGTTCAGCTTCATGGTTCCGAGCCCGTCGCGGACCTGGCGTTTTATGGCGGATTCCGCGTGATTCGCGCCTTCCGAATCGCCGACCAGGCGAGCCTGGACGCGATGCAGGATTACGCCCGTCTCGCGGCCGAGACCGGCCATCCGCTCCATGCGGTCCTGGTCGATGCGTCGGTCCCGGGCCAGTTCGGAGGCACGGGGCAGCGCATCGCCGACGACCTCCTCGCGAGAATCACCGACCTGATCCCCGCCTTGCCGCCGCTGATCCTGGCGGGGGGGCTCACGCCCGAGAACGTCGCCGCCCGGATCGCCCGCGTCCGCCCCTGGATGGTGGATGTGGCCGGAGGCGTGGAATCGGCCCCGGGGCGCAAGGATGCGGCCCGCGTCTCGGCCTTCATCCGGGCCGCGCGGGGTGTGGTAGGCTGAACGGGTCTGAGAAGCGTATGCTCACGGCATCGTGAGCATGACTGTCCCATCCGATCCCCTGCGCCTCGATGCGCGAGGGACGATCCCAGACCTCAGGCCTCCGTCGCCTGGGCCTTCTTGAGGAGATGACGGCGGGCGATCAGGCCCATCCCGCCCAGGCCGATGCCCAGCAAGGCGATGGAGCCCGGCTCGGGGACGGCTCGGGTGGAGATGTTGAGCGAGAACGCACCGTCGGTCAGGACGCCTCCCACCGAACCCGGCCCGGTCGGCTGATGGGCCGTGAAATTATACACTTTGCCGTCCAGGGTTAGCGTGGACGGGGCCACCGCGAACAGGAAGGTGCTGTTGATCGCCGAGCCGGTGGCCGGCCCGCCCATCGCGAAGCCCGACTCCCGGCCGGTGTAGTTGATTAGCCCGGAGTCGCCACTGAGGACATCCCTGATCGTCAACTGATAATTGAAGTTGACGGCGTACTGGGTCAGCGTGGTGTTCGTCGCGGAGGGGACGAACGACACGTGGCCGAAGGTGACGTCGGACCCGCCGGGGATGTCCGTGATCATCGGTGAGGTCGCCGGCGGCGGGAAGTCGCTGGTGAACAGCAGCGAGTTACCGTTGCCGATCACGACGCTTATGGAACCCGTGGCCCCCGGGGGCGGCGTCGTGCCCGGGTCCGGTTCGCCGAACGTGTTGGTGGCGTTGACGGTCGACGAGTACGTGAATTCGGCTCGCGCCGACTGCGACCCGACGACCATGGCCACCAAGGAGGCGGCCAGAACTGATCTCGAAATCCTCATGCCATGCCCCTTCTCATGAATCCGGTTACCGAATGACGAACCCCGCAGCGACCGCCGCGCGGGGGTTTCGGCCGAGGACGATTGGACCTGGCTGGCCCGGGACGATTGACCCTAGCAAACCCGGTCGCACCAATTCAAGCACAAAAACGTCAATTCGTTTCAAAACACAACACGCCTTGGTGCTTTCATATTAGCCGATTCTCGGACTGCCGACATGAGCGCAGTCTTTTGACGCCCCGTGCGCCATTTCTTGCCTGTTCCCTCGCGGATTTCTCTCGACGGACCGGGTCGACCGTGGATGTCGGGCATACTCACGCCCGGAGAAACCGGGTTGGCCGCGCGACGGCCATGGCCGGCAGACTGCCGCTGTCCCCCATTCTCACACATCGAAGCGCGTAGCTTTTTGATGACCTTCGAGGACCACGGCTGGCATCGGTTCGGTTCCTGCATCTTACATGCCGAAATCCTGTTATGTGCGAACTTGGATTTCGACGCGGGCGGCACGAGGCCACGCCCGCCTGCCCGGTTCGACCCGGGTCGCGGGCAAATCCCGGCGAGCTGTGAACCGCCCAGGCGCGCGAGCACGCGGCCCGCGTCTCCACCCGAATCCGGGCCGCGGGGGCGTGGGGAAACCAGTGCCGAGAAGCGTAGGCTCACATCATCGTGAGCATGGCAATTTGAATCAAATGCTCACTTCTTCGTGAGCATGTTCGTTCGATCGGATCTCGACCGCCACGGCGTTCCGATCGACCGGGACAGCGACGCTCAGGCCGTGGCCTGAACCTTGTTGCTACGGCGACGAGCGATCAGGCCAACGCCCGCCAGTCCCAGACCCAGCAGGGCCATCGAGCCGGGTTCCGGGACCGCCCTCGCGTTCACCGTGATCGTGAACGACCCGTCCGACAGGACGCCGCCGACCGAACCTGGTTTACCAGCGACGGGATCGCTGAAGCTGTAGCTCGTGGTCCCGAGAACGAAACTGCTCGGGGACGGGGCAAAGAGGAGGAAAGTGCTGGTGATCGACGAAGCGCCATCAAGGCCAATCCCTTGAACACTGCCCGCCTCACGACCGGCGAATGTGAACGAGCCCGTCTGGGCGCTGACCTCGTCCTTGATCGTGATCGTGAAATTGAAGTTCGTGGCGTAGGCCGTATCGGCGGTGCTGGTCAGGGACGGCGTGAAGGCCACGTGGCCGAACGTGATGTCGGCCGCTCCACCGGTCAGCGAGACCTGGGGCGAAAATACGGGCGAGGGCCCGAAGTCCGTCGAGTAGGTCAGAAAGTTGCCGGCGCCCAGGGCAACCTGGCTCACATTGGTCAACCCCGGACCGGGGTCGGTGCCCGGGTTGGCTTGACCCGTCGTATTCGTGGCGTTCACCGTGGCGGCATACTGAAAGTCCGCCCTGACCGATGACGTGCCGGCAAGCGTGGCCAGCAGGCCGGCAATCACCAAACTCTTCGATAGCCTCATGCGATGTCACTCCTCTGGATCTAAAGCACGTTTACCGAATCAAGAACCCCGCAGCGACCGTCGCGCGGGGGTTTCGGCCGGAGGCGGTTAAACTTAGCAAACATACTTATAGCGATTCAAGGGCAGATAAGGCGCTTTGCGTCCAAATCCGTCACTAAGTTGCCCATTTTCATCACAATGAGTTCACTAACTACGGCTTACCTCCGAATTTCTTCATTACGCAATGATGCAATCTTGCTATTTATCGCGAGACCCTCCTCCGACCGGCGGGCTCGATCCTGAGGTGTCTGAGAGCCTCATGCTCAGACGCGCCCGGTGGGCCGCGAGACGGTCGCGGCCAGCGAATGGCCGGCCGGTCCTAACGCCTGGCCCAGGCCGGGGCGAGGGGACCGCGGAGTTTCGTCCAGGCCCCGCATCAGCGAAGCAACCCCATCGGCATCAGGCAGATCCCTGCAGCTTGCATGCCAGAAGCAGGCTCATGTTGCCTATCTGACATGAGTCGGGACGGTGCGTTCCAGACCGGGAACGTCCCCGCATAGCCTGGCTGGTTCCGACCGGGTGGTCGGCGCCCGGTGAGTCGCGATTCGGCTCGTCGGCTTCAGTCTCGGCTGGCAATTTATTCGCAATGTTCACGACCTCGTGAGCAATTTTCTTCATGCATCTAGGAAACGGCGGCGGGCCATCGCGGTATCGCCTTCGCTCATATTTCCGCATTCTCATACCCACCAGTCTCACGATTTGTAAATTCCCCGATTCCCATCGCGATGGCCGCCAGGGGCCATGTCGGGCAGACCGAGCCCGGTCGGGGGCAGATCCCGAGGAATGCACGCAGCAATCCGGCTGACACACGCGTACGCGTGTCTTATGATCGCGACCGTTGAAGCCGGGCCGACGATCGGCGCGCTCAATCGCGGGGACGGAGATCGTGGCGATGGAGCGAGATCGCCGGGGCCGTCGGAGACAGCCCGACCAGGGGCGTGGGCTGCGTCCGTTGCATCCCCTGCTGCCCGAGCAGTGGGTGAGCAAGGCGCTTCGCCTGGCGATGTCCGAGGAGGATTGGGGGCGTTTCGAGGCCCTGGTCCGCGAACTCGCGGCCGACGCCCCGACCCAGGCGCGCGTACGGTCGGACCCTGTCGCACCTCGTCCGTTCCGTCCCGGCCCCCCATCCGCAGCCCAAACCTCTGGATCGGATGGATTGGGAGCGGAGGAAGGCCCTGCGTTTGCTGTTCCCTGGCTCGTAGGGCGTGAGCCATCACGCCGGACGAACGACTGTGGGTCCATCCCACCCGACACCTCGGTGGGTTCGGCCCACCGATTTTCTTTTCTTGAGGAGCGATTCCTTGGCGACTGTACTCTCTGCGGATGTGAAGGACCTGAGCCTGGCCCCGGTCGGTTATCAGCGGATCGTGTGGGCCGAGCGCGACATGCCCGTCCTGCGGGCGATCCGCGAGCGGTTCGAGAAGGAGAAGCCCCTGGCCGGGCTGCGCATGAGCGCCTGCCTCCACGTCACGGCCGAGACCGCCAACCTCGCCCGCACCCTGGTGGCCGGCGGCGCCGACCTCGTGCTGGTGGCCTCCAACCCGCTCTCCACCCAGGACGACGTGGCGGCCAGCCTCGTCCAGGACTTCAACATCCCGGTCTTTGCCATCAAGGGCGAGGATGAGACGAGCTACTACCGCCACATCGCCGCCGCCTTGCAGCACCGCCCGCACGTCACGATGGACGACGGCGCCGACCTCGTCAGCGCCATGATCTTCATCGCGCTGAACCGTCTGGATGATGTCCACACCGAGGTTCGCCAGTGGGCCGCGGGCCTCCCGGCGACCGAGCGCACCGGGCTGGTGGGCAACGTGGTCGCGAGCATGGAAGAGACGACCACGGGCGTGATCCGCCTCCGCGCCATGGAGAAGGACGGCGTGTTGAAGCTGCCGGTGATCGCCGTCAACGACGCGATGACGAAGCACTTCTTCGACAACCGCTACGGCACCGGCCAGAGCACCCTCGACGGCGTGATCCGCGCCACCGACGTCTTGCTCGCCGGCCGCCGCGTGGTGGTCTGCGGCTACGGCTGGTGCGGCAAGGGCGTGGCCATGCGTGCCAAGGGCATGGGCTCGCACGTGATCGTGACCGAGGTGGACCCCATCCGCGCCATCGAGGCCGCGATGGACGGCTTCGAGGTCATGCCGATCGCCCAGGCGGCGAAGACCGGCGACCTCTTCATCACCGTCACCGGCAACATCCACGTCATCCGGGGCGAGCACTTCGCCGTCATGAAGGATGGCGCCATGATCTGCAACAGCGGCCACTTCAACGTGGAGCTGGCGCTGGACCAGCTCGAGCAGCAGTCCAAGACCCTGAACAAGGGCGTCCGCGAGTTCGTCGACGAGTACATCCAGCCCGACGGCCGCCGCCTCTACGTCCTCGGCGAAGGCCGCCTCATCAACCTCGCCGCCGCCCACGGCCACCCCGCCAGCGTCATGGACATGTCCTTCGCCACCCAGGCCCTCGCCACCGAGTGGGCCCTGACCCAGAAGGGCTCGCTCGAGCACAAGGTCTACGAGGTCCCCAAGGCCGTCGACCAGTGGGTCGCCACCCTCAAGCTCCAGACCATGGGCATCGCCATCGACACCCTCACCGCCGAGCAGACCAAGTACCTGGCGAGCTGGGAAATGGGCACATGATCGAGCCCTCCGGGATTCGATCGAGCCGGGACTGACCGGCCACCTCGGGCGTCGCGGGGGACATATCGTCCCCCGCGGCGCCCTGTTGCGTTAACTGGGGCCACTCGGTCGCGTCGGACGGGTCGGGGAGTCACGGGAAGGAGGGACACGTGCCGAGAATGCGCTCTGTCCCCCTTTTTCTGCCATACCACGCCTTGCCGAGGAGATTCATTTCTGCCCATTCGAGGCGATCCGTCGACGTGGCCCGGTGGCATTTCGGGCATATGACGGATCGGGGTCCCAGCATGCTGCAAAACTGATAGAAGGGGCGGCGATCCAACTCGTGTCGGCAATGCTCGCAGAGGATGACGGTGTCCGATTGGATCATCGAGTGGCCCTGGGTTGGATACCGAGGGTGGTGTGTCGCCCAACTTGCCAGGACGTCGGTCGGGATGCAATGGAGTGGGGGCGATCCGGCTGGCACCGTCGGCAAAAGCCCCGGCAGGGCGAGGAACGCCCGCCTGGAATTATCAGCACTGAATGGGTAAATGGCGTCCGAGGGTAACGCGGCGTTCTCCTGATCGCAAGGCCCGGACATCGTCGATCGTCCCGCCCGAGCGCCAGGAAGTGGCCCGCCTTCCCGACCATCTCCGCGAGCCAATCCCGCGTTCGCTCTCCACCGACTCGGTGATGGGTGCGATATGTGGGTGGAGCATGAGGAGATCCTCGCGCCCGGCCTCCACCTCGTGGACGAAGAACCGGCCACGACGCTCTCGGCCCCGCTCGGCGAGTTCAACCGCTTCCCCAATAACACCTCGTTGGTCCTACGCGGGCCGACTATCTTAACGCCTCGCGGAGCCACGGGACGATCACGCCGATCGACGTCGCGACACAGGTTGAAACGACGTCTTCTGATGCCGGATTGAGCGATCTGCAAGGCCTGGCATTCGACGGCGCGGGCAACCTGTACGTAGCAGACCCGTCAACACGACGATTGTGAAACGCACGCCGGGCGGCGTCGCTAGCGCCTTCGCCTGCACCGGACCCTACGGGGGACTGACGACCGATGACACTGAATAGATACATGCACTTGTTCGGTCTGGCCCTGATCAACTCCAGTCGCCATTCGGTCCCTCTCGCCCGTCGCCTCCTGAATGTAAGCATCCTGGGCTCCTGGCGAGAGCTGGTTCACTCACCCGTCGACAATCCGTCGTCGATGTTGAGCCCCGGGACGATCCTCGGCGTCGGCCCTCGCAGCGAGGTCAGGTCGGCCTCGTCGCCGCTACGGAGGATCTCGACCTTCGGGGAGGCGGGCTTCCCCGGGCCGGGGAGGCAGGCGACCACGTAGGAATCGCCGAGGACGGAGAGGCGATTGCCGCGGACGAGCAGGGCCGTCCCCTCGTCGATCCCGAACCCGAGGAGGCCGGGGTGCGTCTCCATGGCGTCGATCAGGCGTTTCAGGTGGCGGCGCTTGAGGAAGTGCTGGTCGATGATCGCCCCTTCCAGGAGATCGAACCCGCGGCCGAACGGGTCGTCGGGGGCCTCGCCCACGAGCATCACCCGGGTCATGATCGCCGCGCCGGCCGAGGTGCCACCGACGACGCCTCCGCGGTCGGCCAGCGCCTTGAGCTGGCGCTCGACCTCGGTGCCTCCGTAGGCCGCGGCGAGCCTCGACTGGTGGCCACCCACCATCCAGACGCCCGTGGCCGCGCGCAGGGGGGCGAGGAATCGCGGGTCGCCGGCCCGGGATCGGTCGCGAGTGTGGAGCATCGTGACCGACTTTGCGCCCAGGTCGCGCCAGGGCTTCAGGCAGTCCTGCTCGGTCTCGGGGGCGTCGGCCGATCGCAGCGCCGTCGGGATCACCACGATCCGGGCGTTCGACCCGCCGGCCAGTTCGAGGAACCGCCGCCGCACCTCGTCGGGCAGCCGGCCGCCCCCGCAGATCAGCAGCGAGCCCCCCTTCGGGACGATCCCATTGGACCGAAGCGCGGCCGGCGCCGCCGCCAGCCACGCCAAACCCCGTCCGCCCAGCCCCGCCCCGATCGCCGCCACCGCGCCCATCGCGTAGAAGGCCAGCCGCATCCTCGTCATCGCGTGCCTCCCCGGTCCTGGTCTCTTTGACATTTGTCAGACACGGGATTCTACAGGCTCGCGTGCGTCCGGTCCAGCGGCGACTTTTACATTTGTCAGATTTGGCCGGGCGGCGGCCGGCGCGCACCCATTTTCTTGGGCGGAATTCTCTTGTGGCGTCCTGGACGCGCGGGACGGTCGTCGTCCAGGGCAACCCGGGGCCGAAGATGCAGGCTGGCAACGCGGGAGGTCAGGTGTTCAAGGGGGCGATGGTTGTGAGCTGCAGCCCGCGCAATGTCGTCCTGAAGACCGCCGACGGTGGGAAGGTCGAGGCGACCCTGATCGGCGCCAAGGGGTTCGACCTCGACGGCGAGCCCGCCGGTCGCGGCGATGCCTTGATGAAGCCTGGCAATTTCATCGACGTGACGATCGCTCCCATCCCCACCTCGAAGATCGGCCTCCAGGCCATCACCGAGTTCCGCCTCGTCCGCATCGGCGACGGTGCGCCCGCTCCGAAGCCGTGACGATCGTGTACCGCGGCGTTGTCATCGCCGAGGGCCACACGAAGCATATCCTCCTCTCCGTGGGCGGAAAAACCGTCGAGATCGCGCAGGCGGACAGCACGACCAACGCCTTGGACGCGAGCGGCCGACCGCTCTCCATGAACAATCGTGGGTGGTCAAGAAGGGGAACGTCCTGGAGCTCATCCTCGCCCCGGCGAAGGCCTGGAAGGGCTCGCCGCCAACCATCCGGGGGATCCGACTCATCCAGGGGACGATCAAGGACGTCCCTCGCCACCTCGACGGCATGCCTGAGAACGGCCGGTAGTTGCCATGCTTTGCCCGATGATGAGATCTCGTGTTTTCACAATCGTAACATTATAACATATTTCTATATTTGGAATGTAGATAATTTGAATGCAATATAATATTATTCATTCTCATCGGGCACCATTCGGTAGTACCCATCAAACAATCGCCCACAAGTGTCTTGATATTGGGAGAGTTCCTTGTTACTACAGATGTTCCTGTCGACCCGGTACCGATCGTGAGATCGACCGGCAGAGGCGGAAGCGGTGTCGTCAGTCGGCTCCCAGGTTGTTCACGAGGGGGAACGGATGTTTCCTCAAGACAGGCACCTTGCGGAGGACACATGTCTAGATTGTCTGTCAGGTCGGCCCCTTTGAGCCCGTAGTCCGCGACCCACGGGTCGAACGGACGTACTTCGTCCGAATCTCGCCCAGCGTGGTGCCGAGTGATGTGCCCTGGCACCTCCGGTCCGCGCTCCGCGAGTGACGGGCAGAATTGTCACGCGCGCTGTACAGGGGGGCATGGAGGTCCGCACTTCGGGCCAGTCCGCAGACCGTGATTGCACGGGCCGAGGACCGCTGCCCCCGGGACCGTTGCGCAAGGAGGCTGACTCTCGCGCCGGACGCGCCGCCCTGGATCACAAAAGGGCCCTCTTTACAGGAAGGGCCGAAATTCCTTTCCTTGTTCGATCTAGCTCGAAAGGCGATCTTATGAGCATCGCATCATGGAAAAGGCGCCATTTCGTCGCCGCGGCACTGGTCACCGTCGTTTGTGGGGTCGTGATCGGGACGCTGTTGCACCCGTCGAGCGTGTCGGGGCAGGGCCCGGTGCGGACCGCGGTCCTGAATGCGCCGCTGCCTCCCCCGGTGTTGGGGCCGGACATCGTGCCCCTGACAAACGTGCAGAAGCTCGGGAAGTTCCTCATCTATGACAACACCCTGTCAGACCCTCCGGGGTACGCCTGCGCCACCTGCCACATCCCGTCGACCGGCCACACCGGGCCGAGCTCGCAGGTCAACGCCAACGCCGGCCCGCAGCCGGGGGTCGTTCCCGGCCGGACCGGGCGTCGCAAGCCCCAGACGTACAACTATGCCACGCTAAGCCCCGAGGGCCCTTACTTCGATAACGTGGCAGCGGCCTGGGTCGGCGGCAACTTCTGGGATGGTCGCGCCCCGGACTCCGCGGCGCAGGCGTTGGATCCCCTCGTGGATCCGAACGAGATGGCCAACATCAATCAAGGAACCTCGGCCCATCCGTTCTCCCCGCTCGTCGTCCAGAAGATCCAGACGAGGCCGTACTCCGACCTGTTCAAGCAGGAGTGGGGCCCAGACGTATTCACCAAATATACCCCTCAGCAACTCTATATTCTGGTCGGAGCCGCGATGGCAGCGTTCGAGGACTCGCCCGAGGTCAACTCGTTCAGCTCGAAGTACGACGCCTCCAAATTTGGAGTGCCGCCGATGCACAAGTACAAGCTGACCGCCTCCGAGGAGCGGGGGAGGCGGCTGTTCTTCGGGAACGCCCTCTGCTCCGCATGCCACTCGTCCACGGGTCTCCCGGTCCTGCAGGCCGTCACGAATGGGAAAGACACGTTCACCATGTACTGCTTCGCCAACATCGGCATCCCGAGGAATCCCCTGAACCCCTTCTACCAGGAGACCGATTGCACGACAAATCCCCTCGGGTGTAACGCCCTGGGGACCAACTTCATCGATCTCGGCCTCGGCGGAAACCCCAATCCGGCGCCCAATGGGATGAAGTTCTTCCACACAACCCTCGGCGACATCCCTCAATTTAACGGGTTGTTCCAGGCCCCGACCGTGCGCGACGTGGACAAGCGGCCGACCCCCACATTCGTGAAGGCGTACATGCACAACGGCGTCTTCAAGAGCCTCAAGGAGGTCGTTCACTTCTACAACACCAGGAACCTCACCACCTCGGACCTCCCGCTAAGAGGGAAGCCTTCGAAAAACCCCATCAACCTCACCAACCCCACGACCTATGCCGCCAGCCTCGGTACCCGGAAGCCGATCTGGGGGCCGCCTGAGGTTCTCGACCCCACCTCCAACCTGGTGCAGACGTACATGGGTTACGTGACCCTGAACAACCCGACAGGACTGCCCCCCAGTCAGGGCGGCCAGGTCGGCAACCTCGGGCTGACGGACCAGCAGGAGAACGACATCGTCGCCTTCTTGAAGATCCTTACCGCCGATTTCACCAAGCCCAACCCGATCATCCACTGAGGTCTCGATCACGTCGTGGACGTGGGACCTCGCTCGCAAAAAAGGCGACAGTTCATGATAATCGCCCGATTATCATGAACTGTCGCCTTTTCCTTTCCGTCCTCGACCGCTCGATGGCAGAGGTCGAGCCGCGCAGCGACGGGCGGGTGGCACTGTTGGCCCTTCGGTTGCCACTGGGTCGTACTCGACCCGTGCTCCCCTGACCGACCGAAGCACGGGTCGAGGACGACCCGGTGCCACCCAGATATAGTCACCAGGGCCACCCGTCCGTCCCTTTCGCGGCCCGCCGCTCGCTCCGAGCCTCCTGAAGCTCTTGCTCCAGGAGGTCGTCAACCTCCGAGTCGGTCATGCCGCGATTTCCCCATTCTTCCCAGATGGGAGCGAGGATCTCCTCGAACGATCTCGTCCCTTGCTCGTCCGCCACCTTGAGATACGCGGAAACGACATCGTGAACGTGGCCCGCCAGGTCCTTGCCCCTGGCGCGAGCAAGCTCCGCGAGTTTCCGCTCTTCCGCCGGGGTAAGCGTGATGCTGATGCTCATCGCGAGACTCAGATCGGGTGATGGCGTCTCATCCATCCACCCTACCGCAAACAGGCGATCGTTGGCAAAACGGTTGGGCCATAGAACCTACATCTTGATACACATATGTTCCTTATTTAAACACTACATATCGGGAATTTTCATGTATCCAGCATATCCCATTCGTCGCCCATCACCCATCGCAAGGCTGACAGCTTTCCGTTTATTGGTCCTTTCCTCGGATCACGCCGTGCCCGCCCCCGGCGTGTAGAGCGCAACCCCCACGGCGTTCGCGGCGTCTTCCAACGCGTCGTCGAGTGTCGCGAGCGCGACTCCCAACCGCATGGCAAGCTCCAGGTAGGTGGCATCGTAGACGGTGAGCCGATGGGTGCGCGCGAGGTTCGCGATGTCGCCGAAGGCCCGCGTGGCCGACCCGGGATCGACCGTGATGGGGAGCGCGGAGAGAAACCCTGTCCACGCCACCGTGTCGGCTTGAGACGACCGCTTGCGACGCTCACCCGTGAGGAGGGCGTTCGCGACTTCGAGCGGCCAGAGCGCGGGCACGACCGCTTCCGCCTTGCCCCCGAGCGCGGAGAGCACCGATTGCGGATACGGGGCCTCCTCGTCGGGGAAGCACCACGCCAGCGCAATCGAGCCATCCAACACGAACCGTTCCGTGGCGGCCATCGCGAGCCCTCTCGAAGGGATGGTCAGAAGCGCCGACCCTCATTGATGAGGTCGCGAAACGTCTCGCCCGGCCCGAGCGTCCGGCCCGCCCGCTCGCTGTAGGCCCGGAACTCCGCGACCACCGTCTCCGCGTCCCGCGCCTTCGCGGGCTGGGCGGGCACCAGCATGGCGACGGGCTTACCATGCTTGGTAATGGTAATGGATTCGCCCCTCGCCACCCGCTCAAGAAGCCTCGGGAGGTGCGTCTTGGCCTCGAACGATCCCACGGTCTCCATGAACGTCCTCCCGACATTTCAGACTGGTTGAACCAGACTAGTCTAAATCCCGATTGCCCAGTTTGCCAGGTCATTTTTTGCCGGAAATCCAATGGCTGATTTCCGGTGATCACGTATGGACGACGGCGGATGTCACTCTGACCAAGCCCGAATCCGTGGCGGGATCGGTCAGGGATCGCGATCCTTCTGGACAGGAGACCCTGCGACGAGGGATCGGGATCTTTGGCAATCCGGCCGCTCAAGCTCAGGGCATCGTGGTCGTGCCGCGACTCGGGCGACGAAACGAACCCAACGAGGGATGGGAAAAACACGCGGGGATCTGGCGAAACGAATCCAACCCCGGCGGGCAGGATGGGAATGAATCGCGACCGAAAGGTCTGCGGACGATTTTGCGAAACGAACCCAACCCGGGACACGAAAATCCGGAGAAAGACCTTGTGGGGAAAGGGTTACCGTCAAATCGGACGGGCGAAGAGAACCCATGGTTTGACGCGGGGAATGAGAACGAAGCGAACTTTACGGGCGGAATTCGGGCCGGTGGATTCGACGAAACGAACCCATTTCGGACGCGGGGAATGGGGCGGGATCGATCACGACGAACGGGGGGATTTGACGAAACGAACCCAAGGTTTCGCATCTGAAGACACACTTCGCTTCGCGTCTGGAAACGAGTTGACGTGACGGTCATCTTCGCGTCACCACGGGATACCCGATCCGCCAGGGCCGTTCGGCTCCTGGATCTAGGCCGACCCGGGTGGCACTGGCAGCTTGCCTGCCAGTGGCACACAGATTCGAGACAGGCAAGAGGCCATTGGCAGCCCAGATTCAAGAACCGAACAACGGCTCTGGGGCTACAATCCGCCGTCCAGGCAATCGCGGATCGTGGGGAGGTACTTCTCCGGAGAGGCGGTGTTGACGAGGACGACGCGGTCGCCGCGATGGATCATGCCGCGATCGGCGAGCTGGGGGAGAGCCGCCAACGTGGCGGCGCCTTCGGGGGACCAGGCGAAGCGGCGGTCGCGCCACTCGGTGAGGATCGTGGAGCGGATCTGGGCGTCGGAGATGGCGAGGGCGCAGCCGCCGGTGGAGCGGAGGATGCGCAAGACGTGGATGTGGCCGACGTTGCGGGCGACGTTCAGGCCGGTGGCGATGGTCGTGCCGGGGGGGAGGGGCGTGATGTCGGGGGCGCCGGCCTCGAAGGCGCGGACGATGGGGGTGGTGGAGGAGGACTGGACGCAGATCATCCGGGGACGCTCGGAACTGACCAGGCCGAGGGCTTCGAGCTCGTCGAACGCCTTGGCCATGCCCACGACGCCGGTGCCGCCCCCGGTGGGGTAGACGATCACGTCGGGGAGCTTCCAGGTGCGGGATCTTAGCCGGTCGCCGCGAGGCTCGGCCATCTCCAGGCCGAGGGTTTTCTTCCCCTCGGTCCGCCATCCGGGTTCCTGGAAGGTGGCGACGCTGAAATAGCCCTGCGGGACGTAATGGTCGCGCACGCGGGCCGCGCAGTCGATGATCGTCCCTTCGACCAGGTCGAGCGTGATCAGGTTGGGGTGGAGCCTGGCGAGGGCCGCGACGCTGCCGAGCACGGGCAAATCGGTGTCGGGCGACATCACGATCGCGGCTTCCAGACCGGCCGCCACGGCGTAGCGGGCCAGGGCGTCACCGGCGTTGCCCTGGGTCGGGACGGCCAGGCGCTTCAAGCCGAGGGCGCGGGCCATGGAGACCGTCATCGCCATCCCGCGATCCTTGAAGGACAGGGTAGGATTGGCCCCGAAACCGGGGTGCGGCCGGCCCTCGTCCTTGACCCGGAGGTCGCAACCGAGCGAAGTTGCAAGCGGATGTTCGTAAACGAGTTCGGGCGTATTCCCCTCGCCCAGAGCGACGATGTGGGGACGATCTGCACTGTCGTTCACGTCGAGCGGGAGTAACCCGCCAAATCGCCAGAGGTCCGGCCGCGAAGGGTCCCAGAACCCGTCACGGCCTTTTTGGGAACGGAGACGCTCCAGGTCGATGGCCATCTGAACCGGACGCCCATCGACCTCGCAAAGGTTCATAATCCGATCAGCCGGACTGACCGCGCCACAAGACGGGCAAAATAGATGGGATACGTAGCGCATCGGGCATGCTCTCAGGGCAACGGTCCGGAAGTCCGGGAGTATCATAACCGCGAGGCGGACGCGACGGAGGAATAATCGCTTTAAGATCGAATAGGTGCGGGTTGGCGGGCGTTACACTTACATCGCTTCTCTTCGACCGCCGCCGAGGGGGAACGTGGGGGGCTGCTGAGCCCCCGAAACGTCCCCTGCCGCGGTCGTCTGATTTTCAAGGTCCCTTCTCGCCTCTCGGCCCTCGGCCGACGGACCTCATTGCCGTCTCTGGGCAACCCCCGCCCTAACATCTGTCCGAAAAGGTGGCCTCGAATGCGTCGCAAGCTCCTTTCTTCCGCCATCGCCGGCGGCCTGTTCGCCGTTTGCACCGGTGCGGTCGTCGCCGACGACACGCCCAAGAGCAAGGCCGACGCCGCCAAGGCCAAAGCGGACGCCGCCGTGGTGGCCGACGAAAAACTGCCCGCGATCAATCTCCTGGACGGCCTCCGCTCGGGTGACCTGGCCGTCGAGGCTCAGGGCCGTGGTGATGGCCGGATGACCCTCTCGATCACGAACCGGACCAACCGGAAGCTCCGCGTGGTTCTCCCGCCTGCCCTCGTGGCTCAGGGCGTCAGCGGCCAGTTCGGTGGTGGCGGTATGGGCGGCATGGGCGGTGGTATGGGCGGTATGGGCGGCGGTGGCATGGGCGGCGGTGGCATGGGCGGCGGCGGCATGGGCGGTGGCATGGGCGGTATGGGCGGCGGTGGTGGCGGTGGCGGCGGTGGCGGCGGTGTGATGCCGGCGTCAATGGGCATGATGATGCTCGGCAGGCTGATCATGACCCTGGTCGGCGACACGGATAGCTGGGACTGGAACTCGCTCTCGTCCGGCATGATGGGCGGTATGGGCGGTGGTATGGGCGGTGGTATGGGCGGTGGCGGCATGGGTGGCGGAATGGGCGGTATGGGTGGCGGAATGGGCGGTGGCATGGGCGGCGGAATGCGTTCCTTGCCCGTGACCGGCCTGCTGAACGCCAAGCTCGACCCGGGCCAGACTCGGCATCTGCCGACTTCGCTGGTGAGCCTCGTCCCTCCGACACCCGGCCGTAAGGTCGCGCTGCCGGAGAAGGGTGAGCTGCTGGAGTTGGGCGACATGGCCGACATGCTTCAGGATAACCCGATGGCCCAGGCCGCCCTGAAGCGGCTGGCCCTGGACAAGGCCCCGGCGACCGTGGCGCAGCTCGTCATGTGGAACGTCCGCGTCGGCCTGGACTGGAGCACGATCAGCCGGATCTCCCGCCCCTGGGCGAACGCCAACGAAGTCGCGCTGGCCCGCCACTTCGTCAGCCGCCTCGCAGCGGCCAAGGGTGAACTCAAGTCCGACTCCGGCGTGGTCTACTTCGAGGTGAATGCTCCCGATGCCTCGCATGACGGCCTGGCCACGGAGCTTCGCGGCCTCATGAAGAATCAGGCCATGCTCGGCCTGGCGATCGTCGAGGGCGTCCCGGCCCGGCCCGAAGGCCCGGGCCTCGCCTGCAAGGTTCGCCTGATCGGCACCGGCGCGACGACCGAGGCCGTTGTCCAGGTCTCGACCACCGACGCCACGGGCCGCGAGTGGGTCTCGGCCGGCAAGTTCACACTCCCCCTGAGCCGCGATGGCAAGGGCGAGATCGCCTCGGCCAAGCTGCTCGACGCGGTGGCCGAAGGCACGCTGAGCCGCCTGGTCCGCGTCCAGCTCATCAAGGAGAAGGGCAAGGACAAGAAGGGCAACGAGCGGTTCACGATCAAGATCGAGAACGCCAGCCCGCTGATCCTCAACGGCCTGGCCCTGTCCGGCACCTCGGTTGAGGAGAGCCGGAAGCCGTCCTCCCTGGGCGGCATGAGCCTGCCTCCCCGCAAGAACCTCTCGGTTCCCGCCACCGCCGACGTCGTCGAGCGTCTCGGCCTCAAGGACGGCGTCCGCGTCCTGGCGGCCGACCTGAGCGGTCTGTGAGAATCGGTGTGAGCTGAAGTCAAGAACCACCGAGGCCCCGGAGAGTCAGGCGACTGATTCTCCGGGGCCTCGGTGGTTCGTATTCCCGCTGGGGCGTCGCGGCCTGATCCCGGCCGATCCCGTTCAATTCGAACCGCTCTACCGTCCCGTGCGCCGCGTGGCCGAGACGGTCTCTTCGGGCAGATACAGGATCCGGCCGCAGGTCTTGCAGAAGACGATGTGGTGGCCGTTGATGAGCTCGTTCATCATCTGGGCGGTGACCGAGACATAGCAGCCGGAGCAGGCGCCGCCCTCGACGGGGGCCAGGGCGTCGGCCCCGCGCTGGGTGATGTTGCGGCGATACTGCTCGCGCATGTCCTCGGCGATGAAGACTTCCGCCTCGATGATGGCGGCCTCCAGGCTATCGAGGGACGTCTTCTGCTCGGCGGCCTTGCTCGCGATGTCGGCCTTCATGGCGGCGATCTCGGCGGCGAGCTTCTTGACCTCGGCTTCCTGAGCGGCGACGGCGGCCGCCTGGTCGTCGGCCTTGATCATGGTCTCCAGGATCTCCTCGGAGAGCTTGCTCTGCGCCAGGTTGTCGTTGGCGAGCTGATTGCGAATGGCGTCGTATTCGACCTGCTTCTTGATCGCGTTGAGCTTGACCCGCAGCTCGCTGGTCTTCTCCTGCATCCCCTTGAGCTGGGTCTCTTTCTTGTGGATCTGGGACTTGGCGTCCATCACGGCCTTCCTGGCCGTTTCGAGTTCCGCCTGCTTCTTGGCCAGGGCCGTCTCGCGCGCGGCGAGTACCTTCGGACCCGAGGCGAGACGATCGCGGATGGCCTTGGCTCGCTGATGCAGGGCGTGGAGGTCGCGGAGGTTATGGGCAGCGGCGGCGGTGGGCATCTATGGGACCTCTGGGATCATGGGATCGGGCGGGATCGGTCTGCGAGCTGAGGAGTACCCCGGTCGGTCGCCAACAAAAAACCGCCGGTCGCCTCGGTAGGCGGCCGGCGGTCAAGGTTCTCGGCGGTCAGCCGGTACTCTCTAAGAAGCCTTCAAGCTGTCGACTGCGTACAGGATGTTGAAGTTTCCTGACGGCCTTGGCCTCGATCTGCCGGACACGCTCTCGCGTGACCTTGAAGATCCGCCCGACTTCTTCGAGCGTATAGGTGTAGCCGTCGCCCAGCCCATACCGGAGCTTGATGATCTCGCGTTCGCGGTAGGTGAGGGTCTTCAGGACGGAGTCGATCTTCTCCTTGAGCATCTCCTGAGTGGCGGCGTTGATCGGGCTCTCGGCGGCCTCGTCCTCGATGAAGTCGCCGAAGTACGAATCTTCGCTCTCGCCCACGGGACGGTCGAGGCTGATCGGGTGCCGGGAGATCTTCATCACCCGGCGGGTTTCTTCGATCGAGATGTTGGCGGCCTTGGCCGTCTCCTCGATGGTCGGCTCGCGGCCCTTCTCCTGGAGCAGCTTCTTGGAGACGTTCCGCAGCTTGCTCATCGTCTCGATCATGTGGACCGGGATGCGGATCGTGCGGGCCTGGTCGGCGATGGCCCGGGTGATCGCCTGGCGGATCCACCAGGTCGCGTAGGTGCTGAACTTGTAACCGCGGCGATACTCGTACTTGTCCACGGCCCGCATCAGCCCGGTGTTGCCTTCCTGGATCAGGTCCAGGAACGACAGGCCGCGGTTGCGGTACTTCTTGGCGATCGAGACCACCAGGCGGAGGTTGCCGCCGGAGAGTTCGCGCTTGGCCTGCTCGTACTCCTTGAACCGGCTGATCATCAGCTCGCAACGCTTGCGGAGGGACTCCGGCGTCTCGAGGGTCATCAGCATCAGGTCCTTGAGCTCTTTCTCAAGGTTGCCCTTCTCTTCCTTGCCGCCCCGGCCCATGCGATAGTCTTCGAGCTGGTCCAGCAGCTCGCGCATCCGCACGGCGACCTGCTCCAGCCTCCGCATCAGGGGCTGGACCTTCTGGGTGCGGATCGAGAGTTCCTCGACCAGCGTGACGGCCTTGCGACGGCGGTTCTTGAGGTCGATCCGCAGGGTCCGGCGGCGATGCGGGTCGTCCTTGGCGCGGACGTAGTTGCGGAAGTCGCGATCGTTCAGGCCCATGAGGTGGTCGAGCGTCGCAAGGTTGTGCGGCATTCGGCCGAGGATCTGGTCTTTCTCCAGGTTCTCGGTGACGCTCACCTTGACGGTGCGATCGAACGGCAGCTCGCCGGTATGCACCTTCTTCAAGACGTCCACCACCAGGCGGAGTGCATAATCGCACTCGAGCACCTTGCGGCGGAACCGCTTGCGGGTGATCTCGATCTTCTTCGCGAGTGCAATTTCCTGGTCGCGGGTCAGGAGCGGGATCTCGCCCATCTGGGTGAGATACATCCGAACCGGGTCGTCGATCCGCCGGGAGATCTCGTCGAGATCCTCCGGGGTGAGCTCGGCTTCATCCTCCTCGGGCTCATCCACGGCGTCGTCCGGCTCGTCGTCCGAATCGCCCGAGGCGACCAGGCGCGATTCGGCCTCTTCCTCGTTGACCAGCTCGATACCCAGCTCGTCGATGGACTCCAGCAACCCCTGGATCTTGTCCGGGCTGGAGGCCTCGTCGGGCAGATAATCATTGACCTGGTCAAACGTCAGGAAGCCACGTCGCTTCCCCAGATCGAGGAGCGTCTTGAGTCCCTCGTCCAACTTTTCCATCGACTACTCTCCCTCGGATCGAGCACGAACGGACGACGGGTCCGACGCGGTACGTGGTGGGTTCTTCTTCGGGTCCGGCCGTCGGTTCAGGTGTCTCAAGTATTCCGCATACAAGGCCCGATGGTCGTCCGGATTCAAATTTGGGTCCATTTCCGACAGTGCGCCCTTCAATTCCCGCCGCGTCTCCTCCCATTGGCGGAGTTCGAAACGCTGGAGCGAGCCCGAAAGGCGGTCTCGCCACGAGGCGGGACAGGCTCGCGCCGGCAACGGGGACTGGACCAGGGGCAAGAGCAAACCGGCCCCCAGGGCCCGCTCTCGTTCCGACAACCGATGCGCCACCCGGGAAAACTCCGGGTGCCCGCCCTCGGCCATCAGGTCGTACAACGCCTGCAAGATCGCACGCAGGGGCGCGTCCCGCAGGCTCTCGGCCGCGACGCGGCGATGCAGGATCGCCACCGATTCCGGGTCATTCAGCGCGATTTCGACGAGTTCGCGATCGAGCGGATCCAGGTCGGCCGGCCGGATCGGCGGCTCCTCGACCGACACCGCCCCATCCGTGCCAGGTTCGGCCGGCGGGCGGGGACGGGACGGCTTGGCCTCGCGGCGGAGCTGCCGCTTCAGGTCGTTGACCGGCACGCCCAGGCGCCGGGAGAGCGTGTCCAGGGCCTTGGCCACCTTCAGATCGAGACCGCTTTGATTTGATGTCGACGGCACTTTCGCCAAGATTGAGAGCACCCAGTGGGCCGCCAGACGCGCTCCTTCGGCCGAGTCGAAGTCATACCGCTCTGCGGCTCTCGCCAGGATGAATTCTAGGGGGTCCACTGCGCGATTGACCAGATCTCGGAAGCGATCGGCCCCGCGATCGGCCAGGAAATCGGCCGGATCGAGGCCGTCGGGCAGGGTCAGCACCCGGACGTCCACTTCATGGCTCAGGAACAATTCGAGCGATCGGTCGGCCGCGCTCTGGCCCGCCTCGTCGCCGTCGAACACCAGCACCACCCGATCGGCCAGGCTGCGCAGGGCCGCGACATGGTCGTCGCCCAGGGCCGTGCCCAGGGTGCCGACGACGTTCGAGAGCCCGGCCTGGTGCGCGGCGATCACGTCGGTGTAGCCTTCCACAACGGCGACCCATTTCTCGGAGCGGGCCGAGGCACGAGCCAGGTCGGCGGCATAAAGCGTCTTGCGCTTGCGGAACAGCGGCGTCTCGGGCGAATTCAGATACTTGGCGACACCCAGCCCGGCTTCGGTCATTCTTTTTTCCGATTCCGGCAAGATTCGCCCGCCGAAGGCGATGGCGCGACCCCGGCCGTCGTGGATCGGGAAGATCAGCCGGCCCCGGAAGCGATCCCGCGTCAGATTCGAGCCCTCTTTCCGCGTGATCAAGCCCGCTTTCTCCAGCACATCCAGCCCATATCCCGCCTTCGTCGCCTTCGAGGTCAGCCAGTCGCGTGAGTCCGGCGCAAAGCCCAGGCGGAATCGCGAGACGCTCTCCGGCGCGAGCCCCCTCTTCTCAACGTAGGCCCGGCCTTCCTCGGAACGCGACAGCTCGGCCGAGAACGCGACCTCCGCCCAGGCACACACCGCGAGTAAGTCCGTCTTCGACGGCCCGCTCGGGGCCGAAGACGCCGTGGCGTCGGACCGATTCAAGACGATTCCGGCCCGATCGGCCAGCATGCGGAGTGCCTCAGGGAACTCGATGCGTTCGTAATTCTTGACGAAATCGATCACGTCGCCACCGGCGCCGCAGCTCCAGCACTTGTAGGACTGGCGCTCGCTATTGAGCTCTAAGGAAGGGTTGTGGTCGTCGTGGAACGGGCAGATCGCTCGGTACTTTCCGCCCGAATGATGCAGAGGCAGGTACTCGCCCACCAGGGCGACAATATCGGTCGCCTGTTTGATGGCGTCTTTGGTGGCGTCGCGGCTGGAGGCAGACTCTCGGGGCACCGGGGGCTCCTGATCGTGGATCTCAGGCCCGGGTCCATGGCGGCCACATCTTGCCGACGGCCGGATCTCGGGCGAGATCCAGGCTGCAAGTCGTGGTGCCGTGCCCTTCGTTCTCGTGCGGCTTCGTGAAGTTATTGTAACCCGCGCCGGGATTCGGTCAAGTTTTTCCAACGATTGCCGACAGGCTTCTCTCGATTGCAACTTGGCATAGATTTAGCTTTTAGAGCGGATGACCCGAGTCTGAGGACCGGGCGGAGTCTGCCGCGCGGCGGCAGAGTCTTGACTTTCAATTCCCGCTCGTTCCTGCGACCAAACCCACGGTGGGCTTCGCATTTCCTTCACGTCGGACGGTGCCCGCGAAGTGTCTCGTAAACCAGGTGTCCAAGTCAATGGGTGCGGCCACTTGACATTGATTCGGGAGGCAACGCGGGGGGCGTCCACTCGCCGACTCCCGGGTCGCCTGGCTTCATGGGCGGTCGCGGATCGGCACAGGCCCCGCGAAGCCTTCATCCCCCGCATGCCGCCGGGCCTGCAAATCTCGGTAGAAACGGATCTCGCGATCGTTGCCCCGCAGGGCCGCGAGCGCCTCCCGGACCAGGCGGACGCTCGCACCCAGGAGGAGGAACACGCCCAGCACGGCCAGCGCGGTCGGGACCGCGAAGATGCGATGCCAGACCCACACGTCAATCGCCAGCGTCAGGCTGGTGCCCGCGAACGAGGCCAGGGCGAGGTAGAGCATGATCAGGGCCACCCGCACATGGTCGCTCCGTCGCAGCATCTGGTCGAGCAACTCTTCCGTCAGAGCCAGCCGATCGGGCACGAAATCGAGGTCGCCCGGGGCGCGGCTGAGATGGTCCAGATTCTCGTTCAGCATCCGCACGCGGTCCGCGATCCGGGCCAGACGGTTCGAGGTCGAGATGATCAACGAGCCGTTGGCGGTGAGGAACAGCGCGGGAGTGATCATCGCAGACAACGTGCTATAGTTCGAGGACAGATCGGGCATGTCGGCCCCTCTCCTTCGAGCGATCGGCCTCGCCGTTTGCGACGGGTCCGTCGCGATTTCACGACATGCGGCGGATCGGGTACAAATAATTGACTCTGCATGATGGCATCTCAGATCGACTGTCGCTAGAATGATCCCTGCCTCGGCAGTTCGGAAGCTGCCTCCGCGACGCCCACACCTCCCGCCCGGTCCCTGCCACCGCCCGGGCTTCTTCTCAGCTCTTGACGAGACAACGATGCCACGCAAGGCCCTACGCGCTTGGCTTGCGCCACGTCTTGAATCGCTTGAGGGGCGCCTCATGCTCAGCGGGAGCACCACGCCCGCCTGGGCCATCGCCGATAGCGATCCCGCGTCCAGCGTCCTCGTTCGATTCAAGGATGGCACCCCGTCGCGGGTCGAGACGGCCGTGCTCAACGCCGTCCATGCCCAGGTCGTCGCCCGCTACCCCGGCGGCCCGATCCTGATCAGCACGGGATCGCCGACTGCGCGCGATGCCGCCCTGAAACGGCTCCCGAGCTTCGGGTCCGTCCGGTACGCCGAGCCCAATAGCACGTTTCACATCGATGCCACCGTCCCCAATGATCCCGGACTGGCCGCGCAATCGGCCCTGAGCAGCTCGTCTCCGTCGAATATCGACGCGAACCTGGCCTGGGACACGACGCAAGGGAAATCCTCGACGATCATCGCGGTTATCGATAGCGGCCTCGACACCTCCCACCCCGACTTCGCCGGCCGCCTCTGGGTCAACGCTGGTGAGGCCGCCGGCCCGGCCGGTCGAGACAACGACGGTGACGGCTTCATCGGCGACGTCAACGGCTGGAACTTCATCAACAATTCCCCCAATATCACCGACGACAACGGCCACGGCACGCATGTCACGGGCATTCTGGGCGCGACCGGAAACAACGGGGTCGGCGTGGCCGGCGTCAACTGGAACGCCAGGATCATGCCGCTGAAGTTCATCGGGGCCGACGGCAATGGGTCGGTCGATGACGCGGTGCGCGCCATCTACTACGCCGTGGACCACGGCGCCCGGGTCATCAACGCAAGCTGGGGCGGCGGCGCCCATGTCCAGTCCCTGACCGACGCGATCTCGTACGCCAACAGCCACAACGTCGTCTTCGTGACGGCCGCGGGCAACGAGGGCACCAATAACGGCGTCGTTCGCAGCTTCCCCGCCGATGACCGGCTGCCCAACCTGATTTCGGTCGCCGCCGTCGACCAGAACGGGAACCTCGCCTCGTTCTCGAATTTCGGCGTCTCGACGGTCGACATCGCTGCGCCCGGGATCAACATCCGCAGCACAGTGCCGGGCGGGTACGCGACCTATTCGGGCACGTCGATGTCCGCGCCCTATGTCAGCGGCGTCGTCTCGCTCCTCGTCGGCCTCCACCCCGAGATGACGGCCGCCCAACTGGTCAGCCGTGTCTTGAACGCGGCCAAGCCCCTGCCGAGCCTCCAGGGCCGCCTCGTTACCGGCGGGGTCGTGGATGCGGCGAACACCGTCTCCGACGCATACGCCGCAGCGCACCCAGGCGTGATCCCGAGCCACAAAGGGCCGAAAGTCCGCATCCGCAAACCCATCGTCCATAAGGCTGCCAAGGCCGTGAAGCCCAGGGCCCCCATCCATCGTGCGCACGCCAAGGCCGCCGCGCCCGTCGAGGTCGATTACGGCTCGGTGGACGTACACGACTGAGATTGCCGTCCGCCCCGGTCAATCGCGGACCCCACGGATTCGGCGATCGAACCGCCGGCCTGTTGCGATGATGATTTCGCATGGCCGCGCCGTCGTCGCTTTCGGGCAGCATACCACCAGGGGAAATGAGTTTCGATTCCTCTCCAGGAATTGTAATTCAGGCTCATCACGGGTTGCTCGATAGCCGCTACGCAGGGTCTCGGAGGACGAACGGTAGGTCCGACTTCAGTCGGTCCTAGTCCCCGCAAGAATCCCTGGATAGGACCGACTGAAGTCGCACTTACCCCCGCAAGAATCCCTGGTTAGTCGTCATGCCGTAAACGGCACCCTGAGACCATGAAAATGGGCAGGATGTCGGCGACCCGGCAACCCGGTTGAGCCCATTTACATAGCAGGCGGCGAGATCGTTGATTCAGCGATCGGATATCATTGGGCGGCGCATCGCCAACATTCTTGGCGACACTTCGTTGTCGGATGAAAGCATTAACTTCTGCGATTTCATTTATCAGACCGATTGCGGACATTGCTTCCGAATGCCTTTCGATGACGACTCGGGGGACCTGCTCCCGGCGGTCAGCCCGGGATTACACTCGCCGGTGGCCTGGCCGCGCGGCAAGTCGTGGAATTACCGATGGAGGCTCTGGACGGCGCGAATTGCAGATGTCCTCGTTCCGGCGAATGCCGACGAGCGGTATCCGGACACGGGCGTCATCGCCCTTACGTCCGGATGGTACCTCGTTCAATCCTCCGGTGCGCCGATTGGTATAATGCCTTGCGTCGACATCGTTCCAAAGCTCGCAGACGGCGAGCCGATGATTTCTGTCTGGTCAGTCACGTGAGAGCCGCCAACCTCGCGCTGCAGCGGACCCCACCCACCGCGGTCGGTTTTGGTAGATTCCAAGTCAAGGTCGGCGGCCGGTCCGCTGAGTTTACGCGATAGGACCGACTGAAGTCGGACCTACCGGAGGGTTCGCGACGGCTGATCCGCCAGCCGCCGGCAATCTCTGGATGGGCCAATCCGTAGTAAAGCTCGGCATGCGTTGACGGGAGACGGTCCATGTCCCACAACCCGCGTTCCCGCGATCGGTGGCCTGGGGTATAATCCGCCTCCGGCGGGCGTTCCGAGGCTGGGACGTCGTCCCGTCCCACTCAGGGAGGAGTGCGCGATGCGACCCAGGATCGACACGCCGACCGATCGCGGTCCCTTCGCGCCCCACCTGGCACCCGATGGCCTGCGCGACGCGGCGGCCGTGGCCGAGCTCTTCCTCGGCATCTTCCGCCGCGACCTGCTCACCTTCTTTCCGCACACCGAGCTCGAGCCCGAATTCCTCGCGGCCGGGCCGATCTTCCGCTCCGGTCCCAACTTCCGGCTCAGCCTGGGACGGGGCGACCGGGTCGAGGTCGAGCTGTTCGGCGTCCACTATCGCCTGGTGACGCGAGACGGCGGCCGTCTGGCCGCGCACGATCTGCGGATGGTTCAGGCCATCGGCTCGGTGCTCACCTTGCGCTACCATCATCTGTTCGAGATCACCAATTCCGCCCGGCTGGAACTCTATCGCGGCGGCTCGGAAGACCATTATGTCGCCGCCTTCGTCGAGCCCTCCCCTTACGCCCCGGGCTCGCTCGTCTCCAGCCGGATCGCCGCGACGATCCAGACCTTGCGCACGGCCGCCCTTTCCACGTATGAGAACCAGCGCGTCTCGACCGGCGCGCTCCTGATCGGCGCGGACGATGATCCCTTCCATGTCGTTGCCCGAACCTCGCCGGATGCGCTCCCTTACAATGTCGAACTCACCGGTCTGAAGAGCATTCACCGGCTCTGCGACGGCGACCGCACCCTGTTCCTCGTCGATCGCGCCGGCCAGCTCTCGGGGATCGTCGATGTCGGCCGATGGGCCGAGGAGATACCCGCAGGTCTTGTCGCCGACGAGCTTTGTGCCCGCACGTACATTCCCCACGCCCGAGCGACCGGTCTGGGCGGGCATATCTGCGTCGTCCTGAGCCCGAACCAGGAAATCAAGCTGTTCGCCGAGGGGACGCAAGCGTTCGCGTTCCGCCACGGGCGCTGGCGGCTGCTCGACCCCCGTGCCAAGTTTGCCTCCTGGTCGGAGGCGGTGGCCGACCCTGGGTTGGCCCGCACCCTGTTCGGCGCGGCGATGAACCTGGCCGAGGTTCGGCGTGGCGCCTTGTTCGTCGTGATCGACGATCCCGAGTCGGCGGTCGGTCGCCTGATCGCGCCGAGCGATCTCTTGACCAATGATGCCGCTGACGGCCCTCCCTCCGCCCTCGCCCCCGGCGATCCCCTGGCCCGCCGGGCCTTTCACTACCTCGCCCGTGGCCGTCTCGCCTGCGATCTGGACCCGTCCGTCCTCGAGGCACTGGCCAGCCTCGATGGCGCCTTGGCCGTCGATCGCTCCGGCCGCCTCCTCGCCTTCGGCGCCATCCTCCGCCACGATGCCTCCGATCTCCCCGGACTTGCCGCCGAAGGGGCGCGGACCACGGCCGCCCTCGTCGCCAGCCGATACGGCCCGGTCCTCAAGGTCAGCGAAGACGGCGTGATCTCCTGCTTCCTTGCAGGCATGCGAGTCTGGGATCTCTGAGCCGCCCCCGGCGTCTCGAATTCCGATTCCGGCTCCCCGCCGCTCGGCCCGTGACTTGCATAATTTACCAGTGGTCCCATTCGCCCGGGCTGGGCAAGCTGCCTGGGCCTCCGTGGCCTTGCACCTTGATTTAAGGAGGTTCAACCGATGAAACGACGTGAAATGCTCGGCGCTCTCGGTGCTGGTGCGGCCGGTCTGGCCGCCCTCTCGACGGCCACGGCCCAGGCTCAACAATCTCGTGGCCATGATGCGCCTCACCGTCACGACAAGATGCATGAGGATTGCCTGAAGGCGTGTGCCGATTGTGACAAGATGTGCGACGAGACTTTCCATCACTGCTACATGCAGGTCGCCGAAGGCAAGCGCGACCACGCCAAGGCGCTGCATCTCGTTTCCGATTGCGCGGGCTTCTGTAGCCTCTCCGCCTGCATGATTGCCAAACACAGCCCCCTGATGGTCCATTCCTGTGCCTCATGCGCCGAGGCATGCCGGGCGACCGCCGCCGAGGTCGAGAAATTCGACGCCCCCGAGATGAAGGCCGCCGCCAGGTCCCTTCGGGTTTGCGAAGCCTCCTGCCGCGACATGGTCAAGGCCATGGGCGGACACGAGCATCATCGCGAATCGTCGAAATGACCACCGGGCCGGGTGGGCGAGCGAGAAACCCACCCGACCCTTGACATTCGGCCATCGGCCCTCGATCCTCGGGCATCTCTTCCCGTGACCCTCGCCCGCCGAGATGCCCTCATGAGAACCGCCCTCGCGCTGCTCGCGCTCGCCTCGCCCTGCGTCGCGGCCGACTTCCCCAGGTTCACGGCCCAGGAGATCGACGCCCACGCCGGCGAGGTCGTCTACGCCGTGACCGTCGCCGACGTCAACGGCGACAAGAAACCCGACGTCGTGGCCGTCACCGAGGACTCCGTCCTCTGGTACGAGAACCCCTCATGGGCCAAGCACACGATCATCAAGGGCAAGACCGAGCGCGACAACGTCTGCCTCCAGGCCCACGACATTGACGGCGACGGCAAGATCGACTTCGCCCTCGGCGCCGGCTGGCATCCGGCCGACACCAACAAGGCGAGCACCCTGCAATGGCTCGGCCGCGACGCCAAGGGCGAGTGGCAGGTCCATCCGATCAAGTATGACGAGCCGACGTTGCACCGGATTCGCTGGGGGGCTGTCTCACGTCGCGGTAAGGCGCAGCTTGTCACGGTTCCCCTGCAAGGCAGGGGCACGAAAGGGCCGAATTGGGGCGAAGGGAGCGGCGTTAAGGTGCAGGTCTTCTCGATCCCCGACGAACCGACATCACCGGATTGGCCATCCGTTGTCGCGGATGATTCGCTGCACACGACGCACAACCTTCAGATCGCCTACATCAAGGGAGATCACTACGACGACATCCTGATCGCGGGGTGGGAAGGCGTCTTCGTGCTCTCGAACAAGTTCTCGGGCAAATGGTCCCGCGAGCAGATCGGCGCCGGGAACCAGGACTCCAAACCGTTCAAAGGCGCGAGTGAAGTGAAGATGGGAACGATCAGCGAGAGGCTCGGAGATGCGGGGGGTGGGCCTTACATCGCGACGATCGAGCCCTGGCATGGTCATCAAGTCGTCGTCTACGCAGGGTCTCCAATGAAGCGCACGGTGATCGCCGAGCCCGTGACGTGGGGCCATGCCGTCTGGTGTTCTGATCTCGATGGCGATGGGGATGACGAACTCATCATCGGTCAGCGAGACCCGAATAAGGATGACTTGAAGGGTCCGAAAGGCCCCGGCGTTTTCGTCTTCACCCCGACATTCGATTCCAAGACGAAAGAACTCTCCTTCACCCGCCACACCATCGACGACGGCGGCATGGCCTGCGAGGACGCCCTCGCCACCGACCTCGACGGCGACGGCAAGCCCGAGATCATCGCCGGCGGCCGGGCCACGCATAACGTGAAGATCTACTGGAACAAGGGAACAACCAGGTAGCGTGCGTCGTCCCGCCCCGCGCTTCCAGGCGAGCCCGGTCGCGTCTGCGCCGGGAGTCTGCGACTGTTGGAAAACTCCCGGCGCTAACGCGACCGGGCTCGCCTGGGGCGCGACGGTCTCGCCGCATTACGGCTCAAGTAACTCGGCGATTGCGCGGGCCGCCGAGGCGTGCCCGGCCGCAGTCCAGTGGGTATCGTCGGGGAGATAAAGCAGATCGCCGCGCGTCGCCTCGGCCCGAAAGCGGGTCGTGAGATCGAGGAATCCGATCTCCGGGGCGATCCCGCGAACGGCCGCGCGGATCCGATCGGGCTGGTCGTCGAGCGTCCAGGAGGGGCAGGGGGAGTCGGTCGAAAACTCGCACAAACCGCCATAAACCCGCCATTTCGTCGGGACGAAGACGACCACCAGACGGACGCCGTGACGACGGCAAAGCTCGTGCGCCTCGGCCAGGGACGCCGTGGCCCTGGCCAATCGCGAGGGGTCGCCCAGAGAGTTGGCTCGGTGATGATCGTCGCTGGCGAAGTACAGGGGCAGCGAGCCGTGCTCTCTGCTGGGGAACGTGCCGGCGTAACGAGCCGCCGGCCAGCGGACCTCGGGAGAAAGCCATCTCCGCCGCGCGAACATCAGCGCATTGCGAAGGAACGAGCGCTCGACCAGCACCCGGGCCGCCGTCGGCGTCTTGAGCATGGGGATGACGCGGCGGTTGGCCTCGTATTCGGTCACGTCCTCCAGGTCGTTCCCCTCGTAGAACAGCCACACACACGTCTTCGGACGAAGCGGCAGGCCGAAGCGTTCGAGGATGATCCGCTCCTGTTGCGGTCCGTCCCCCGAGCGACCGAGATTCGCAATGACCTGGTGCGTCGAGTCTGCCAGATACGTCGTCATCAACTCATGATCGGCGACATGGAGGCCCTCGACGAACGAGTCGCCGACGACGACCAGGTCCGCGGACTGGAGGTCTCGCGGGTTGCGAAATCCGTTCCGGTCGAGGTTCGTGTCAATCGAGTAGACCGACCAGGGTTTCGCGCCCTGGAGCCGGTGAAGCTCCCCCCCGACGAATCGGCCACGATTACGACGATGGCCGTCCCGGACATAGATCAGATCCGGATCGGGCCGGTGATCGTGGCGTCTCCAGGCCGAGGTCGGGGTCTGGAAGATGTCGCGGTAGTCGAGGATTTTCATCGCGGCCGGAAGCTCGGCGGCGAGGATGCCGAGGCAGATCGCGAGCGAGCAGAGCACAAATCGCGCGGCATTCGTCGTGGTCAAGCCGGGCTTGAGGAAGAACACCAGCCCCCAGAGCCCGAGGTAGACCGCGACGAGCAGCCCCAGCACTTCCGCCGGGTCGGCCGCCGCCAGGCCCAGGCGCAGCGCGAGCGTCAGGCCGCCCACCCAGATCAGGGCGACCACGACCCTCGCGAGGCGTTCGCGGCGACTCCGCATCAGGAGGACCCCCGATCAATCGCGACGTTCGTAAACGATCCGGTTGCCGTTTTTTCCGACCGGCTCGGCCGCCCCGCTCCATCGCAAGCAGTAGGCGACTTTCTGCGCCAGTGCCATCGGCCGGCCGATCGCCTCGGCCAGGTCGACCGTGGAGAATCGGTCCGGAAGAGGAGCCGGGATCAAATTCCAGAGATCCGACGGATGCTGGATCGTTATGGTCGCGATCTCCTCGCGTAATCGCCGATCCACCACGGCGAAACCGGGCCAGCGTCGTCGCGGGACGCGGATCTCGTCGATCGAAACCTCCATGACGTCGATCCGCAGGTTCGGATGAGGGACGAGGCGGATCAGGCCGACGAGGTCGTCGAAGACATCGAGTGCCGCGCCCCGCTTGGGGCTCATGCGCGAGGATTGATCCGGCCCATCGCGGCGAGCACGCCGCACCACGCGCTTGCTCACCACGACCGGCTTCACGACTCGCACGCGATGCTCCAGCAGCAGCCGCGTGAGCTTCGCGCGCAGCGGACCAAGTGCCCCGGATTGGACCTCGACGAGCGAGCCGTCCGGATCGACCGCATCGATGCGGAATCCCGCGAGCGTCACCTCGGATCGGCCGCCGACATCGGGGCCGAATCGGGTCTTCAACTGTCGATGAAGCGCGGTTTCCAAGGATGGGCCTCCGTGCCGGATTCCAACTCGACCGCCTTGTCTAAGCCAGGTGCTCCGGCAACACCGTCATCTCCGGGTGGAACGCCTCCAGGGGCTCGACGCCGAGGTCCCGAATCGTGGTCAAGGCGTGGAACGTCAGGCCCTTGGCGGCGAAGGCGTCGGCCGCGCCTTCGAGCCGATCCAGGACCACGATCACGCAGGCGACCGTCGCGCCCATCGCCTCGACGGCGGAGACGGCCTGCAACGACGAGCCGCCGGTCGTGGCCACGTCATCGAGGATCGCCACCGACTGGCCCGGTTCCAGCGGACCTTCCACAAGGCGCCCGGTCCCGTGCCCCTTGGCCTCCTTGCGGACGAGAAAGCCTCGCAAGTCCCCACGGTTCCTGGACGGGGCGATCGCCAGGGTTGCCCCGACGATCGGGTCCGCCCCCATCGTCAGGCCACCCACGGCCGTGACCTCGGGATGGTTCGCGAGAACCTCCAGCACCTGCGCGGCAATCGTCGCCGCTCCCTCGGCCGAGAGCGTGACCTTGCGGCCATCGACGTAATAATGCGAGGTCCGCCCGCTCGCGAGGGTGAACTGACCCGTCCGCAACGCGTCTCTCTTCAAGAGTTCGATCAGCCGTTCCCGATCCTCGGTCCCTCGCATCATCCGATCCCTCCCCCTCCCTCGCGAATTCCAAACACCTGCGCACACCCTAGCAAACCTCCCGAAAGGTCGCCAGCCGTCCTCGGATTGGCTTGGATTGCCACTCTATCAGCTCGACTGGTCGATTTGAACGATTTCATGGCCGGGGTGGCACATGCGTCTTTCCTGGATAGATCGCGATCGAAACGCAGGAAAAGAGGGGCGCGCGGTCTCGCCCGCATACCCATTTCAGAGACCATGGGGAATGGTTCGCTTTTGCCCCAAAGGGGCGAGAGTGAGTAACCAGGGGCGGAACGCCCCTGGTCTCGGTCACAGCGGTCACGCTCGCCCGGGACGGGCGAGGGAATTATTGTTCGGCCAAGAGGTTCCGTCGCCCGTCCCGGGCGAGGATTTCAAGGTGGATCCTAGGTCCAGGGGCGTGCCGCGCCTGGCTATGAGCCCCAGCCCCTTCGGGGCAAAAGACCATAATCAAGATCGCCTCTCATCCCTCATAAGCGGGCAGAGACGCCCGCCCCACTGGAAACCGGGCCACGCGAGTGAGGAACGCAAGGATACGTCCCGAATATTGTTTTAAGAAACCCTAGACACAACCCTTTTCTTCTGAACGATTCCCGGTTATCATGAAATCGTCCAAACCGTTCTCGCCGGGAAGTGACGATGCCTTTGGCTCTCCACGAACCACTGTTGAAGACCCAGCAAGTCGCCGAGGCGCTCGGCGTGAGCGCGAGCACCGTGAAGCGGTGGGTGGACTCCGGCGTCTTGAAGGCCTCACGGACGGTCGGCCGTCACCGGCTTG
The DNA here is from genome assembly GCA_028291545.1 of Planctomycetota bacterium. Lineage (GTDB taxonomy): Bacteria > Planctomycetota > Planctomycetia > Isosphaerales > Isosphaeraceae > JAQGHR01. Next base: position 7,856 of record JAQGHR010000132.1, on the reverse strand, counting down.
TGTCGTTGTCCGAGGCAATCCGGTTTGCGATGGAGCAGAATTTGCCGCAAGACCGACTCGCGGTACTGCTTGGTGTCGGTTCGGGCTCGATTTCCGGGATTGATGACCCTGTGCGAACGGCCGTGGAGACGGCGCTGCGACGCGGGCGGGCGGCGGAGGCCAGATCGCTGATCGGGCAGGCGTACGCGGCCGTCAAGGATGCGGCCCGGTTGGCCGACGACCTGATCCGGCCCGTGATGGAGCGAATCGGGCATGAGTGGAGCGACGGAACGCTGGATGTTTATCAAGAGCACCGGGCCAGCCGGATTGTGGAAGTCGCGCTGATGGGCCTGATCGCCAGGGTCTCTCCCTCCATGGCCGGGGCCGTGGCCCCCCTGGCGATCGGGGCCACTCCGGAGGGGGACCACTACACGCTCGCCGGACTTCTGTGCGAGCTATCCTTGCGAGAGCAAGGCTGGGACGTGATCAATCTCGGACCGAACCTCCCGCTGCCTTCCCTGGCGAAAGCGGTGCGAGTGCATCGGCCGAGGCTGGTCTGGTTCTCGATTAACCATCTGACGGACCCGGAGCGGTTCGTCCGCGAATATGAGGCGTTTTATCCCTCGGCTTCCACGATGGGGGTCGCGGTCTGCCTGGGGGGACCGGGGCTGGACGGAGCCTTGCGAGCGAGGCTGGTTGCCGCCAGCTTCGGCGAACGGATCGTTCACCTCGCCGAGTTCGCCCGACGCATCCTTCCGGCGAGCGGCCCCCGATCCGATCCCTGGAATACGACGGAAGGACACTGAGGAATTCACACATGCGCAACGCTTACTCGATCGATCCCTCCGATCCCCGCATGACGCTCGATAGTTCCGACACCGACTTGCTGGACGGGACCGAGGAGCGAACGCTCCTGCGAGGCCTGGCCGAGTGCAAGGCCAAGCTCGCCGAGGCCCTGAAGCGGCTCCCGGGCAACCCGGAGGTCGACGGTGCCGGCGAGGCCGAGGCACTCGCCCAGTACATCGCCCGGCTCCGAGAGGGTGGCGGCGTCACCGAGGCGAGCCTCGGAGCCGTGGCTCGTCGCTACGGGGAGCTGAAGTCCAGGCTCGCGCTGGCCAATATGCGGCTGGTGGCCCATGTGGCGAAACGGTTCCGCGATCGGGGTATCTCGTACTCGGACCTGCTCCAGGAAGGATTCTGCGGACTTCTCGAAGCGATCGACCGGTTTGACCTCGGTCACGAGACCAAGCTCGCGACCTACGCCACCTGGTGGATTCGCCAGTCGATGCAACAGGCTGTCGCGGCCGGGGCGTATCCCGTTCGCCTGACCCCGCGTCATCTGCGCCAGCTCGCCCAGAGCCAGGACGATGGGGAGGGAGTCCTGGTGCCGAGTGCGGGCGGGGGATCGGCCGAGATGATCCGGCGCATCCATGCCGCGACCCGTCCGGCCGTCTCTCTGAACGCAACGCCCGACGGTGAAACGAATTACCACCTGGCGCAGACCATGAGCGACCCCGAGACGGACACGACCGACGACGTGGATCTGGACGAGACGCTGACCAGGCTGCTGGGCACCCTTCGGCCCCGGGAGCAACACGTCCTGGAGCTTCGTTTCGGGCTGGCGGGTAAGCCCCGGCTCTCGCTCAGCCAGGTCGGCCAGGTGCTGGGGGTATCCAAGGAACGAATCCGCCAGATCCAGGACCGCGCGCTCGTCAAGCTCCGCGCCGCGGCCGCCGAGGCGAACCTGCGCGAGATGGCCTTCGACGACTGATCGCAAACCTCGACTCCGGGCGAGTGCCTCGTCCGGCCGATCCTAGAAGTGTCCGGGGTATGCACCGGGTTCTTCGTGGTAATGGCCGAGCGGAGGCAAGGGCATGACTCGTGAGCCAATCGGCCCGTTCCTGCATTATTTGATGGCCGAATGCGGGGTCTCGCCCAACACGCTGGCGGCCTACCGGTCGGACATCGTCCGATTCCAACGGTGGCGCAAGGCCCACGCGCCGGGGCCTCTTGCAAAGATCGAGATCGCGGCCCTGGCCGGTTATGTGGATTATCTGCGGACATGCGGCCTGGCCCCGAGCAGTATCGGCCGGCACCTGGCAAGTCTCTCGACCTTCTTCCGCTACCTGATCTACGAGGGACGGCTGACGGAGAATCTCGCGAAATTGCTCGTCGCGCCGGCCGTGTGGGATCGCCTGCCGATGGTCCTCGGCCCGCAGGCCGTCGAGCGGTTGCTCGCGGCGCCGAGCCAGGACACGCGGATCGGCCGCCGCGATCGCGCGGCGCTGGAGACGCTGTATGCCACGGGTTGCCGGGCATCGGAAGTTGTCGGCCTGAGGCCCGCGGATCTGGATCTCAATCGCGGCTCGGCCCGGTGTGTCGGCAAGGGGGACAAGCAGCGTGTGGTCCCCCTGACCGAGAAGGCCCGCGCGGCGCTGGCCGCGTACCTGAGGGACGATCGTCCCGGCCTGGTGACCAAGAGGCCGGAGACCGCCACGGTGTTCGTCACCAGCACCGGACGCCCGATGTCTCGCGTCGGCTTATGGCGAATCGTGAATGGCTATGCCCGCGCGCTCGGCCTGACGGCCGCCGGCCCGATCGGTCCGCACACCCTGCGACATAGCTTCGCCACCCACCTGCTCGCGGGAGGCGCGGACTTACGCGTCGTCCAGGAAATCCTCGGCCATGCCTCGATCGCCACGACCCAGGTCTACACCCGCGTCGAGATGACCCGCCTCAAGGAAGTCCACCGCCTCTTCCACCCGAGAGGCTCGGCGGGGCCGAAGGCATAACCCTGGCGATTGTGGATGGTCATTGTCCGTGTGGGGGACCAAGGACATGCCCCGGCCTACGATTCCACCCTCGCCAGCAGGCCTTTCACGGGCGGGCCGTTCCGCGCCTCGCGCTTCTTCTCGTGGCGACGGTGAATGAGCCAGTGGCCGATCGGGACGAGCAACGGGCGGACGATCAGGGCATCGACGACGATCCCGACGACAAGGGCAAATCCAAGCTGTCGTAGCGACGCCAGGGGGCTGAACAGGAACGACGCGAAGCTGCACGCCGTGATCGCCGCGGCCGAGGAGATCAGCCCGGCGGTCTGCGCGATCGCCCGATTGATCCCCGCCTTGAGCCCGAGGGCGCGGACCTCTTCCTGGAGCCGTGTCATCAGGAAGACGTTGTAATCCACGCCCACGGCGACCAGGAGCACGAACAGGAAGTACGGCACCTTCCAGTCCAGGCCGTCCGCGTGCAAGATCGACACGAACAGGAGATGGGTGGCGCCGAGCGAGAAGGCGTAGGTGAGCAGCATCGTCGCGACGAGATTCAGGCAGGCCCAGGCGTCGCGGAGGGTCACGAGCAGGACGAGGAACACGCCGATCGGGACGACGATCCAGGTCTGGATCTGATCGCGGCGGGTCAGCGCCCAGACGTCGGCGCTCCCGGCGTTCGCGCCGGCGACGGCGACGGTGAGCTTGACGTTGCTGCCGCGCTCGTCAAGGAATTCGCGGAGCCGGCGCCTGAGGGTGAGGACCTGGTCGAGGGCCTCGGGCGAGAACAGCCGATACCCCTGTTCGACATCGATCTTGGCGATCGTCTTGTCGGGTGACAGATACACCGCGAAGCTCTGGAGCAGCTCGGGGTGCTCCTGGATGTCGCGAGACGTGATGAGGAGGCGGTCGAGCGCGTGATGGCCGACGGGGTCGGCGAGGATGGCGGCGACCTCCTTGTGGGCGCGGGCCGCGCCCTCGGCGATCTGGGCCGCGCCTTCGGCAGCGGTCTGAAGCTCGCGGAGCATCTGGTTCCGCGGGTCGTCGGGCCTGGCCTTCTCGTCGGGCTTCGCAACCGTCTTCGGCTGAGGCGTCTTGCCGCCGAAGATCGCGGACGAGGCCTGTCGCAGGCCCGAGGCGACCGATTCGCGCGCCTCGCCATCGGTGATCGGCGCGCCGGTCAGGGGAATGCCGGTGAGCTTCTCCAGTTGGATCGCCGTCTTCAGCTTCGCCGCGCCCTGGTTGAGGCCGTCGCGGAGCTGGGCACCGCCCTTGGCCATGCGATCGAAGCCCTTGTTCACTTCCTCCAATCGCGACTCGATCCGCGCCTTCTCCAGCGGCTGCGGGCTCCCGAGCGGCTGGGTGGCCGAGCGGACCTCGACGATCTTCTTGCGGTTGTTGGCGATGAAGCGGCTCACGTCGTCGATCAGCGCCAGGTTCTCGGAGGTCATGAAGTCCACGTCGCCCTTCATCACCACCGTCAGCGGCGCGACCCGGCCGGAGCCGAACTTGTCGGCCACGAGCGTCATGCTTCGCACCGCGGGCGTGCGCTGGTTCATCTCGCTGAAGAGGTCCTGCAGGAACGTGGATCGCAGCCCGACGATCGCCACCGGCAGCAGGATGCCGACCGTCACCAGCCAGGTCCGCACCGGATAGGCCAGCACGCGGTGGCCGAGGTCATCCCAGAACCCGGTCGACGGGGCTGTCAGGCCGGCGAATGATCGCGGGCGATGACGCGCCAGCAGGATCAAGAGCGCGGGCGTGAGCGTGAGAGAGGCGACGACCGTCAGCGCCAGCCCGATCGCGACGCTCGGCCCGGTGCTGGAGAACAGTTTGAAGCGCGTCGTACCCATCAGGGCCAGCCCGACGATCACGGTGCCGGCGCTGGTGAGCAGCGGCTCCAGCGACCGTTTCATCGTCGCCCGCATGGCTCCGGCCGGGTTCGAGGCATTCCAGTGCTCGCCGAACCGCCATGACAGGAACAGGCAGAAGTCGGTGCCGCACCCGAACAGAATCACGACCAGGAACAGCTCCACGAGGGGGGAGATCTCCCAGCCCGCGACCGCCATCCAGGCGAGCAGGCTCCGCGAGAGGGCCAGGGCCACGCCGATCGTCGCCAGCGGGATCATCGCCAGCAACAGCGAACGATACACCGCCAGCAGGACGGCCAGCAGCAGGAACACCGTGGCGATCGCCGCGCGATCGAGCGACTCCTGCACGTTCCGCATATAGTCGCGGCCGATCACGGCGTCACCCGTCCAGATCACCTCCAGACCGTCGGGCAGTGCGCTTACACGCGTCGCCCTCTCCTGGAGCCAGGCGACGGCCCGATGGGAAGAGGGGCTGACGAACGAGGAGTTTAACGGCACGGCGATCAACTGGAGGGTGCCGTCGCGGCTGATCAATCGCTCGGCAAGCTCGGGCTGGGAACCCGGCCCCAGGACCCTGGCGACCTCCCGCGGTCGGTCGACGCCCGGCCAGAAGGCGTCGGCCATGCGGCGGGCAAAATCGCGGTCGGCCGAGGTCAGGCCCGAGGGGCGATGGAGTCCGACGACGGCGATCGCCTCGTAAGCTTGATCGGGCCAGGTGCGGCGGACGAGGTCGGCCGCAAAGGCGCTCTCGGCGTCATTTGGCAACAGCCGCGCCTGCCCCTCGGCGGCGAGATTCGTCAAGTTCGGTGAAACGGCCACGGCCACGATGGCCAGAGCAATCCAGAGCGCCACGACCCGCTCGGGGTAGCGGCTGACGAGCCAGCGGACGGTGTCAAACGACATGGCAACGATTCCCGCCCCCGCAAGCCTGTGCGACGGCGTCGAAACAGGACATCCCCAGCCGCAGAGGCCTCATCGTCTCCGGGCGCGCAACCACGACCGGCCGACCCCGGGCCTCCTCACATGATCCAGCCTATTGTGCAAACTTCGCGCCCCGAGGCCAGGGGGTTCCGATGGGGCGCGATGGAGCCGTCGCACAGCACAAATGGATGCCGCTTTCGATTCCGGAGGATGGATCCCGTTCGCCGGGAGGCTGTACCCAGACCTCGGCCACACGGAAATCGGGCATCCCTTGGGATCTTGGGTGGGGACTATGAGGTTGCAATCCCCCTGACTGCGCCGACCGACGGCTGGTAGACCCCGCCGCGGCCGGATATGATGCAATACGTTGGCCGGTTGTTGCATGGCGGTTCGGATCGGCACGGGGGATGTTGGATGCCCGGATGGGTGAAGATGGCCACGCTGGAGGAATTGGGGCCGGGCCAGGCCAAGGAAGTCGAGCATGACGGGCGGATCTACGCCCTGTTCAATATCGGCGGGTCGATCTCGGCGGTGGACGGCATCTGTCCGCACCAGGGCGGACCTCTGGCCGAGGGGCCGATCTCGGGCACCTGCGTGACCTGTCCGTGGCACGGGTGGCAATTTGACGTGACGACCGGCGCGACGCCCATCAACAAGAAGCTCAAGCTGCCCGTCTTCGACGTGAGAGTTGAAGGTCAGGACATCCTGGTGTCTGTTCCCTGATCCCTTCGCCTTGAGTGAAGCAGCCATCCGGTGACGATCTTCCGCGCCTTCCTCAACAGCGACCCTCCCGCACTGGTGGATCTGTGGAATCGGGCTCTGCCCGAGCGGGCTGTCGTTCGCCCTCTCACTCCGCATGAGTTCGACGCCCTGGTCATCGGCCGGATCGGATTCGACCGCCACGGGCTGATCCTGGCCGAGGATACCGATTCCGGCCGCATCCTCGGGTTCGTCCATGCCGGGTTCGGGCCGAAGCAGCCCTGCGGGCCGTCACATCGGCTGGACACGGCGATGGGTACCGTCGCGATGTTCGTGACCGAGCCTGGCCGCGACGATTCCGACCTGGAAATGGGCCTGTTCCTCGAGGCGGAACGCTACTTGCGCCGCGGGGGAGCCGAGGTCTTCTATGCCGGCGGTCAACCCCCTCTCGATCCCTTTTACCGAGGCCTGTACGGCGGCAGCGAGTTCGCCGGCATCCTGGACTCGCACGCCGCCTTCACCCGAGCCGCACTGCGGGCGGGCTATCAACCGGCCGCGCGGACGCTGCTGCTCGAAGCCGACCTCTCCCGCGCCGAGCCCCGCGACCCGAAGGCCCCCCTGCTCCGCCGCCAGGTGCGGATGGACTTCGCCGAGGACGCCCGCACGCCCGGCTGGTGGGACGCGCTGGCGATCGGGCTGTTCCGCCCCACCCGGTTCGAGCTGATCGAGAAGACCCTGAACCGACCGATCGCCCGCGCCTGGACCTGGGACATCGCGGGCGGATTCGGCGTGGGCGACGGCCGCTCGCGCGCCGGCCTGATTGATCTGGAGGTCGATCCCGCGTTCCGCCGCAAAGGATTCGGCCGACACCTCGTCGCCGAGATCCTCCGCCACGTCCGCCACCAGAATACCGACGTCCTCACCGCCCAGACCTCGGTCGAGAATACCGCCGCGCTGGCCCTGTACCACAGCCTCGGCTTCGAGCCCGTGGAGTCGTCCACGCTCTATCGCCTGCCCGCCGAGGTCGCGGAGCGGTCCCGGATCGAGCGATCGGCGTGAGGGCTTTGCCCCCGTCGCCGAGCTGATATAATTCCCGAGCCGGACCGATCCTCCCTTCATCCCCGCGCGATCCTCACGCCCATGGCACGTCGCACCGTCAACATCCGCGATCTTCGCGCCCAGGCCGAGGCCGCCGAACGTCTGGGCCTGAACACCCCTCCCGAGCGCAAGCCTCGCGCCGAATCCACGCCACGCCGGCCCGTGCCCGATCCCGTACGGCGCATGAAGCTCGTCTGGCTCGTTTGCGACATCGGCGGCCGTACCGTGCAAACCTTCGACTACGCCGACAAGGCCCAGGCCGAGGCCTTCGCGGCCGAGCGGAAGGCCAAGACCCGCGACAACCACTTCGTCCGATCGGAAAAAGTCCCCATGTAAGGGGACGCTTCCGTTAGAGCCTCTCCCTTTCCCTTCGACAACGCGATCTGGGTGGCATGCTTACGTCCTTGTCACGCGACGTCATGTTATACCCCCGACCCGCCACGAAGTTATACCCCCTTCTCTGACAATTGTCGTCGCCCGCGACTTTGGCCGACCTTCAGCGCGAGAATCCGCTCGCGAC
>JAQGHR010000102.1 GCA_028291545.1 Planctomycetota bacterium | reverse complement strand
CCGGCGGAACAGCCGGGATTACGAATGGCACATGGAGTCGAGCGAGGCCTTCATCAAGGTGTGCTCGATCCATCGGATGCTCAGGCTCTTGAGGCCGGATCAATCGAAGGAGCCCGTCCCCTTCAAGCACCGAGAATTACAGGGAATCATTACCGGATAGCCTGTGAGTAGATCGGGCTGAAAAAGGCGGTTGGTTGTGATCCTTGCCGTAAATCGTGATCGCGTTTGCGCGGGAGCCGTGGTTGAGTGCACCGCGCATGTCCGCGTCAGACTCCGGCTTCGGGCGTGTCCGTCCCTTCACCTTGGCCGCTTCGACGAGGCTCAGGAGTGTTGGGGCGTCACCCCCGCGACTCTTCCTACCTCGGGCGGTTGGCCAGAGTGTAGAGCGATCCCTCGATCCCCCAGACTTTCAGGCTCCGCTTCCCGGCAGCGCTGTTCTCGGGACCGCCAGCGGTGATCAGATTCCGACCATCCGGGCTGAATACCAGGCCGATGACCCACTCGGGGCCATCGATCTCGCGAAGGATCGTCAGGTCCGCCGGGTTCCAGAGCGTGATCTTGCCCTTGAGCCCGGCCGAGGCGAGGATCTGGCCGTCGGGCGACCATTCGACCCGGTAAAGGTCCTCGGCCAAGGTCCTCCGCATGTGCAGCAACAGCCCGTCGGCCGCGTTCCACAACCCGATACGGCCATCCGCGTAGGCCACCGCCAACGTCCGCCCGTCGGGAGAGAACTGGAGCCCGTAGGATTCGGGCTTCTCCAGGATGTGCATGGCCCGGCCCGTCGCCACGTCGAAGAGGATCGTCGTCGAATTGCGGTTCCCCACTGCCAGCGTCTTGCCGTCGGGGCTGAACACAGGCGCCAGGCCGCCCTGCGACGGGCCCGTGTCCAATTCGCGGAGGAATTCGCCGTCGGAGACCCGCCAGAGCCGCGCCTTCGTCCCATAACCCCCGGTCGCCAGGAGCGTGCCGTCCGGGCTGAAGGTCATCTGCGGCTGGGAGTTCTTCGCGTCGAGCGTGATCGACCGGCCCGTCCTCCGGTCGAGGATCTCCGCCGTCGTCCCGTTCTGGCAATAGGCGACGATATCCTTATCCGGGCTGAACGCGAAGTAGACCAGCTTCTTGCCGATGGAGTCGATCTTCCTGAGCGACAGGACATCGCGGATCTCCGCGGACTTCTCCCAGCCCAGCAGGGCCAAGCGGTCTCGCTCGGGGCTCCAGGCGATCTGCCAGACGTCCTCATCGAGCGTTGCGACCTCGGTCAGGCTCGCGATGTTCTTCGGCGTGAGCACCGCTCGCCTCGACTGCCAGCCCACCACCCCCGCGACGACTGTGACCAGCACGAGCCACGTCCTCAGGCTGAACTGAAACATCGGCCGCCTGGGTCCTGCCTGTTTCGCCTCGCTCATGTCCGCCCCTCCGTCACGCCTACCCCTGACCACCCCGGTCTCACCCCGTAATCCTTAGGAGTATACCCTCCTCGCCCGCCCGATTCCGCAGACTTCTGCTTGCAACGCGAGACGAACCGGACGAACCGGGTTCCGCTCGACAATACTAGCGCGCGGCACAATCTTACTAAGCTCTGAATTACTAACAACTTGAGGCCGAAACCAAATCCACGACCTTCTATGTTTTGTTGAGTATTGATGTCCGGTCTCAGGGTTATAGCAGCACCGATGTGGTGCCGAGCCAAATCTGAAAGGACACGACTCATGAATCCGACTGAGCAGTGCGACGAGCCGACCTTCGACGGCGATCCCGCGATCGAGGTGCTGGCCATCTGCCTCGCCGACGAGTTGGTCGACGGTGATCTGGTCAGGCCCAGAACTCGACCGTGTCCCGAACGCAAGCGGCGAGTCATCACCCACCGAGGGGTCGCGCCCGAGGACCCCGCGGTCCATGGGGCGTGGCTGGCGGCCGCCGTGGCGTGCTACGGGACGCTGAGCGGCGTCACCTTGGACGAGGTCGCCGGAGAACTACCCCCCTTGATCGGGCGCTCGAGGCCCAGGAGATCGACCCGTCGCTCAGGCGTACGGCCGACTTCGGTATCGCGGCCGAAGTCGTCGCGATTCGGACGTGGGACGATGACCGCGACTCGTTCGCCACGTCCCCCATCCAGCATAGGTACTTCGCGGTTCGCGACCTCCTCGATAACCGCGAGAAGTTGCCGTACGTGTACGACGGACAGGGGATGACTCGCCGGCTGGTGCGCGAGGCGATCCGTACGGCCGTCTGGGGCGCCACCCAGGCGATCATCCTCCTCTACGGCGAGGAGGACTGCGGGAGATCCTCGACTACGAGGAGGTCCACCCCGTGATCGACGAGAGGAACATCCGCTCCCGGCATGGATGGCTGACGACCCTGTCGATCAGGCATAGGGTGTTGAGGGGACCAGCCAGACAAGCCCCCGGGCTGAATGGCCTGACGACCCGCGATCGCTACCGGCGATGCAGGGAAGGCGTCCGAGGTTTCCTTCGACAGTAATTGGCGAGGTTCTTTTCCTGGCTAATGAACCGTGATAGTCGTCTGCGGCTCGGCGCGACTGCTGGGTACTACGCTCCGCGATCGGCGATCGAAATGCGCCCGATCTTGAGGAAGGTGACCACCAAGTTCGGCAAACCGACTCGGCTTGGAAAGCTGATGATGCATGGGATGCTCCGCCAGGTCGGCACGAGGAGGCCCTATTTCCCCGCCTTATCCGAACTCTGCCAGAACGCCTGCCCAGCGTTCGTCTCCGTCTCGGCCATCAACCACAGCACCCGCCCGATGGCCGCGTTCGAGATCAGGTCGGCGGGCGGTTTGGCCTTCCATTTCTCGTAGAACGCATCCACGTTCTTCTTCGCCCGCTTCAGCAGGTATTCCTGCTTCGTGGCGCGATACAGCTCCAGATCGGCCTCGATCATGAAATGTGCGTACCGCACCGCGTCGCGATAGACGCCCGTTTTCTCGTCCAGAAACCAGTCCCCGGCCTTGCCGATCCGCTGGGCTTGCTCGAGATACTCTTTCTCGCCCGTGGCCCGATACAGCCCCAGCAGCGCGCGAAGCATCAGCGCCGAGTTGTAAGTCAGTTTTCCGCGCTTGACCTCGCCGGTGGAGACGACCCTGCGGTCATCGAACAGGCCGTCCTCCGCCTGCAAGGCGCTTGCGGTCCACGCGACGATCTTTCGGGCCTGATCGACGAGCGCCGCGGAGTCCCCCTCGCGGAACTTCGCCAGCCGCAGGCAGCCCACCGCCGCAGGCCCGTTGGAACAGGCGTTCTTGGTGCCGTCCTTGTGCCCTTGATGCCACCAGATCCCGCCGCCGCCCTCCTCATCCCAGCCGCTCAGAACGAATTTCAGCGTCTCGTCCGCCCGCGTGAGGTAGGTCGGGTCGTGGTTCGTCTCGTACGCTTCGAGGAACGTGATGACCAGCCAGGCGTTGTCGTCGTAATACTTGTCATTGCCGTTACCCCGGGTGGGCGCGGCCTCGTAACCGGGGATCTTGACCTTCGCATCCCAGTAACTGTCGAGCGCCGTGAAGTATTTTTGCAGGAGCGGGCCGTAGGTGGCCGGATCCGAGCGGGCCGCCGCGACGAGGTTCGAGAACTGGACGCCCTGGAGCCAGACGTAGTCCGGCTTCCGCTCGGTCGCGGATCGGAAATACACGCCGCTCCGGGGGTCGAAGAAATTCTTCTGGATGTGTTCCGTCACTTCGCGCGCACGCTGTGCATAATGGCTCGGCTCGGCGGCCTGCATGGCCGTGGCAAAGGATAGCGCCATCACGGTTGTCGACATTGCCTTGATCATCGACCGATTTCCCCTCGTGGCCCGATCGGGCTACGGTGTTGATGTGCATGCATTCGAGGCTCCGTGTTCTTTGCAACTATGCTACTCGAACGGTCGCGGAATCGCTCCTCAGTCGCCGAAGGTGAAGCAATCTTCCTACCGAGTGGGCCGTTCTGAAACCGGTGTTAGTATTCGCATTCATCAGCATGCCTTGCTTTCAAAAGCAGACGGATGAAGAGCGCATAGGATCAACCGTGGAAAAGCTTGCTGGGTGGACGGACATGATGGGCATGCCGGAACAGTATCAGGAACGAGACGCGGCCGGAGCCGGAGCCGACCGCCCTCGGGGATCGCCGATCATCCCCCGTCAAGCCGAGGGGATTGAGAAGCCGGCGAAGGCATAGTAGGTTCGTAGAGTTCTCCTCGGGGTCCATCGGGGCGAATCCACAAGGAAACCGGCGGAATGAAAACGAAGCTTATCGGGACTATCAAGACACAGCCGCGGCTGGTTACCGCCGTTCTGCTGGGCGGCCTGCTGTGGTTTGTCCTACCAGTCGGCTGGAGACCGTCGTCGCGCGCGCTGATTGCATGGGATTGTTCGACCGGGCTCTACCTCGTCCTGGCACTGACGATGATGGCGCGCTCGAACATTGAGGGCATCCGTGGCCGAGCCGCGAAGCAGGATGAGGGGCAGATGGTGATCCTGGCCCTCACGACGATCACGGCGCTCGTCAGCCTGGCCGGTATCATGGCGGAGCTGGCCACGGCCAAGACGCTCAGGAGCCACGGCTCATGGGAGCATATCGCACTTGCGGGGATCACCGTCCTGCTGTCCTGGACCTTCCTGCACACGATGTTTGCGGTCCATTATGCGCATGAGTTTTACAGCCCGGACGAGGGCGGAACTGCCCAAGGATTGGAATTCCCGGGCGATGACTCCCCCGATTACTGGGACTTCATGTATTATTCCTTCGTCATCGGCACCGCCTGCGCCACCGCCGACGTCAATATCGTTTGCAAGAAAATTCGCAGAATCACGACGCTACATTGCATTGTCGCCTTCTTCTTCAACACGACCATCCTGGCGCTGACGGTCAATATCGGCGCCGGGTTCTTCTGATCCCCGCGCCGGACCCACCCATGACCAGGTCCCGCATCCGGACCCTGATGCTCGTCGGGGCGACGCTGTGCGGATTCGTCGAGTACCGCCTCCTGACCCGGAAGGCGGCCGAGTACCGCGCCAGGGCATACGCCTCGCTCGCTCACTCGCAAGGGGCGTTCTGCATTCCTCCCGACCCTCGCACCTCAATCCCGAGCCAGGATCACCTTCCCGCCGATGACGAGCCCGGCCGGATTCTGGGAATAATTCGCCTCGGTGTACCCGGAGAACGTCGCAGGGCCGTTCTGCACGCGGATTCGGACCGTGTTCGGCCCCCGGACCAGATGGCGGGTGATATCGAAGTCGTGGAGCCTCACCTGAGACTCGTGGGCACTCGCCCCGTCGCTCGTGCTGCCAATCTCCCCCACCCGCCTCTCGTTCACGAAGATCTCGGCGTGATCGTCGGCGGCAATCCAGATGGTCCCGGACGCCGGGGGAGCATCCAGGGTGAATCGCTTCGTGAAGGTGTAAGTCGCCAAATTGGCGGCCGGCGATCGCCCCGTGAGGCCGGGCGCCCAGATCCAGTGGGCCTCGGGGATGGCCGAGAGGTCGGCCGCCCAGCCGTCGCCGCCGATGCCGAAGGAGAGCGTCCCCGGCACGGTCGAAGCGGGGGTTGTCTCGCCGAGGCCGACGCGCTCCGCCTTGCCTACCGGCTTGTCCGAAGCGTCGAGGACGTCCCAGGTGCTGTCCGAGACGAAGGTGATCGACGCGCCGGGCGGCTGCCGCGCCTCGCCGGGCGTCCTGGCGGCGTGGGGGCGATCCTCGTCGATCCGGCGTACCAGCACGGCACCTCGATAGTCGGAGCCGAACTGCGAGGCGACGGGGTGCTCGACCAATTCCAGCAGGTTCCGGTTCCTGATCTTCCAGACCAGGCCGGTCAGCTTCTCGTCGGTCGGCTTCGCGACCGCCAGCCATCCGCCCTTCATCTCGTACTCGCCCTGGAGCAGGCCGCCCCCGCAGCGGAGATCGATGTGGTTGCAGCGGCAATTCTTCTCGAACGTCGCGTTCCACTGAGCCCCGCTCGGCATCGTCAAGATCCATCGGCCCGCCAGGTCGATCTCCGGAGTCGCGTACCGCTGTTGGGGCGGCGGGTCTTCCATCCCCTTCGAGGAGGCCGGCATCAGGCAGGCGAGGATCAGCGCGAGGCGTCTGGTCATGATATCCTCCCGGCACGTCGAAAGCGGGCTGCGTTCCCTTGAGATAACGTGCGAGCCGACGATCCCATAGAGCGTCGGAGCCCCTCCACCCGGAAGGCTTGCCCCACCGTCCCGGGGCACGACGAAGGCCTATGCCTTCTTGTCCCGCGGAACGGCGACCAGGGACCGGATGCCGATCAGGAGGAGGATGACGGCGAGCACGCCCATCGACGGCGCGTCATTGAAGTATTGATGCATCCCACGGTAGTCCGAATCGATGGACTTCAGGCCCGCGTTCACGAAGTGGGCGGGGCCACCGTGCGCGTTCCCCGGCGCCGGGACGTCCGGAGCGGGGCAGGCGCCCGCGGGTTGTGCGCGAGGTAGATGCTGTAGCCACCGAACACCGTCCCGACGATCGTGAATATGCCGGCCACCCCCTTCCACACGGAGCTGCTCAGGAATTGTCTTAGCCGGTCCATAACCTGTCTCCGAGAGCCGACTTTCCCCTCCGTGATTGTCGTGTCCGCCGAGATCCGGATCAACCAAATCCCACCGGCGTGTCTTTGGCCACTTCGACGTATCAAAATTGGGGTGGGATGGGCAGGGTCATAAGCAAAACGTCAGCAAGGACCGCCAAGTGGTGCATCCGGCAATTCACCTGACGTAGGGGGCGGCGGCCCCAGACGAACGGATGTCGATGCTTGTTCCGGTAGGCTGTCGCCTCATCGACCGCACGGCAGACTTCCTCCCAGGTCTCGAACCGTCGGCCCGTCAGCGCCAGGCTCCGCAGCACATTCCACCACGGCTCGTTCGGGTTCAGGTGCGCTGCATACCTCGGCTGGACGAGCTCCCAGCGGGGGCACGCCAAGGCGAACAGCAGCACGTCGGTCGCCCGGTGCGCCGACAGGTTGTCGACGATCGCGTAGACTCGCGTCACTTGGCCCGGGAGTCACGCCTCGGCGTGGGCGAGGAAATCGGCCCAGTTCGCCGCCGGCTGGCTGCCGTAGGGCTTGGTGAAGGCATCACGGGTCGCTGACCGGAAGGCTCAGAATCTGTATCCCTTGCCGCGACGTCCGCCGTCGATCTCCTGCCTGGCCCGCTCTACGGGCTGGGCCCGGCCGGAGTCGTCCGGCTGCGGCTCGACTCGGACGAGTTGCTGCCCGATGACCTCGGCGCGTTGCTCGGCCCTGTGGGTAGGCGGGCGTCCGGCGCGGGGCTGATCCCCAGGCCATGGGGTTCCCGTTCGTTGAAGTGATGGATCCCGGTGTAGACGGTCGGGCGAGCGAGCCCAGGTCGTGGGCGACTTGGGAGGGTCGTCGTCGGTCGGCGAGGGCCAGAAGGATCCTGGCCCGCTCGACGAGACGGGCTTGGGGCGTCACACGGGAAACGACGACGCTGGAGTTCCGGAGGGACTCCAGCGGGTCTCATGCCAACAGTGCAAGGGAAACCGCAAGTCCGTAATGTTGGCTGGGCTGGAGTCCGTAGTCGCGACAGGATCATCGAGATCGCTTTCGTCGAGAAAAACCGCACAGAGCCGCGA
>JAQGHR010000091.1 GCA_028291545.1 Planctomycetota bacterium | reverse complement strand
CTCCAAATCCGCAGACTCCCGGCGCTGACGCGACCGGGCTCGCCAAGAACGGCCTTTTTCCGCGAGGTCCGTTGCATGGGCCGACGTTCCCGATGGCCCGGCCCGAAGCCGATAATACGGCAGCACGTTTTCCCGTTCCTGGAGCGATGGGAACGGAACGAACGGCGATTTCGCCGGGCAATCGTCGGATTCACACTGGTGATGATTGCTCTGATCATCGCGGCGACCGCGACGGGGCGGAATCTGGCGCGGCGGGCCTGGAGCGGATCGCGACGCGCGACGCTTGCCGTGATCGGACTCCCGCCCGATCGTGCGGAGATCGAGGCGGACTGGCGTCTGCGGCGTGAGGACGGCGTCGCGCAAACGGCGGCGGCCTATCGGAGGATCTACGCGCAAACGAACCCGGAAATGAAAAGGCTCCTCGATTACGCCGGTCTCGAACCCGGCAGGGCCGTGCTGAGGTGGGGCAATTTCGACAAGATCCTGCTGCTCCCCGGAACCGTTTTTCAGCCCGACGACGCGGGGCGATCGTACCGGATGCGGCCGAATGTCCGCTCGGTGTGGCTCAATCGGGTGGCGCTGCCGGGCGGGCTCGACGGGTTCTTCCTCGTTCCCGATCGACCCGAGTTGCGAGACGTCGTCGCGGGTACCGGCGCGGCGATTGTCGCCGGCTCGTCGCAGACGACGAACTCGTGGGGTTGCCGGGGTCCGGAGCCGGACGTTCACGCCCCGATTCGCGGCCTGATCCTGGGCGATTCCAACATGCAGGGCCTGTTCGTAGCCGATGACGAGACGCCTCCGGAGCGGTTGCGGCACGAGCTTGAAACGCGGCTGAAGACGCGGGTCTCGCTGCTCAACACCGGACATCTCGGCTACTCGCCCGAGCAGTTCTACGCAACCCTCGCGGAGTATAACGATCGGTTCCGCCCGCATTTCGTGCTGTTGACCCTGTGCGTCAACGATTTCGGCGATGTTGGAGCCGCGACAAACGGCACGCTGGACCTATCGGAAGGGAAGTACTGGATCGACCGCATCACCGACTATTGCCGGACTCGCGATATCCCCTGCATCGTCTCGCCCATGCCGGTTGACTATCAGGTCACTGCCCCGCGCCGGGAGCGGAATTACCCCGGCCAGATCGCCAATCTCAGCCAGGTCAGCAGCTTGCTCTACTGCTTCCCGATCGAGGATCTGGCGGACGAGTTTCTGCGCCTGCGGATCGAGGCCGATCGGGGCGGTTACTCGCTTCCGTCGAATCCACTTTATAACTCACATATCGACGATCACCACTTCTCGCCCCGAGGGACGGAGATCTGGGGACGTGCGCTGGGGCGCCGACTGGCGTTGCTTCTGGAGCTCAGACACGCCCGGGAACGATCGCCATGAGCCGTCCGCGCGATCGTTCAAACTCGCAACAGGATCTTGCTCGCACCCCGCTTGCTCGCCTCCTGAAACGCCGCTTCCGCCTCGTCCAGGGGATATTCTCCGCCGATCAAGGGCCGCACGTCGATGGCCCGACTCGCGAGGGCCGCGATCGCCGGGGCGAACGGCCCGCAGCGAGAGCCAACCACGCGAATCTCGTCGATCACGATCGGCGCGAGACTCAGGCGGTGCTCGCCGGCAATCGTCGTCTTCAAGACGACCGTGCCGCAGGGTCGAACCAGCCGAAAGGCCGTCTCCAGGCCCGACGCATTTCCTGTGCAATCGGCCACGACATCGAACGACCGATCCTGGCCGTGACTATCGTCCAGCAGGCGAGTCGCGACCCCATCACCTGCCAGGGCGAGCTTGGCGGGATGTCGGCCGATGAGCGTGACATTGGCTCCGGAATTGCGGATAACACATGTGCAAAGCAACCCTAGCTTCCCGTCCCCGAGGACTGCAACGTTCGTGTCCGGACCAAGTTCCACCTGTTCCGCGATCCGGAACGCGGCGGCCAGGGGCTCGAGGAAGACGGCCTCACGGTCGGGAATCGAATCGGGGATGACGTGCAAATTTCGATACGGCACAGAGACCCGATCCGCCATCGCGCCGTCTCGGCCAAGAATTCCGAGCACCGTGCGATGTGGACAATGGCCCGACCGCCCCCCGAGGCAAGTTGGGCAAGCATGACAAGCCGCGTTGATTTCGCAGCCATAGCGGACGCCGGAATCATCGATTCCGACGAATTCGTGACCCAGGACGCCGCGATAGTTCATATAGCCGCGAGCCAGTTGCAAGTCGGTGTCGCAGATCCCGGCAACGCGGACGCGGAGGACGACTTCCCCAGGGCCGGCCGTCGGTTCGGGAAGGTCACGGCGAAGGCGAACGGAGGTTCCATCGCAGAAAACGCCGCGCATTGATGGGAAATCTCCAGAAAAATCCTAGACTGCAATCTGGGAGAAACGGGAGAACCGCAAAATTGAGGTTGGCGTAACCCGTGGCCCCGTTGTAAACTTTCGCCTCGCCGTTGGCCAGGCAGGCTCCTTCGCCTCATGCATCGCGCTTCCCTCGTGAAGCGCGGAGATTGCGGGCGATATATAGCACGCTCGCTGTCCTCTGTTGCGTGGGAGAGTCCGCCCGGCCGCCAGCGCGGTCTCGAGACCGGATACCGACCGAGCCATCTGCATCCCTCCCCCCGTCCACCCCCCCTCGCGCCATCCCCCGTGATTAGAGGCGCGTGGAGCCTCCGGGCCTCGGTGGACGCTCTCCCCGAGACCCCACAAAATCGAAGGTTCCGCATGACGACACTGACTACCTCGGAACAGCCCAAGACCGGCGGCTACGTTGCTTGGGGCCCCCTGATCTGGATCGCCGCTCTCCACATGGGGGCCTTGCTCGCCTTCTATCCCGGCTACTTCTCCTGGTCGGCCGTGCTTGTTTGCCTCATCGGTCACTGGCTCACGGGTGGGATCGGCATCTGCATGACCTATCACCGCCTGCTCACGCACCGCAGCTTCGCGGTACGGCCCAGGTGGCTGGAATACGTCTTGACGTTCATCGGCATGGCCGCGTCCGAGGGCGGTGCCATCGGCTGGGTCGCCGACCATCGCCGCCACCACGCATTTTCCGACGAAGAGGGCGACGTCCACAGCCCGAACGCGGGGTTCGGCTGGGCGCACATGTTCTGGTGGATGACGCCCGACATCACCTCGCGACATACGCCGGAGTACCTTGATAAGTGGGCGCCGGACCTGGCCCGGGACCCGGTTCATCGGTTCCTCAATAAATTCCCGGCCGTCCCGCCGCTCATGACCGCCGTGCTGGTGTACTCGCTGGGGCAGATGTACGGCGGCCTTGGCATGTCCTGGCTCGTCTGGGGCTTCTTCGTGCGGACGATCTTTGTCCTGCATACGACCTGGCTGGTGAACTCTGCCACCCACGTCTGGGGCTATCGTTCCCACAACACGCGGGATAAGTCCACCAACCTCTGGTGGGTCGCGGCGCTGACCTACGGCGAGGGCTGGCACAATAACCACCACGCCTTCCAGACCTCGGTCCGCCATGGCCTGCGATGGTGGGAGATCGACCCGACCTACATCACCGTCAAGCTGATGTCGTTCCTGGGCGTGGCGTACAACCTCAAGCTACCGAAGCTCACCAAGCTCGGCCCGCCCGCGACCGACGCCACGGCCAAGGCCATCAAGGCCGCCAGGAAGAAGCGCAGGCGCAACGACGAGGAACCGGAGCTCGTCGGCGCGGCGAATTGATCCATCGTTCGGATCACGGATCAAAATATCGAGATTCGAGAGTCAAGTTCCGAGGTTGCGCGGGAAGGTCGATTCCCGCTCTGATCTCGGATCTTCGCCCTCGAATCTCGAATCGTTTCGCGTTTCATCTCCCCGTCTGCTTGCAATCCCCACGACCAAATTGCACACCGGCCCGGATTTTGGGAAGATGCCCAGACCGGCCAGTCTGAATCAACCCTGGTTCGATCGTTCCCGCCCGGAGCCGCCGCCATGCTCGCCACGCGAGATGCGGACGCGGTCCTGAACCGCGAGTTCCTCGAAATTCGCAGCCGCATCCTCGAACTTGCCGCCGCCCTCGACCGGCTCGACCGCGCCCCCGAAACCCCCGGCCACCATCCCGACCGCCGCCTCGCCCAGCTCCGCCAGGGCCTCGAAGCCCTGCTTGTGCCCGGACCCGGCCGAGCGGAGACGGTGCAGGCCCTGTTCTCCCTCGAATACGATCCGGCCTGGCTCAAGCGGCATAAGGCGATCCAGACACCGACAGACAAGTGATCCAGCATGAATTACATCGACCCCCACATCCACATGGTGAGCCGCACCACCGACGACTACAAGCGGATGGCGCTGGCCGGTTGTGTGCTGGTGAGTGAGCCGGCGTTCTGGGCGGGATTCGATCGATCCGGCGTGGAGGGGTTCCGGGACTACTTCCGGCAGCTCACGGAATTCGAGAAGGGGCGCGCGGGGCAGTATGGGATCGCGCACCAGACCTGGCTGTGCATCAACGCGAAGGAGGCGGAGAACGTCGAGCTCTCACGCGAGGTGATCGCGATGATCCCGGAGTTCCTCGACCGTCCCGGCGTGCTGGGGATCGGCGAGATCGGCCTGAACAAGAACACGAGGAACGAGGCCACGGTCTTTCAGGAACATCTGGAGCTGGCGGCGAGGACCGATGAGCTGATCCTCGTCCACACGCCGCACCTGGCCGACAAGTACCAGGGGACGCGGATGATCCTCGACATGATCCGCGCCCATCCCAGGATCAAGCCCGAGCGGGTCTGCATCGACCACGTTGAGGAGCATACGATCCGCCTGGCGCTCGACGCCGGCCACTGGGTCGGGATGACCCTCTACCCGATCACCAAGTGCAGCCCCCAGCGCGCTTCGGACATGATCGAGATGTACGGGACCGAGCGCATCCTGGCCAACTCGGCGGGCGACTGGGGCCACAGCGACCCCCTGGCCGTCCCCGAGCTGATCTTCGAGATGCGCTCGCGAGGTCACGCGGAAGCAGACATCCGCAAGGTGGTCTACGAGAACCCGCTGGCCTTCTTCTCGGGTTGCCGCCGGTTCCGGTTCACGCCGAGGGATCTCGTCGTGTCGGCCGGATAACGATTCCTCCTGCATGTGCAGGCCATCGGGACGAAGCGACTCGCCTCGTCCCCTCTCGATTGAGGCGGGGACGAGGCGAGCGGCAAGCAAGGTCGGGCCGGGTCGGGAGCAGCGATCAAAAGTCGCTGGCGTTGATGATTTCGCCGCCGTTACGGCTGGAAAGGGCCTGATACACCGGAACTCGCGTACCCGGGAGGATGGTGTAAATCGGGCTGGCGTACGTCACGTTCGGGGGTAGGCCGGTCGCGGGATTGATGGTCCAGGTGTCGACCGACTCCTTGATGAAGTGGACCGATCCGTCGAGGAAGGCGAAGTTGGCCCCGCCGGGGTGGAAGCTGGAGGCGGAGACGACGAGGGAGTCGCCCTGGATGGCGTTCCCGCCCGTGTCATAGAATGTTCCAACCTTCTTATGCGGATTCAGCGGGAAAAAGGTGGTGAAGATCGTATCGCCCATGTTGCCCGAGACCCACCAGTTCCAGTCATTGAAGTCGGTATTGCCCATCGCGTCCGGCTGTTTGCTGTACAGGCCGTGGGCGTGCTCGCCATAGCAGATCGTGGAGCTCAAGCCGTCCGTCACTTCCGAGATGCGAACAGGCTGAAGGCTGGGGCGGCCGGCGAGGGAGTTGCCGCTGATCGTGATCGGGTTTCCCGGCGGGAAGCCGAGGTAGGTGAAGATGCCATTGACCTGGGCCGACTTCGCCGGGACGCTGCTGAACGTGGGCCAGTACCCGTTGCAGCCGGCATAGCTGCTGTAGGTCATCGGCATCGGTCCGTTCATCACCGCGCCCGCCGGGTAGGTGTACTTGAAATTCACGATCGGCCCGTCACTCGGGCACCACAGGGTGTTAACCGCCGTCCCGGTGATTGTGGCATTCTCATCCGAGTACATCTGGATGTTGAAATTGCAGGCATTGTAGATGGTCGACAGCTCCATGAACGGCAAGATCCGGACGAGGTGCCCGGCCGCGTCCGAGTGGTTGCCCGCCGTGGCCTGCAGGCAGAACCCCGGAGGGTACGAGCCGTTGGCGCTCTCGTAATTGGCCAGGGCCAGGGCGATTTGCTTGAGGTTATTCGTGCACTGGGCGCGGCGGGCGGCCTCGCGGGCGGCCTGCACGGCGGGCAACAGAAGGCCGATCAAGACACCGATGATGGCAATTACCACCAAGAGCTCGATCAGTGTGAATCCGCGGCGAAGGGGTCGCCTCCCGGAGCGGTACGTCATAGCAATCCTCCCGGATGTCGGAATGAGAAAATGGCTCATGCAGGGGAACAATGATGTGTGATGAGAGATGGACCGAAGCCACGGCGGGCTTATTGTGCCGAACCGCCACGGAGACGGGTCTTGATCCCGCCGACCTCGGGCAGCTCGGCCCGACTCTTGCCTTTCGCGGGAGCAGTCGCTTCGGCCGGCGCCGTGGGAAGCGGCCCTTGCCCGATCCTGGCCCGGGCTTCCGGGGAGACCTTGACCGTCCCCTCGCCGGGGTTCCCGCACCCCGATGCGCCGATCGCGGCCGCCGCCAGTGCGACGAGGTACCGGACCCGAGAAATTTCACGGAAACCCACGCTCATTGCTCATTCTCCCGGATGTAATAATGAGAACTTGTTCAGACTTACCGCCCGTAATCGCAAGCCCCTCAGGAATCAACGATTCCCGACCTGAATCACCGAAGGGGTCCCCCGAGGCGCATGGACGCGGGAACCCGAGCCGGGCGATCTGCCGGGAGGCGGTGTAGCCGAATTCGTGCGAAACAGCAGTCTCAGGAGAGGGTGATGAAACCAGGCTCAGGGAAGAGAGATCGTGAGACGAACCGATGCGTTGTTAGAGCCCCGGTAAGAGAAATGGGGGCCCCGGGTTTGATGTTGGCCGCTCAGGTTTTCTTCACGGCGTTTTCATCATTAGCCGGGGCCAATCAGGCCGTCAAAGAAAATATTCCCGGCTTCCAAATTTTGTCGGGCGGATCTTCCACCCTCGAAATCGACTCTCTCATCGAGTCCGGGATTGATTCCCCTCACCGTCGTAAAGCGTAAGCCAACGAAAAACATGCGTCCCGACAGATGAGAACGAAATCCTTCGCTGACGGAATCCCTTATTTCCTAATGGCTTCTCTAATTCCTGATAAACAGGTGGTCCAGCTCTGACGAGTTTAAGACATGCCTGCCAATCGCGCGGGCATGCACGGAAAATGAACGTTCCGAGATCACTGAGACAACCCGACGAAGAGTCACTGAACGCGATTGCATCGCGCCGGATCGTGCATTGGATGTTGTTTTTCTGAAACAACATGCGTGCAATCCTGACTACGTTCATTTCGTGCAGGCGCAAGCATCTCGGGCAGGTTGGTCGCCCTTCGGATGGCCCTGTTCCGCCACGGCTCGGCTCAAGACGGTGGCACCCGAGCCAACTTTCTGGATTTGAAGGTCCGTCGGAGCAACGGAGTCGCGGAGATTAGGCTTGCCCCGGCCGGCGTATCGACTCACACGGTTCACATCTCATGCCTGGTGGTCAGGCGAGAGGGCATCCAGCACAATCCCGGCGAGATCCCGAGCCGCGATCTGCGAGCCATCGCCGAGGACTTGCCGGAGGGAAGCCACAACGACACCGAGGTACGACGGACTCGGCGGGGGTGCCCCGAGGGAGCCGTGGACCTGACCCGCATCCACCGGGCCGGAGGCTCCGGACGCTGCCAACCCGGAAGGCGCCGGCGTGCGGGGCCGTTCCACGGCGGACGTCCACCAGTCGGGAGCGAACCACCGGTCGGGATCGGAGACGAGGATCACGTCGCCGGAGCGGGGATGGTCGAGGCCAAGCTCC
The DNA here is from genome assembly GCA_028291545.1 of Planctomycetota bacterium. Lineage (GTDB taxonomy): Bacteria > Planctomycetota > Planctomycetia > Isosphaerales > Isosphaeraceae > JAQGHR01. Next base: position 15,735 of record JAQGHR010000091.1, on the reverse strand, counting down.
GCGCGTCGCGAGCCCGGCGCGACGGTCGCCACGCCCTCGCCGTGCAAGCCGGCGAACGCCGAGGCCACGGTCGCGGCCTGGCTGGCGTCGTTCAGATAGACATGCGCGATCTGATGATCGGCCAGTGCGAACGCGGCGCTCTTGTCCAGGTCCACGTCCACGCCCCCGTCCGGCGCGGGTCTCAGCGCGATCAATCCCAGCGCCCGAAGGACCCGGTTCGGGTAGATCGGTCCGGAAACCGGCGTACTGACGGACTCGGTGGCCGCGAGCACCAAGGTCGACCCGGGGAGCGATTTCAGGAAGGGCGCGAGGACCGTCTCGAGCGCCAGGATCGCCCGGCCCGCCTCGCGTCCGTCCGGCCCGAACCGACGTGCCACCTGTCCCAGGTACGGCACGCGAACGATCGCCAGGTCGGGTGCCTCGTCCAGGATCGTGGCGGCGGCCGTCCTGAGCATCCAGCCCGTGCATTCCAGCCTCGGCGGCTCCCCTTTCGCGGATGCTTCCGGACAGGGAAACGCCCCGAAACGGGCAACCAGGCCCGCGGCCAGTCCCGGAGGGTTCGTGGCCACTTGCCAGCCGGGATCGACGCCCGCCGAGATCGCCACCTCGGCCCCGCTGGTGTTGGGACCGAACCAGAGGAGCGTCCTGGCGCCGGGGCGGACCTCTCGGAGCCGATCCCAAAGCCTGGGTGCCTGCACGGCCGAGTCGGGCAGGGGGCCGGGAACGATCGTCCTGGACTGGCGGTCGAAGTACGCGTTGCCGACCAGTCCGTGCTCGTAGGGGCCGGTGCCGGTCGTGAACGTGGCGAACGACGAGGCGGCCAGACCCGGGAACGGCGGCACGAGATCGTTGATCGCCCCCTTCGCCGCCACGGCATCCAGCGAGGCCAGGCATCCTGGCGTCACGTCCCGGCGACGGAGTTGGGGGATCGATAACAGAACGACCCGATCGGCCATGATTGCCTCGCTCCGGAGGGCGTGCGCGGGCCCGCCGCATGCGTTCGGAGCGAGGACGATCTCGCCCACCACGCGATACAACCGGCTCGTCCCAGTCTACCCCACTCCGACCATCGGCGCGAGGAACTCCCTGGCCCGCCGCGCCGCCTCGACCCCCATGTGGCTGTGCCGGCTCAATTCGACATGCACCCCGCCACGGTATCCCACGTCGCGAAGCGCCTCGAAGATCGGCGGGAAGTCCATGGTTCCCTCGCCGAACATGAGGTGCTCGTGGACGCCCCGCACCATGTCCTCGATATGAACGTTCGCGATCCTCGGACCCCACGCACGGAGATGGTCGGCGACCGATCCCTCCTCAATGCAATGGACATGCCCGAGGTCAACGGTGAGATCGAATAACGGGTGACGGATTCGCTCATCGATCGCCCGGAAGCTCGCGAACGTATCGATGAACATCCCCGGCTCCGGCTCGAAGGCCAGGGGGACGTGCCGGATCTCGGCGTGGTCCAGGATCGGCCGGAGCGCCCCGGCCAATCGGTCCATCCCTTCCTCTCGCGAGATCTCCTCGCGAAGAATCCCCGACCAGAACGAGACGGCCTCGGCCCGCATCTCCGCGGCCAGGTCGATCGCCTGTTTGAGAAACTCGATGCGAATCGCCCGCCGCGAAGGGTCGGGGTCCATCAAGGTCGGATCGTGCTTCATCCTTGGGTTGAGCAGGTAGCGCGCCCCGGTCTCGATCACGCGAGAGAGATTGAGGCGGTCGAGCAGTTCGTGGACCTCGTGCGTCTGCTTGCGATACGCCTCAAGGTCGCCGTACGGGTCGAGGGCGCCGGCATCCATCGTGAGGGCGACGCACTGATACCCCTCGTCCGCCAGGAGCCGGATGGCGTCCGTCAGACGATGGTGGGCGAGCCCGTTGGTGTTGTAGCCGAGACGCATGCGAAGATTTCCTCGCGAAATTCAGAAGGCTCAGGATGGACTGTGGGGTGGAGTTGGTTCGGCCCTCTTGATCCCCTCCGGTAGGTCCGACTTCAGTCGGTCCTGTCCATGTCTTGTGTTGGGGGCGGGACCGACTGAAGTCGGACCTACTGATCCTCATCCGACGCCCTGCGTAGCGGCCACCTCACAACGCCTCATGAGCCATTCAGAACACGTCGTCCTTTCCCTCGGGCGGCTTGTCGAGTCCTTGCGGGGCTGGAACGGCCAGGCTCCGAACGACCAACCAGGTGCAGAGCGCCAGGAAGGACACGATCATGAAGAGCTTGATCGGGCCGAAATCCATCGGATAGCGATGCACGGCCCGATCAATCATCAGCGCGGCGCACAAAGCATTCGCCACGACCAGGAATGCGACACCGACGCGTATGTACCACGATCGAGACATGTGAGGCTACCTCAGGCTTGTCGTGTCGCGTTCCCTTTTCCCGGACAACTCACGTGGAATACAGCCACTTCCCCAGCACGAAGGCGGGGACCCACAGCGCCGCGACGGCCAGGGCCGGACCGGGGCCTCGCACGGCGGCGACCAATCCCACGTCGAGCCAGACCAGGGAGAGCACACCGGTCTTGACCGCCGTCTGGATCGTCTTCGGCGAGGGATCGACCACCGCGCGGCCGACGGCCGAGTTGACGATCAGGGCGACGACGGCAAGAACGAGCAACCCTTCCACCGGCACGATCGGCCGTTCTCCGCCCGTTCCCGGAAACGTCCGCGCGCGAAACGCGACCACGAACAGACCGACCAGCGCGACGTTCTGCACGATCATCCCGGCCGTCACGCCCCGGGACTGCCCGGTCTCGACCTCCGAACGACTGATCCACGTCAATCCGATCACGAAAACCGCCAGCGATCCGGCCGCAAGCCATGCCGAGGGGCCTCCGAAGTCGGCCGCGACGCTCAGGCCCAGCAGCAAATTCAGGCCCCGGCACGCTCCCATGATTTCTGGACCGAGGACCGTGCGTTTGATGCCTCCGTCGTAAAGCAAGACGCAGGCGATCAGCGCCGCCGCCACGATCAGGGACGGAACGGAGACGCACGCGGCAAGGATCAGCCCGGCCACCAATCCGGCGACTCCGAATCCCGCCGCGAATTTCCTCGACACACGACCCGAGGGCAGGGGCCGATTCGGCCGTTCCTTGCGGTCAATCTCATAATCGAACAGATCATTCAGCGCGATCCCCGCCGCGTAGATCGCCATCGACGCTGCGCAGAGCGGCAGCCATTTCCCGGGCTGATCGAGCGTTCCTCGCACGAGGAGCCAACCCGCCAAGCTATCGGCGGCGGCCGTGAAGAGGTTCGGCAGGCGGATGAGCTGGAAGTAGGGCTTGAGAGACATGGGCTTTGATTCGGATTTGGCAGTGGGGCGGGACGCCGGGCGAGACGAACACTCACGCCAGCAGGATCGGCGCCGGCGACATGGGCAGAAGATACTCATACGCCTGCCTGGCCGCGCCGTCGGGATCATCCACGTTCGGATACAGCTCGACCGTGACCCAGCCGTCATACCCGGTGCGGTGGATCGCCTCCATGACCTCACGGAAGTCGATCGCCCCGAGACCGGGGATCATGTGGTGATGCACGCGGGTCGAGGCGATATCTTCCAGGTGGTAGTGCTTCGTATGCCTGGCCATCTTCTTGATTTGCCTGGGCAGATCCTCGCTCATGCAGAACGCGTGGCCCACGTCGAAGTTCAGGCCGATCGACGGGGCATTGACCCGCTCGGCGACTTCGAGGTACTCGTCGGTCGTCTCGATGAGAAGTCCCGGTTCCGGCTCGATCAAGAGCCCCACTCCGACCTTGTGAGCATGCTCGGCCAGGGGCTTGAGCACTTCCACGAACAGGTCGATCGCCTGCTGCCGGGTCTGCCCCGGCGCGATCGGCCCGCCCGGCTCCGTGGTGATGTGCGGTGCGCCGAGTTCCGCGCACAGCGACAGCGCCCGTTTGGTGTGGTCGATCCGGACCCGCCGATACCCTTCATCCGGCTCGATGAACGACGGATACCAGTACGGTTGCCGATGATCCGCGATGGCGTTCATCATGAACGCATTGACGTTCGAGAACGCCAGCCCGTTTTTCTCCATCGCCTCCCGGATCGCTTTTTTCGGACCCGGCAGCAGCCCGGCCGGCCAGGCATGCGGGACATCGGCCATGAGTTCGAGGCCGTCGTAGCCGAACGAGGCGATCCTCGCGGCGGCCTCCTCGAAGGGGAACTTCATGTAGGCGTTGGTGCTGAAGGCGAGACGCATGGGATCGATTCGTCCTCTCGTGTGAATCGGTGGTCGGGACTGGCGAGATTGTCCGCTCGACTTTTCAAATCTTGCGAAAGCGGACTTTGTCGGCGTCGATCACGACGAGCGTATCGTGGAAATGTTCCGTAGGATAGGCGGTAAGAACCTCGCGAATACGCTGGAGCCTCTCGGTTCCTGTCGCGGCATGCATGCGGAGATAGAGGATTCCATGTGTCGGTAAGCATCGCAGAACGACGAGCTTGCCGTGATCGCTATCCTCGGTGATCAAGAGTCGGTCCTCGCGGAACGCGAGGCCAAGCACGTCCGGATCAGGGATACCTCGTGAACTCTCCCGGATGCTGTAGACATCGTGACCGTCGAGGCGAAGACCGTCCACCATCGCCGGCGCGCAGCATTCATCGGCCACGAACCTCACGTTGTGCCGCCGGGAATCATGGGCAGCGGACCGGGCACGCAGTCTGCGGCATAGGCCACGGCCGCGAGCAGATCTTCGCGGCTCAGATGCGGATGTTGGGCGAGGATCTCCGATTCGGGCAATCCGGACCCGATCTTTTTCAATAGCAAGTCCACGGGAATCCGTGTCCCGGTGATCACCGGCTTGCCGAACATGATGCTCGGATCGATGGAGATCCGTTCGTGGACCATCGGATCGCCGCCGAATGTATCCAGCAAGTCGAAAGACTCTCCTTCGGAAGCGTCTCGGTCCAAGGGTTGAGGCACGAGAGACAAAAATTCCGGGAACGGCAGATCGCCGATGAGCGTGTCGAACGCTTCCCGGGTCAATCCAGGGTCGGCGATGTGAAGTCCATTCCAAAAATATTCGACCCTGGCTGCCAGCGAGGCATTCATGGGATGATGGCCGCTCCACGTAGCCGATCGCCCTGCGACGAGCGACGCGAAGGCATGATCTAACGAAACGCCACGGTCTCCCTCCGATTCTCCCTCCGTCCGTTCCCGTGTCCTGCTCCAGGGATTGAAACGACGCTCCAACCAGGATTCAAATCGCCGCCATTCAGGCCGATCCGGGGCTGCGAAAGGCCGACGCACGCCACGAATCGTCAGCACCCAATCCCGATGTTGAGTCGGGCAGTCTTCCGTTGCGAGGCGAGTTTGAGACATCCCGGATCTCCTTTCGGTCGACGCGAATTCGGCGGGCCGAGGCCCGCCCTACAAGGGCTATGTAGCGCGGCTCATGCTCGGGCTACGTGTCTTACCTCTTCGCCTTCGCCACATACTCCTCCAGCATCCGGAACTGCTTGAAGAAATCGTTCTCCTCAACCCCCTCCGGCCCTTTGAAGAACGAGGCGAGGTGGCGCATCAGGCCCTTGCCGCCGCGGCGCTTCTCGAAATCGGCGAGGCGGATCAGGTCGATGGCCAGGGGGGCGGCGAGGAGGCTGTCGCAGCCTTGCCAGGTGAACTGGAGGGTCATCTTGCAGCCGAGGAAGCCGGAAAAATGGATGTGGTCCCAGGCGGTCTTCCAGTCGCCCATGTCGGGGATGTACTCGATCGTGACGAGCGTGGAGGGCTTGTAGCCGAGGATCTGGGTGACGACGCGGTCCTTGGTCTCGACCTTGGAGGACTTGTTGACGGGGTCGTCCAGGATCACGCCGTCGCGGTTGCCGAAGATGTTGTGGCCGACCCAGCTCATCACGTCCAGGTTGCGGTTGGCGAACATCGGGGCCAGGACCGTCTTCATCAGCGTTTCGCCGGTCTTGCCGTCCTTGCCGGCATGGAGGGAGCCGGTGCTCTCGGCCAGTTGGTAGAGGGCCGGGATCGACGCGCCGAGGCTGGGCGTGAAGTTCACGTAGGTGTGGCCGCCGCGAATGGCCGCGAGGGCGTACAACGAGCTTGCGGGCAGGAGCTCGGGGCCGCCGTCGGCGAGGGCGGCGTTGAGGGTATCCCAGTTCTCGTGGACGTCTCCGAGCTCGAACGGCGGCTCGGTGCTGGCGACGCTGAGGACGATCAGGTGATCGATCTTCTCGGCCTCGACGAACGCCGCCAGGTCGGCGGAGATGCGGTCCACGGCCTCCCGGGCGGTGCGGGCGGGCTTGGCGTCGCCCCAGGTGCCCATCTTCGAGATGGCCGCGCCGGCGCCGAGCTTCGTACCGGGCCGGACCCGGGCGGACGCGGCGGCGAGGTCATCGCGGACGGCGTCGATCAGGTCGGCGTCAAACACGCCGGAGTTCTTGCGGAACTCCTCGGCGCTCTCGGCGAATGACCCCTGGCGGATATCGTGGCCGCCGACGATGAAGTCTCCGGGCGCGGGCAGATCCAGGCCCTCGAACAAGGGCAGGGCGGTGACCAGGCCCGTGGTGTTCCTCTTGGCTCGGGCCATGGCGGCAAGGCCGAGGGTGATGGTCGTGCCGACCCCCCCAAAAGCACCAATGAGCCAGAGGCCGACGCGGCGGGGCGGGGTGGAGGCGGGCATGGCAATCGCTCGATCTCGGAGAGGCAGGGCGGGAAGGAGGAACGGACGCGGGGCGGGCCTCCGGCGTCTCGCGAGCGGCCGGAGCGGTCGGCGTCTTCACGCCTTCATTATGGACCGGTCCGCCGGACCGTTCAACCCGGACGATCCCCGGCGGGTCCAATCGCTCGCCGGAGGACCGTGGTAACGCGGGGCAGGCCGCTTCTCATGATCAGATCCGCGAGTGTCAGCCTACCCGGGCAAGTCCTCATTCCTGGCGGCGTGCCTCGCCTTGCGTCTCCGCGCGACCGACCGTAGCATCGTCACCCACGGACATGAATTCGCCTCGTTCCCATGGAACCCCGACCGATGCGCACCGCGACCCTGGCCGCCTGGACCGCCCTTCTGCTGGCAACCGTCCCGACTTCGTCTCGCGCCAACGACCCCTCCGTACCCCTGGCCAAGGGGGTTCGCGGGCTGGTGACGCGGGCCTCGGGCGGCGTGATCATGGACGGCAAGCTGACCGAGTGGTCGACCGCGTTTTGCACCCCGGTCCATTACAATCACGGCAACCTCAACGAGCGCGCCGCCCAGTTCTTCTACCAGTGGGACGAGACGGCCCTGTACATCGGCCTCCGCTGCCTGGACACCAAGCAGGCCAACCCGGGGCAGGGGGGCGCCGTCTTCAACGGTGACGCTGTCGAATTTTATCTGGACACCCGATCGGGCGACGCCCTGCGAGGTAAAGATTGGACCGACGGCGCGGTCCACCTCTTCTACTCCCCGTTCGTGAACGCGGAACTGAAGCCCCGCTGGGTCATGCGAGACGGGATCGCCACGAGCAACACCGTGTTGAAGGGCGTGGAAGTCGCCGCGACCGCCACGCCTTGGGGCTACGACTGCGAGTTCAAGCTCCCGTGGGCGAACTTCCCCCAATTCGCCCCGAAGCTCGGCGCCCTGCTCGCGATTGACGCCGAGCTTTGCAGCGGCGACGGCGGCACCCGGACCGACCGGACCTTCGCGTATGGCTCGCCCCTCTCCGTGCAGCAACCGGCCTCGCTCGGGCTGCTGGAACTGGTCCGCTCGTTCGACCCCGAGTACCTGCCGATCATTGGCCCATCGTCGTTCCCGATGTGGGTGGAAACGCCCTGGGGCCAGCCCGATCGCGCCCAGTGCCAGGCCGTGATCGCGATCCCGCCCGCCTTCGCCGAGATCGTCGGCAAGGTCGAGGTCCGCCTCCACGACGCCGACGGCAAGATCGTCAAGACCGTGATCGCCGTGATCGAGCCCTTCGGCCCCCCCGAGAAGGGGCTGGGATTCACCCGCGCCGTGGCCCGCTGGTCGATCGACGATTTCGCCCCCAACACCTACTTCGCCACCGCCCAGATCACCGCCCGCACCGGCAAGCCCATGCTCACCGTCACGACCCGGATGGTCCACGAGGCGAACATGTCGGGCCGATAATTTGCCCCTTGTTGCTCGCGAAGCCCGTTTTCTTGGTGGAGGCGGGCGTCCCTGCCCGCCTACTCAAATTATTATTCTCTTATCAGGCGGGCAGGGACGCCCGCCGCTACCAACGACGCAAGCCATCCGCTTTTGCCGTGCCTCCGCCTACGGCATCTGGTCCAATATCGTTCGCCGTCGCCATGCCCATCGCCGTGCATCGGCCGTCGAATCGAATGGGGCCTATCTCCATGAACGACTCCGCCCGCAACCTCCTCTTCGGCCTCCTCGCCTTCCAGAACAACTTCATCGACCGCCGCGCCCTCCTCGCCGCCTTCGACACCTGGACCTCGGACAAATCCCGACCCCTCGGCCGTATCCTCGCCGATCGGGGCGCCATCTCCGAAGAGTTCCTCGCCCTGATCGACGGCCTGGTCTCTGCCCATCTCTCGCAGCACGACAACCAGCCCGAGAAGAGCCTCGCCGCGCTCACCACGATCGGCTCGGTTCGCGAAGATCTCAAAGCCCTCGGGGATTCCGAGGTGCGGGCCAGCCTGGCTTGGCTCACGGCGTATCAAAGCGAGGACAATGATCCCTATGCCACCAAAGCTCCCTCGGTCGGCAGTCCAACAACGGCCGGGGTGAGATTTCGCATCCTCCGACCATTGAACAAGGGCGGCATGGGCGTTGTCTCGGTCGCCCTGGACACCGAACTCGACCGCTCGATCGCCCTCAAGGAAATCCGCGAAACGGCCGCCGATGACCGAGACTACCGTGCCCGGTTCCTGGCCGAAGCCGAGATCACCGGCAAGCTCGAGCACCCCGGCATCATCCCCATCTACGGCCTGGGCACCTACGCCGACGGCCGGCCGTTCTACGCCATGCGGCTGATTCGCGGCGACAAGACCGGCACGCTCATGGAGGCGATCGAACGGTTTTACCGAGATCCCAACCCCGCCGGCCGCGTCGTCGAATTTCGGGGCCTTCTCGGCCGATTCCTCGATGTCTGCAACGCCCTCTCCTACGCCCACAGCAAGGGCGTCCTCCACCGCGACCTCAAGCCCGATAACATCCTCCTCGGCCCCTACGGCGAGACTTTGGTTGTGGACTGGGGCCTCGCCAAGGCCGCCGGACGGGCCGACCCCGTCGTGTCCGCTGACGGCGATCGCGTCCGCCTCAACCTCTCCGGCAGCGAGCTAAGCCCCACGCTTTCCGGTCGCATGATGGGCACGCCCGAGTACGCGCCTCCCGAGCAGATGACCGGCGACCTGCCCAACATCGGCCCCCGCAGCGACGTCTACGGCCTCGGCGCGATCCTCTACTGCCTGATGACCGGCAAGGCCCCGTTCTCCCGCAAGGGGATCGACCTCGGCGAGCTCATCGCCAGGATCGAGTCCGGCGACTTCCCCCCTCCCCGCCAGGTCCGCCCCGACATCGACAAGCCCCTGGAGGCTATCTGCCTGAAGGCCATGAGCCGCAGGCCCTCCGGCCGCTACGATTCGGCCCTGGCACTGGCCGCCGATGTGGAACGATACCTCGCCGACGAGCCGGTCACGGCCTACCGCGAGCCGTGGATGGCACGTGCCCGCCGCTGGACGAAGAAGCACCGCACGGCGGTCGCCAGCGCCACGGCCATGCTGGTGGCGGCGCTGATGGCGCTCACGGTGGGCCTGATTGTGGTGGGGGGCTTGAATCGAAAGCTTGACAGGGCCCGCACCTTGGCCGAAGAGCAGTTATACCTGCGCGGCGTCGCTCTCACGGGGAGGGAACTGGCGTTGAGGGAGGCACGCGCCTCCGCCTCTCGGGCGGCCATCGCGACCGCCGAGGCCAAATCCGAGTCTGCCAAGGTCGTCGGAGTAATCAACCTCCTCGTGAATACCTTCCGGTCGTCGGACCCGATCGCCGTCGCCGGCCTGGGCCTGCGGACCGGCTCGGAGGACGGCCGGAAACTGACCGCCATCGAAATCCTCGACCGAAGCGCGAAGAGCGTCACTGAGGGCCTGAGCGACCAACCCCTGGTCCAGGCTACCCTGATGGACAACATCGGTGACGTCTACCGCAGCATGTACGCGCTCGACAAGGCCGGGCCCCTGCTGGAATCGGCCTTGGCGATCCGGACCCGGCACCTCGACCGAAGCAGCCTTGATGTCGCGACGAGCCTCCTCCATCTCGGCTGCCTCCATATGGACAACGGCAAGTTCGATGAGTCCGAGGCACTCTTGCAGGAGTCGTTAGCGATCCGCTCCCGCCTCGATAAGCCCGACGGACTGGAGGCGTGCGAAGTACGCTTTTATCTGGGCCTGATGCACCTCTTCGAAAACAATCCGCAGGCGGAAGACGACTATCGAGCGCTGGTGGAAGCGAGACTACGGCTTCTGCCAGACGACCATCGAGACGTTGCACTCGCTCGGATCGGTCTCGCCTGCGCACTCATGCAAAACCAGAGGGTCGTCGAGGGGCTTGTACAGGGTCAACGGGCATTGAGGCACCTATTCAACAAGGCCGATGGTGAGCGGATCATCGTGGCCATCGGCAACTTTCAGAAAGCATACGCCCTCTTTCACGTGCTCCACCAGTACGGCCCCGCCGAACGACTCTACAACGAGGGCCTGGAGATCACGCGCGCCACGCTCGGGAAGGACAACCCTTACAACGGATTCTTGCTCTACGAATTGGGCAGCCTGAAGGAGGCGCAGAAGCGATATCCGGAGGCTGAGGCCAATTACCGCGAGGGCTTGAAGCTCATGAGAAACTCGACCGGGCTACGCCATCCGAAGGCGCTCGGCGCGGTCAAGATCCTGGCGGACCTCCTGAAGCGGACCGGCCAATACGAGGAGGGCAAACGGCTGTTCGACGAGCTAATCGTTGCGAGGAAGCTCGCCTACGGCCCCGATCACCCCTGGTTAGCCGATTGCCTTGTCGATCTCTCCTACTACATGAGGGATGGCAAGGACCGCCCCGAGGCTCGCCGATTGGCACTACAGGCGGTCGGGATTTACCGCAAGAATCGGGGCGACCGCTTCAGAACCAACCTCGCCGTCGGCCTCAATAACCTGGCCGACCTCCTGAATGGCGACAAGGAGTACAAGCAGGCCGAACCCCTGCTGCGCGAAGCCCTGCCCCTGACACGGAAGCAGTACGGTGCGAAGGACCGCAATGTCGGGATCGTCCTGACCAATCTGGCCTCCTCGCTGCTGGCGCAGGGGCGTGTTGACGCGGACGTGGAGGCCGTGGTGGATGAGGCCCGGGCCATCCTGTGTTCATCCTTCACCCCGGACGATTTCCATGTCGGCGCGATGTCCGACTCGCTCACGCTGAAACTTCGTCAGGGACACCTCGACCAGGCCGAGAGTTTTGGCCTTTCCGCGGTGAAGGCCGCCGCGATTGCGTTCCGCGACGATCCGGGGGAGCAGGCATTCCACGTCAAACGGCTGGGCAATGTGCTGGCCGCGAAGGGCGACCTCGAGCAAGCTCGCGTCCGTTTCCAAGAAGTCTTGGTCCTGGCGAGGAGATCCGCCGCGCCTCTCCAAGACAACCTGGCGGCTTACGAGAGTAAGCTGGCCCGGCTCGGTGCTCTGACCGGGGACGACCCAGGCCATCGCGAGACGATCGCCCGGCTCTGGACCGAGGCGATCGAGGCCGACCCCAAGCTCAGCGATGATCGCAAGGCCCAGCATCGCTACAAAGCCGCCTGTGCCGCCGCGATGGCCGGTTCGAGTCAGGGCAAGGATGACCCCAAGCCCGATGAAGCCGGGAAGGCCAAGCTGCGTGCCCAGGCGATGGGGTGGCTCAGGGCAGAACTAGCGGCGTGGGAGAAGGTCGCGACGACGGTCGGGCCGGGGAACAAGGAACTTGTCGGCAGGACGCTCGCTCATTGGAAGGGAAACTCTGATCTCGCGGGCATCCGCGACGCACAGGAACTCGCCAAACTCCCCGAGGCGGAACGCAAGGAGTGGCAGGCACTCTGGGGCGAGGTTGACGGGCTTCTCGCGAAGGTCGGCAAGCCATAAGATGAAGATCGAGCGACTTGCCCGATTGCGAAGTCCTCTGACGGTCGGAAAGCGAGGTGCGATCATGGCGAGCGTGAACAGGGAAGTCCGAGGCCGGATCCAGGGCCGGACGGTTGTGCTGGATGAGGACCCGGGATTGCCCGAGGGACAGACGGTGACCGTCCGGTTATCGACGCCGTCGCAGTCGGATGAAGAGGGTCGTTCGGCCCTGCTGGCCCTGGCTGGGGCGTGGGCCGAGGATGCGGAGGAATTGGATCGCTACCTCGAATGGAATCGCCAGCAGCGCAAGGTCGAACGGCGCGAGATCGAGGAATGAGCTTCCTCCTCGATACCGACATTTGCTCGGCCTTTTTCAAGAATCATCCACTGGTCGTACGCCGCGTGATGCTCCATTACGGCGGCCTCCACGTCTCGGCGATCACCGTCGGCGAGCTGATGACCTGGGTCAAGAGGACGAGTAAGCCGCCATTACGACTCCAGGAAGTCGAAAGGTTCCTCATCAGCTTCGACGTTATTGACGTGAATCGAGAGGTCGCCGAGACGTTCGGCCAGATCCGCGCCGGGTTGCTCGACCGGGGCCGGCCCGTCGGCGTGCTCGACCTCTTCAATGCGGCCGTTGCCCTGGTCCAGAACCTGACCGTTGTCACCCACAACGTCGCCGACTATCAAGACGTTCCTGGGCTATCAATCGTCGATTGGATGGCGCCCTGACGGAGTTCGCGGGGGCTGTACGGACGACGCGAGGCTCAGGAACTCTGCGCGATCCGATCGACCGCCTCATTCAGCGGTGGCCGTGTCCAAGCGATGTGCCGGGCCCAGGCGGGGTCGGTCTGGGGGAAATCGCGGCGGGTGTGGACGCCGCGGGATTCTTCGCGATCGCGGGCGGAGGCGATCATGAGACGGGAGACGGTGAGCATGTTCTGGAGGGTCCAGCCGGCGGGGCCGTCGAAGGACTGGGAGAGGACGTAGCGGCACCAGAAGTCGACGAGATGGGACGCTTCGGCGAGGCCGGCGGCGTCGCGGGTGATGCCGACGTGGCGCCACATCAGGGAGCGGAGGGATTCGCGGATATCCATCAGGTCGAGCGGTTCACGGTTCGAGGCGCGAACGTCGGCCGAAATCGGGGGGACTTCCAGGAGCGTCGGCCCGGCATCGAGGAGGGTGCGGGTGATGTCCTCGGCGGCGCGGGCGCCGTAGACGAGGCCTTCGAGGAGGCTGTTCGAGGCGAGCCGGTTCGCGCCGTGGAGGCCGCTGGAGGTGACCTCGCCCGCCGCCCAGAGGCCGGGGAGGGTCGTCCGGCCGTGGGTGTCGACGGTCGCGCCGCCCATGTAGTAATGGGCGCCGGGGCGGACGGGGATGAGGTCCTTCGTGATGTCGAGGTCGAACCCGCGACACAGGGCGTCGATGCCGGGGAACCGGGCGCGCGTGGCGGTGGCGTCGAGGTGGCGGAGGTCGAGGTAGACGCAGGGATGTTGCGACTTCGCCATCGTGGCCGTGATGGCCCTGGACACATCGTCGCGGGGCGCAAGCTCGGCCAGGGGGTGAAACTCGGGCATGAACCGGCGGCCGTCGCGGTCGCGAAGGTAGGCGCCTTCGCCGCGAAGGGCTTCGGTGAGCAGATGTCGAGATGATCCCGCGATGTAGAGTACCGTGGGATGGAACTGCATGAACTCCATGTCGCGCATCTCGGCCCCCGCTCGGTAGGCCAGCGCGTGGCCGTCGCCGGTGGCGATGGCGGGGTTGGTGGACTCCCGGTAAAGCTGCCCGGCCCCTCCCGTAGCCAGGATCACGGCGCGGGCCCACACGAGCGACGGCCCTCGCTTCTTGTCCCAGACGATCGCACCACGGCATCGGCCCTCGTGCGAGAGCAGGTCGATGGTGAAGCTGTTCTGCCAGATGCGGACATTCGCCTGATGCCGGGCCTGGCCGATCACGGCGCGCATGACCTCACGACCCGTGGCGTCTCCCAGGGCATGGACGATGCGGGCATGCGAGTGGCCGCCTTCGCGACCGAGCGCGAACTGGCCTTCGTGCTCGTCGAACTTCGTCCCCCAGTGGATAAGTTCGGCGATCCGTTCGGGGGCCTCGCGCACGACCATCGCGACGACGTCGGGGTCGCAAAGGCCCTTGCCGGCGGCGATCGTGTCGGCGATGTGATCTTCGAAGTGATCCTCGGGATCGAGCACGCCGGCTATCCCGCCCTGGGCATAGGCGCTGTTGCTCTCGCGGACCTCGTCCTTGGTCACGACCAGCACCCGGAGCGGGTCGACGATGCCCAGGGCCGCCCGGAGACCGGCCAGACCGCCGCCGATGATGAGCACGTCGGTGAAGTGATGCGGCAGGTCGCGGGGGTCGAACGGGACGAGGTTGCGGCGGGGGAGCGCGAGGGGATGGGGCATGGGACGACCTGAAGAGGGACGAACGCCTCACCGCGAGGCCGTCGGGGACGCGAGGGACGACACGAAGAGAGCGTTTCTACTTCGTGTCGTCCCTCGCGCCCCCGACGGCCTCACGGTCAAGCTTTTCCTGCACGACTAACGGTTACCGGCCGGAGTTTTGACCGGCGCGGAAGTCTTGGACCTCGACAGGCTCTCCGAGTAGGCTCGGAAGCGGGCGCGGTACTCGGCCGGTGCCTCGGGTCGCGACCCTTCAGCATCGCCCGTGAGATTGTCCTGCGAGAGAGCGCCCGGACCGCGCTCGTTGCGACCTCGCACGGTGTTGGCCCGGATCGGGTCGGGGATCTTGCGATCCTTGATCACTTTATCCTTCCCCGGATCCGCCTTCAGTTCCCGTCCCGGCCCGGGGGCGGGCTTGGCGGCCTTCTCGAACTTCTTGACGAACTGCTCCATCTCCGGCCGGGACATCCCGGTTTCGGCTTCGAGATCCTTCGTGTCCTTGCCGCTCTTGAGGACGTCCTGAAGGTTCCTCACCAGGTCCGGTAACGGCCGATCCGGCGCGACCGACTCTCCCGTATCTTTCGGCTCCGGCCCCTCGGGCTTGATCGGCTCCTTCGAGAGATCCGGCTTCGTGAGCTTCGAGCCCGCACCGCCGACTCGCCCTCCGCCTCCGGCCTCCGAGCTATTGGCACCACCCGGCGTCTTCCCATCACCCGGCTTCCCGGTGGACGTTCCCTCCCCGGGCTTGCCTTCGCCCTGACCCGGCTTCTCGCCGCCTTCGCCCGGCTTCTCTCCCTGACTCTTTCCTTCCCCCTCGCCGGGCTGGCTTCCCTCCGCCTGCTCAGCCTGCTTGCCATCGGCCTGAGCCTGCTTGCCGTCGGCTTGCTTGCCGTCGGCCTGAACCTGCTTACCGTCGGCTTGCTTCATGCTCTTGGCATCGGCCTGGTTGCCGTCAGCCTGCTTGCCGTCAGCCTGCTTGCCATCAGCTTGAGCTTGCTTGCTATCGGCCTGCTTACCGTCAGCCTGCTTGCCGTCCGCTTGCTTGCCATCGGCCTGAGCCTGCTTACTATCGGCCTGAGCTTGCTTGCCATCGGCCTGAGCTTGCTTGCCATCGGCCTGCTTGCCGTCCGCTTGCTTACCGTCGGACTGAGCCTGCTTAGTGTCAGCTTGCTTGCCATCAGCCTGAGCTTGCTTGCTATCGGCCTGCTTGCCGTCAGCCTGCTTGCCGTCGGCCTGAACTTGTTTACCGTCAGCCCGAGCCTGCTTGCCGTCAGCTT
>JAQGHR010000029.1 GCA_028291545.1 Planctomycetota bacterium | reverse complement strand
CTGCCACCCCCGCCCCACTGAAGAGATCGCCATTGTTGTATTCAAAAAGCGTAACACATACCTGACACTCCGACCCCGGACCTCGCATGAGCCTCTCCGACCTCCCCAAGCAATACGATCCCCAGGACGCCCAGCGCCGCTGGTACGCCTTCTGGCTCGAAAAGGGATACTTTCACGCCGATCCGTCGAGCGAGAAGCCCCCGTACACCATCGTCATCCCGCCGCCGAACGTGACCGGGGCGCTTCATCTGGGGCATGCGCTCAACAATACGCTGCAAGACATCCTGATCCGCTGGAAGCGCATGCAGGGCTTCGACGCCCTGTGGATGCCCGGCACCGATCACGCCGGCATCGCCACGCAGGCGGTTGTAGAGCGTCGGCTCAAGCAAGAAGAAGGCAAGACTCGCCACGACGTAGGTCGCGAGGGGCTGGTCGAACGCATCTGGGCATGGAAGGATGAGTACGAGCAACGCATTCTCGGCCAGTTGCGCCAGATGGGCTGCTCGTGCGACTGGGATCGAACGCGGTTCACGCTCGACGAGATGTGCGCCGGGGCGGTTCGCACCACGTTCTTCAACCTGTTCAAGGCGGACAAGATCTATCGCGGCAAACGCCTGGTGAACTGGGACACCCAGCTCCGCACCGCCGTCGCCGACGACGAGATCGAGAACCAGCAGACCGCCGGCCAGTTGTGGACGATTCGCTATCCCGTGACCGGATCGACCGAGTCGCTCCTCGTCGCCACCACGCGCCCGGAAACGATGCTCGGCGACACCGCCGTGGCCGTGCATCCGTCCGACCCGCGCTATCAGCACTTGCTCGGGAAAACGGTCACGCTCCCGCTCATGAATCGCGAGATCCCGATCATCGGCGACGCCATCCTGGTGAACCCCGAGTTCGGCACTGGCTGCGTGAAGGTCACCCCCGCGCACGATCCCAACGACTACGCCAGCGGGGTCCGCAACAACCTCCCGATGATCAACCTCCTCAACCCCGACGGCACCTACAACGAGAACGCCGGGGCCTATGCCGGCCTGCTCATCAAGGACGTTCGCAAGCGCGTCGTGGCCGATCTGGAGGCGCACGGCCTCCTCGTGAAGGTCGAGCCGCATATCCTCACGATCCCGCTCTCCGACCGCAGCAAGACGGCCATCGAGCCCTACCTTTCCGACCAGTGGTTCGTCCGCATGGGCGACACGCCCGACGGCTCGCCCGGGTTCGCGCAGAGGGCGATGGACGCCGTGACGGCGGGTGCGGTGAAGATCACGCCCGATCGCTACGCCAAGAGCTATCTCGACTGGCTCGGCGAGAAGCGCGACTGGTGCGTGAGCCGCCAGTTGTGGTGGGGCCACCGCATCCCGATCTGGTATTGCGAGACCGCTTCCGCCGAGGATCTCACCAGGGCGTTTTCCGGTCGCGACGACGTGACGTGGCGCCCGTCCGAATATGGCGGCTGGCTCATCTGCGCCGAGACCGATCTGGCGCCCGACGCGCTCGGTTCCCAGCATGAGTTAATCCAAGATCCCGACGTCCTCGACACCTGGTTCTCCTCCGCCCTCTGGCCCCACTCCACCCTCGGCTGGCCCGAGCAGACGCCCGAACTGGCGAAGTATTACCCCACCAACGTCCTCTCGACGGCCCGCGACATCATCACCCTCTGGGTCGCCCGGATGGTGATCTTCGGCCAGTTCAACATGCACGACGTCCCGTTCAAGGACGTGTTCATCCACCCCGTCATCCAGGACGGCCACGGCAAGCGGATGTCCAAGACCGCAGGCAATGGCATCGATCCCGTGGATATCATCGAGTCCTACGGGGCCGATGCGCTGCGAT
The DNA here is from genome assembly GCA_028291545.1 of Planctomycetota bacterium. Classification (GTDB taxonomy): domain Bacteria; phylum Planctomycetota; class Planctomycetia; order Isosphaerales; family Isosphaeraceae; genus JAQGHR01. The sequence goes on along the minus strand of JAQGHR010000029.1, from coordinate 51,252 downwards.
TTACCCTCGCGATCTCGGCGACCGAGACCCAGGACCTCCGCATGCCGGTCGAGCCGGTCAAGGACGATCAGGGCCGCATCGCAATCCGCAAGGCCGCCGGCCAGCCCATGGAGTTCGTCTCGCCCGAGGACGCCAAGGATCTGCCGAAGGACCTTCGCGTCAACACCTCCGAGCGGTTCGAGCAAGGCCGCACGTTCCCGAACAAATTCTGGAACGCGGCGCGGTTTGCGCTGATGAACCTGGAAGGATACGAGCCGGCGTCTGGCGAGATCGACACTCTCGAAGAGGAAGACCGCTGGATTTACGGTGCGCTCGCGAGGACGGCCGCCGCGGCAACCGCGGATCTGGAGGCATTCCATTTCGCGGAGGCGACGCGGCGACTTCGCGATTTTACCTGGAACGACTTCTGCGACTGGTATGTCGAGTTCCTCAAGGCCCGCCTGCGCGACCCCGAGACGCGGCCCGCCGCCCAGCGTCGCCTGGCGTTCGTGCTGGATGGCCTCTGCCGCCTCCTCCACCCGATCATGCCCTTCGTGACCGAGGCCGTCTGGCAGGCGCTCGGCCAGGTCGCACCTACGCGGCTGCATCCCACGACGAGAGACATTCGCCCTGCCGAGGAAAGCGTTTGCATCGCGTCCTGGCCGGAGTATCCGAGGGTGTGGACGGAGCAGGCCGACGCCGACGCAACCATCGCGCAATGGCAAGAAAAGATCACCACCATTCGCAACCTCCGCGCCGAGCGAAACATCCCGCCCTCGGCGAAGATCGCCCCGTTGATCGTCGCGGCCGAGCCTGTGGCCGGGATGCTCCGCAAGGGCGAGTCCCTCATCAAGATGATGACAAATGCTTCGTCGCTCTTGATCGTTTCGTCCGCCGACCGCCCCGCCGAGAGTGCCTCCGCCGTCCTCGCCGACGCCGAGGTGATCCTGCCCCTCGAGGGCTTGATCGACAGGAAGGAAGAGGCCGCGAAGCTCAAGAAGCAGCTTTCCGACCTCGACAAGCAACTCGCCTCCATTCGCGCGAAGCTCGGCAACGAAGGCTTCCTCTCCCGTGCCCCGGCCGAGGTCGTCGAACAGCAAAAGGCCAAGGACGCGGAACTCTCAGCTCAACGGGCGGCGGTGGCGAAGCTCCTGGAATCGGCCGCCAGCTAGCCCTCCGCAACCTCGACGTCCGAAAACCCGATCCCCTGGGAGGAACTGAGAGGCGATCTGATCAAGTCATCGGAGATTCGCGATTTGCGCAGGTGGACCGGAGACTTCCCCGAGGGTCCGGCGGCTGACCTTCTCGAATCTCTGCTCTCGAATCTCGAATCTGCCCTCTCGAATCCCCCTCTCCGGCTCGCCTTTGAGATCTCGCGCGGTGGAACCCACCCCGCGAACGGACCGCGTACATCGGCCTGAGAACACCATCGCGACCGCGGACCGAGTCCGACACATAATCCCTCAACTGAAGTCGAGCCTGCGCCCGCGTTGACGCACCGCGCCGGGACCCCTATCATCGATATCGTGACGAACTGCCGAGGAGGGTGACTGCCGTGGCCGTGCAGATGGAATTAACGCGGATCATCATCTCCGAGACCAACGAGCAGCAGATTATCTACCTGCGCGAGGTCGACGGCGATCGCACCTTCCCGATCATGATCGGCATGTTCGAGGCCACCTCCATCGACCGCCGCGTCAAGGGCATCCCCACCCAGCGCCCGTTGACTCACGACCTCCTCGCCAGCGCCATCGAGCTTCTCGGCGGCGAGCTCCAGGACATCTACATCAACGAGCTTCGCGAGCACACCTACTTCGCCAAGCTCCGCATCAAGCACGAAGGCGAGATCGTCGAGGTCGACGCCCGTCCCAGCGATGCCATCGCCGTCGCCGTCACCGTCGACGTCCCCATCTTCGTCTCCGAGGACATCCTCGACGAGATCGGCTAGCCCCGATCCCCTCGCCGTTTCCTTCTTTTCCCCACCGGAGGGGTGCCAGAGTGGTCGATTGGGACGGTCTTGAAAACCGTTGACGCCTCAAAACGTCCGTGGGTTCGAATCCCACCCCCTCCGCTGCCAGACAAGCGGCCGGCGTAACCCGCCGGCCGCTTTCAGTTTGCGCGTTCGTCATTTTGGTTTGCCTCATGAGTGTGCTGAAACTGTGCTGAATCCGTCCCCATCGTTGATTCGGTGGCTAGGGCCGGGCCATGCGGCCCGGACGTGACCTGTCGCATGGCCGCCTGGGAGGCCGCCGAGGCGATGTGCGTGTAGAGCTTGAGGATGTCGCGGTCGACGTGGCCCACCCACTCGCGGACGATCGCCTCCGGCACGCCGGCCATGAGCGATCGCGAGATGAACGCATGCCCGAAGGTATGCAGATGGCCGCGCAGGCCGAGGCCGGCGACGATCCGTTTGACAGCCTGCAGGAGCCGGCGCTCCGACAGTTGGCGGCCCGCCTGGGGATGGCCGCCAGTGAGGCGCGCCGAGACGACCCAGGGGCCGTGATGCGAGAGGTTTTCGAGCAGCGATCGGACGCGTGCCGTCATCGGGATCGCTCGCTGGTCCCCGCGCTTGGGCTTCCAGTCGCCTTTGGGCCGGACATGGATCACGTTGCGGTCGAAGTCGGTGTCCGCCCAGGTCAGGTGACGGAGTTCGCCGACCCTCATGCCGCTGTCGGCCAGGAGGGTCAGCGCCGGGCGATACGGCTCGGGGCTGGCCGCCAGGATCCGCTCGACTTCCTCGGCCGACCAGCAGGGCTGCGGCGTCGGCTTGGGCTTGCGGATCTTCAGGCCGCGGAGCGGGTCGGCGGTGATCCTGCCGCGGCTGATAGCGAAGTTGACGAACTGGCGGATCACGACCGTGTCGTTGTACACGGTCTTGGAGGCCGCCTTCGCCGCGACACGCTCGCGGCGGTAGGCATCGATCGCCGCGATATCGACATCAAGGATGCTGGCTGCCCGCCGCCGTGCCATCAGCGTGGCCAGGCGGGTCAGGACGCCTTCGTACTTCACGAGCGTCTTCTTGGCGCGGCGCTCGGTGCGGAGATAGTCCAGGTAGTCCTCGATCGCCTCCTGGACCGTCGGCGGCTTGGCGGCCTCGCGACGGCGACCGGCGAGGAGTTCGGTCTCGAGCTGCAGGGCGCGGCGGCGGGCCTCCTTGAGGCTGGTTGTGCGCAGGCTCTCGCGATGCTGCCGGCCGCCGATCTGCGCGTTCGCCCACCACACCCTTCCGCGTTGAAAGATCCGGACCGTCTGGCCGACGAGTTCTGACGGCGGGCGGGGATCAGGCCGAGTCTCGGTCATCGAGTCCCTCGTTGAAGATACGGAGGAGAACACGGTCGCGGAAGAAGCGGAGATGCTTGCCGATGCGTCGGCCGCACCCTCTCAGGAGCCCTCGCGAGCTCCAGGCGTAGATCGTGGATAAGGGGATCTGGAGCATCGCGGAGAGCTGAAGGGCGCTGAGCACCGGCGGATAGGCCGCCGCCCAGTTCGAGTCGCCGAAGGCGGCCGCGATCTCCAATTTCGTCAACTTCAGGCCGGCGTCCTTGCGTTTCATCGATTCACTCGCTGAGGCTCACGGGGGAGGTCCCTCTGGGTTCGCCATCGCCCCGTGCCCGGAGCTAGCGTCTGAATCCGGCTGGATCAGGCTGGGGACGGGTGCTCCCAACGTACTTCTGGAAAACCGGACCACACGGTGATTCCGCGACTCCACTGGGACGTCTCGGAAAGGTCCCGGAAATCTCGTGATGCCTCAAATCGCCCGGAATTGTCGGGGAATTGGCGATTCGACCCTGGCCGGACGAAGCGAGACGGTCAGGATGGAGAGATGAGACCACCGTCGACCGGATATGATTGTTCGCCACGCGACCGTGAAAGATCCTTCACGACTTGCCCGGGCCCGTAGGTGCGTCCATGAAAAGGGACCCTCATTCCTTGGACCGGTCGCACTCCGGGTGGGTGACGATCCGCCGGGTGAGCGGGTTCACGGGTGGCGCCAACGAACGGGACGTCCCTCCGAATTGCAAGTTGGCCTTGTATTCCTGGCGCCCCAAGAAGCCCGTCGCCGCGGATCTACCCGCCGGTTTCACTTTGGCCATGCGATGCCTGATGCCCGACCGAGGCTCGCGCCGCTTTGTACCCGACATTCCTGTCGAAGACTTCCTCCTTCGTGCCTCGCTCGGTGGCCATGCGATCCTGCGGGCCAAGTAGCGACTCGACCCGCAGCAATCCTGGAGTTATCACCTGATGCGGCTGATTTATCAGCACGCCGATCTCCAGCGAGAGGATTCGCGGCGCCGGTTCACGTCTCCGTCCGATCTCCTTCTCCATCCAGCCGTCCGGGAAGACGGGGACCACCGTGACATCCTTCCCGAGGATCTCGGCAAGGATGGCCTGGGCGAGGGTTCCCGCTGGGGCGTCGACGAGTTGATCCGGCGCGGCCGTCAGCACGCCATCAGCGTCGATGGCGGCAAGCCGGATTGCGAGCGATGCATCTCAGCCGGGTTATTCCTGGCGGCGAAGCGGAATCCGATCATGCCGGAGACGTTCGGTCGCCCAGGTGCGTTGGCCCTGGTCCGACTCGCGCTCTTCGACCTCGGGCTCTACGCCGATCCGATCGATCCCGAGGTTCGCACGCGCGTGGAGGCTCGGCTCGTCGCCATCCTCGACGAGCACCTCGAGGATGATGCCGAATCGTTCAGGAAGTACTTTTTCCGAGGCAGGGACAACGTCCTCCATCGAATCTCCCGCCGGACCGCGGACGGCGGGCCGATCGCTCGGGAGAAGGTCCGTCAGGTCCTGCTGGAGCTGGTCTTCGAATCCTACGGAGATCTCGGCGGCTGCATCGACCTCCAGATGCGAGCCTTCGAAGAGGCGCTGCGGATGACGCTGACGGCGCATGAGCGAGAGCTATTCCGGGCGATCTACGCGGGCCAACCCTACCTGGGCGGCCTCCCCTTGATCCTCCTCAAGGATCGGTTCCCGTTTTTGAAGGATGCGATCCTGGTGATCCTGGAGGTACCGGCGGACCGCAGCCGCGACGGCACCCTGCTGCGAATGTGCGAGTACTACAGTTCGATGATCGCCAATCGCCGCGCCGCGGATCGCCAGGCCAAGGCCCAAGGCCAGGCTCGGGATCGCGAAGGAGGAGTCGCGAAGCGGAGCGGGAAGCTCGGGGTGACAATCCCGCCGAACAAAGCATTTCCCAGGCACGCGAGACTCGAAGCCCTGGTCTGGGATCTTTGCAAGAAACGCGGGATCAATTGCGCTTGCGGCGAGCCGGATCGATGGCGACCAAGAATGGACCGCCACGAGGCCGATGACGAGGAGGTCGTCATCGATCTCGAGTGCCCGGATTGCGATTCCATCAATGGCCTCAGGATGCCGCGAGCCGAGTGGGAGGCCGCCCTTGAGGATGAGGGCCATTCACGATGAGGATCGCGCCCCATCGCGTCGATTCGACTCCGGCTCAAAGAGTCGGGACCGAGAAGCGCGATTGGATCTGCAATCTGGACGAGGCTCCGATCGCTCCCCCAGTCGATTCGACCGGAAATCAGCGGGACTTGGACCTCGGGCCATGACCTCGTCGGGAACCGAGGATTGCACTTCGACGAGTTGTCGAGATCGCGATCGACACTATGCTTGCTCAACGAATAATGACTCAAATACGAAGGATCTTTAGGAGGAAGTATGCGGGAGTACCGGGTCGAATCGATCCCCAGCCGAGGTCATCCGAACCGACCGCTCGATTCAAGCGGGGGCAGGCGAATCCCGCGATAGGAGGGCCGCACACGCGGACAAGAGCCAAGTGTTTATCGTATTTCGAATTTTAGATTTTATAGAAATCTATATAAAGGCATATTTTATGACAATCATCGCGACCAAAGAAATCCTCCCGTCTGCTTCAGAGGACCAACGGGATACGTTGATCGCGTTGTCGAGGGGCACCACGACTGGGCATTGAGGGATAGAGCGGCGATCACATAACCCGCAGGTCATGGGTTCGAGTCCCGTCCCCGCGCTTTGCGACAGCGACCGACACGAGACGCCAAGTACCGTAATCAAGGGCACTTGGCGTCATTCGTTTGGCCTGCGATCGAAACCCGCATCTCGCCAGCGGCCGACAGAAGCCGCCGGGGACTGTCGGAGATGGTAGTGCTTCCTGGTTTCTGTAAATTCGCCCGGTCTTGAAGCGGCGAGCCACCGCTGGTTGCCTTGCAATGTGCCAACCAACCCAAGGAGACCCCGACGATGATCCACCAAGTGCAGACTACCGCCCTGGACCCGATCGTGGAACTGCTGGCCAAGCACGGCTTCGACGGCCTCGCCCAGGCCGTCACCGTCCTGCTCAACGATGTCATGAAGCTGGAGCGGACCCACCCCTGGGGCGGCCCCCTATCAGGGGTCCGAGGGCCGCAACGGCTACGCCAACGGCTTCAAGCCCAAGACCGTGCAGACCCGGATCGGGGCCCTCACCGTGGCCGTCCCCCAGACCCGGGACATCGCCTTCTACCCCTCGGCCCTGGAGAAGGGCGTCCGCAGCGAGCGGGCGCTGAAGCTGGCGGTGGCCGAGATGGACGTCCAGGGGGGCTCGACGCGGAAGGTCGCCGCCATCACCGAGAAGCTCTGCGGCCTGGAGGTCACCAGCTCCCAGGTCAGCCGGGCGGCGCAGGCCCTCGACGCCGAGTTGCGGCATTGGAGTTCCCGGCCGTTCGGCGAGACCCCGTACCTGAGCCTCGAAGCTCGTTATGAGGACGTGCGCCACGGCGGCCAGGTCGTCTCGTGCGCCGTGCTGGTGGCCATCGGGATCGACGCCCGGGGCATGCGGTCGGTGCTCGGGGTGAGCGTCTCGCTTTCGGAGGCGGAAGTGCATTGGCGGGACTTCCTGGCAAGTCTCCAGGCCCGGGGGCTGCACGGGGTGAAGCAGGTCACCAGCGATGACCACGCCGGGCTTCGGCAGGCGCTGAAGGCCCGGCTGACCGGCGTGCCGTGGTAGCGTTGCCAGTTCCACCTGATGAAGAACGCCCTGGCCTTCGTCCCCAGGCCCGAGATGCGCGCGGAGGTGGCCGAAGGGCTCTGCGCGGTGTTCGACGCAGCGGATCGGCCCGAGGCCGAGCGGCAGTTGGGGATCGTGGTGAAGCGCTACCGGGCGACGGCCCCGAGGCTGGCCGCCTGGCTGGAGGAGAACATCCCGGAGGACCTGACGGTCTTCGCCCTGCCCGCGAGGCACCGGCGGCGGTTGCGGACGAGCAACATGCTGGAGCGTCTGAACGAGGAGATCAAGCGGCGGACGCGGGTGGCGGGCCTGCTCCCGAACGACTCGTCGGCACTGCGGCTGATCAGCGCCGTGCTGATGGTGATCAGTGAAGAGTGGGAGACGAACCGAAAGTATCTGACGATAGAGCCGGGATGACCTGACCGACTTCAAGCCGGGAATTTACAGAAATGAAGTTGCACGATCCCTCACTCCTGCTTCGTCCTCATCTCAAGGCGCGAGCGGGCCAGTACCCCTCAAAACGTATTTTCTGCCGGCTTGTCCGCTGGCAGTGGGACTCCAGACGTTTGACGGTGGGAATAGACGTTAGTATCTGGCGGAGCGTCGAGGCGGCGCTGGTCGAATGCCAGGAGACGCTGGATATCTATCACGCGACGGAGCACATCGCGGCGACCGGGCAGGAATAGTATGGCCGCGGTGCCGAGTTCGACTCCTTCCTGGAGAGGGGTGGGATCGGCTGGTCGGCGAAGGCTGGGCCGGGCTCATGAAGCTGGTGAGAGTGACGCTTTCCGGCCTTGAGGCGGAGGCGGGGGCGCGGCGTCCGGAGCTGGAGGAGCTGACGAACTACTTCGCCAAGCACAGCTGCCGGCTCGCCTATGCGGGCGACCTCGCCGAAGGCCGATCGATCGGCAGCGGGCCGATCGAGGGCTGGGGCAAGACGCCGGGGTTACGTATGAAGGGTCGGGCCCAATGGAGACGCCGGAACGTCGGCGCGATGGCCGCCTTGGTCTGCGGCCAGGCGACAGACCAGTGGGATTCTTACTGGAAAGCTGCCTGACACCCGGATTCCACGAGCACACCCGAGTTAAACAAAATGGGGGGACGGAGCGAGTCATTCGTTGATGAGGCCGAGCCGTCTTGTTACCTTGTGATCTTCTCGGGCATGGAACTGTGATTGCTCGATCCCTCGCGGCGATGCATGCCGTACTAGTGGGTCACTTGGCTTGCCTGTGGCCATAAGTCGGCACGTCGCGGGACCGGGACGCGCGAGCAGGCCCCTGAGCCGCCGAGGTGGTGGCAACGCTCGCGCTGCCGCCGACGACGGGCCGCCCGCCTGCCGCCCCACTGGAACGGCGTCGGGGCCGCGTCCCAGTGCCGGGCCGCCGCCTCGAACCAGGCGATGATCTGGCCGGTGTCGGTCGGGTACTGGCCGTCCAACGCCCGCCGCTTGAGGATCCGCTGCAGGCTCTCGGCCATGTTCAGCCACGACCCGCCCAGCGGCGTGTACAGCGGCATGATCCCGTGCGCGAACAGCCAGCAGACCAGCTCGGGCGTCTTGTGCCCGGCCAGGTTGTCCAGCACCAGGAGCATCCGCAGCGGCGGCAACTCGTCGAGCAGGGTCGGCTTGATCGAGAGGCCCTCCTGCCATCGCTCCCAGGCCGCACGCCGCCCCGCGATGGGCTCGGCCGGCGGGTCGGGCAGCGCCGTAAGGGCCTCGGCCAGTTCCCGCTTGAGCCAGGGATGGAGCACCGTGTTTGGGCCGGCCGTCACGCCCTCGACCCGGGCGTGGCCGTCGGCCGGGCGGAAGAGCGTCAGGGCCTTGGCCGTGCCGTCGCGGAGGTACTCGTGCGGCCGCCGAGCCGGGTCTCCCTCGGGCCGCCAGGACTGGCCGGGGTACGGGATGGTCTGGTAGGGGCCGGCCTGGTCGGTGCACCAGACCGCCAGCCCCATCGCCTCGTCGGTGAGGTAGGCCGCCTCGATCATCTTTTTTTCGACTCAGCGTCCGGGTCGGCGACGACGACGGCGCCCGCCTTGCGGCGGCGCAGCGCCTTGCCGGTGGGGCACCAGGTGCGGGTGCGCTGGTAGCTGGTACCGCGGAACCGGTCCCCATTTCCTGCCCTCTCCGGATCGATTCCCAGCCCATGACGCAGCGACCCTTGGCGGCTTCCCTGTGTGGATGGATGAGACTTTTATCCGACACATGATTGTTGTCGTTTCCTGGGATAGACTGAATACGTGTTTTAGGCAAAAAGTAAGAATTGTCGAAGAGAATTATCATGGTCGTCAGCAGCCGGCTCTCCTGGCTCACAAGCCGGGGACGCTCCACCCAGCGTACCCGTCACCGCGGCCTCAGAGCGCTGTCGCGACTCGCACTCGGCGACTGGTTGCTGGAAGACCGCTGCTTGCTGAGCGCATTTCCCACGATACCGACCGCGAATCTGAGTACCTTCGGACTGTCGCTGTCGAGCGGCCAGACGAGGATCATCGACGTCAGCACGACGCCAGTCCTCGACCTGGACGGCAACGTAAATAATCAGGGGACCATCTACCTGGTCTCCACGAATCCGCTCGTGCGCAGCGTCTCCATCAGCGCCCGGAACATCGTCGAAGGCGCCGGGGCCCTGATGACCACCGTGCTTCCTGCGGGCGGCCTCGCCGGCTATGGCGGCGCCATCGACAACCTGAGCCTGACCCTGATCGCCTCGCAGAATCTCGTCAACAACGGCGTCATCACAAGCGCGGGCAACCTCACCGCCCTGGCCGGCGGCACCATCACCAACGCACCGACGCCGGGAGCTGCTGCCGGCTCGACGCGCGTTCAGGCGGTCGGTGAGCTCAACCTGCTGGCCCAATCGATTGCCAATCATGCTGTCGTGTCCTCGACGACCGGCGATGTCGATGTCGCGGTGCCATCCCTCTACGCGTCCGTCGCTGGACCGTTCGCCGATGGCATCCTGCCGTCGGCATTGCCCACCGATATCCACATCGATAACGCATCCGGGACCATCCTGGCGCCGAATGGAACGATCCACATCGGCGGAATGGAGCTGGGTCAGACGGCCCATCTGTCCCTGAGCGGGGGCGACCTCGCCGCCCGGGTGATCGACGTGCAAGCAGGCACGGGCGTCATTCAGGCCGCCCTCAACCACGTCACCGGCGCCGTGAATCTCGCCGGGGGCTCGGCTCAATTCGCTAGCAATGCCGGCGTGCTCAACCTGGGAAGCGTCTGCTTGGCCGGCGATCCCACGTTTTATAATGCGGGCGATATCGTCATCACCGGCGATATCACCGTCGGGCAGAGCCTGGCCATCCTCGCCACCGGCAACATCACCGCCAGCCACGCGGTCGTCATCCGGGCCACGGATCCGCTCCTGGGCGGTCAGGACATCGTCATGGTCGCGGGCGGCAACCTCGTGCCATCCGGCTCGCCCACGGGCAGCGCGACCGTACCTCCGGGTGCGCCACTCCTGCCGGGACAGAGCATCCGGGTCCTGGGCGGGAGCCTCTCCGGCGGGACCATTTCGCTGGCCAACTCCACCATCGATACCCGCCCCTCGTCCGGGAATCAGCCCGGCGGCAGCGTGACCCTGGTCGCTTACGGCGGGGGCATCGGCGATGTCAACATCACCTCCGGAGGCTCCGGCACCGGTGCCAACGGAGGCGTCACCTTGATTGCAGGCGGTCGCCTCGGCGCGACGGACGCGGCCATTTCGGGGATTGCCGTCAACGCGTCAGGCGGAACCGGCAAGCCCCCGGCCGCCATCAACCTCTTCGCCGCGCAGCCGATCGCCGGCAGCGATGGCATCGTCTTCGACGACAAGGGCGTCGGCGTCGGCGACCGCACCTTCACGGCCGGGACCTTGACCGCGGGCGGCATCCTGCTCGGCCAGGGCAGCGGGATTGTCAGCGATGGCGGCACGATCAAGATCAAGACCGGCGGGCTCTTCTCCAACCAGGAAGTCGTGAGCAGTAGCGGCAAGCATCCCGGTGGCGATGCGGGCGAAATCACCATCATTGCCGGCTCGATCAATCTGCAAGCGCCTTTGCTGGCTGTCGGCGCCGATGGCGCCAGCGGGTCGAACGCGGCGCCCGGAGTGCTCCCGTCAGACGGAGGCGACGGTGGCAAGGGCGGCATGATTACCCTTGAGGGGACCCGCGGCATTGCCATCCACGCCGACATCAGGGCCGACGGTGGCAAGGGCGGCAACGGAGGCGATGCGGTCGGACTGGCCGGCGGCGCGGGCGGGCTGGGTGGCAACGGCGGCATGGCCGGGACCATCAGCCTCACGACCACCGACACCCCCATCGAGCAGGCTGCGGGGCTGGTGATCCGCGCCGTCGGTGGCAGCGGCGGAGACGGCGGTGCGGGCGGAGACGGTGGTCCCCCGGTCATCACATTGCAACCGCGTCGTGGCCCCCACGGGCGGCTGTTGACGAGGCGACCCCGGTTGAGGAGGTCCATTAGCCCCGGCAACGGCGGCGCGGGGGGCAACGGCGGCATGGCGACGGCAGGCGGTAGCCTGAGGGCCGACGCGGGCGCGGGCAGCATCACGTTCGCCGGCAGGCTCGACTTCAACGGCGGCGATGGCGGCGTTGGCGGCGGCGGTGGCAACGGCGGGGATTCCGCAAGACCCCGCCTTGCCGGCGGCATTGGCGGCGCGACCGGCGCCTCCCAGAACGGCGCCATGGGCGGCATGATCGAGTTGAAGACCGCAAGCGGCTCCATCAGGCTGGGAGAGGTCTTCGCGATCGGCGGCGCGGGCGGGTCGCAGACCGCCACCAGCGGCAAGGGGGGCCGGGGCGGAAAGGGAGGCGAAGGTGGTGCTGTCGCCAACGCAGGCGCCGGTGCTCAGGGTGGGCAGATCCTCCTCCTCTCGACCGACGGCATCGTGAGCGTGACACAGGGCATCCACCTGGATGGCGGCGCGGGCGGCGTCCAGGGCAGACGGGCAGCCGGCGCGGGCGGGGCCGGATTGATCTCTCGCGGCGGCAACGGCGGCACGATCGGCAACGGCGGCGATGGGGCCATCGGTGGGCTGTTCTCCGTGAGTACCGGAGGCGACGTCATCGTATCCGGTACCATCCAGGCCGATGGTGGCGAAGGCGGCCTCATCACCTCCACCGCCGGCGAGGGCGGCAAAGGACCCCTCGGCGGCTTCGGCGGTGATGTCGGCAACGCCGGCGGCGGCGCCTCGGGCGGCAGCGTCTCGCTGACCAGCCGTGATGGCGACGTGCTCATCAACAACCGGATCAGCACCGTCGGCGGCACCGTCAGCACCGTCGGCGGCACCGGCGGCACGAACTCCGCCACGGCGGGCAACGGTGGCAAGGCCACCGCCAAGGTCGGCGGTCGCGGCGGCAGCGTCGGCAGCGGCGTAGGAGGCGGCGGCAGCGGCGGCATTGGTGGCAGCATCTCGATCTCTTCGGGCTCGACAACGGCCACGCCGATCCCGATCACCATCCTCGCCCTGTTGCGAGCGACCGGCGGCGCCGGGGGCGACTTGGAGGCAACCGCCGGACGCGGCGGCGACGGCAGGAACAGCGGCGGCGCGGGCGGCAGCCTCCAGAACGGCGGCGGGGGAGGTCTCGGGGGCTCGGTCCTCATCACCGGGAAAGACAGCATCGACGTGAATTCCGTCGATCTTTCCGGCGGGGCGGGCGGCGGGCTGACGGGCAAGGGCGGAAGCGGCGGCGATGGCCGCGCGGGGGGCAACGGCGGCGGACTGGGGGCCAGCGGCAGCGGAGGAGTTGGCGGGACGCTGAAAGTGATCACCAGTCAGGTCCCGCCGAATCGCCCGGAGACCATCGCGGTGACCTTCAGCGACTTCGTCAACGCCGGCGGTGGCTCGGCCGGGATCTACACCGGCACGGCCGGAAACGGCGGCGACGGATCGAACGGCAACGGCGGAAACGGCGGTGCCGGGGGCAGTCAGGGCGACGCCGGCGGCGGCGGCACGATCGGGGTCACCGGGCTGAGTCTGCACATCACGAAGACCGGTGCCCTCACGGCCAACGGCGGCAGCAATGGCACGCATTTGCTCACACCCGGCTATCACGGCACCTCCGGCGACGGAGGCAAGGGCGGCGGCGACGGCAGCGGTGGCGACGGCGGACGAGTCGGCGACGCCGGCTCCGGCGGCATCGGTGGCGCGATCCAGCTCAAGATCCCGGGAGCCATCACGGTCGACGAACGCCAACTGGCGGACGGCGTCACCGTGGACTCCATCGCCGCGCGCGGCGGCAGCGTCTCCGACGACGAGGCGGTCAGCGGCAACGGCGGCGCGGCGGGACGCCTCGGCGCCCTGGAAGAAGGCGTCCCCATCTCCAAAGGTGGCGACAGCGGCGATATCGGCAAGAACGGCAGCGCCGGTCGCGGCGGAGAGATCTCGATCACGGGCGGCAGCGGTGACATGGGCGGAATCGGCGTCGTGGTCGTCGCCGGCGGCAAGGTCTACGACATGTCCGCTCGATCCGGGGCAGGCGGCGATGCCGGGCAGACCGGCCGCGGCGGTCGCAGCGGCAACATCGGCAATAACGGCAGCGCCGGCAGCGGCGGCAACATCATCATTTCGTCCACATCCGGCACCATCGGGCTGAGCCCGTTGATCACGGCCGGTGGCGATGTCGATGGCACCTTCAAACCGCAGACGGGTGACGGCGGCCGGGGCGGCCATGAAGTCGGCGGCGGCGGCAGAAGCGGCAACATCGGCAATAACGGCAAGGGAGGAGACGGCGGCATCATCAAGCTGACCAGCGATAGCGGCAATATCCGGGGAATCGGCACCGTCTCGCAAGAGGCCGAGGCCATCTGTTTCATCGCGGCCGGCGGGGTGGTGGCCCCGGTCGTCTATCTGCCGCCGACCGGAGTCTATTTCTATGCACCCTCACAGGCCCGCACCGGGGATGGCGGGAACGCCGTCAAGGGCAACGGCGGCGCGAGCGGCGACATCGGCAACAACGGCTCCGGCGGGAAGGGCGGCGAGGTGACGATGTCGACCAAGTCGGGCAACATTATCACCGCTCGAGGAGGGATCGTGACGGCCGGTGGCGATGGCGGAAATTCCTTCAATCAGACCGGCAACGGCGGCTCGACGGGCATCGGCGTCGCCGGCAGCAGCGGCAAGATCGGCGCGAATAGCGACGGTGGCGACGCGGGACCGATCACGCTCGAATCGACATACGGCAACGTCACCATCGGTGGCGTCTTGATCTTGCGAGGCGCCATCGCCTCCAACTCCGGCGACCGCACCGGCGATGGTGGCACCGCGAAGGTCAACGGAAAGGGGGGTAACAGCGGCCTGATCGGCAGTGACGGCAAGTTCGGGTTCCAGGCGGGAGGGACGGCGGGTAACGGCGGCAAGCTGACGATCACCGCCGGTGGGTCCATCATAACTTCGGAATCTATCGTGGCGACCGGCGGCGATGCCGGAGCCCTGTCCCCTCTGCCTCCGCCGGGGCTTCCTGCCGGGACGGCCGCGCCCAATCTCTATCTGCCGAGGACCGGCAACGGCGGCAACGGCGGCATCAAGGGGGGCGACGCGGGCAACATCGGGATGGCCGGGGTCGCCGGCAAAGGCGGCGAAGTCGTCCTCACGACGGCATCGCCGCTCCCCCCGCCGCTCGTGCCGCCCGTCTCGCAGGATATCGTCCTCGATCGCATCTTCGTCAACGGCGGTCGCGCGGGGCACGACCCATCCGCTTTCTCCGGCGTGGTCTTCCCGGCGGGCGACGGCGTGCAGCGCGGGGTCGGCGGCAATGGCGGCAGGGGCAATGCCGGGGGGAACGGTGGAGCGGTCGGTGGCGGCGTGGTGGGCGGCGAAGGCGGCAAAATCCAGATTTCCGCGGCCGGGGCGATCGCACGCTCCGTCGATTACCGGGCCCATGGCGGCAACGGCGGCGACCAGAACGGCAGCGGCGGACAGGGCGGACAGGCGACCGGGACGGGCAAGGCCGGAGATGGCGGCTCCGTGGACGCGGCAGGCAAGGGGGGCAGTGCCGGCGCGATCATCCTTGAGGCCCGGAAGGGCGTCACCCTGAAAGAGCTCGGGGCGATCGGTGGCAACGGAGGCAACAATACCGGCAAGGCCGGCAATGGAGGCGACGGGCTGAAAGAGGCAGGAAACGGCGGGATGCTGGGAGGCTCGGGGGATGGCGGCAACGGCGGCACCCTGGTCGTGAAGACTCCCCCGTTCGCAACCCCAGAGACGGTCGGGCAGACCATCGACGTCGAGGGCAATCAGGTCATGAGCTTCAAAGGCGGAAACGGCGGCAGGATGGCCGGCAGCGCCGGAAACGGCGGCAACGGCACGAACAAGCCCTTAGTGGACAGCGTCGGCGGTGACGGCGGCAAGACCCTCGACTCCGGAGCGGGGGGGCAAGGTGGTGCAATCACCCTCTACTCTCCCGGCGGCGAGGTCGTCCTTCTGTCGGACGGGGCCAACGTCAACGGGGGCGACGACGGCG
The DNA here is from genome assembly GCA_028291545.1 of Planctomycetota bacterium. Taxonomy (GTDB): domain Bacteria; phylum Planctomycetota; class Planctomycetia; order Isosphaerales; family Isosphaeraceae; genus JAQGHR01. The sequence continues at coordinate 35,819 of JAQGHR010000029.1, read as the reverse complement.
CTTTCTCCGCGACAAGCGGTAATGGCGGTCGCAGCACCGGCAGCAAGCCCGGCGGGAACGGTGGCAATTCCGGCGGCCAGGGTGACGCCGGAGGTGCGATCCCCTTCAACCCCCGCATCATGACCATCACGATCGAGACCGGCAGCTTCACCCTCAAAAAGATGTCCTCCCTCTCGGCCAACGGCGGCATCGCCCAGAGCTATCAAAACACCCCCGGCAACGGCGGCGACGGCGGAGGTCGCGGCGGCAACGGCGGAAACGGCGGCAAGACCGGCGGCGGTGGACTCGGCGGCACCGTCAAGATTACCACAACAAATGGATTAAGAATTGAAGGCTTGATCAGCACCGTTGGCGGCAACCGCAACCCCATGTTGATTACTTCCGGGGACGGCGGCGATGGGGGCTCGCACGCCGGCAGCGGCGGCGGAAACGGCGGCGATATCCTCAGGGCCGGCTCGGCCGGAGGAGGCGGCACGATCTCGTTGAGTTCGGACAGCGACGTTGCCGGCGACGGCACCCTCATCGCCAACGGCGGCAACGTGCTCAATCTGCCCCACGCCATGACCGGCGGCAACGGCGGGCTGGGAGGCCTGCACGGCACCGGAGGCAGCGGCGGCTCCATCGGAAGTGGACCGGGAACCGGCGAAGGGGGCGGGATCACCGTGAACGGGTCGACCGGCATTACCCTGCAGAATTACCTGGCCAACGGCGGATCGCCCCTTGGCGCCTTCGATGCCATCGGCGGCAAAGGGGGTGATGATCGTGCCATCGCCGGCACGGGCGGCAACGGCGGCAACGTCGTGGGCAACGGCGACGGTGGCAAGGGCGGCACGATCATCCTGAAGAGCGACGGCGCCATCGTGATCCGCTCGGCATCGGCGACGGGTAGCTTGGTGGGAACCATGACGGCCACCGGCGGCAAGGGGGGCGATCAGCTCAAGGGAGACGGCCAGGGCGGCCAGGGAGGCAGCGTCGGCAACAACGGCAACGGCGGCAAGGGCGGCACGATCAAGATCCTTTCCAAGCTCGGAACGGTCCAGGCCGCCGGCCCGTTGAATGTCAGCTTGAATGTCAGCGGCGGGTCGGTCGGCGACGACAACGTCACCAGCGGCGATGGCGGCAGTTGCTCCACCGGCAAGGAGGGAATCGGCGGAGGCGCCGGGAAGCTGGGCAGCAACGGCATCGCCGGCGATGGCGGCGAAGTGACGATCGAAGGCGGCGACGACCTGACCCTCGCTCGCGAACTCCTCGCCGACGGCGGGGGCGTCGGGGCATACTTCGGCAGGGTCGGGAAGGGCGGCGACGGCAAGGGCACCAGTCTCGATTCCGTCGGCGGAGACGGGCCGCAAACCTTCGGCGACAACGGCCGGGCCGGGGCCGGTGGCTCGATCACGATGACCTCGCAGTTCGGCTCCATCTCGACGCAGGCGCTCTCCGCCAGCGGTGGCAAGACAACCGCGCAGCACGTCACCGCCGGCAACGGCGGCGCCGGAGGACAAAAGGGGGGCGCCGGAGGCAACGTCGGAGGAGGCACCGCGGGAGGCGCCGGAGGTAAGATTTCCATGACGAGCATGGGCGGCAACGTCACGCTCAACGGCAATGCGAGGGCCGCCGGCTCGTCGGGCGGCGGCGTGAACGCCTCGGCCGGCAACGGTGGCGATGGCATCATGAAGGGAGGCCCCGGCGGCACCGTCGGGGCAGCCGGCGCGGGGGGCCCGGGCGGCTCGATCATCATCCGGGCGGCGGAAGGCGAACTGACGCTCATCAACCACAGCACCATTGTTGCCGACGGCGGTGACGGCGGGAACCAGTCGGGCAAGGGCGGCGACGGTGGTGACAGCACCAACCTCGCCGCCCCGAACAGCACCGGCGGCAATGGAGGCAATGTCGGTCCGGCGGGCAACGGAGGCCGTGCCGGCGAGATCAAGGTGGTCGAGAGTCCCCCGAGCAAGCCGGATGACTGGCCCGCGCCGAAACCAGGCACCCGCGGCGCCCAGGACGGGAAGCCGGGGCAAGGCGGCAAGGGGAAGACCCCCGGCCAGCCCGGCAGGTTCCTCCGCGGATGAACCCGGACCGTGTTGACGTCGCCAACGGGCCCACCCGGGGGTCGCCCTGTGCTACCTGCGGGCGGACCCGTTCGAGGCGGCCCGGGCCCGACATCACATCCCGTCGTACAACCTCGCCCGCGGGGATCCGGCCGGGTACCACGACACGATCACCATACTGTTCCTGGGTAGTGTCTCAGTTTGAATTTCGTCACGCGGGCCGGTAAGGCGGGTTTGGCATGGGATTTGAGCGGGGCGAACTACTGCGGATCGATGCTTGACCTCGCTCACCGGTTCAAAGATCATTCGCCCATGATGCCTCGCACCCGTAGATTTCTTGCGTTCACTGGAACCAACCTCACTCGATGGTGGGGGAACCTGTAGGGACGAGACATAGCCGTTGGCGTGGCCGTTTTGGTCGCGATCATCGCGGCCTCATACTCGCCGTACATGCGGTAGAACGGCCGGTCGTGGTTGACCGCGTCGTCTTGGCGAGCGTGCTCTCAAGACGGCGCTCTTCTCCTTGCATTGGGAGCGCTGGTGCTCCGCTACGAAAAGGAGTTCCGTCGGGCGCTCACTCGGAGGAAGCTCGACAACGCCTATCATGTCCGCATGTCTGCCCTTGCTGGTTTGATTGATCGTGCCCGGGTGCTTGATTTGCGGCTTCAGGCTGATATCGACACGTTACGAATCGACACGCTCAGGTGTATAACCTCCGGAATCGCGGATCAGCTCGAAATCGACCACCACACACTCACAGCTAACCTGCTCGTCCTCACGCAAGACGATCCGTTAACCATGAAGGTCGTGGCCCGCTCAGACCCCCGGCGACCGTCGCCACGCACACACTTAGCGGCCGACGATCTCTTGGTCTGGAGAGCGATCTGCACAGGAGCCATCGTCATAGAAGACGACCTCCGCGTGAGCGAACCGGAGAAGAATCGTCCATATCGTTCGATCGCCGCGATTCCGGTTACAAAGGGTGAATTTGCCTTTGGCGGATTGTCGATAGATTGCGAAAAAGCCTATGCGTTTTACGGCGAGAAGGACCGCGTTTTTTGCCAGTGCCGTCCCTATATCGCACTGTTGGCGTTGACCTTTAGCGAAGCGAGCCCATACCATAAATGTCAGATCTACCCGCCCAAATCCGGGTAAGCAGCAAAGGATCGGGGTCATGGCAAGCGCCGAGCGATTGCAATTGTCGACCAGCGAAATCGACTCCGTTCTCCATCAGCCAAACGGCCCATATGCGCTAATGGAGTTGGTCCGCATGGGCCGTGTTGATTCACAGATGGCGATCGAAGCGTTGGATCGGGAGGGCAGAGATCCACTTTACAGGCGACTTCTTCTCGCTCTCGTGGACACACTTTTCCCCGGCAAAGACATTCCTAGTCGATGATCGCCACCACGTCCTCGATCGACCAGAGCTTGCTTGATACTCCCGCCGCCATCGCCGGGCTGACCCGAAGCGTCTTGTGCCGCCGCACGAAGTTGTAATCCATGTAGTGCAAGGCGACGGCCGCTTCCAGGTTCGCGAGCTTCTTGCTGAACCCGTTGGTCAGCCGCGTGAATCGCCTCATCCGCATCGTGAGGTTCTGACGCTCGACGAAGCTAGTGGAGATGTGGGCCTCGTCGGGAGTCCCGACGATCGGCGTCTTGATCGCTCCCGTGCATTCGGCCGGGCTGTAGCGATGCTCGCCGTCGGGCGAGCCGCCGTAGAGCTTGATGAGCATGGCATAGTCGATCTCGCCGCCGAAGGCCCCTTCCACCGCCTCCAGGTAAGGCTTGTGGCCGTCGGTGGTCAACTGGGCCCGATTGGCGAGCCGAGACGCCAGATCGGCGATGAAGTGGCTCGCGTGGATGCCGTCGCGGGCACCGACCAGCCATGACGGCACGAGTTTCGTATCCGCACACAGGGCCGTCCAGTTCCACACGTCGCCATAGCCGAGGATGCCCTGCTTCTCAAGCGGGACGTTCTTCGCCTTGGCGTAGCAGAACGACCAGATCTCGTCGCACTGGATTCGCTTGCACGGCAGGTTGCGAAGCGTCTCGTGCTGGTAGCGGGCGCACGCCTCGCCCGCATCGACAAGCAGCTTCGTCACCGTGTTGATCGACACGCCGGTCATGCGTTGGGTCGATCGGAGGCTATTGCCTTCGACCAGCGCCGAGATGATCGCGACACGCTTGGCGGTATTGAGCTTGTTCATACTGATATTACGCCTTAACGCTCAAGCATGGTCAAGCGGAAATATTCAGTTTGACCCAGGTTTTGCTCCGGGTTACAGAAATGAGTCCTGCCAAGGGTTTATGTCGATTCTTGTGTGGAATCCGGGGGGGTCGGTTCGGGTTCCAGATCCGAGTCTTCGTCGAACAGCATCCGCTGTCCGGTCTGTTTCTGGGGAAGATAGACGGTGAAATGAATCGGCAGGCGGCCGTATTTCTCAGCCATCCTGTCTTGGAGTTCGCGGATAGACTTACAACAACTGCCCATCCCAACAACCATCCAAATGTGTTCGACCAGCTTCCTGAGACCATACTGATCGTTCAGCCACTGATGATAGTTTTGGCCCTTCTGAGGCTTCGGCGCGTTCTTGCGCAGCCATTCCGCAACATCTCGGTCCAGATACCCATAAATCAACTCCATCACGAGTTTGCCCCAGTACTTTGGGCGGGAGTGGATACCACCCTTCCAATTGGTGAGCCTGGCGAACTCGACCCATAAGGCTTCGGGAAACGTCCGGTCCCACTTCCGCATCTCGTCCGCGAGATACAGTTTGAGCTTGAATTGCAGAGCGTCGCTGGCCCGCTCGTACTGGTAGCCCGTTGCCTCGTCGATGAGCGCTTCCAGCCCCACCTTGGCGCAGGCAGCAAGGAAGGCGCCGGCCTTGTTCGCCATTTCCAGTCGGTTCGGGGTGGTGAGGGCGCTCTCTGCCAAGGCCCGGACATAGGCCCGACAAATGTCGATGAAAGTAGCGGCATCCAACCCCTTCACCGACTTGTTGACGATGTGCGAAAGCGTGAATTCGACCATCCGTTCCGGCAGATCCGGCGGGATGTATGTCGAGATCGCCGCCGCCCGCAGGTATTGCTCAAGTTGCCCTCCGCCTTGCGGGCCGGCTAGATGCAGGGTTGCGGCGGTGCGGCTGATGACTCGCCTGCCATCGCTCAAGACGAAGCATTGAATCTCGGTGTCGCCGATTTCGAGGACGCCGGGCCATTTAGCCCACGGCAAGGCCGGCACAATCTCGCTACCGACGATCTCCTGGGCCGGGAGGAAGTCGCTCGGCGAGAGGTCGATTGCGTTGGCTTGAGCTAGCCCAAGCAGCTTGTTGTGCCACTTGGCGGGGATCGCGCCGGCCTTGGCCCAATATTGGACGGTGGTCGGCCCCTTGCCGATCAACTTCGCGAGGGGCGTGAGACCGCCGAATTTCTGGATGATGATCTCGGCAGAGTTCATGGCAACACCAGCCTTCCTGAAAAGGGAACGCTGGAATGCCACCGTGAAATCAGGCGAAGTCCACCAGAAAAACTGGAAAACAGAAAACTGAATTTCTGTAAGCCGCTAGTCCTTGGCCCTCTCCCAGCGTTTTGCCGCCGCGTTCTTCGCGATCTCGGTCCGCCTCTCGGGCGTCATGCTTGCCGCGCGGGCTTTCCCGCCCTTCAGGCCGCCTCGCTTGCCTAACGCCCGTGCCGCCTCGCGGATCGGATCTGGCGTCACTTCGGGCTCGGGCGACGCGGCTTCAACTTGCGGCGCAGGCTCCTCCGTGGCCTCTCGCACGAGGGCCTTGGCGAGCTGATTGATATCGGTGGGCCGCTTGGGCCGCTTGCTTGAGTGGTTAGGCATTCCCTTATTGTGCGGCCCTCGCCCGAGCGAGTCCAGACGGGGAATCGAAATTCCGAATTTCAAACTGAGACACTACCCGGCAGCCGGGTCCTTGGACCACTCGTCGTACGTCTTGGCCCCGGGGGGCTTGATGAAGCCGTAGATTTCGCGCGGCGTGGCGCCACCGTACTTGATGAAGCGGTTCATGAGCTTATGCTTGATTCGCCGCGAGGTGTGAGCGTTGTGGCTGACGTGGTCGCGGCAGGCCGAGATGACGTCCTCCTCCCACGTCTCGCGTGCCGTGTCGATGTCGTCGTTCGGCACGATCACCCGCGTCCCGTGGTCGACGGCGATGCCGCAGAGTCGGGCCGCCTCGGTGCCCCGGACCCAGCGCCCCAGGTCCTCGGCCACCAGCAGGTCCAGCTCCCGCGTGCGGAGCATCTCCTCGATCTTGGCCAGCTCGGGCCGGTCGAGCCACTCGCCCTTGCCGGTAGTGGCAATGACGGGGTACTCGATCGGCCCGTCGCAGTTCTCGACTGCGACGTCCTCGCCGTGGTCGACCTGGTCGTCGAGGCTGATTTCTTTCTGGTTGGCGCAGCCGCTGATGCGGGCCACGATGCCGACGACGAAGGTGTCCCCATTGCGGGGCTGCGAATTGCCGGGGGAGTGATCGCTCATGGCGCACCTCCCCACTGGACGGGGAAATGCGTGAGGACGAAGATGACGCCGTCACTGCGGGAAACCCTGCTCCGCGACGGCTCGGACTGTGCTGAAACTGTGCTGAAAACGATGCCCAATGACCGCAAGTGACGGGTGGCAATGCGGACCAAGGCCGGGCACCGAAGTCCGTGACGGGCGAGTCCTTGCGATGCAAGAGGCGTGAGATTAATAACATGCGGCGAGAGGGGCGGGAGAATCCCACCCCCTCCGCTATGTCAGGGGCCGACAGCACCCCGCCAGGTGCCGTCAGGCCCCTATTTTTCTGGGGTTTCGGAGCGATCAGGACCCGAGGGATTCGAGCGATCGTCTACGGTCTCGAATCCGTCGGGAGCCGACGCGATCCGACCACTTCCGTCCCCGCCGCGCGGAAAGGGCACGGCGGCTTTAGCGAGTTTCGCGAGTTCCGGGAGGGTCAGGTTGCGGCGGACTCGTCGAACGTCGTCGTGCGGAGGTCCCGTCGCGGTCGCCGGCAGGTCGGTTTTCCGGGCGGATGCCGCACCGTCCGCCGAGGGCAGGGACTCGACGCGACCGCGGGATGAGACTATCGCCTATCAGGTCGGCGGGTTAGAATTATTATCTGGCCAATTTTCCATCTATACGAGCTTTTGCGGAGGCTTCCGGGCACCAAGGCCTGGACGCGGAGCGAGGTAGCGGGAGCGGCGGACCCCGGCGAACTTTGTCGATGACCGACGTGACCCAGATCCTCTCGGCCCTCGTGCAAGGCGACTCGCAGGCCGCCGGGTCCCTGCTCCCGCTCGTCTATGCGGAACTCCGCAGGCTGGCGGCCCGGAGACTGGCTCAGGAAACGCCCGGACAGTCGCTTCAGGCCACGGCCCTGGTGCATGAGGCTTACCTGCGGCTGGTCGTCGGGGACCCCGATCGCCGGTGGGACGGCCGTGGTCACTTCTTCGCCGCGGCGGCCGAGGCGATGCGCCGTATCCTCGTCGAGAATGCTCGGAGCAAGGCCCGGCAGAAGCGAGGCGGCGGGCTCCACCGGGTCGATCTCGCCGACCAAGCCGCCGAGGATCAGGACGAAAATCTGCTCGCCCTCGATGACGCTCTGAGCTGCCTGGCGACCGAGGACCCGGTCGCGGCCAGGGTGGTCGAACTCCGTCAGTTTGCCGGACTGGGTCACGAGGAGGTCGCCTCCACCCTCGGGATCTCCGTCTACCTCGCGCGCCGGAAGTGGGCCTACGCCCGGGCCTGGCTCCGGGACGCTATCGGGGACTGATTGATCCTTTCGTCGGAGGACCGTCTTGTGCCGCTCGATCCGAATCGCGTCCAGGCCGTGTTCGGAGCGGCCATGGAATCTGACGTCGCGGGCCGCGCCGCCATCCTGGATCGCGAGTGCTCGACTGATGCGGATCTGCGGCGGAGGGTGGAGGCCCTCCTGTGTGCCCACGACCGGCCCGACAGCCTCCTGGATCGGCCAATGGTCGAGACTCTGGGCCAGGGATTCCTCCTGTCCGCAAGCCTGGGGGGGAACGGCTTCGCGGGCACCGAAGATGGGTCGTCTTTCGATATCCCCTTGGCTTCCCATCCGACGATCGACCTGCGGCCCACCGCCGAGGTCACTGACGGCGAAAGCGCCCTCCCGGAGAAAACGAACCGCGTCCTCCCGGCCGTCCCCGGATACGAGATCCTGGAGGAGTTGGGCCGCGGCGGCATGGGGGTGGTCTACAAGGCTCGTCAGGTCCGGCTCGACCGCCCATGCGCCCTCAAGATGATCCTGGGCGGTGCCCACGCCAGGCCCGACGCGACCGTCCGCTTCCTGGCCGAAGCCCAGGCGATTGCGCGACTCCAGCACCCGCATATCGTCCAGATCCACCACATCGGCGAGGCCGAGGGGCTACCGTTCTTCGAGCTGGAGTATATCGACGGAGGCAGCCTGGATCGGGGGCTCGACGGCACCCCTTGGGCCGCGCGTCGAGCGGCCGGACTGGTCGAGCGACTGGCGGGCGCCGTCGCCGAGGCGCACCGGCTGGGGATCATTCATCGCGACCTGAAGCCCGGCAATATCCTGATGACGGCCGACGGCACGCCCAAGATCACCGACTTCGGGCTGGCCAAGTCGCTGGGCACGGACTCCGGGCTGACGGCGACCGACTCGATCATGGGCTCGCCCAGCTATATGGCCCCGGAGCAGGCTGCGGGCCGGATCAAGCAGCTCGGCCCGCCGGCCGACATCTACGCCCTGGGGGTGACTCTGTACGAGCTGCTGACCGGCCGCCCTCCGTTCCGGGGCGCGACGATCCTGGAGACCCTGGAGCAGGTCCAGTCCGTCGAGCCCGTGCCGCCGTCGCGACTGGTCCCCGGCCTGCCCCGCGACATCGAGACGATCGCGCTGAAGTGCCTTCAGAAGGATTCGGGGAAGCGTTACGAATCGGCCTCCGCGCTGGCCGAGGACCTGCGGCGGTTCCTGGACGGCGAGCCGATCGTGGCGCGACCGGTCCCGGTCTGGGAGCGGGCCTGGCGGTGGTGCCGGCGGCATCCGGCCCCGGCCGCGCTGACCGCCGCCGTCATCCTGGTGGCCGCCCTGGGGCTGACCGGCGTGCTCTGGCAGTGGGGCGAGGCGGTCAGGGCTCGCGACCTGGCCACGAAGCGGGCCGTCGCCGAGGCGGAGGCGCGGCGGGAGACCGAAGTGACTCTGGTAGACATGTACACGACCAGCGGGATCGCCGCCGGCGACCAGGGTGACCATGCGCGTGCGGCCCTCTGGTTCGCCAACGCCGCGAGGCGGGCGAAGGCGGACCCTGACCGCCGGCTCGCGAACTCGGTCCGCGCCCGAAGCTGGGGCCGCCAGGCGATCACGCCGCTTCACGCGGTGGTCACCGACGGAACACGGCCAGCGGGCCTCGTCTTCCACCCCGGCGGGCGTCATTTGATCACGAAGAGCATCATCGGCGGCGCGGCCAGGGACGCACGCCATACGCTCTGGGACCTCTCGGCCGAGCGAGCTGTTCCCTTTGGTGGCGGTTTCTCGGACGTCCCGGCGGCCGCCTGGAGCCCCGATGGCAAAGCCCTTGCGGTGGGGCTTGGCGAAGGCGATGTGATCGTCGCCGACTTCCCGGCCGGCGATGGGGCGACCCGGATCAAGTTCCCGGGACGTATCCGCCTCCTGAGTTACAGCCCCGATGGCCGCTACCTGGCGATCGCCGGAGGCGATGTCGCCCGGATCTGGGATGTCCGGTCACGGGCGTTCGCCACCCCCGACCTGGCGCATCCCGCGGCCGTGACGAACCTGGCGTTCCACCCCGAAGGCCGCTTTCTGGCGACCGGGTGCCTGGATAATCACGCACGGCTCTTTGCCGTCGCCGGCAATGCGGGACTCCCGCTCTGGACGCCCGCTCCTCACGTCCAGGTGCCGCACGGAAGCCCCTGGTTTCCCGAGTTCTTCTCGCCGCCTTTGTTCGTCGACGGCGGCCGGGGGTTGATCACCTATGGCGGCCAGAAAGCGCTCACCTTGCGCGCGGTGGAGACGGGGGCGGAGGTCCTCGCGATCGACGCCCCCGGGCTGGCCGGCACGGCACCGGCGGCTGACGAGCGGATCCCCATGAGGTTCGCCGCGATCGAGATCAGCCCCGACGGGAGGTATCTCGCCGCGATCGGTTTTCAATCCCCGCGCGTCCGGCTCTTCGAGGTCGCCACCGGCCGACCCGTCGGGCCGGTGTTGGAGCACAAGAACACCGTGCTGGGCGCGAGCTTCAGCGCCGACGGCCGGGCGCTGCTGACGGGCTCGACCGACAACACGGTCCGACAATGGGCCGTCCCGGGCGGCGAGCTCCTGGCACCGCCGATCGACCTCCACCGCTCGGTCAGGCTCGTGGCTTTCGCGCCCCGGGGGCGTTCGATCGCCACTCAGGACGGCGAGCTGATCCGCCTCTGGGCACTGCCCGAGGACGGGGTGCCAACGTCTCGCGTCCCCCTGGACCGCCATAGCTCGTTCGCTTCGCTCAGCCCCGACGGCACGCTGCTTATCGCGACGGGGATGAGCTTCCAGAGTCAGAGCAAGCTAGCGGTCACGCAGGCGATCCGCGTCGCGACGGGCCAATCGGCCGGGCCGCCACTCCATCCGGGAGGCATCATCGCCGACGCGACCTTCTCCCCCGACGGGAAATCCGTGGCCACGCTCGGCGTTCGCGTAGATCCATCGACCGAGGGACGGGAGGTCGTGGCGTGGGACTGGTCGAGCGGGCGACCGGCATGGCGGGCGAATCTGCCCTCCGATCCCCGCAGCCTCGCGTACCGCCGCGACGGGCGCCGCCTCGCGGTGCTCTGCGGGGGCGGCGAATTGCTGATCTTCGAGGCCGACTCGGGCCGCGAGGTCAGGCGCTGGGCGGCGCACGACGCCGAGCCCGCCCACCACTGGGTCAACAACGGCAAGGTCGCGTTCAGCCCCGACGGCCGGAGCGTGCTGACCTGGGGGATGGGGAACGACGCCCGCGTCTGGGACGCGGACACGGGCCGCCTGCGCTACCCGGCCTTGCCCCACCGGGACAAGTGCCACGACCTCCAGTTCTCCCCCGACGGCCGGCTCATGGCCCTCGCGTCCTACGACGGCTCGGTCCGGGTCCGCGACCTGGCGACGGGGGCGGCGCTCGTCGAGCTGCCGGCGCATCCGGACATCGTCTACACCGCGACCTTCAGCCCCGACGGCGAACTGCTCGCGACCGCATGTCGCGATCACACGATCCGCGTCTGGGACTGGCGGGCTCGCCGGCTGGTCTGCCCGCCGTTCGAGCACTCCAAGGAGGCCCTCGCCGCGACCTTCACGCCGGACGGGCGCTGGGTGCTCTCGGCGAGCATCGATGGGACCGGCCGCGCGTGGGATTGGCGCACCGGCAAGCCGGTCACCCCGCCGCTGGCGATCGGGGACGAACCTGAGTGCCTCGTCGTGACCCCGGACGGCGCGCATGCGGTTGTCGGCGGGGCCATGTCGTCGCTGGCCGTCCTCGATCTCGGCGAGCTGGGGCGGACCGATTCCGACCCGGGCGCGCTGTGCCTCCAGGCCGAACTCCTCGCAGGCCAGCGGCTCCACGAGGGTGGGGGCACGGTCAACCTGTCGGCCGAAGAGTGGCTCGATCGCTGGCGAGAGTTCCGCCGGCGTTCGACCACTTCAGACATCGCCGGCCGCGGCGTCAATCTCGATGGCGCACCAGCGGCTCCGCCCGCGGGGCCTTGACCGGGAAAGATGGACCGCAGACAACCGTCTTCCCGGCAACCTGGCCGACCGTCTCTCTCGCACGACCGCGCCGTTTTCTCCCGCTTCCCGTTTTTTTCGACAGCGACGGCCGCAAACGGCGCATGATGAGGTGGCACCTCACGCGAGAACCACTTCATGACGCTCGATCCGGATCGTGTCCAGGCCGTATTCCTGGCGGCCCTGGCCACCGGGACCCCCGGCGGTCGTACCGCCGTGCTCGACCGCGAGTGCGCGGCCGACGACGTGTTACGACACCGGGTCGAAGCCCTCCTGATGGCCCATGACCGGCCGGACAGGCTGCTGGACCGACCCTTCGTCCTTCCCGGCGTCCAGGCTGCGGCGGCCCGGGTGCAACCAACCGATATGGGCGACGGGGTGAACCCTCTCCCGAGCGATGCGGAGCGCATGTCATGAGCCCTCGGCGAGATCTGATCCTGCTCGCGAGTGCGTTGCTCCTGGGCGGTCCCCCCCTGTACGCAGGCCAGGAGGCCCGACCGAGGGGAGAGTCCAACGAGGTCGCGACCGCCAGGCCGGTTGTCCCGTCCGTCGACCCCCGGTTTCGTTCCCCGCGGGCGACCGTGCGGACGTTCCTGATCGCGATGAACCTGAGCGAGGACGACCCGCACAAGATCGAGGACGCGCTCGCCTGCCTGGACCTCTCCGAGTTGCCGCCCGATCGGCGGAGCGGCGGCCGGTACGCGTTCGAGCTGGAGTTCATGCTCCGGTCGACGAACATCCCGACGTATGTGATCCCCGACCGGATGGAAGGCGCGGAATGTGAGATCGGCGAAGGGAAGGACGTGAAGCTGAAATTGCACCGGCGGACCGACGGCCGGTGGCTCTTCGAGGGCAAGACGCTCGAAAGCCTGCCGAGGTTGCGGCTGCTCCTTTGGGAGCGTGCCCTCGCCGCCGGCCAGGGGAAGGATATCGGCGACGTCCCGGCCGATTTCCGATCCCCTTATGCGATGTTCCGCACCTACATTGAGGTGCTGAAGAAGGGGGATTTCGACAGGGCCGCCGAATGCCTGGATCTGAGCGAGATTCCCGACCCGGCCCGCCAGATCGTCGGCAGGGAGCTGGCGTTCAAGCTCAAGGAGGTCCTCGATCGAAATGTTTTCATCATCTTCCAGGACGTGCCCGACACGTCGGTCGGCCTCCCGCTGGAGGCGGTCGTCCACAAGGAGGGCCGGATCACCGCCGAGCGGCAGGCCTCGGGCAAGCGGAAGGGCCAGTGGCTGTTCAACCGGGCCACGGTCCAGTCCGTCGACCGGCTCTACGATGAGTTCGAAACGAAGCCGCTCGTACCGGAACTGACCGCGATCGGCCGCACCTCGGCCGCGCCGGCGTTCCGTCACTTGCCCGGATTGTGGCTGCGGCAACGGCTCCCCGGCTGGCTCCGGTCCCAGGTCGTGGCGTCGGGTCCGTGGTCGCTCGCCGCGTATCAAGTCGCGGGGATGGTGCTGCTCGTTCTGCTGGTCGTGCCGGTGTACCGACTCGCGGTCTGGCCGTCCGCGCGCGTGCTCCGGTCTCTGATGGCCTGGAGGGGGGTGACCGCCGACGATCGCGAACTCCGGTTGTGGGCCCGCCCGATCGGCTGGCTGGCCGTGGCCTGGATGCTCGTCGAGGGCGTGGCGATGCTCGATCTGAGGATCGAGCTCGCCGGTTCCCTGCTGGCGGCGCTGGTCCCGGTCTACTGGCTCGCGGCGGCCGTGGCGGCCTATGGACTGATCGACCCGATCCTGAAGCTGGTCGCCGGGCCAGCCCTCACGCAACCGGGGGCGACGACCTTCGCGGCGATGGGCTATCCGGTGCTGTCGCTGGTGCTCAAGATCGTGGTGGTCGCCTGCGGGCTGGCGGCGTTGCTCAACCTGTTCGAATTCGACATCGGGACGGTCTTCGCGGGGCTGGGGATCGGGGGCCTTGCGGTCGCCCTGGCTGCGCAGGACACTCTCAAGAACTTCTTTGGATCATTGATGTTGATCGCCGACCGCACGTTCCGGGTCGGGGACCTGGTCGAGATCGGCGGGAACAAGGGGGTGGTCGAATCCGTCGGGCTCCGTACCACGCGGATCCGCGGGCTGGATGACTCCCTGCTGACCATCCCCAACTCCGACCTGACGACCGCGCACGTCACCAATTTCGGCGCCCGTCGGTTCCGTCGGTTCCAGTCCCACATCCTCGTGCCGCACGGTACGCCCCCCGAACGCCTGATCGAATTCCGCGACGGTCTCCTGGACCTGATCCGCGGCCGGCCGGGTGTGCTACAGAAGAAATACGAGGTTGCGCTGAATGACCTCGGGAGTTCCGGGGTCGACATCCTGATCGAGGTCCACTTCGACGTCCTGGACGGTCACTCCGAGCTGATCGCCCGCGACGGACTGATCCTCGAAGTCCTCAGCCTGGCCGATCGTCTCGGCATCTCGCTGGACAAGGGCGTCTGCACCGAGCCGAAGTGAGTGAATGCCGTTGCGATCTGTGTCGCAAGGCGGGGAACCCGTCCTTTCCGAAGGGAGAAGCATAGTGATGAAGGTCTTTCCGTTGTTCATCGTCGCGTCGGTCGCGACGGGGTCGGGCCTGAGCGCCCAGGTCGCGCCGAAGGGCGCGGCGGCCACGCAGACCTCGGCCGCGGTAAAGCCCGCCGTGGCCGCGCGGGGCGATGACGAGAAGGCGCTGACGGCGCTTCTCGACGCGTTCACCAAGGCATTCAATGCCGGCGACGCCGACGCCGCGGCCGCCACGTACACGGAGACGGCGCTGGTCGTCGACGAGCAAGGCGAGCGGATCGAGGGCCGCGACGCGATTCGCGAGCAGTACGCCGCGTCGTTCGCCGGGACCAAGGGAAGCACGATCGCCATCCGGGTCGATTCACTTCGCTTCCTCGGCCCCGAGACGGCGCTCGAGGAGGGGCGCACGACGATCAAGCCCGCCAGCGGAGCGGCTCCCGAGCACACCCGGTTCACCGCCGTGTATGTCAAGGTTGGCGGCCGCTGGCTCCAGTCGGCCGTCCGAGACGAGGTCTCGCACGACCTCGCCCCTCACGACCGTCTGAAGGAGCTGGAGTGGCTGGTCGGCGATTGGGTCAACGAGAGCCAGGACGCGGTCGTCTCCACCACGTGCAAGTGGGCCAAGGACGGTCACTTCCTCGATCGCGAGTTCACCATGAAGACCAAGGGACAACCGGTTCTCTCGGGCACGCAGCGCATCGGCTGGGACCCGCTGAAGAAACAATTCAAGACCTGGATTTTCGACTCCGAAGGCGGCCACGGCGAAGGGTACTGGACCCGCAACGGCAACCACTGGGTCATCAAGGTCGAGGGCGTGCGCCAGGATGGGCTGCCCGCGTCGGCCACGAACATCGTCACGCGCCTGGGCAAGGATCGCATCGGCTGGCAGTCGGTCGACCGGACCCTCGGCGGGGCCGCGATCGACGGGATCGACGAGTTCATCGTGGTACGCAAACCCCCCGAGGTCGGCAAGTGACTATCCTTCACACCCGTGCTCTCACACATAGGAAAAGCTCCATGACACGAACTCTCTCGAAGCTCGCCATCTGCGCTTCGTTGACCATCCTGGCCATCCCGTCGGACGCCTTCGCCGGTCGCGGCGGCGGCATGCAGCGCGGCGGTGGTGGCGGTGGCCAACGTGGCGGCGGCGGCGGTGACGGTGGCCAACGTGGCGGCGGCGGTGGTGACGGTGGCCAACGTGGCGGCGGCGGCCAACGAGGCGGTGGCGGCGATCAAGGCGGCGGCGGTGAACGCGGCGGTGGCGGATACGGCGGCGGTTCGAGCCATTCTCCCTCGTTCAGTCAGCCACGTAACGCGTCGGGCGGGTCGTCGAGCGGCAACCGCAACCCCTACGCGAGTGGCGAAGGCTCGGGCAGCCGGAACGGCGGCTCGAACAACTCGAACGCCGGGGCAGCCGCGGCCGCCTCGAATCGCAACCAGTCGAACAATCACTCCAACGCCGGCGCGGCCGCGGCGGGTGCCGGCGCCTCGAATCGTAACCAGTCGAACAACCCTTCTGCGGCCGGTGCCGCGGCGGCTGGCGCGGGCGCCTCGAACCGTAACCAGTCGAATAACCCGTCTACGGCTGGCGCAGCCGCGGCCGGTGCGGGCGCCGCGAACCGCAACCAGAGCCAGTATCCCAACGCCGGCGCGGCCGCGGCTGGCGCGGGCTACGCCAATCGGAATCAGAGCCAGTACCCCAACGCCGGCGCAGCCGCGGCCGGCGCGGGTTACGCGAACAACAACAATAATCACAACAACTATTCCAACGCCGGGGCCGCGGCGGCGGGCGCGGCCTATGCCAACAACAATCAGTACAACCAGTACCATCCCGGGATGGCCGGTGGGACCTGGAATGGGAACTACGGCTCATCGGCCGTGAACGGCTATGGCGGCGTCGCCGCCTGGGGCGCGGGCTCGCCGGCCTATGGCTATGGATACTCGTCGTACAGCAATCCGTACTCGGGCGGCGCCATCGGAGACGCGTCACCGGGTCAGCCCGTCAATGCCGCGCAACCTGCCGCGGCGCCCGCCTACGACTACTCCCAGCCGCTGAACACGGCGGCCGCACCGCCCGCGCCGACCGCGGCCGACCAGGGGGGCGCCGCCGTGGCCCAGGCCCGCGCCGCGTTCCACGGAGGCGACTATGACGCCGCGCTGAACCTCACCCAGCAGGCGCTCGCGCAGATGCCGAACGACGTGACCTTGCATCAATTCCTCGGTCTGGTTCGGTTCGCCCGGGGAGAGTACGAGCAGGCCGCCGCCCCCCTCTACGCGGTCCTCTCCGTCGGCCCCGGCTGGGACTGGACGACCCTCATCGGCAACTATTCGGACGCCGACGTCTACACGCGGCAACTCCGCGGCCTGGAAGCCTTCGTCAAGGCCAACCCCAAATCGGCCAAGGCCCAGTTCGTGCAGGCGTACCAGTACATCACACAGGGGCAAGGGCAATCCGCGGTCGGCCCGCTAGAGAACGTCGTGGCGCTCCAGCCGAACGACACGCTCTCGGCCCAGCTCCTCGCCAAGCTCCGGCCGGGCGGGGCCGCCGTCGCCGCCGCGCCCACGCCTGAAGCGTTCGACGCGGGCAAGTTGACGGGCGCCTGGGTCGCACAGCCCCAGGGCGCGAAGATCGCTCTCACGATCAAGGACGACGGCGGCTTCGAGTGGGCCGTGAACGCCCAGGGCAAACCGCCCCTCAAGATCAAGGGTAAGTCGACGACTGCCGACGGTGTGCTCACTCTCGGCAGCGACCAGCCCGGCGCGGGGAACATGGCCGGCACCGTCGCCTGGCAAGACGACCGCCACTTCGTCTTCCGGGCCGTCGGGGCCGCGTCCGATGACCCGGGCCTGAGCTTCGCCCGCTGAGCCGCATCGGGGGCGATGATCGATGCGAACGTCATCGTCCCCGATTGCGCGGTATTACTGAGGTTCAACCGAAGGAGGCCCGGCCATGGCCGAGCGCGGGAGCCGCATGGCGAGGGGGATCAGGGCTTTCGTCGATAATTCCATCACCAATCTGGTGAAGGGGGTGACACTCCTGGTGATCGGCCTCTCCGACGCCTCGCACACGCTCCGTGAGGACGTCACTCAGGGTCAGGTCCGCGTCGGCCACGGCCTGATCATCCTCGGGGTCTTCAGCATTCTCGGGGCCCTCCCGCACCTGATCGAGGGCCTGGAAGCGGGCGAGCGATACCTGGAACTCCGCAGCACCAGGGACGAGCCGCCGAAAGAGCCGGAATGACCGGTCGGGCATGGCCCCTGAGCCTCACGGCCCCCCGCTCCCAACCACAATCGGGCTCACGGGACCCCGGGTGATAATCGCCCGATCACGCGGTCCGGTTTTCGGTGCCAGAGACGCGGCGTGTCGTCGCGTCTGGCCACAACAATCGAGGAGCTTCCGGAAGATGAAGATCGGGACAATTCAAGCATTGGCTTGCGTGGGGCTGGGCACGCTGCTCGGCTTCATCGTTGCTCACAAAGATTTCAGCCCCTCGTCGCGAGCCGACGGGGCAACGCCGGCCGCACAGCAGGCCGAAGCGACCGGCAAGGGCGTCAAGACGCTCCCCTGTTGTTCGGAGGGGGCGGTCAAGAACACGCTCCTGGCCCAGGCCGTGGCGACGACGACCACGGCCGTCGTCAAGCCGGGGCCGGTCGCCGCCGCGAAGAAGCCGAACATCGTGGTCATCATGGGCGACGATATCGGCTGGTTCAACATCGGCGCCTATCACCGCGGCATGATGGCCGGCAAGACGCCAAACCTTGACAAGCTCGCCAAGGAAGGCATGCTCTTCACGGATTACTACGCCGAGGCGAGTTGCACGGCGGGCCGCGCGGCGTTCATCACCGGCGAGCTGCCGATGCGTACCGGCATGACGACGGTCGGCCAGGCCGGGGCCAAAGCCGGGTTGCCGGCCGAGGCCTGCACGATTGCCACGGCGCTGAAGGATATGGGCTACGCCACCGGGCAGTTCGGCAAGAACCACCTGGGCGACCTCAACGAGTTCCTGCCCACGGTCCACGGGTTCGACGAGTTCTTCGGCTACCTGTACCACCTGGACGCGATGGAAGACCCCGCGCACCCCGGCTATCCGCAGGAGCTGCTGAACCGGGTCGGTCCGCGCAACATGGTCCACTCGTGGGCCACGGACAAGGACGACGCGACCGTGATGCCAAGGTGGGGCAAGGTTGGCAAGCAGAAGATCGAGGACGCCGGCACGCTCTACCCGAAGCGGATGGAGACCGTGGACGACGAGATCCGCGACCTCTCGTTCAAGTTCCTCGACAAGGCCAAGGCCGACGGTAAGCCGTTCTTCCTCTGGCTCAACCCGACGCGCATGCACGTCGTCACCCACCTCTCGGACAAGTACCAGAAGCTGCGGAACTCGAAGAACGGCTGGTCCCTCCAGGAGGCCGGCATGGCCCAGCTCGACGACATCGTCGGCGAGACGATGCAGAAGCTCAAGGACATGGGCGAGGACGACAACACCATCGTCATCTTCACCACCGACAACGGCACCGAGACCTTCACGTGGCCGGACGGCGGCAACACGCCGTTCAAGGGACAGAAGGGCACGATCTACGAGGGCGGGTTCCGCGCCCCCGCGATGATCCGCTGGCCGGGCCACGTCCCCGCCGGCACGGTCGAGAACGGCATCATCTCCGGCCTCGACTGGTTCCCGACGCTCGTCGCCGCCGCCGGCAACCCGAACATCAAGGAGGAACTGCTGAAGGGCAAGACGATCGGCGACCGGACCTACAAGAACCACCTCGACAGTTACGACCAGACGGACATGATCACCGGCAAGGGGCCGTCGAAGCGCCACGAGATCTTCTACTTCGGAGAGAGCACCCTGGGTGCGGTTCGGATCGACGACTTCAAGTACCGCTTCATCGAGCAACCCAACGGCTGGCTCGGCGGGAAGGTCCAGGTGGACGCCCCGTCGATCACGAACCTGCGCCTCGATCCCTTCGAGCGCCTGGGGACCCCGGCCAATGGGACCCTGGACGGCGCGCAAGGCTTCTTCCAGGAGTGGTTCCTGTATGAGTTCTGGCGGTTCGTGTTCGTCCAGGAAGAGGTGGGGAAGCTGGCCATGACCGCCATCGACTATCCGCCCATGCAGAAGGGCGCGAGCTTCAACCTCGAAGCCGTCAAGGCGAAGATCGAGGAAGCCATGAAGGCGCACTCGGCCAAGTAATCCCAGCAGGAGCCCTCGGGGCGGCCAGCCGATCGGGTTCGCCGCCCCCGAGGACCGCACATACGACAGGCCGCGTGCGAACGCCTGGCCGGGCCGCTTCCCGGTAACAAAGACATCGGCCCCGCCGCGAGCTTCGACCCGCATGAGCCCCAGCAGCCGAATCGCGTGACGCGCGGAGGCTCGTTCCCGTGCAGCCCGAGCGACTGTCGGATGTCCAAACTTCGAGGAGTTCGAATCGTGAGACGAAGAACCGATCTGTCGGCGATCCTGGCCGTGACCTGTGGCGTCCTGGTCGGCTGGCTCAGCGCCGCCGGCCGGCTACCGCGTCTGGCCGCCGATGAAACGAAGGCCTCGGAGACGGAGAACCCCCTCCCGCGCGATGTCTTGCCAATCCCCGAGCCGAAACGAGCGCCGATCTCGACGCTCGACGCCCGCAACGCCAAGGCCCCGCCACGGTTCGAGGTCAAGGCCCCGGCCAGGGCCCCGAACGTGCTGATCGTGCTGATCGACGACATGGGCTTCGGCCAGTCCAGCGCCTTCGGCGGCCCGATCCACATGCCGACGCTGGACAAATTGGCCAGGGGCGGCCTGAGATACAACAAGTTCCACACCACGGCGCTCTGCTCGCCGACTCGCGCGGCCCTGCTGTCCGGCCGTAACCATCACGTCTGCAACATGGGCTCGATCACCGAGACCGCCACCGCGTTCCCCGGCCAGACCGGGCAACGGCCGAACAGCGTCGCGCCCCTCGCCGAGATGCTGCGGCTCAACGGCTACAGCACCGCGGCCTTCGGCAAGTCGCACGAGACCGCCGCCTGGGAAGTGAGCCCGTCCGGCCCGACCGATCGCTGGCCCACTCGCTCCGGGTTCGACAAGTTCTACGGATTCATCGGCGGCGAGGCGAACCAGTGGTCCCCGGCGATCTACGAGGACATGACCCGCATCGAGGTGCCGAAGGACCCGAACTATCATCTGATGACGGACCTCGCCAACCAGGCGATCAAGTGGACGAACTCCCAGAAAGCGCTGACGCCGGATAAGCCGTTCTTCACCTACTTCGCGCCGGGGGCCACGCACGCGCCTCACCACGTCCCCAAGGAGTGGATCGCCAGGTACAAGGGCCAGTTCGATCAGGGATGGGACAAGGTCCGCGAGGAGACGCTGGCGCGCCAGATCAAGCTCGGCGTCGTCCCCGCCGGCACCAAGCTCGCGCCCAAGCCCGAGGCCATCAAGGATTGGGACAAGCTCAGCGCCGACGAGAAGACGCTCTTCGCCCGCCAGATGGAGGTCTTCGCCGGCTTCGGCGAATACGCCGACGCCGAGGTCGGCCGCGTCATCCAGGCCATCGAGGATCTGGGCCAACTGGACAACACGCTCGTCTTCTACATCGTCGGCGACAACGGCGCGAGCGGCGAAGGCACCATGAACGGCCTGTTCAATGAAGCGACCTATTTCAACGGCGTCCCCGAGACGGTCGCGGAGATCCTCAAGCGGATCGACGAGCTTGGCGGCCCGAACTCCTACGGCCACTACGCCGCCGGCTGGGCCGTGGCCGGCGATGCGCCGTTCACCTGGACGAAGCAGGTCGCCGGCAGCTACGGCGGCACCCGCAACGGCATGGTGGTTCACTGGCCCAAGGGGATCGCGGCCAGGGGCGAGGTCCGCTCGCAGTGGCACCACGTCATCGACATCGCGCCGACGATCCTCGAAGCGGCCGGACTGCCCGAACCCAAGGTGGTCAACTCCACGCCCCAGACGCCCATCGAGGGCGTGAGCATGCTCTACACGTTCGCCGACGCGAAGGCGAAAGACCGGCACAGGACGCAGTACTTCGAGATCTTCGGCAACCGCGGCATCTACCACGACGACTGGCTGGCCCACACCGTCCACCGCGCCGCCTGGGAGATGACGCCGCGGCACCCGCTCCTCGAAGACAGGTGGGAGCTTTACCACGTCGACGAGGACTTCAGCTCGGCGAACGACCTGGCCGCGAAGCAACCCGAGAAGCTCAAGGAGTTGCAGGCGCTTTTCCTGAAGGAAGCGATCAAGAACCACGTCTTGCCGCTCGATGATCGCGCGATCGAGCGTACGAACGCCGCCCTCGCCGGGCGTCCCGACCTGATGGCGGGCCGCACCTCGCTCACGGTCTACGAGGGCATGCTGGGGATGACGGAGAACGTCTTCATCAACGCCAAGAACAGGTCGCACACCATCACGGCCGAGGTCCAGGTCCCGAAAGGGGGCGCCAACGGCGTGATCCTGTCCCAGGCGGGGCGATTCGGCGGATGGAGCCTCTACGTCAAGGATGGCAAGCCGGCATACGCCTACAACTACCTCGGCCTCAGCTCGTCCAGGGTCGCCGCCCCCACGCCGCTTCCCGAGGGCAAGGTGACGGTCCGTTTCGAATTCACCTACGACGGCGGCGGTCCGGGTAAGGGCGGCAAGGGCACGATCTTCGTCAACGGCGAGAAGGTCGCCGAGGGACGCATCGACAAGACGCAAGGGTACATCTTCTCGGCCGACGAAGGCGCGGATGTCGGCCTTGATGGCGAGACGCCGGTGACCGACGACTACAAGCAGGGCGACAACAGGTTCACCGGCAAGATCAGCAAGGTGACGATCGAGTTGAAGTAATGGAGGAGTTCGACGCCGCGCCGGGTTGCCCCGGCGCGGATCTCCACATCACGGGCCGGCCCACCAGGAATCCGCCGTTTTCATGCGGAAACGATTCTAATCGGGGAGCTTACACAGCACGCAGCCGCGCTTGGGGATCGCCCGGGGTGCCACGACTTGAATCGGATAGCGGCAGAGTCCGAGCCTGGCGATCAGCCACGAGTTGTCGTACTGATACTGATCGAAGAGGCTTCGGGTCATGATCTGGCGCGCGATGTAGCGGCTGGCGGGCTTGCCGATCCGGATCAGGGGGTAGTGGCTCCGGCCGAGCACGGGGTCGACGGCCGCCACGGCGTGGATACAGTCACTAATGAGCATGTCATAGCTGTTGCTGATCGCCCGATATTGCGCGGCCCCGCTCTCGGCGACCTGCCGCACCCGTACCGACCGTTCGTAGATGGGCTTGCCGATGACGAACGGTCCCCACATCGTGACACTCTCGCCCTCGGAATAGACGTAGTTGAGCGTCTGCCGAAGCTCGAAGTTCACGCCCTTCTCGGGCCTCGGGTTCCAGACCCGCACATCCAGCGACGCGGGCAGCCAACTGATGGTGTTGACCTCCAGCGCATAGGTCGAGAGATCAGGCCCTTCGCCAACGGCCTTCACGAACGTCGCCCATGTGTGCGTGCGGCTGAGCACCTTCGGCGACGACTGCGACCCGAAGATCAGCACGAAATAGTGCTCGCCCGCCCGCGCCGACGAGGCCGAGAACCCCGCCAAGAGGAACGCAGCGAGCGCCGCGGATCGGAGGCGCGTCGGGGCGATCATGGCAAGACCTCAGGCTATTGTGAGATTCCGCGATGAATTATGCGCGATGGCGCCGCCTATGACTCAAGTTTCGATGTCGCCCCGGGAGAGTCGCGGCGGAAGCGACGGTCGGAACGATCAGGCCGGGAGGCCCGAGGTACCGGGCCGGCGACGGGCCGCGCCCAGCGATCGGGGAGCCGGTCTACGAGGGTTCGGAAAGATATCCGGGTTTGACCGATCTTGCGGATCACGTCGACGCACCCCTCTGACCGATAAATTCGTCACAGAATGCAAGATCGCCCCGGTTCCGAGGTAGGGTTCGCATGAATTACGCTCGAACGGCCGCCGCCCTGGCGATTCTTGCCGTTTGCTCCGCCTCCGCGATGGCGCAGGGGATCATCGCGCCGGGAGCGGGGCCGATCAACCGGGCGATGGCCGGGGCGTCGACGGCCGCCCCCGTGGACTTCGGCTCCACCTACTGGAACCCGGCCAACCTGAGCGGCCTGCAGCGCAACGAATTCCTCCTCGGCTCCGAACTGATCATCCCCAGCACTCACCTCACGACGAGCTTACCGGCGGGCTCCATCAACGGCATCCTGCCCCTCCGGGGTCGCTCCGGCACATCGCGCAGCGACAGCGGCGTGATCCCCAACCTGGCAACCGGCGTGGCCTTCCGGCTCGCGGACGATTCCCCCATCACGTTCGGGCTCGGGGTCTTCGGCTTCGTCGGCGGCAACGTCAACTACGCCGGCAACCCCTCGATCCCGCTCCTGGCCCCACGGCAGTTGCCGCGCACGTTCGGATTTGGGCCGATTTATGCGAATGCGTCCTTCCTGGCGCTCAACCCGATGGCGTCCTATCGCATAAGCGACCGGCTTTCGATCGGCGGCGGCCCCGTGATCACCTCGGGTTCCATGTCGCTGAGCCCCGCCTTCTTTGCGCCGGGGCCGAAGAGCCCGGGCGGGGTGTTGTCCACCTTCCCGGCGGCGACGAATTCGCGTCCGTTCTGGGGGGGAGGGTTCCAGATCGGCGGCCTGTTCGAGCTGAGCGAGAACTGGAACCTGGGGTTCTCGTACAAGAGCCCCGTCTGGCAGGAGCGCTGGGGCTTCAACTCGGCCAATCCCGACCTGTCTCCCCGCCGCATCGGCGTGCAGGCCCAGATCCCGGCGATTTATTCCTGGGGCGTCGCCTACAAGGGGATTGATCGGGCCCTGATCGACGTCGACCTGCGGTACATGGATTACGCCAACGCGGCCCTCTTCGGCCAGTCGGTCCGCGACGGCGGCCTGGGCTGGCGGGGCGTGTTCGCGGTGGCGACCGGTGGCCAGTATGCCCTGACCGACAAGCTCACGCTCCGTGCCGGCTATCTGTTCAACACGAACCCGATCCCCGCGGAGGGGACCCTCTTCAACGCCCAGCTCCCCGGGATCATCCAGCACACCCTCTCGTTCGGTGCCTCGTTCAAGCTGACGGACGACATTACGCTCTCCAGCGCCTACGTCCACGGCTTCCGCAACTCGATCCAGGGCAATATCGTCGAGGAG
This sequence comes from Planctomycetota bacterium, assembly GCA_028291545.1. Classification (GTDB taxonomy): domain Bacteria; phylum Planctomycetota; class Planctomycetia; order Isosphaerales; family Isosphaeraceae; genus JAQGHR01. The sequence continues at coordinate 11,365 of JAQGHR010000029.1, read as the reverse complement.
ACGGGAGCATTCTCCAAATTCGACACCCAACTTGACTCGATCATATTCGGCCTGAACATCCAGTTCGGAAACAATCGCCCATCGGGAGAGCCGCCAACCCGGGCCCAGCCCGCGGCCCTCGCTCAGGCTGAGCAGTGAAACGGGCCGGGCAGGCGGCAATCAGCCTGCACGGCCTCGGTAAACGACCGGAACCTTCGTCCAGCGAGTGGAGAAGGTTCCGGGGTGCTCGGGATTGACCTGACACGTCGTCGCTTACTTGGAGAAGCTCAGCCCGGGCGTGTCCGAGGTGTCGCCGATGATGCGGAAAGTCATGTGATTGACATCGGTCCAATTCAGGCGACCGACGATGGGCGGCATTTTCTCAGGAGCCAGCGTGAGGATGCCGTTGCCGAAGGTCGAGGTGCCGGCGAACTGCCGGGTCTGACCCTTCGCGTTGAACTGCCAGTTGAACGCGCCGCCGGGCTGGATCGTCAGGACGACCGCGTTGTCGGCGGTCGGATGCGCCGTCCATGTGCCCGACAAAGTCGCTCCCTCGGGGAGCGTGGTGCTCGTGGGCGCGACGGCCGCGGCGGGCGGCTGGTTGCCCGTGATACCCGGCACAACTGGAGGCGGCGGCTGAAGCTGGGCGAGGAGCTTCGCGGAGAGCGTGTCACCCGGCTTGAGCGCGACCACCTGCCTGAGTTCATTCGCGGCGGCCTCGCCATGCCCACCCGTCAGGTAATGGTAGGCCAGCACGAACCGGCTCGACGAGGATCGCGGGTTGGCCTGCGTGTACGCCTCCAGGGCGCGTAGTTGGGCCGTGTACACATCGACATTCGGGTAAAGACCGATGAGCGTCGGCCAGTCCCAACCCGGTCCGACCGACAGGACCGCGTACAGGAGCGTGGCGGCCTCGTCAAATCGCCCGAGGGCGAACAGGCAAAGCGCCCGGAATTCGTGCAACGACGTGTCGTTGGGGTTCAGCGCCAGGGCGCTGTCGGCCTGTTGCAAGGCCAGCGCGATGTTGCCGGCCTTGAACGAGTCGCGGGCCGCAGCAAAGAGCGCCGCCGCCTCGTCCGCCGCCGATTGCGCAGGTGCCGCGCTCACAGTATTGATCGGCTGAGAATAGTCGAACGGCACCGTCACGGCACTTGTCGAAGCATACGAGGCATAGGGGTTTGAATAGGGCAAATAGCCGTACGTGTAGAGGCTGCTCGTATCGAGCCCATACCCCGAGCCCCCGTAACCGTATCCATACGACGGATAGCCCCAGGAACTGTAACCGCCTCCCCCATATCCTCCATAGCCGCCAAGGCCATATCCCCCATATCCCCCATATCCCCCGTAGCCGCCGTATCCTCCGTACCCGCCCAGGCTAGAGCCGAGGAGAAGACCAAGCGGAAAGCCAAGTCCGCCCAGGCCATACCCGAACCCGCCCAATCCGTAACCGCCGTATCCGAGCCCTCCGTAGCCCCGATTATACCCGCCGTATCCGAACCCTCCGTAGCCCCGGTTGTACCCACCGTACCCGAGCCCGCCATAACCCCGGTTATACCCACCGAAGCTCCGCGCATATCCTCCGTATCCACCACCGAGATTGTTGAAGCTCGGACGGTTCACGACGCGGTTGACGTTGTTGAAGTTATTGATGCGATTGCCGCCCGCAAAGCCGGCGTTGCCGAAGCTTCGATTGGCCCCCGCGAAGCCGGCGTTGCCAAAGTTTCGGTTCGCACCGGCGAGGCCGGCGTTGCCAAAACTCCGGAAATTGTTCGCGCCCGGGCGGACGCCAGAGGCCGCAATCGGCGAACGTGCGCCAAGAGCCGCTCGGCCCGGCATCCCTGCAACAGGAGCTCGGCCTGGCTGAAAGTTACGCGCCGCGGCGAAGTTGTTACCAGGACGCGCCGCCATCGCGGGGGCCCGCATGGCCGGAGCACGCATGGCTGGCGCTCGCATGGCCGGGGCACGCATGGCAGGAGCACGCATCGCAGAGCCGCCGCGGTAGCCTCCACCACCGCCGCCACGAGAAACGCCTCCCCCGGCACGACCTCCACCGCCGCCACCGCCGCGACCACCGCCACCGCCTCCACGACCACCCGCGCCATGGGCCATGATAGGATCGCTGGCGAGGGCAAAGATCAAGACCGCGCTTGTTGCGAAAATCGAGCAGATGTAACGACGCATCGCGGACTCCCTTACATTTGTATGAGCCCACAAACTCGCTTAACTCCACCCACGGTCCCTGACCGGTTGGAGCGAATTCCCACATCAAACTGGCCGCTAATCTATGCTTCGAGCCTTACGGAAGAGTTGTGCGAGTCAATTTGTGAATGTGGGCCATGCCGACCTTCATGAAGTTGCCAGGGATGGCGAGGGTTCGATCAAGCTCGACCCAAATAACTCATGTAAATTATCAAGCAACTACTGTGCCCGGTTCCGATGGATCAAGGGAAACGGGAAAGATAGGGGGAGGATATCGGTTAAATCTACTTCGTCGCCCTATATCAGCACGAGCGGGAATGTGGCATTGGGATCGGAGAGGGTGGCCTGTCAATGCCACCTGCCCAGCGATTCGCGAGGCTGTCTTCAGGGTATGGGTTGGGTCGAGCCCCCGGGTGGCTGAGCCACCTGCCGGGCCGGATCAATCCGGTCGAGCGGGATCGTCCAGAACGCCGGCGAAGACGATGAGGCCGGTTCGGCGATCGACCAGGAAGAAGGCGAACGGGCGATCGGCGTGAAAGGCGACGGGCTCGGCCTCGGCATCGAGCGTCACCACCGCCGCCGTGGTCGCCGCACCGGCGCGGGTGCCGCGAGGCGTGACCTTCAGGTAGGCGGACTGGACGACGGAACCGAGGGCGAGGCGGTCTAGCGCGTCGCCGGGTTGCCTGGCGACCAGATTCGAGAAGTCGGCGCGCGGGCTGAACGCGAGCGTCACCCCCATGGCTGCGAGCGGGGCGTTGAGGCGATGAGTCGAGGCCACGCCGAACCGAGGCAATTGAAGGTCGACCCGGCGCGGTTTCAAGGCCCTGCGCCTGGAGTCGAAGGCGTCGGCGGAAAGCGAGGCGATCAGCGCCCTCGGAGATTTCCCCTCGGTGGGCAGCGCGAGCACGAAGGAGAAGGAATCATCGACGTAGGGAATCTCCGCCAACATCGAGCCATCCGGCGAGCTGGCCATGGCGTACCGGCCTGTCCTCCTGAGAGTGGGGACCTCAGTCCGGCGGCCATCGGCGCCGGTAAACGGGGCGGGTGAGTCGGGCGGGAACGGGTGTTGCCACTCGGCCTCGAAGGCGACGGCGTCGAGCAGCACCAGCCGGGTCGAGGCGTCGATCGCCGAGACGTCGGGCCGAGGCGTGGCGTCTCCGGCCGAGGTCGCGAACCGCACGATCTCCCCGGCGGCTCCGCGCGGGTCGGAGGCGAAGTCCAGCGAGATGAGCGGGGCGTGGAAGGCGCGGTCCAGGGCCGCCCGGAACTCGGGGCGGATTGCCAGACCGCGCTGGACGAACGCGGCATCCCGGGCCGCGTACGGGCTCGGGGTGGAGACCGCCTCGGGCTGGATCGCGATCTCGACGACCTTGCCCGATCCGAATGCATAGATCCGCGTCCGCACGGGCCGGCCTCCCGCGCCGGCGGCCTCGACGGCATCTCGCAAGGCCGCGAGCGAGCGGACGGGGCGATCCTCGACCGTGAGGATCAGGTCGCCAGGCGCAAGCCCGGCCTTCGCCGCGGGCGATCCGGCGGGGACCTCCTGGACTTTCAGGCCGTAACCGTCGTTCGGGACCGCGCGGACGTTCAACCCCAGGCGAGACCTCGGCCGGGCCGGGTCGATCAGGTCGAGCGAGCGCGCCGAGGCCGGCAGACGGCCGGCGCGGCGGATCTCGGCCGCCGTCTCTCCCGAGGCCCCCTCGGCGGCCATCGCGAGGACCCGCGAGACGCCCTGGGGCGAGACCACCACGTTACCCGCCTCGGACGCCGGCGCGAGCCGACTCAGGAGGGCCAACGCAAAGGCGTTCCGGTCGGCCACCGAGGCGGGCGGGTCGGCCGTCCGCATCCTGGCCGGGTCGGCGGCCAGGGCGAGGGCGGACGGGGCCACCGCCATCGCGATCATCACCGCCACGATCCTGCGAATCTCGAGCATCGCGGGCCTCCGGCGAGCGAACCGGCTCAGTAATCGAGCGTCACCTTGGTGGATTGGGGCTGTCCGTTACGGACATTCCGGACGGTCAGTTCCATCTCGCGGGGCGATTCGCGCACGGCCGCGTAATAGGCATCCAGGCCGTTGATGTCCCGCCCGTTGATGGTGAGGATGATGTCGCCGTATTCCAGCCCGACCTTGGCCGCGGCGCTCTGGGGGACGATGCTGGTGACGAACAGCCCGCCTCCCTCGCCGTTGTGTGGAACCGCCACGGCGCCGAACCTCGGGCGCGCCGGCGGCCCCGGGGCGGCATCGTCGCGGGCATCGTCCAGCTTGCCCTGGAGTCGCACCAGCTTGCCGGTGCGCCAGTCACGCACGTCCAGCGTCATCTGCTCGCCCGAGTTCTTGATGAGTCGAACATATTCGGTCGTATCATCGACTCCGACGCCGTTCATCGCGCGGATGACGTCGTTGGCCTCCAGCCCCATCTTCTGGGCGGCCGAGCCTTCGAACACCCGGACCACCTTCACGCCCACGCCGGGCATGCCCTGGCCCAGGGCCCCGAGGCGCAACCTGGAATTGACATGGGACTGCGTCTCATCGGTCGGGGACCACGTGCCCGGAGAGCGGAGGTCGACGGTCTGCGTCCTCTGCACCTGGTCGGGCGCGTCTTCATCCTCAAGGCCTTCCGGCGCGATCCGGGCGAACTCGGATCGGACCACCGTGGCGACCTCGCTGCAAATCTGCTCCCACGTCAGCGCCTCCTGCGCGTGCTGCCCCATCGCGCCGATCAGCGCCTCGGTGAACAGGGCCCCCTGAAGGGCGCGCAACGTGCGACCGATCCGCATCCGGGGATAGCAGAGCGATCGCTCGCCCGGCTTCGACGAGGCGAGGTCCACGAATCCGGCGTGCGAGAGGAACAACGCGCGGAAGAGCGGCGAGACCGCCGTCGGCGGCGGACCGGCCATCGGCGTCGCGACAGACGGGACGCCCGGGATCTCCTTCACGTTATTGCACGACTCGGTGATCAGGACGCCCAGCCTGGCACCCTTCGCCTCGATCGCGTCCCTCAGGGCCTTCCGCGTGAGGCTCTGCCGGGTCCGGGGGAAGAAGAGGTACGAGCCCTGATTGCGATCGAATCCGCCGTGGGTGGCCGAGTACACGACGACCATGTCCTGACCGGGCCTCACCGGCAGGGCGCGGATCGCGCCCAGGATCGCGACCGGGCCGACATTCCGGCCGCCCACGCGGGTCGTGGAGAATCGATCCGGTGGCACGTTCGACCGGAACGCCTCGGCGACGGCGCCGCCGCTCAGTTGCACCGAATCCCCGACCTTCGGGTCGCTGTCGTCGGTCACCACGATCACGTGGAGAAATCCCGAGGCAGAAGCCGCGCCCGGCACGGCCAGCCCGGCGACGATCATCGCGAACGTCCTGAACCCCTCCACCATGGCGCGCTTCATGGAGCCTCCTCCGAACCGCAGGTCCGTGACCCGAGTCGGGCGATTGCTATCATAAACGGATGGGACGGGTTTAGGAAAAAAAATCTCTCCACGAGACCCCCTTGATTCCGGTATGATGAGGGCGCGGCGACGGACGGTCGCCGACGAAACCATCCCGCGAGCACGACCCATGGCGAACTCGGTCCGGGCGTCCGTCCTGTCGCTGCTGCTAGCAGCGTACGCCTCCCCCGCGCACGCCGGCGACGAGGCCATCGCGGCCCAGGGCCGGGCGTTCCTGGCGAAGCATTGCTTCGAGTGCCACAGCCACACGCGAGGGAAGAAGGAAGAGGTCGAAGGCGTCGACTTCGCCGATCGGGCCGCCCTGCTGGCTCATCGTGACGGCGAGGACGACCTGATCGTGGCGGGCAAACCCGATGCGTCGCTGGTGTGGACGGTCGTGGCCGTCGAGAAGCGGATGCCCAAGAAGGGGAAGCCCAGGCCCTCGGCCGAGGAGATCGCCACCCTTCGCGCGTGGATCGAGGCCGGGGCCGAGTTCCCCGCCGCCAAGGCCGCGACGCGGAGCCCTCGCGGAGAGGCCGACGAGCTCACGTCCGTCGCCAGGTTCCTCCGCGACCTGCCCGAGACCGAGCGGTCGCAATGGCGGTTCTTCACCCTGCGGCAGGCCTACAACCGCCCGGCCGACCGCGTGTCGGACCTCGCCCTGGCCACCCTGCGGATGGGCCTGGCGAAAGCGGTCAACAGCCTCTCGGCGAAGGAGGAAATCGTCCTCCCACGCGCCCTGGATTCGGCGGCCACGATCCTGGCCGTCGACCTCCGATCGCTGGGCTGGGACCGCCGCCGCCTCTGGGACGAGATGCTCAGGCACTACCCCTATGGGCTCGTGCCGGGCGATGAGTCGCCTCGCGACCTGCGCGCGAAGGCCCGCGAGGTCTTCGAGATGACCGGTTCGGAAATCCCCATCGTCCGGGCCGACTGGTTCATCGTGAACGCCACGAGGTCGCCCCTGTACGACGCGTTCCTCGACCTCCCCGAGACGGCCGGGGAGCTTGAGGACCGGCTCGGCGTGCCGGTCGAACGCGACTTTCGTGAGGCGATGCTGAGGCGCGCGGCGGTGTCCAAGAGCAAGGTCTCCGATTTCAATCGCCTGGTCGACCGCCATGAGGCACGGCACGGCTACTACTGGAAGAGCTACGATTTCCGATCGGAGGAGGGGACCAGCCGGCTGACCACGCATCCCCTCGGCCCGCCGATGGAGCGGCACCCATTCCCGAAGCTGGCGTTCGAGCATGCCGGGGGCGAGATCCTCTTCAGCCTGCCCAACGACCTCCAGGGCTACCTGCTCGTCGACCAGACCGGGAAGAAGATCGACCCCGGCCCGGTCGACATCGTCCACGACGACGCCAAGACCGCCGGCACGCCCCTGATCGTCAACGGCCTGTCCTGCATGGGCTGCCATGCCAAGGGGATGTATCAATTCGTCGATACGATCCGCCAGGGGGTGACGGCCCGGGGCGATTCCCGGGGCTTCGTCGATCGGCTGTTCATGGACGAGGACGAGCTGAAGCGCGTGCTCAAGAAGGACGAGGCGCGGTACGTCGCCGCCCAGGAGAAGGCCGTCGGCCCGTTCCGCCCGGCCTCCGGCGCCGCGCCGGACGAGCCGATCTCGGCCGTCGCGGGCGAGCACCTCAAGAAGGTGGACCTCGACGCCGCCGCGGCCGAGCTGGACCTGGCCGACCCCGAGATCCTCCGCAGCGCGATCGCTCCGAAGTCCAGCCGCTTGCGGGCCCTGGGCCTCGGCCCTTTGATCGACGGGGGCTCCATCCGTCGCGAGACCTGGGAGTCGCGCAAGGAGCTCAACTCGCTGTATCAAGACGCCGCCCGCGAAGTCGGCGATCACGTGCCGAAGACGGTATTCTGAATGGCGATCCGGCGCGGCGAATTCAAGGTCAGAGATTCGCGATTCGAGACCGGGACATGACATAACTTGCCGAGGGGTTGTCCGGATCCATGCTCTGCCATCTCGAATCTTGACTCTCGAATCCCCTCCCCGGATCGCCTCCGAGCCGCGGCCGATGCTTGAAATCAGGATCATAAAGCCTGTGCGTCGTATCCCGAGAACTCGAACGTTTCGGAGCCTCGATCATGGACTTGCGCCTCTCGACCGCGATCGTGATTGTGGTGGCGTTACTGGCGCCTTCGGCCTCGCGTGCTGAGGAGATGGAGGTGAAGTTCGACGGCCTGGCGCGGGGCCTCGCCGCGACGCTCATGAAGAGGAACGAGACCAAGATCGCCATCGGCGAATTCAGCGGCGCCGCGTCCCTCCGCGCCAGCGCCGGCCCGGCCATCGCGGAGGCGCTGTCGGAGGCACTGGCGAAACATAAGATCATGGGAGATGATCAGGCATCCGTCGAGATCCGCGGCGAATACTTCCTGAAGCCCGACGCGTCGGGCGGAACCATGGCGTTGAAGGTCAAGTTCCAGGTGGTGGACACGAACGCCGGGCGCGAGAAGCTTGCCGAGCCGGAGGTCGATCTGTTCAGCGCCGCCACCGTCGCGAGGCTCACCGGCGTGACGGGCGACCTTTCGGGCAAGACGAACAGGGAACGGTTGAAGAAGGTCGAGGAAGGCCTGAAATCGCCCAGGGTCGCGATCGACAAGCCCGCGGCGGATTCGGCGACCACCTCGCGGGTCTCGGCCCCGGGGCATCCCTATGCGGTCGAGGTCCTCGTCCGTGGCGAAGACGACTTCCAGCCCCGCCCCGCATCGGCGATTCGCGGCTTCGCCTTCGTCCCTCTGAAACGCGACGACGTTTACGCGGTCCGCCTCCTGAACGACTCGCCACTCGACGCCGCCGTCGAACTCTGCATCGATGGCGTGAATATTTTTGCCCTGCACCGCGACCCCCTGATGCGCAAGGCGAGGATCATCGTGCCCGCCGGCCGCGCCGCCCTGATCCGAGGCTATGCGGTGGGCGACGAGGAGTCGCGTGAGTTCCTCCTGGCGGGCGTCGGCACGCCGGTCGACGGCCGGCTCCTGCCGAAGGGGAATCTCAAAATTGGCACGATCACGGCGATGTTCTCCGCCGCGTGGAAGCTGGGAGACGCCCCGCCTCGCGACGAGCCGGAGGCCTTTCTCACGGAGCCGGTCGACGACAACCGCACGATCCCCGGCACCTCGATCGCCGAGAAGATCGAGCGCGTCGAGGTCGAGATCGGCAAGCCCCGCGTTCAGATCAGCATCCGCTATAACAAGCCGGCCTCGTGATGGGGCCGGACGTCAAGTCATCGCCGTCCCTGGACCTGACCCGGCAAGGCGGTAGACGTGTGTAGAATTGGGGAAATAAGTTTGATATTAGAAAAAGTCGGTAGTAGCATGGGCGGGACCGTCCCGGGCTTGGCTCGGGGTGGCGACCGTGTGGAGATCGTGAGGAATGTCCGCGTGCAGGTCCTGGGAGGATGGTCGGAGCGCCGGGGGATGTTGCCTGGCGACAACACGTCGCGGAGGATGCCTCGGACGTGATTCGACTGGCCCGTGAATTGCTCGAGTAAACCATCTATCGACTTGATACGATATCATCGCATCGGAATCCTTGAGTGAGGCTTGATCCGCATCGCGGAGACGCTTCGGCTCGCCGGGCGTCCCCGGCGCGGATTGACGCAATGCACCGAGGGCTCGTGGCCGGCAATCGATCGCCTCATCGTCGGATTCGTCGCGTCCTCTCGAACGAGCGGGCGTACAACGGCGTGTACCCCATCCAGGCACTCTCCAAATGCTCGATGAACTCCGCCCGATCTTGGTGCGTTCTTTCTGGCCAGCGACATTCGGCCGTGTCATGAAAGGTGGACTGATGGCGTTACTGGATAAGCCGCGGAGTGTCTGCGCCCTGCTTGTTGAGGTCGTCCGCGCTCCCCGGGTGACGATCGACCTCATGTGCGAAGGGGCGGCGGCGAATGATCCGTTCTTCGACCGGATCACTCGGGAATTTTATCAGGAGGCCAGGGAACCCCACCGGCGATTCCTGGTGGTCCCCCAATTCGCATACGGATATGCGGTCGGCCTGTTGCCGCCCGGCGGCGTCAAGGGATACCTGGCGACGGTCGAAGCCTCGGCGCGACGCAACGTCAAGAAGGCGATACGGTCCGGGTACCGGTTTTCTCGGTTCGACTACAATGCGCACCTTCCAGACGTGACCGAGATCCTCCGATCGGCGGAGGTGCGCCAGGGACGGCCGATGCCCGAGGAAGTCTTCCTCGATGAAGCCGAGCCGCATACCAACCCCCCCTCCCGGTGCCCGCTCCACGACTATCCTTACTTCGGCGTATTCCGCGGCGAACAACTCGTTGCGTATGCAAGCTGTCTCGTGGCGGGCGAATTGTGCGACATCCAGTCGATCTACGGCCATGCGGACTTTCAGCCCGATGGAGTCGTCCCGCTGCTGATCGCCTCGATCGCCGGGTCCATGGCCGAGGATCACCCGGCGGTCAAATACTACTCCTACGGAACGTACTTCGGCGCGACCAAGACCATGCAGCGATTCAAGCGGAAATTCAGTTTCCAGCCCCATCGCGTGACCTGGAAACTCGGGGCCTGAGGGCCAGTTCCGAGAGCCGACGGTCCGATCGAGCGAACCGCTCGCAGATCGAGGGTTGATGAACGATCCTCAGTCGGGTCGTGCCACCAACTGATGAATGATTGGGTGGCCGCATCGTCGCCCAGCCTTCTCTGTTCCGCGCTGATGCTGCGACGACGACGCGGCACCGCCGTAACTTACGATGGCAAATCGAGGCAGGTTCATACTCATACGTAGGAACATGGCCTCCCCTGACGAGGCGCGAACGGGCCGTGAAGGCGGCACAAACCGCACGATCTGGGGCGAGCGTCATGTCTCCGGCCAAGGCCGGACCTTGCCGCGTGCCTCAAACGGATGGATGTGGCTCGGCGGATGGGGTCCTTTGCTCCGAGCATGCGGCTCGCGGGAGGATGAGGATGAACTCGGCACCGCGTCCCGGCGGATCGGCGGAGATGATCCGGCCCTCGTGCGCCTCGACGATTCGCCGGCAGATCGTCAGGCCCAGGCCGGTCCCGCGCGTCTTGGTCGTGTAGAACGCCTCGAAGACTTTCGGCCCCTCCTCGGCCGTGAATCCCGGCCCGTCGTCGCGGACGGAGATCCGCATGGCCGGGCGCCCGTCGAGATCGTCCGGGCCGCAGCGGATGGCGATCTCGACCGGGTCGGAGCATGCGATCAGCGCGTTCTCCAGGAGGTTGCGGAAGACCTGGCCCATCCGGGGAGCATCGATGCGGCCGCACAGGTCCTCCACCTCGATCACCTCATGGAGCACGGCCACCCGGCCTTGCCGCGCCGGCTCCAGGTCCGTCCACGCGTCGCGCCAGACCTCGGCCAGGTTGCAGTCGCGGAGTTGGAGCCGGATGGGGGCCGCGTACTCCCGCACCTCTTCGTAGAGGCCGCTCAGGTCATCCTGGGCCCTCTGCAACCGGGCGATGAGCTCTCGCGCCCGGGGCCGATCGGGCACCTCCAGGGCGAGCATCTCCAGGCAGGCCTGGCCCCGTTGCAAGGCGTTGCGGCTCTCGTGGGCCAGGCCGGTCACGATCTCGCCGATCGCCGCCAGGCGCTCCGCCTGCAACGCCCGCGCCTCCGCCTGCTTGCGCTCGGTGATGTCGCGGAAGACCAGGACCGCGCCGAGCACGGCCCCGGACGCGTCGCGCATCGGGGCGGCGCTGTCGTCGATCGGCCGATTCGTGCCATCCCGCGCGATCAGGGTCGTCGGGCCGGACA
>JAQGHR010000017.1 GCA_028291545.1 Planctomycetota bacterium | reverse complement strand
CGCGCCACGCCGGCGCGGATCGCGCGCGTCATCGAACAGGAATGGGGCGGCGACCTGATCACGAGCTGGAACCGGCACGGCTGGATGGAATATCCGCATCGGCTCGGCGACAAGATCGCGCGGCTGGTCGGCGCGAAGCCGGGGGAAATCGTGGTTGCCGAATCGACGTCGATCAACCTGTTCAAGGTGCTCGCCGTGGCGCTCAGGATGCGTCCCGGACGGACGGTGATCCTGTCCGAAGCGGCGAACTTTCCGACGGACCTCTACATGGCGGAAGGCCTGGCGGAGCTTCTGGCACAAGGCCACGAACTGCGACTGGTCGACGCCGAAAAGTTGGCGCCGGCGCTCGACGAATCGACCGCCGTGCTGATGCTCACGCACGTCAATTTTCGCACCGGCGCGATGCATGACATGACCGCACTCACGCAGGCCGCGCACGACGCCGGCGCGCTGGCGATCTGGGACCTCGCACACTCGGCCGGCGCCGTTGCCGTCGACCTCGAGGGCTCGCAGGCCGACTTCGCCATCGGCTGCGGCTACAAGTACCTGAACGGCGGCCCCGGCGCGCCGGCTTTCGTCTACGCGGCCACCCGCCATCAGGGCGCAGCGGCGCAACCGCTCTACGGCTGGCTCGGGCATGCGTCGCCATTCGATTTCGCGCCCGGCTACGTGCCGGCACCGGGCATCCGCCAGTACATCTGCAGTTCGCCGTCGATCATCGCAATGGCGGCGCTGGAGGAGGGCATCGACCTGATGCTCAGGGCCGATGCGGCTGCCTTCCGCGTCGGGCGGCGAAGATGTTCGACGGCTTGATGTCGCGGTGGATCAGGCCCGCCGCGTGCGCCTCGCGAAGGGCAAGGCAGACCTGCCGCAAGAGGTATACCGCCCGCGCCGGTGGCAGGGGGCCGTGGCGCTCGACCAGATCCGCCAGGCTCAGGCCCGGCAAGTACTCCATGACGTAGTAGTAGGTCCCGTCCTCGGTCCGGCCGTAGTCGAAGACCTCGACGGTGTTGGGGTGGGAGAGAGTCGCGGTGATCTGGACCTCGCGCTCGAATCGCTCCAGGGCGTTCGGGTCGGCAACGGCGCCCGGCCGGATCAGCTTCAGGGCGCAGGGCCGCTTCAGGAGCTGGTGCTCGGCCAGGTAGACCTCACCCATCCCGCCGGAACCGATCCGCCCTAGGAGTCGATACTGGCCGAGCTGCCGGGCCTCAGCGACCTGGCGACGCAACAGAGAGATCGTGCGAGCCCCGTAGGCTGAACCGGCGGCAACGATGAAGAGGAGCATCGCGTCGAAGCTGAACAGAGCGAGCCGGGCCATCTTGCTCCATTTCCACCCCTCTCCCAGCCACTCCATCGCCTCGCGATGCCGCAGAAACAGGACCAACAATGTCGCGAAGGGGAGTAGTGCGAGCGGCCCGGCCACCAGTGCGGCACGATGCCAGCTCTTCGGGACGTAAAGGCCGTAGGTGAGTACCAGGACGGAGGTGAGGAGGACGGCGTTTTTCATCGTCAACTGCGCCATCATCACATCGTCGCGCGCGGAATAGGCGAGCATCTGTCGGTACTGAGTGATCGTGATCAGACTCGCGACCACCCCGATCACGCCCAGCTCAAGGGCTTTGAGCCAGGCCAGTGGGATGGGCCACCTGGACGAGAGCAGGACGACGGTGCTTACGAGAGTCAGGATGACGAGCGCATTAAGCGCATCAAGCGTAGGGTCCTGATAACCCATGACGGTATGTGTCCAGAAGAGGGCCATTCCCAGGATCAGGATGTAGATCATCGGCAATTCCCGCAGCCTCGCCCGCACCACGGACGGGGTCTCGAAGATGGGGAACCGACCCACGCCCTCGGCGATCGCCGCCTTCGGTGAGAAGCCGCCGGCATCGCCGGCAAAGCCGTCGTCAACCCCATCCCCGGTCGCGTGCCCGCCCCGAGGGCCCAGATCCTCATGGGGTGGCCAGCTCCCCGTCCGTTCAGGGGTTCGGCCCAGGATCTCGGGTGGCGTCAGGAATCCGTCCCTGTCCGCCGCGTCATTCTGATCCAGCAACCGCCCCACTTCGGCCCGCAGGGCATCGTCATCCGGGCAGGCCTCGCGGAGCCAGGACGCCCTGGCGGACGGCTCTAGCCGGAGCGCGGCTTCGAACAGGTCGTCAATCCGGCGCCAGCGTTCCGGTGTCATTCGTCCCTCTCCTGGAGTTGCTCGCGGAGCCAGGCTCGCGCCAGGCGCCAGTCCCGTTCCACCGTGACCACCCCGACCTCGAGAGCGGCGGCGACCTCGGATACCGTCAGTCCGCCGAAGTATCTCAGCGTCATGACCTGGCCCTGCCGCTCGTTCAACTCGGCCAGTCGGTCGAGGGCCTCGTGGACCGCGACGACGTCCAGTCCCTGCTCCTCGAAGTAGTCCACCACGAGGTCAAGCGGCATTCGACGCCAGCGCCCGCCGCGCCGGTCGGCGGCCCTGCGCCTCGCGTGCTCGATGAGCACCTGCCGCATGGCCCGTGCGGCCGAAGCGAACAGGAAAGCTCGATCCGGGGACCTGTCGAAAACCGCATCGCCCAACAACCGGATCACGGCCTCGTGGACCAATGCGGTGGGCGGAAGTGTATGGTCCCTGCGCTCACGACTCATCAATCGCGCGGCGACCTGCCGCAATTGGTCATAGACCAGAGCAATGAGCTCACTTCTGGCCCGCTCGTCGCCGGCCCTGGCCCGTCCCAGGATCAGTGACAGATCGACCTTCGGGTCAGTCCCCATCATCCCCCCTTCGAAAGAAAAGCTGAAGGGTCCCACCGTTATTATTCGCGGGACTTATTGGGGGAGCAAGGAGCGGAGGCTTCGGAGGACCCGCCCGGGGCGTAATCGTGGCCCAATAAGCGCGAGCGCCCTGGGGCCCCCCCAGTCGCCTGTCTGGAAGGGCGGTCACAAGAGGAGACGCCGGATGCTGCTCGATCTGGTGCTTCGGTCCTTGATGATGGTGCTCGCACCACTGGCATTGTGCCTCACATGGCGGCTGAGTGCCGGGATCGTGACGGGACTCGCTTCGGCCCTCCGTGCGATCCGACGGATGCGGACGCGATCCCCTCACGCTTGAACCCGACCGTCTCCATTCAGGCCCGTGGACACGGGCTTCACCGGTATATCGCGAGCAAACCAACTTGAAAGGAAAGGCGTCGTGGCTGGAAAACGTTCAATCCGTCACGGTCTCCTCAGAGACCGGATCCGCGTGGTGGACGGGTATCTCGAAAGCATGCGGCAGTGTGACCGACTCATCGCAGCCGCTGAGGGCAATCCCCCGTTGCAGGCGTTCTGGCTCGGGGTGAAGTGCGAGTATCAAGAGAAACTGTCGGGACAAGTCGAGCCCGCCACGCCCACTTGCTTGACCGCTCTCGGAGAAGGGCCGGACATCCCCGTGGGTCCCACCACGGTGATCGTCGGTCGCGACCCGTGGTGCGATGCGTGGCTCGACTCGATCCGTGTCTCCCGGATCCATTGCTGCCTGACCGAGAACGACGGCAGGGTCGTGGTCCTTGATCTGGGCAGCATCAACGGGACCCGGATTAACGGTCAGCTGGTGGGGTTGGGGTGGCTCCGGCTCGGGGACGAGCTCTCCATCGCTCACCTCCGTTATCGCCTCGACAACAGCCGTACAAAGCGGATTACAACGTCGTACTTCCAGGACTGGCTTCCCGATCGGCTCGGCCGGCCCGGGGGACCAACCAACACGTCGGGAAGTCCGCCCATTAAGCAGGTTTTCCCGAGGCTTTGAGCCCGAAACGGGTCTCCTCGGAACTCACCGGCCATCTCCTGAGAAATTCGATGAAGGGATCATGCGACGTTTCTCGCGAGATCAAGTGGTCATGAACAGCGGGACTCGTGTTTCCCCACTGACGCGGGGCGCACCACTTCGCTCGCGGTTGACCGACCGTCACCAAGCAACCGATTTCTTCGTGGCATTTCGAGGCCCTTTCACGGCGGGGCCGCTGGTCCCTCCAGAGGTGTGTCATGAAAACGATCACGCTCGAATTGTCGGAGGAGCAGCATGCTCGCCTCACGCTGGCCGCGGAAAGCGGTCATGAGACCATCCGCGAGCTATTGAACGCCCGGCTGATCGACCTGCTCGAAGAGTCGGTCGATCCGTTCGACCCGCGGGCGAATCGCCAGCGCGATAGGCATGAGGAATTCATGCGCCGCCTCGCCTGATGCCTCCCCAGGGCCGGAGAGACCCGAAGGGCGGGCCGAGGGTGGCCCTGCTTCTCTCCGGTCGAAGATCTGTGTCGATCTCCGGACCGTCGTTTCCTGATCAAGGGGTCGATTCATGTGGATCGTCAGGCTCGCCCTCCGCCGCACCTACACGTTCGTCGTGGCGGCCCTGCTCATCGCGGTTCTCGGTGCGGTCAGCATCTACCGCATGTCCACGGACATCTTCCCGAACATCGACGTCCCGGTCGTCAGCGTCGTCTGGTCGTACTTCGGCATGCCCGCCGACGAGGTCGAGACGCGCATCGTGTTCGTCAACGAGCGCATCCTGACCGCCTCGGTCAACGGTATCGAGCACATGGAGAGCCAGTCGCTCAACGGGGTGGGGGTGATCCGCATCTACTTCCGGCCGGGTGCGAACATCGCCGAGGCCCAGGCCCAGGTGACGGCGACCTGCCAGATGCTCCTGAAGGTCATGCCGCCCGGCATCACGCCGCCATTCATCGTCCGCTACAGCGCCACCAGCGTTCCCATCGTCCAGATCGCCCTGAGCAGCGACACGCTGAGCGAGCAGCAGATCTTCGACTACGCCCAGAACTTCGTGAATCAGCAGCTCGGCACCGTCCAGGGCGCGCGGGTACCCCAGCCGTGGGGAGGCCGCGAGCGCCAGGTCATGGTCAGTCTGGACCCGGACGCGCTCTTCGCGCAGGGCCTGTCCCCGTCCGACGTCAGCGCGGCCATCGGCAGCCAGAACCTGATCATCCCGGCCGGCACGGCCAAGATGGGGGACCGGGAGTACATCGTCAAGCTCAACAGCAGCCCGGAGACGATCGAGGCGTTCAACGACATCCCGATCCGCACCGTCAACGGCGTGCCGGTCTATGTCAAGAACGTGGCCCACGTGACGGACAGCTATCGGGTTCAGACCAATATCGTCCGTCGCGACGGACGCCGCGCGGTGCTCATGACCATCCTCAAGGGCGAGGGGGCCTCGACCCTCAGCGTGGTCGAAGGCGTGCGCGCGGCCCTGCCCCGCATCCGGGCCCAGCTCCCGCCGGAATTGAAGCTGGAGCTCATGTTCGACCAGTCGGTGTTCGTGCGCGCGGCCGTCGACGGTGTGCTCAAGGAGGGGGCGATCGCCGCGGGCCTGACGGCCCTGATGATCCTCCTGTTCCTCGGCTCCTGGCGGAGCACGCTGATCGTGGCCACGTCGATACCGCTGTCGATCCTCGTCTCGATCATCGCGCTGTGGGGGCTGGGTTACACGCTCAACACCATGACTCTGGGCGGGATGGCCCTGGCGGTCGGCATCCTGGTGGACGACGCCACGGTGGAGATCGAGAACGTCCACCGCAACATGGGCATGGGGAAGACGCTCCGCCGGGCGATCCTGGACGGCGCCGCGCAGGTCGCGATCCCCGCGTTCGTCTCGACGCTGGCCATCTGCATCGTCTTCGTGCCGGTCGTGTTCCTGACCGGGCCTGCGGCCTACCTGTTCACGCCGCTGGCCCTCGCGGTCGTTTTCGCCATGCTGGCCTCCTACTTTCTTTCGCGCACCCTCGTGCCGACCATGGTGCTCTACCTGCTGCCGAGAGAAGCCGAGGCGGAAGCCGGGAGAGGTCACGAGGCACCGGCGAGCCCACGGCTCACCCCGTGGTCGGTGATCCGCCATCCGTCCCTGTTCCACGAGGCATTCAACCGCGGCTTCGAGCGGTTGCGGCTGATCTATCAGGGCGTGCTGGGGTGGGCCCTCGACCACCGTTTCGTCACGTCGACCGTGATGCTGGGATTCGCCCTGGGATCACTGGGGCTGTCTCCGTGGATCGGACGTGACTTCTTCCCGAACGTGGACGCGGGTCAGTTCCGGCTGCACGTCCGGGCGCCGGCCGGGACGCGCGTCGAGGAGACCGAGAACCTCTTCGGCCAGGTCGAGGGCGTCATCCGCGAGGTGGTCCCCGACAGCGAGCGCGCCCTGATCCTCGACAACATCGGGCTGACCCAGTCCTTCACGATCATGGCCTTCCTCAACACCGGTACGGTCAGCGACGCCGACGGCGAGATCCTCGTGTCGCTCAAGCCGGGCCACCGGCCGACCGAGGAACACGTCTCGCGATTGCGAGAAGAACTGCCCCGGCGGTTCCCGAACTGCACGTTCTATTTCGAGCCGGCCGACATCACGAATCAGATCCTGAACTTCGGCCTGCCCGCCCCGATCGACGTGCAGGTGGTCGGCGTCAAGCGCGAGGCCAACCTCGCCGTCGCCCAGCGGCTCCGCCGCGAGATCGCGAAGATCCCCGGCATCGCCGACGTGCATCTCCAGCAGATCACCGACCTGCCGGACTTGCGCCTGAACGTGGACCGGATCATGGCCTCCGAGGTGGGGCTGACCCAGCAGGACGTGGCCGGCAGCCTGCTCGTCTCGCTCAGCTCGACCAACCAGGTGTCGCCCAATTTCTGGATCAACCCGGAGAACCGGGTCAACTACCGGGTGGCCGTGCAGACCCCGGAGTTTCGCATCGACTCGGTGGATACCCTGATGAGCACGCCCATCATCAAGGCGCAGGCCACGCCCAACGTCCCGACCCAGGGGAGGAAGGCGAAAGGGACTCCCGGGCAGCCGACCCAACTCCTCGGCAACCTGGCGGTCCTGAGCCGCGGCACGCAGGCGGCGAACATCAATCATTACAATGTCCAGCCGACCTACGACGTCTACGCCAATGTCCAGGGCCGCGATCTCGGGGCCGTCTCGGCCGATGTCCAGAAGGTAGTTGACGCCGCGCAGAAGGGACTGCCGCGCGGCAGCTCGATCGTGATCCGCGGCCAGGTGGAGAGCATGAACAGCTCGTTCCTCGGGCTGGCAACCGGGCTGGTCTTCGCGATCCTGCTGGTCTACCTCCTCATGGTGGTGAACTTCCAGTCGTGGCTAGACCCGTTCATCATCCTGACCGCTCTCCCCGGGGCGCTGGCCGGCATCCTGTGGATCTTGTTCCTGACGCAGACGACCCTCAGCGTGCCCGCCCTGATGGGGGCGATCATGTGCATCGGGGTGGCCACGGCCAACAGCATCCTGATGGTCACCTTCGCGAACGAACAGCGGCATGAGGGGTCGGACGCCCGGGGGGCCGCCCTCGCCGCGGGCTCGACGAGGCTGAGGCCGGTGCTGATGACGGCCCTGGCGATGATCATCGGCATGCTGCCGATGTCGCTCGGACTGGGCGAGGGGGGCGAGCAGAATGCCCCGCTGGGCCGCGCCGTCATCGGCGGACTCCTGGTGGCCACGTTCTTCACCCTGATCTTCGTGCCAGTCGCTTACGCCATGCTCCGCCGCAAGCCGCCCGCCCCGGAGCCGACCGACGATGAGCCGTCCGAATCGTATACGGCACCTGGCCAGGCGGCTCCACACCATTCCGAGAACGGTCGGCCGCTCGTCGGCGCGAGCTTGCCCTTGGCTTCGGGGGAGGGACGATGATGAGCGACGTCGAGATCAGAGAACACGTCACTTCGGAAAGCAACGGACAACTCGGGTCATACCCGATGTCTGGTCCGGCAACAAAAGCCCCAATCCGGTGGCGAACCTGGGCATGGTCTTTGCTCGCCATCATCCTGGCCAGCGCCACTCTGGCGGGGGCGATCGTCGCGGGGATCAAGCCGCGATTGCAGCGGGATCATGCGCTGAAAGCGGCCGCCGCCGCAGTGTTCACGGCGCTGCCACGCGTCCCGGTGGTCAAGGCCAGGGCGGCCTCCGCTTCCACCGAACGGGTCCTGCCGGGGGACGCCCATCCGCTTCTCGAAGCGTCGATTTACGCGAGGACCGCCGGCTATCTCAAGAGCCGGAAGGTCGACATCGGCGACCGCGTCAAGGAGGGCGACCTGCTGGCCGAGATCTCCGCGCCCGAGGTCGACGCCCAGCTCGAACAGGCCCGCGCGGTCCTGCTCCTCACCCGCGCCAACCTCGCTCGCGATCAGGCCAACAGCGATCTCGCCGACGTCGAGCTCCAGCGGTCCCGCAGGTTGCTGTCAAAACAGGCCGCCTCCCAGCAGGAACTCGATACCGTCCTGGCGAAGGATCGCGTCGCCGACGCCAACGTCGTGGCGACCGAGTCGAACGTCCGGGTCAACGAGGCGGATATCCATCGGCTGGAGACGATGAAATCCTACCAGAAGGTGATCGCCCCGTTCTCGGGCGTCATCACCGCCCGGAATTGCGATCCCGGCGACCTGGTCACCGCCGACAGCACCTCGACTCGCGAGCTCTTCCACCTCGCCCGGATCGACACGTTGCGCGTCTTCGCGAACGTCCCGCAGATGTTCTCGACCGACGTCAAGGTCGGCCAGAAGGCCATTGTGTTTCGGCGTGAAGATCCCAAGCGGTCCTTCGCCGGCACGATCACGCGGACGGCCGACGCCCTGGATCTCAGCACGCGCACGCTGCTGACGGAGGTCCAGGTCCTCAATCGCGACGAGGCGCTGCGGCCGGGCATGTACCTCCAGGTTCGGTTCGTCTTCCAGCGACAAGCCCCCTCGGCCCTCGTCCCGGCCGCCGCCCTGACGACCCGGGCCGAAGGACCTCGGCTGGCCGTACTCGACGCTCACAACCGTGTCCATTACCGCACGGTGCAGCTCGGCCGCGACTTCGGCATGGAGACGGAGGTGCTCGCCGGGATCGACCCCGGCGAGACCGTGATCGTCAACCCCGGGGACGACCTGTCCGAAGGGACGGCCGTGGAACCGGTTGCCTCCCCGATGAAGTAGTCACGGATCGCGTACAGGTCATCGGGCAACTCCTTCGGTCGGCCCGGCACGCCGCCGACCTTGGGGAAGTCGAGCACCAGGGGGAGGATGTGGCGGTGGTCGCTGGCGTTCGCCCCGGCGGTGCGGATCGCCAGCGGCACCCCCGACGGGTCGACCAGGCCGCGGCGCCGATCGCCTTATCTCCCGGCCGAGTGCGCCCCCTGGGGTGGTCGTAACCGGTCGTCTGCGACCGGGGATGTTTCACGCCGGCACGACCCGGGCAATCTGACAATGCGTCGCGTCCGCTGCGGCCTTGTCATCCGGATAATCAACCCCGCCACGCGGGGATTTCTGCTGGACGCGAATCTCGGAGGCCTCGGCCCGGACCTCCGCGCCAACGCATCGACTCCAATGCCATGGACTGCGTTCTCGAGCGCCACCACAATAGACCGATGTGGCCGCTTGAGGGAGAGCCGGTCGGTTTCGACTTCGGAGTCGTGCATAGCGGAGAGGCCCACCATGGCAGACGATACCACGCTCGAATGGTTCGCCAAGGACTGCGGGTTGGAGAGTCCGCTTCGGTTCGTCGTGGAAGGTCCCGACGACAAGGGAGAGGCAGAACTCCGAGAGATTCGCGGGCCATTTGCGGTCATCGGGCGCGATTCCGGATCCGACCTGGTGTTGAGCCACCCGATTATCGAGCGACGGCATGCCTATTTGCAGGTCATCTCCGGGGGCATTTTCGCGATCGATCTCGGAAGCCGTGCGGGGCTGATTTTCGCCGATGGGAAGCGCCCCAGCGGCTGGCTTTCGCTCGGCGAAACAATCCGGATCGGCCCGTTCACGATCCGCTCATTGGTGGGCTCCGTCCGGGCCAAGGTTGAGCCTTCGGAGCCGCTTTCGCGAACGTTTCCGACGGAGCGGTCGGCGCGTCTTGAGCTGCAATTCCCGGGACCAGCTCCGCCCCCGGCGTTTTGGCAGGTTAGTCGCGCCCTGGTGTTACTGGGAAGGTCATGTGCCTGCCGGGTCCGGTTGCCCGGCGACGGGATTGCCCTCGTTCACGCCGCCATCGTGCGCTCGCAGAGGGATTCCTGGCTGGTCGACTTGCTAGCCCCGGGGGGGATGACGGTGAACGGACGACGTGTCCGATTTGCTCGTCTGCAAGAGGGGGATGAGATCGGCGTCGGTCCCCAGCGGATCGGCGTCCGTTCAACCGTCCCGGCGCCGAGTTCGGCACCTGCGGTGCTGGTACCGATCTCGCGATCCTCGGATCGGCCGTTGGCCACGCACAGTCAACCCGACCCGCTCCTGGTCTCCGCCCTCCAGGAACTCGGACGGAAGCAGGAGCTGATCGCGGATCAGTTCCAGCAGGCGCTGATGACGATGTTTCGTCTCTTCACCGGCATGCATCAGGACCAGATGGAATTGATCCGCGCAGAGCTCGCCCAGATCCACGACCTGACCGAAGAACACCGCGCGTTGCTCGGTCGTCAACCCGCATCTCCGGCGGTTCCCCGCCCGATCGTCAAGTCGTCTCTGAGGCTCGTCGGGGCCGAGACGTTCCACGATCCCCTCACGGGGCCCGCACGGTCGATGATCGACGACCCGCAGAGTTTCGGCCCGCGACAGCCGCCGGTCGCGGAGGCGGGCCAGGAGGAACTCCACTTGCAAATCGCCCGAAGGCTCGCGGCCATTCAGGATGAGGGCCAGGGGCGATGGCAGAAGTTGCTAGGCACGATGCTTGGGATGGGGTCCCGGGCCAGTTCTTGATGGGTCTGCACGAATCAATCCGCCCCTGCGTTCGATCCGGCTGCATTCCTGATCCCGGAGACAGGGAGACTTGATGTTGAGTGGAGCCGACCGGCTTCCGCAGTCGGATTTCTGGCGGTGCCCGGGCTGCGGAACCGAGAATCCCGAGGCGTCGATGCTGCGCCTCTGTGTCGGCTGCGGATCACGCCGGCCGGCCCTGATTTCCGCACAGGATCTCTCGCAGCTTCCAACGAACCCGGCCAGCGCGTCTGCACCCCGGCGATCGGGTAGCCGGGTGGCCTGGGCTTCCTGGTGGTATGTTGCATCCCTGGCGGTGCTGGTCGCCCTATTGCAT
Organism: Planctomycetota bacterium; assembly: GCA_028291545.1. Classification (GTDB taxonomy): domain Bacteria; phylum Planctomycetota; class Planctomycetia; order Isosphaerales; family Isosphaeraceae; genus JAQGHR01. Next base: position 2,038 of record JAQGHR010000017.1, on the reverse strand, counting down.
GGGCTGAGCGATCGCTGGTGGGTCGGGTCGCTCCTGCTCTTCGGGCCTCGATGGATCGCCGGCATCCCCCTGCTCGCGGTCGCGCCGGCCGCGCTGATCTGGCGCCGAAAATCCCTCCCGATCCTGCTGCTGGCCTCCGGCCTGCTCGTGGGTCCCCTGATGGGGTTCCGCCTTCCCTGGAGGCCGATGTTTCAACGAACCTCGGCGGAGCCCACGATCCGGGTCCTTACCTGCAACACGCAGATGGACCTCCTGGATCGAGACGCCCTCGCCGCGCTCATCGAGCGCGAACGACCTGACGTGGTCCTGCTCCAGGAATGGTCCGGAGCCGAGGCAACGAGCATCTTCCGAGGCGCCGGCTGGCACATCCGTATCGATGACCAGCTCTTGCTCGGCAGCCGCTTCCCGATCCGGGAGGCGACCCCCTTCGGGCCGGAGGAACTCGGCGGGCAGGCCTGGCTGGTCCGCTACGAGCTGGCGACGCCGGGAGGCCCGATTCGCGTGCATAACGTGCATCTCGAAACGGCCCGCGAGGGGATCGAAGCCGTACTCTCCGGTGGCTGGTCGGGGCGAGCGGCCCTTCAGTCCAATATTGATATGCGAAGCGACCTCTCCCGGGCGGCGAGCCGGATCGTGGCGGCCGCGCCGGGAAGATCGCTGTGCGCGGGCGACTTCAACCTCCCGGGCGAGAGTGCGATCTTCCGCCGCTCCTGGTCCGGCTACGAGGACTCCTTCGCCGCGACTGGTCTTGGATTCGGTTACACCAAACACACCCGTTGGTTCGGTGCGAGGATCGACCACGTGCTCGTCTCGCCGGGGATGCGCTCGCGACGCAGTTGGGTTGGCCCGGATATCGGCTCGGATCATCGCCCCCTGTTTGCCGACGTGACCTCCGGGTCCGCCCCGGAGTGATGTGGTCCCCGGAAGACGATCGTCCCCGACAGGTCCGATGACGGGCCGAGCCCCGGGCCGATCCGGCCGGGCCTGGAGGCCATTTTCGGCGCGAGGGCATGCCGCCGCATCCGGTATTTTCCGGCCGGCCCGGCCCGCGGCAGGCGACGAGCCCGCAAGGAGGGCAGGCCGGTCCACGTCGCCAAAGTAAGCCCCAACGAACGGATTCGCACTCCCGTTCCCCCGCAACGGCGCAGGTGGGGCCAGACGACCCGTTGAACAGGGTTAGATACCCTGATTCACCTTATTGTGAATCTCCTTATTTGTGAAATCGCGAAGGCCGATTCTCCGGTCCCATGAGGAATTGCAACGATTATACCTTTTTGACAATAGATCGCCGTGAGCCAGGGAGACAAGCGAGCTAGAAGGCCGAGCCCGGCCTCATCCGCACGACCCTCGATGAACGCGGCGGGGGCGATCCGCACGCGGATTGCGTTTTTTTTGACCGTTCCCGCTTTCCCGGACGCGGCGTGTCGGCCGCCGTTCATGCCATGGGTGCAACTATTCGGAAATGTGTTCTTACATTTTTTTTTGTACTTTTCTACTTGCGTCATAAACGCACCTGAGTAAAGTATGAAGCCAAGCTGCTTCCTCCGTCGTCCGGGCATTCACCCGTGCGATCCGGAAGGAGGGGCTTCACACTTCTCCCCATTCGGTTCCCTCTCTTCCAGAACGACTCGATCGCCTCGCGACCGGGCAGGGATGCCGGGATCGCCGTGTCGACTGCGCGCATGACATCGCATTCATGTATGCGTGAATGATTGATGTAAGTCGTTCCCAGGAGGCTTGTGCCGAGGGATCACCCGGTGGGTGTCGTGTCGAACGACGGCGAAAGGTTCGCTTCCCGTCTCAACCATCGACCAGAGAGCACAACCGATGAGCCAGTTCCGCCACGTCGTCTCGGCCCTCTTCCGCCGGCCGATCAAACGCTCGCGCCCGGCCCTGAGACTTGCTGCCGAGGGGCTCGAGCCCAAGATCCTGCTGTCGACCTACGACGTCGGGCCCGGCCAGCCCTACGCCACCATCGGCGCCGTCCCCTGGGCCGGCCTCGGCGCCGGCGACACCGTCGCCATCCACTGGCAGAGCA
>JAQGHR010000009.1 GCA_028291545.1 Planctomycetota bacterium | reverse complement strand
CGGCCCGGGGGTAGCGCATCGAGACCGGCGAGGTGTGTCCCAGGGCGAACTCCAGCATCGGCGCGATGTCCTTCTCGTCGCCGGGGGCCATCACCACCATGTTGGGGAAGATCCGCATGTAGGCGATGTCGTAGGTGCCGTGATGGGTCGGCCCGTCGGCCCCGACCAGCCCGGCGCGGTCGATGGTGAAGATGACCGGGAGGTCCTGGAGCGCGACCTCCTGGAAGATCTGGTCGAAGGACCGCTGCAAGAAGGTGCTGTAGATGTCCACCACGGGCCTGGCGCCGGCCTTGGCCGTGCCGCCGGCGAAGGCCACGGCGTGGCTCTCAAGGAATGGCAAGGGGCTGGAGGTCCTGGACGCGATCCGCGAGGCGGCGATCGGGGCCGCGTCATCGTCTCGTCGGCGACGGAGGACGCGGCCCCGATCGCCGCCTTCGCGGCCTGCGGGCCCGACCTGATCATGCCCAAGCCGCTCGATCACGCGGCTTGTTCCTCAGATCGCTCACGTTCCTGCAGGAGCTTCATTGCGCGGCGCAACGCCTGGAGTGGCGATGGTCCGCCGGCCTTCCGCCACTTCATGACGACCATGCATCCGTCGCCGAGGTCGAGGGTGATCGGTTCGGGCCGCGCCGAGGGAGCCGGCCGCCTCGCGCGGACCGCCTTGACCAACTCGTCCACCTCGCCCCTGGTCAAGCTTCGGTCGATTGCCGCTGTGGCGACCATCACCTGTTCCTCGGCCGTCTCCAGCTTCGACACCTCATAGGCCGTGTGCGGGGCCAGCGCCCCCCGCTCTACCTGCTCCTGGACGCAATCGGGCAAATCGAGCAAGGCGAGCGCTCGCGTGATCGTCGCCGGGTTGACAGTCAGTTCCGAGGCAAGTTGACGGGCCGACCAGCCACGGGATGCGATGAGCTGCTTGTAGGCTCTGGCCTGCTCCACCGGGCGGAGGTCCTCTCGCACGCAATTCTCGATCATCTGGAGGGCCAGCAAATCGCCTGGCTCGGACGGTGCGTCCATGATCACGCAGGACATGGTGGCGAGCCCGGCTATCTTCGCCGCCCTCCATCGCCGCTCGCCCATGACGATCATGTAGGCCCCCTGCCCTTCGACCCACCGAACCCCGATCGGCTGCAACTGCCCACGTGTCCTCAGAGACTCGGCCAGCCGTGCCAGGGCCTCGGCGTCGAACTCTTCCCGGGGCTGATCCGGGTCCGGCGTGATCCGGTCGACCGGGATCTCGGCCGCGTCTTTGCTCCGCGTCACACCCTGCATCCGGGAGTTCGCGGACAGGCCCGGCGCGGGCGTTGCGCCGTGCAACGGCCTTGCCTCTCGGCCCGCCCCCATGCTCGCGTCGATGTTGGCCCCGACACCACCGAGTAGCCTTTCAAGCTTGCTCATTTCAGGCGGCCTCCGTCTCGGGTTGCGCGGGTGTCAGGCGACCCATCAGTTCCTCGGCCAAGGCCCGGACGACCTTCGCCGACGCCCCCTTCGGCTTGTACTGCGCCAGCGTCTGGCGGGCCGCAATGGCTTCCTTGAAGTCGGCCGCGTAGGGCACCATCGTCGAGAAGACGAGGCTCCCGTACGTCGCTCGGAGCCGCGACTCGTACGCCTTGTGGATGGCAAGCCGAGGGTTGAACATGGTGATCAGATAGCCGGCCAGATGCAGGCCCGGATTCATCGTCGCCCTCACCGTGGCGATCCAATCCTGGATCGCCCGCACGCCCTGGGAGCCGTAGTCTTCGGCCTGGAGGGGGACCACGAGGGAATCGGCCGCAACCAGCGCCGCCCAGCTACAGCCGGAGAGGGTAGGGGGGCAGTCGATCATCACCAGGTCGTACCGCGGGGCCAGCTCCGTCAGCACGTCGGCAAGCCGGCATTGCGCGGCGCAATCCTGCTCCCACGGCCGGGGCACGTTCGCATCGTTGGCCGATTGCGAGCCCGGCATCAGGTCCACCCCCGAGATGCCGGACGGGCGGATCACGGAATCCGGGAAAGGATCTTCCCCACGCAATACCGCCGCGATCGTCTCGGCCGGGTCGATGTCATCAAGGGCCTCAGGGCCCAGCAATCCCTGGGTCAGCGAGCTCTGGGGATCGGCATCCACGAGGAGGAGCCGACGACCCATCGCCGCCAGAGTTCCGGCGAGATGGTGAGTAGTGCTCGACTTGCCCACCCCGCCCTTCTGATTCAGATACGCAACAACAGCCATGATGCCTCCCTGCGCGGCATTGCGCGGCGCAACAGGGTTATCGGCCTGTCGCGCGGCCTGGCATCAATCGAGCGTTGCGCGGCGCATCATCGGCCGCCTCATCAATCCTGGGGATGGCCCGTCCGGCGAGCCAGCGTCGGCCGTGACAGGCCGGGTTTCTTCGTGCGCTAATTTTGCCGCGAGGCCCTTGCTCGCTGCCCTTCGCACCCCCGATAATCTCCCCCACTGAACCGAGAAGCGAGGGGGGCGATGGTGCCACGAATCCTCATCGTCGATGATCATCTGCCGACTCGCCGTGTCCTGGCCCGCCTCGTCGCCCGCAAGGGCTGGACGATCGACGAGGCCGCCGATGTCCGCGAGGCCCTGGCGGCGCTCGACGCGCGCCCGGATTGCGCCATCCTCGACCTGATGCTCCCGGACGGGGGCGGGGAGCGGATCGCGGCCGAGATCGCCGCGCGGGGGTTGCCGACGCGCGTGGTGATCTGCACCGGCCTGTGCGGCGCGGAGCAATTGGCCGCCGCGGAGGCGATGGCCCCGGGGCGGGTGCTGTCCAAGCCGATCAAGCTCGATGACCTGCTCGCCGCTCTGGACCTTCCCAAGCCGATGACGCGCGGTCCGATTGGCGTCCCGCTGCCGGGATGAGTCTGCGAGGACGGGGTCGCGTCCTTCAACGCAGGACGAGGCGGAGGTCGCCGGCCACAACCCACGTAGGTCACGGCCGGCGACCTCCGCCTCGTCTTGCGTTACCCGCCCCGACATGAAACGGGCCGGCGGATGGACCGCCGGCCCGTTCGGGGATGACTTGCAACGACTCGCGAACCGGCCGGGCCTCAGCCCGCGGCCCCGGCCCGGCGCCGCCGCCACCTCAGCGCCAGGCCCGCGCCGCCCAGGCCCATCAGGGCCAGGGAGCTCGGCTCCGGCACCGCCGTGAGCGTGGCCGAAGAGGCCGACTTGATCGAGAAGATCAGCGTGTAGGCCGACCCCCCCGTCAGCTCCGGCGTCAGGAACGACTCGGCCCCCGACACGATCAGCTCCGGCCCGGGGGGCGGCGCCGACAGGCTCAGGTTCGTCGGGTTGGAGGCCATCCCAAAGATGACGGCTCCGGCCGCGTTCTTGAGCGTGATGTCGAAGTTGTAGCTCGCCGACGACGTGCCCAAACTCGTCTGCGACACGAAGATGTCATTGGTGAAGTTGTAGCCGATCGTCAGGGCCGTGGAGGCCGTGGGGGTGAGCGTCACCGAGGCCGTCACGGTGCTGAAGGCGGTCTCCATGCCGGGGCTACCGAGGAAGCTCTCGGAGACCACCGAGGCGGAGTTGCCGGGCCCCAGGAGGCTGGCGATGAGGGCATCGCCGCGGGTGAAGTTGCCGACCGGGCTGATGGGGACGGCGCCCGGGGCGTAGCGCCCGAAGAGGTTCCCCGGCGCGGTCGGCCCCCCACCGAGGTAGGCCTCGGGCGCGTCCAGGGGGTGGCTCGTGGCAGGGCCGACGCCGTTGACGGTGGCGGCGGCGTTGGTGGAGGTGGTGACCGCCGAGACGTTGGTGAACCCGCCGGAGCCCGGCGTGACGCTCAGCCCGCTGATGGTCTGCGAGGCGAAGCCGTAGGCGTAGTCGGCCCGGGCGTCCGCCGCCAGGGCGAGCGTCGCGACGCAGGCCAGCATGCGAGGTAGGATGATTCCCGCGATCTTCTTCATAGTGGCTCCTCATCGTGGAGTAGGGCACGTCGGGCCGCGGGAGGCGTCGTGGCTCCCGGGCTAGCGGCTTGCGACGCCTGCGAATTCGTAGCAAATGTGATTCCGGACGGTAGCCCGATTCGCAGTTATGTTCGACAGGTTGTCTTTGCATGGATACTAACCGGCCTCGACATGCGAAGAATGTTGCCTTTTGGCATCAGTCTCGCCCATGTACCGTCCACGTCCAGCGGCGTCGACATAAAGCCCGGGGCCGCTGGGCGAGTCAGCGCGCAGTCGAGACGAGCGAAACCTTGCGCGCTCAATCGGGAGTGTGCGGCTCAGGCCGCCGATTCTTCCGACCCTGGATCCGCGCGGGCGGTCCGATAGTCCGGCACCTGCCGTTCAAGAATCCCCGTCACGTATTCGGAGATGGTCCGGCCCTTCCGGTGGGCCTGGACCATGATCCGTTCGAACAGCGTTTCGGGCAGGTAGATCGTCCGGCCCTTCACCGATGTTTTCTTGGCGGTCCGGCCCTCGGCCTCGCGAGTTTTGCGAGCAACCCCCCTGCCCCGTCCGGCCTCGGCCTCGATGGTGTCAGTCGGTTCGTCGGGCTCGACGGCCGAGGGCGTCTTATGCGGCGTCAGCCTTTCGAGCACCCCGCTTGCCAGACTTCCCGCCCCCGATTTCCGTTCCGCCATGTTCGATGACCTCCGAAACGAGCTGATCGTATGCCAGGGCAGCCGGCGACTTCCGGGCGAAGTCCATGACCGTCTGGCCTCGTGTGTGAGCGGCTTCGACCTGAACCGAGAGCGGAATCACCGACTTGAAGACGAGCGGCCCGAACCGTTCCCGCAATCCGGCTTCCACGTCGCGATGGACGTTGTTCCGGCTCACTCTCGTGAGCAGCAACCCGGCCAGGTGGAGGGCCTCGTTGCCGTAGGCTTCCCGGACCTCCATGATGGTCGACTGGAGTTGCACCAGGCCGAGCATCGCGTACATGCCGGCATCGACCGGGACGATGACCTCCGCGGCATACACCAGGGCGTTCGCCAGGATCGTCGAAAACGCCGGCGCCGTGTCGATCACCACGAAGGCCCATCGGCCATCGACCGGGGCCATCGCGGATCGGAGGCGGGCATCTCGCCCGAGCTCCTGGACAAGGGCGACGTTCGCCCCGTTCAGGCTCGCGGCGGCCGGCAGGATATCGAGGTTCGGCGTGGCCGTCTCGCGGATCGCCTCATCGGCCAGGGCGTCCCGCAAGAGGACATCCGCCAGCGTCGGACCTTCGATCTCGGCACCGCCAAGGATCGTCCAGGACGCATTCCCCTGCCCGTCCGCGTCGATGATGAGCGTCTTGTGTCCGCGACGCGCCAGACCGACCGCAAGGCTTGTCGCGGTGGTCGACTTGCCCGTACCACCCTTCGCCGAGGCTATCACGATCTTGCGCATGGAAGGTCCCTCCGCCATAGAAGATCGGACGAAGCGTCCAGGGGCTTGAACGTCGCGCCGTCCAAATCGCCAACGCTCCGGCCGCCCAAGGGACTGGAGATCTAAGGGCCTGGCACCTTCGGGGCCTGAACGGCTCGACCGCCAAGGGCTTGGGCGTTCAAGGGCCTCGCCGGCAAGCCGTCTGACGGTCCAAAGGCTTGACGCTCTCGACGGCTGGCATGCGGACCGTCTGGCGTCTTTCAGGGCAGGCCGGTTGACGCTCTGGACGTCCTGGGGCCTGGATGGTTCGATGGCCGGGCGGCGGGCCACCTGGGCGTTTTGACGAGGAACGATCCAAAGGGCTGGCCATCCGAAATGCTGGCCGTTCCGAAGTTTTCCGGCCTGGACCATCAATCGTCTGGGCGTTCAGGCGGTCCGTGATCAGGAAGGCTCGACGGCTGGCCGTCTGAAGGGCTGGCGGTCCTGACTGAAAATCATCCCGACGGCTGAACGGCTGGCATCCAGGGAGTCCAGACGTTTTGGTCGTTCGCGGTCCGTCCTGGCATTTCCGCCAACCCCGGGCGATGATGGCCGAGGGCTAGAAGAGCAGAGGGGGGCACGTTCCATGAAGCGGATCCAGTTTCGACTGGGTTGGTGCCTCTGGCTGGTGTCACTGGTCGCGGCATTCCTGGCCGGGGTCCGCTACGGCGAACGGCGTGAGGCGGCTCGGGCCGCGGCCCAGAACGGCAGCTTCAACATGCTCGGCGATTGAAAAGGAAGGAAGGACAATCGACCATGCAGCGAATCCGCATCAGCACGCTCATGCTCCTGGTCGTCATCGCAGCCTTGACCATCGGCTTGTTCGTCGAGAAGCGACGATCGGCGGTCATGCAGGTCCAGCTTCAAGCTCGCGAGGCGGAGGCAAGGCTTCGCGAGCAATACGCACACGCTCTGGTGGCGAGATCCCAGGCGCGAGTCAGAAAGGCCCAGGCGGCGGAATACCCTACGAAGGCGACCGCTCCACCATCACGCTGAAGTCGCGGGAGGGCGCAACGATGCCACGATTCCGATTCACCGTGCGGCGGATGATGGTCGCCGTGGCGTTCGCGGCGATGGCACTACCACGAACGGATGGAGTTGGGCAATCTCAGCTGGGCCGAGATGGACCGCAAGGCGGTCTTAATCGTGAAGCAGGCCGGTAGGCCAGAGCAAGCAAAGATATTCGCCAACCGCGCTCGCAGTCAGGGCCGGCAGGCGATCATCCATGCAGGTTCGGATCCATGGGCGGTTTCCTTTCTATGGTTAAACGGACCGGGCTACCCAGCTCGGAGATGTTTTTCCGGGCACCAGAAGACCGAGTTCGGTCCTCGTGGAGTTAACCCCGAACGCCATTAAGCCAAGACAGAAGCCATTGGAAATCCTTGGGATGCGGCGGCGCCTCGTGAGGGTCCCCGGTTCCAGCCGCCGAGGACCACCCTGTCGGGACACCCGCGCCCGGTGCCTCGATCACGTCGAGGGCCCAGGTCCATTCTTATTCCCCAAGGCTTCCTTGAGGATCTTGACGATCTCCTTCCGGCCGGCCTCGATGGCTCGCTCCAGCGGCGTGGGGTGGAAGGGCGGCACCTTGCCGTCGGGGGACGCCCCGGCGGCAAGCAGCATTTGGACGACGTCCGCCCGCCCGTGTGAGGCGGCGCCGGCCAGCGCGCTGGCGCTCATGAGGCGCGGCTCCCCGCGCAGGCTCGCGTCCGAGCGGGTCGTGGCATCGACGTTCGCGCCCGCGTCGAGGAGGGCTTGGACGATTTCGGCGTGGCCTGCGCAAGCGGCCGCGTAAAGGGGAGTCACGCCGATCCGGCCGATCTGATCGGCCCGCTCGTTCGGGTCGGCCCCGGCGGCCATCAACTTCCGGAACTTCGGGACGTCGCCCCGGTGTGCCGCATCCACGAGCTGCCCGGCCCGGTCGTCCAGCGCGCCGATCGCCACAAGCTCGCGCTTGAACTCCAGCCAGTCGGGGCCGGGCTTGGCGCCGCGGATGAAGGTCTCTGCCACCTTCAGGGGCGTCTGGCCGTAGTCGTCGGAGGCCGCGATGTCGGCCCCGGCCCGCAGGAGCGCGAGGAAGGCCGCCTTCTTGCCGCCCTTGGCCGCGGCGTGCAGGGGTGTCTGTCCGTTGGCGTTCCTGCCATGAATGTCCGCCCCGGCCTCGAGCAGGGCGTCGATCGCGTCCAGTCGCCCGTCCTTGGCGGCGTAGTGCAACGCGGTGTCGCCGCTGTCATCGCGGGCGCCCAGGTCGGTCCCGGCCTCGACCAGCAGCCGCACCACCTCGGGTTTCTCGACCCAGAGGGTCGGCCGGAACCCGAACGGGCCGGGCTGATTTGGGTCGGCGCCGGCGGCGAGCAGGGCGCGGAGCATCTCCGGGTCCCCGACCCAATGATGGATCGCGGGGAACCCTTCCTTGTTCACGGCCTTCACGTCGGCTCCGGCCGCGATCGCCTCCTTCGCCGCGGCCGCATCCTGCTTGTCGGTGGCCTTCAGCAGGCGCTGGGTGGCCCGGTCGTGCTTCGGGGGCGGCGGCTCGGGCTCGGGGAACTCCTCCTCGTTGTCGCCGTCGTACTCGACGACCTGGCCGCCGATCGATTTCGCGAACTTCGCGGCCAGCTTGTAGGCGGGGTCCTTGGCGGGGGGCCCCTCGGTCAGCGTGGCGAGAAACACCCGGCCTGGGGGATCCCACTTGAACACCCGCCGATAGCGGGCCCCCTTGCGCGGCTGGACCTCGGCGTCACCGCCGGCGTTTGCCTGGACCAATGGCTCGCCCGTGAAGGGATTCGTCAGGCGGTGGTCCCCCTCGGCCAGCCGGATGCCCGGGGTCGTCCCGACGAACGTCCGCCACGCCTCGAGCGAGATCGGGGTCAGGTCCCCGGCCTCGTTCCTCGTCTCGATCAGATACCACATGGGCATGACTCCGGGGATTTGCACGCGGCCGCCGGACGGCCCTTCTCGTGAGCGGCTTTATAGTCGAACCTGCAGAGGGCGCTCAAGGCGAACTCCCCTCGGGCGACGGCGCCCCGTGCCAAGAGCCTCCGGGGCGCCGTCGAGCTTGGACGAGGCGAGGATGGCAATGCCGGCGATCGTTCCAGACGAGAGAATGGGCGAACGACGAACCCGCGACGCCTCGAGGAATCGATCGAGGCGCGGGCTCCATGGAAGCCTGTAGTCGCCTGCCCAAGCCGGCCCCTGGAGGCCCGAGATGCATCACCGAATCGCTTTCGCCCTGGGACGACTCCGGCAGGACCTCGACGCCCGCCTTGACGAGGCCGCCGTCCACGACGCCTGCCGCGGCGTTGGGCACACCTGGCGCGACTGCCTGCTGACGCCCGTCGCCATCCTCCGCTGGTTCGTCGTCCAGGTGCTGCACGGCAACACCGCCCTGACCCACGTCTCGCTCCTGGCCGGTCGCTCCTTCACCGACGCCGCGTTCTGCCTGGCCCGGGCACGCCTGCCCCTGGCGGCCTACCGGGCCGTGCTCCGGGGCCAGGTCGAGGCCCTCGCCCCGGACAACCGGACGCAGGGCACCTGGCGCGGCCACCGTACCTTCCTGGTGGATGGCTCCTCCTTCTCGATGCCCGACACGCCCGAGCTTCGCGCCCACTTCGGCACCTCGGGCCGGGCCAAGCCCGGGTGCAGCTTCCCGGTGGCCCGGATCCTGGCCCTGTTCCACGCCGGCACCGGGATGCTGCTGGAGGTCGTCGCCGCCCCGCTGCGGTCCCACGAGATGGCCGGGGCCGGGAGCGTCCATGCCCACCTCGGGCCGGGCGACGTCCTGGTGGGCGACCGCGGCTTCTGCTCGTTCCTCCACCTGGCAATACTGGCCGCCCGGGGTGCCCACGCGGCCATCCGCATGCACCACCGCCAGATCGTCGACTTCACGCCGCACCGGCCGCACGTCGCCCGCGACACCAAGGAGGGGGCCAAGGGCCGCCCGCGATCGCGCTGGCTGCGGCGGCTCGGCGAGCGGGACCAGGTGGTCGAGTGGTCCAAGCCTAACAAGCGGCCGCCGTGGCTGGCCGAGGAGCAGTTCGCGGCCTTGCCCGCGACCCTGACGCTCCGCGAGCTGCGGTACGACATCGGCCGGCCCGGCTACCGCACCCGCTCGGTGACCCTGGTGACGACGCTGCTCGACGCCGGGGCGTACCCGCCGGAGTCCCTGGCCGAATTGTACGGCATGCGCTGGCGCGTGGAGCTGAACCTGAGGCACCTGAAGCAGACCATGAGGCTGGACGTGCTGAGGTGCAAGACGGTCGACGGGGTGCTCAAGGAGCTGGCCGTCTATGCGATGGTCTACAACCTGGTGCGTGTGGTGATGCTGGAGGCGGCCCGGCGTCAGGAGCGGGACGTGGAGCGGATCAGCTTCGTGGACGCGCTGCGCTGGCTGGCCGATCCAGAGGGGGATGAGGAGCTGCCGGGACTGGTGGTCAACCCGGACCGGCCGGGCCGCGTCGAGCCGCGGGTCGTGAAGTGGCGTCCCAAGAAGTACATGTGGATGACGAGAACCCGGGCCGAGTGGCGTAAACGCCTGATGGCGCAACCAGTTGCTGGTTAGTTTAATGCCGTTCGGAGTTAACCCCGCGTACCCTCGGCGGCTCCTTGCCCTTGGGGAGGGCTGCTCGAGGGGGGGGTGGCGCCGCCGACCACGGCGCCGCTTTCGGTCATCGTGATCTCGGATCCGCCTTCGACCGGCCGTCCCTGCTCGTCGAGCTGGCCGTGGACGAACGAGCCCGGGGTCCGGATCTCGGCCTCCCCGCTCGGGAACGGGCCCGACCCGGGATAGACAGGGGACCCCTTGACCTCGTCAATACGCCCTTTTCCGCCGCCCGGTTGCCCGGCGTCCTGGTTCGATGCTGATGCCATCTTGATGCCTCCTGATCTCCGTATAAAAGTGGGGCAGGGTTGATCTGTCGGCCTCTTCCGACCGATCCCGCCCGAGGTTCAGGTCCCCGCGGCGGCGTCCGGGTTCGGGTCCCGCTGGCACCCGGGGGGATGTTTGTCTCTCGGATCGTAGACTCTCCGGGTCATCGCGTGCCCTCCTCGAACGGGCAGTGAGCCGAGTCCGGATGCCGGTCTCAGGGCTGCCCGGAATGGACCGTCTTGTCGCTGCCGTGGCGGTGCTCGTGGTTGGCGTGCTCGGGGCTGTCAGCCGCCGCGTGCGCCCCGCCGGCGCCGTAGCCCAGTTCGTCCACCGCCCGGATCAGGGCCTCCTTTTCGGCCTGATCGTGGCCCATGCCTTGTTTCTCCAGCTTGTCCTTGATGTGCTCGGCGCGGCGCCTGTGCGTATCCGAGACCTTGTGGACATTGATGTCGTCGCTCATGATCACCTTCTTGCGAGATCCGGGCCCGGGTCGGGTGTGATCCGGCCGCAAGAGGGAAAACCGGCAAATCGGATATCGCCGGTGCCTGTCGGGGAGCCCGTCATCTGCCTTCGGACAGCGATGGGGACAGAGATCAGGTTTGATCATGCTCAGTTGGATCGAGGGTATCGGTAAGCCCATGTCGATCGGGCCACACGCGAAAGACATTCGCCCGCCGCCCTCGAATGGCCGGGACGCCGCGCCTGCGGAAGGTCAAGGGCGGGGGACTGTGCTATCAGCACGGGGGATGAGCGGCAGGGCAGGGGGATGAGCGGCAGGGCAGGGGAGGTGTCTTGCGACTGCAAGATAATTCGAACCCCCTTCAGGGCAAGCCCCTTCGAATTATCCCGCAACATCGGGAAACCCCCCTGGGTCGATGGCCAATGCCCACTGTCAGGCCAAGGATGGGATCTCCGCCTCGATCAGTGCCCGTAGGCGGACTTCCTCGTCGCCTAGGGTCGAAGGCGGTCGCCGAGCGCGAGGTCTGCGATGCGCTAGTTCATCTTCCAGTTCCAGGATGCGATGTCGTCGTTGTTGCTCAGGCAGATCATCGTGAATTCTTGGTCGGGAACGTCGGCTGCCCGGCCGGGCCCGACGGGCCGATGCGTCGCGGGTCGCTGCCGGCGGCGATGCCACCGGCCCGAGCCCGGTGGACCGTCGCAAGCCCGGCACGAAGCACACGGTCATGGTCGACAAGGCGGGCGTCCCCCTGGAGATCCGCACCGCCGGGGCCAACGGCCAGCGACCACCGGCAGATCCGGCCGGTTATCCTCGACTTCCCCCGGGTCGGGGGCGTGCCGGGCCGCCCCAATGAGCTGCCCGACGAGGTCTACGCCGACCGGGGCTACGACAGCGAGCCGCTGCGGGCGTTGCTGCGATGGCTGGGGATCGAGCCCCGCATCGCCGAGCGGAAGACGCCGCACGGCAGCGGCCTGGGCAAGGTCCGCTGGGTGGTGGAGCGGACGATCTCCTGGCCGAAGTGGCTGCGGCGGCCGTGAGTGCGGTACGACCGGCTCGGCGTGATCATGGACGCCTGTGCGACGCTGGCGGCCAGCGTCATCTGCTTCCGCATCCCGCATCATGATGCGGATTAAAATCTAAGTTTTCTCAGAACCTCTTAGCTCGACTGATGCCGATTTCGGATGCCGTCCCGGCCGGTAGCATGGGGAGTCGAACAGACTTCTCATCACCACTGACCGGGGACGGCACCCACTCCCATGCACCTTCCAGGAGGGCCGGGCGCACCTCCGAGCCGAGACCACGAGGGGCTGGTGCCGACCGACCGTGCTGCGGGCGACCCCGCGCCTGTTCGGGCTCGATCCCGTCGTGGCGTCGCTCTACCATGCGCCGCCCGAGCCGAAGCGATCCGGCGGCGTGCATCGGCCCGGCAAGGCCGGCGTGACCTTCCCGGACGCGCCGGGCTCCGTGCGATTGTCGATCCGGGCCGAGGGTAGATTTCCACGGGCCGGAGGCCGGTTCGGGCCGGAAAAGCTCCCCGACCCCTTGCGCGACACGCTGAAGGCCGCCCTCGCACCGGCCGCATAGACGGCTTCAATCGGCATCAGTCGAGCTTAGTAAGATCCTGAGGAGTCTGGGCTTACAATCGCATTTCCGAGGCTCTGTGAAACGAGTCTTTATTTTTGGCTCGGATGATCGGATGATGCTTCAGGTTGAATTAATGGTACCCGCTTGCGAGACAGACTCATGATTCGCATGCGTACTCCCGTCCCGAGCCCGTTGCGACAATTTGCGACGCCCCTGAATGGCCTGCTAATCTTTATCGCGGTGGTGCTGGGTTGGTTACTCCGGACGCAGGCGTGGCGAATCAAGAGGGGCTCACTACGGCTTCTCGGCATGATCGACCCGTTGCTCGTCCTGAAATGGTGGGCGATAGTCGTCGTGGCCTCCTTCTTGGGGATCTGCCTGATCCTCTCGTGCGATTGGTTTTTCTATCGACGACTCCCGTTCGCCCGATGGCGCGTTAGTCAGGACACAAGCACACGGGAGACCAATATCATCCGCGAAGCTGTCCGGTTGCGCCGGATCCGAGATGCGCTCTCGCGAGGGGTTGATCGGAAGGATACGACAGAATAATCCGCGATTCGGATCGACGACCCGGACCCCGGATTCACCATCAGGAAGCTTCACCATCGCGCTGGATTTTCGACGATTACTCAGCCACTCCACCGGGTCAATCGTTTCAGATCTGACCGAGTGATGTAGGTCTTGGCCTTCACGTAGCAGACGGACAAAAAGCAACAGCCCGAGGGCTCGGCGGGATACTCGACGATCGCCTGCGAATGGCACGGCCGGGAAGGCCAGATCTCAAGGGCCGCGATAGTCCTTGGCGCGGAACTCAGGATCAGAAGCCACCGAACCAGACGTCGACCCGCCGGTGGCCACGCCAAAGCCGAACAGGCCGCACCGACTTCCTCGCCCCCCCGTCCCACGGTGCCTGAACCACGCGGCCTGAACGGCTGGAGGGCGGCCGACGGGGGCCAACGGCCGCCACCCCTGCGTTCCCGATGGCCTCGCCGGCCTGGGCTCGCCGCGGGTGGTGTACCGAACGCCCCCTGTTCGGCTGCACGAAGCCCGAGAACGAGGGCCGATCTGCAATTCAAAGTGTATTTCAGGTAGTTCAGCCCGGTCCGGGGGTTGTGGAAGAAGAACGGGTCCCGGAAGCCGTAGACTTCGGTCACGGTGTTCGCCGCCTCCGGGGTCACGCACCACTGGCCGTCGGTCCGGAAGCGGACCCCGTACTACGTGAAGTCGGTAAATGTCAGGCCGTTCCGCTATTCGACAGTGACGATTCGGCTCCACGCCACGAACTGCCCGAGCTATCTCGGGGGACACGACCGGGCCCGCGCGACTTGACCGTCCAAGCCGGGCTGGCGATCTTGACAAAATGATCCCACCGTCATGGGGCTGGGAGCGGCGAACCCGTCCACCGGGGCGATCGACTGTGCGATGGCCGTTGCTGCCGAGGATAGCAACGCCGAACCATCCTGACGCCCGGCGTCCCGCAGTCGAGATTCCTGGAGCGTGCGCCTTCCTGCGCAGAAGACGCACTCGGCCCCCAGCTCGCCAAGCGATACATAAAGGGGCCTTACCCGACGCTCGGCCCTTTGTGGCAGAACCATTGCGTCTCGCGAGCCGACCACCCTTAGCGTAGTTTTTTTCCCGTCTGCTCCGGGAACCCCCAAAGGGGGAGGTGGCCGGGGACTTCGAGCGTCATAATATTAATCAATTTATATGCATGGACGTGATCCACCAGCATCTTGAGCAGTCTCGCCGGTTCTCGCTCTAGTCAGTTGAGGCCATCGCGGATCAGCCCCATCTCGCGTCATGCGTGGCCGAGGGCGAATCGGCAAGTGATTCCCGGGTGCAGATCATCCGCGGCACTGCCATGGGGGCCGTCGCGCCGGACAACGATTCCGCGGCAAGTGTTTTCGTCATCGGCCGGCCGGGAGGTCAGTGGCAGCAGCTCATCCCGCCTTTCTTCGGGGACGGGGGGACGTCATTGGCCGGGTTCCGGGAGAAGAAGCCCGCCGGCTTGAGCGTGAAGCCGATGTACGCCGAGGGCATGACGGGGTAGTCCTCGGGCCGGGGGATGTGCGTATGGCCGAACGTGTACCAGAACACGACATCGGAGTTTTCGACCGGGCGGTCCGCCTCCGTCCAAGCCTTCAGCCCGTCGCCGCCGCGGGACTGGTTGGGATAGTCGCCGGCGCCGAATCGCTCGTCGGTCTGGTAGGGGGTGACCCAGACATGGCTCTCGACAAATCCCGCCCGCCTCCGCCACCAGGCGTTGGGCGAGGCGAACGGGACCGAGTTGTCGCCGGGTAGGAACCGATAGCCGACGGGCTCGCCCACGTGGTTGAGCACGCCGGGATTGATGATCTTCCAGGTCCGCGCCGTCTCCAGGCTGAGGTTGCCTCGCGCGCGCTTTTCAGACGTCAAGGGTATGGCCCGCGCGTGGAAGGCGTTCTCGAACGGGTTGGCGTCGTCGATCGGGTCGGGGACCACGTCGACGCGATGGACGGTGTTGTTGACGCCGTCGAGGTCGAAGTCGAGCCTCATGTTGAAGAAGTGCTGATGATTCGGTGCGTACAACTGGGGCGCGACGAGGCTGCCGTGCGTCGGCGTCACCCCGGGATGGTAGGCCGCTAGCGAGAGGACGCCGGTGAGCTTGACCTCGAACTGGATCGTGCCGTCCTGGTAGAGGTACCAGAAGAAGCCGTACTCATAGTTCTCCACGGTGGAGACCGAGGAGACGACCAGCCTCCGCGACCGCCGGACCTCGGGTGCGTCGGGTAACCGTCGATCGGTGTGCTTCCAGAGGATGCCGTAGTCCTCCTCGTGCATGCACACTGCATTCTTGATGGTAAACGGCTCGCCCCGGCTGTCGCAGAGGTGGGCGTCGAAGTAGCGGATCAGTCCGAGGCAGTCGCAGCCGAGGACGAGGCTGTTGGCGCACATGCCCATGCCGTACTCGCCGACGTCGAAGGCGTTCTTCCGCCTCTGGGTGGGGCCGGGGTCGCCATAGGGGACGACCATCTCGGTCAGCGAGCCGCGATAGAGGACCGAACGCTCCCGGCCATCGTCGTTGTAGCGGAGGTGGTGCAGCGTGAGCCCTTCCCGGGCGTTGAAGCCGATGACGAACTTCCACTTCTGCCACGACACCTGATAGCCGTCCACGGCAAAGCTCGGTCCCTCCGGCTGGGCGATCTCCAGGGGCGTAATGTCGGTCCGGGACCGGTCCATCCGGCCGGCTGCGTAATTGCCCTCGCCGGGGGGGAGCGGCCATCGGCCGTGGTCCTCAATGCGAACGACCGTCATGGTGTTCAGGTCCACGACCGGGCGCAGCCCCTCGATCGGCCGGACGTAGCCGTTGTCGGTCGGGTCGGCGCGGAGGAAGCAGAGCGGGCGAGCGAGGCGCCGGGTGCTGTCCTCGGGCTCGCCGTAGTTGCCGGCGCTCCAGATGTCGACCATCACGAGGCTCGTGTCATCGACGCCGGTGTGCTCCTTCAGCTTGGCCTTGAACTCGGGGCTGTTCAGCACGGCCTGCTCGCACTCGACCTGCTCGTCGATGGTCATCGTCGGCTGGACGCCGGGGACATGCTTCCACGAGAGCAGCGTGCCCCCGGTGATGGAAAGACTCGCCTCGTAGCAGGCGTTCGCGGCGTTGTCGAACAGGACGACGCGAGCCTCGCGAGGCGGGACAGTGTCGCCATCCGGCTGATGCACGAGAGACTTTTCCGGCTCCTGAAGGGCGACCGAGACAAACCTGGTGGTAGGCGTGACCTTGCCCTCGCGCTTCAGGAGGTCGACGGCGGCGCGGACTTCCTCGGCCGAAAGCGGCTCGAGTGGGTGCCGCACGTCGCGCGCAAGAGTGCCGTTGAGCGGTGTGATGTTGATGAGTGTCGACACGGGCTCTCCTGATGCCATGGGGCGTGCGGCGGCTCGTGGTTCGTCGGGAGAGGACTGACGGAGCGGACGCGGACCGACGCCGAGCCGGTCCGCATCCGCCTTAACCGAGGTACTTGGAATCACTCTGGCGGAGCCGGCCACGCCGGTCAAGCGTTTGGGCCGTCCGTTGAGTTCGAAGAACACGTCCTCGGGCCGGAGCCCGAGGGCCGTCGGCACGGCGGATTTCCGCGACATACTAACATATTAAATATGGGTCGTGCATATATTGAAGAAACGCCGCCAGTCCCCCGTCGTGGCAGATATGCCACGACGGGGCCAGGGTCCGCCGCGGCGAAGGAGCTGATCCCGCTGATGGTGCTCGAGGTGCGGCGATTGGTCGTGGGGCTGCTGGTCCGTCTGCCGGGGGCCGACGAGATGCTGAGGTGGTCGGAGTAGCGGCGACGCCATCAGGCGTCCGCGCAACGCTGGCATCACAAGAAACGCTGCGCCGAGCCGCCGGATTAGTTACCACTGTAATGGCAGTCGACCGGCGGGGTCGCCTCGCGCCTCGCCTGTGTCCCGATGAGCGTCTCCATGGCAGCATCTCCATGGCCGGGACCTGGCACAACCACGCCGGCGCGGCTGGGCCGTAGCGGCGTCAGGGTGGCGGTGAGCGAACCGGCGTCGAAACGAACGATTGCTGAGATGACCCTCCCGGTGGAATCCTGGAGGACGAGGGGCGGGATTTTTGAAGACGAAGGGGACGGACGACGAGTGCAGCGCCGAGGTGGCCACCCGGGCGGTGACCTCCGGCGGGGTGCGGTCGCTGACCGGGATGGTGAACGACGAGGACCGCGGCGTGGCCAGCACGTTGCCGGCGGTGTCCTTTGCCACCCGAGGCCGTGGCGGTGTAAGCGGTCCCGGCGGCCAGAGCCGCTGAGGGCGTGAGGATGGCCATCAGGGGAGTGGAGTTGTAGCTGGTGGTGCTCGGGATGACGGCCCCGGCGTTCGTGAACACGAAGGCGGTCGGCGCGGCCTGGACGGGCTCGCTGAAGGTGGCGGTGGACTGGACGCCGAGGACCACGTCGGTGGCGCCGCCAGCCGATGTCGTGGTGTCCCCCGCCGAGCCGCCCGACTCGAAGGCCCCGAGGTCCGGCGCCGACCCGTTGACCGGCCCCGGCTGGTCCGAGGTCGGCGCCACGTACTGCCGATCGACCGGGGGGGCGCCCGTGTCGATCGCGGACGATCCGGCCGCCAGGTGGTAGTCCTTCAAGTCCAGGGACACGAACCCAGGGTCGTTGTTGGGGTCGACGAAGAAATTACCGGTCCCGCCGATGCTCCCGCCGAAGCCCTGGCCCAGCTCCTGCGCGTGGCTCATCGCCCAGCCCCCGCTGATCCAGTTGGCCGTGGGGAAGTCGAGCGTGCCGGCGTCATAGGCTAGCTCGAAGAGCGTGGGGTTGGCGCCCGCGGTCGCCGGGACCACGTAGAAGATGTTGTTGCGGGCGTCCACCACTTGCGCGTCGGTATTGAGCTGGAACAGGGTCGTGCGATACTGAACTTTCTGATCCGTCCGGACCACGACCGTGTTGTCGTAGAAGTTGAGCGTCTTCCGGTAGATCGCCGTGTTGCCCGAGTCGCCGCCGAAATGGACCAGCAAGGCCGAGGGGTTCGGGCCGCTGTTGTCCAGCACGTTGCCGTA
>JAQGHR010000163.1 GCA_028291545.1 Planctomycetota bacterium | reverse complement strand
CTGCCAGTGTCTTCGATACCAACACGGCCAAAACGAAGACACTGGCAGGCGAGCTGCCAGTGGCACCCGGAGACGTGGCGCTCGGATCACGACCGTCACGTTGGCCCTGGATTCTCCTCTTCGGCCTCCTCTGCGGCTGGGCGGCGGACACGAAACTGACCGGGTGGTTCCTGCCGATCCCATTCCTGGTCTGGACGATTCTGGCGCGAAGCCGTCGCGGATGGGTCACGCTGATCGTCGGCGGCGTGATCGCACTTCTCACCCTCTACGCCTTCAACCCCGCCTGGTGGACCGACCCGATCGGAGGATTCGGCGAATTCCGCCGTTCCAACCTCTCGCGGGCCGAGACGATCCCGATCCCCGTGCTGTTCCTCGGCCAGGTCGTCCACACGCCGAAGCAGTCGCTGCCCTGGTACAACACGCTCGTCTGGACCGCCATCGCCACGCCCGTCGGCTTCCTCGCGTTCGCCCTCGCGGGTGCGGTCCGGTCGATCAGGACGCGAGCCTCTTCCGATCCCTTGCCGATCCTGGCGCTCGGCCACTGGATCTTCCTGCTGATGCTCCGCGCGCTCCCACACACGCCCGGCCACGACGGCGTCCGCCAGTTCCTGCCCGCGTTCGGATGCCTCGCGCTGGTCGCGGGCGTCGGGGCGGCGTGGGCCGTGGAAAAGTTCGGGCGATGGGGAAAGGGCCTCGTCTCGCTCGCTCTGATCGAAGGCGCCGTCAGCGTGGCGGCATTCATGCCCGTGCCGCTCTCGTACTTCAGCCCGATCATCGGCGGCTTGCCGGGTGCGGCCAGGATCGGCATGGAGCCGACGTATTTCTGGGATGCCCTGACGGACGACGCCCTTTCCCGCCTGCATCAGCGAGTGCCGAAAGGCCGATCCGTCCGGTTCGCCACGTATCCGAGCTCGTGGCTCTATCTGAGGAAAGTCGGTAAGATCCAGGTCCCGATCTGGCCGATTTCCGCCGATCCTCCGGCCGTTTACGTTGTGCAGAACCGGCCGGGCGCGTTCTCTCCCGTGGATCGCCTGCTCGTGAAAAACCTCGGCGCCGACCCCCGCAACATCCTGTCCCAGAAGTTCGGCGTGCCGCTCGTCTGGGCATTCCCCTACGAGGACTACCAGCGCACCGAGAGGACCGTGCGCGGGCAAGATCGGCCCGGAGGCACACCATGACCGGCCGGCGATGGTGGATCGCCTGCGCGCTGGTCTTCTGCGCCACGCTCGCCGCGACCGCGCCCAGCGTCGGGGACTTCGGGCTCACGTACGACGAGCCCGCGTATCGTTATAGCCAGATGCGTTCCATCCAGTGGTGGGAGCGCCTGTCTCATGGCGAATTCCGGGCCATCATGGAGCCCGATGCGCTGCTCTATTACTGGCCGTACGCCCAGCACGGGATCAACTTCCACCCGCCGCTGGCCGGTCAACTGAATTTGCTCACGTATAAACTCTTCGGCGGGGTTCTGAAGGACATCCCGGCCCGGCGCATGGCCTCGGTCATCGAGTTCTCGCTGACGGTCACGATCCTGTTCGGCTTCCTCGTGAGGCGATACGACGGCTGGACCGGGATCGTGGCGGCGGGTTCGTTGTTACTCATGCCTCGCCTGTTCGGGCAGGCGCATCTGATCGACACCGACACGCCGGGCCTCCTGCTCTGGGCGGCGGCGACGTGTGCGTTCTGGAAGGGCCTGACCGAGCCGAACGCCGGCCGGTGGCGGGTCGCCCTGGGCGTGATCGTGGGGCTGGCGTTCGTAGAAAAGATGGGCGCCGTCCTCGTCGTCCTGCCGATCCTGGGCTGGCTGGCGCTCACCGCCCTGCCCCGCTCGATCGCGCGTCGAGATCGCTCGGCGTGGGTCGACGGCCTGATCGCGACGACCGCGATGCTCGTGCCGTTGGGCCTGGCGTACCGGGAGATCCGTCGCCTGGAAATCGCCTACCTCACGCTTCAGAGCCGGCTCGGCGTGACCGCGAAGGATCTGTCGCCCGCCCGCACGGACCTCTTCCGCGACCACCCGCAAACGTGGATGCCCGGGGCCATCCTGCTCGTGCCGCTCCTGATCTGGCTCCTTCGAGGGCTCTTTCTCCGCCTGCGACGCAGGCCACCCGCGCCGCGCCCCGCGCTGGAAATCTGGCTCGCGCTGCTCGCGTTCGGACCGGCCATCGCCTGGCTGGGCAACCCGGGCTGGTGGCGCGAGGCCCTGCCGCGCTTGGCGCATTACCACGCCATCAGCATGGCGAGGCGGGGCGTCCTTCCCGACATCCAGATCATCTACTTCGGCCAGATTTACGAATACAGCCTGCCCTGGCACAACGCCTGGGTCCTGATCGCCATCACGGTCCCCGCCTCGATCCTGCTGGCGTCGATCGCCGGCCTGTTCCTGGCCCCCTGGCGCGATCGCCTGCCGCTTTTCTTCGTGCTGAACCTGATCACGCTCCCCGTGATGCGGATGCTGCCGACCCCGGCGCACGATGGCGTTCGCCTCTTCCTCCCGACCTTCTTCTTCCTCGCCGCGTTCGCCGGCTGGGGCACACGCGGGCTGGCGCGGTTGATCAATAGACGATGGGCCTGGCCCGTTGTTGCGGGCGCGGTCCTCCTGCCCGCCGCATGGGGATTGATCCGCGTTCATCCCTACGAACTTTCGTATTACAACGAGATCATCGGTGGACCGAGGGGCGCGTGGGAGAAGGGCTTTGAGCTGTCCTACTGGTACGACGCCTTCACCGATGACGTGCTGGCCGATCTAAACGCCAGGCTACCCCGAGGCGCGAGCCTGATGTACGCCAACGAAAAGTCCGAGCCGATCATGGTGCCGCAGGACCAGCAGTTGCTCGGCGTGCTGCGCGGCGACCTCCAGTTCGATTTGAACGATTCCTTCCTGAAATCCGGCAGATCGTTCCCGTACCTGATGCAATTGACTCACGACTCGAAGGCCGACGGATTCACTCGCATACTGTTCGTGATGACGCCGTGGTATTCTCACGCGCCCCGCCAGTTCGGCGGGGCGCGCGTGGTCGCGGTCTTCGACCCGGTCGTTGCGTCTCGCGCCTGGGCGTTGCAACTGCTAGTCGATCGCGAGGACCACTCTCCCCCCGACCCTCCGGCCGCCCCGGACTGGATCCGGAAAAACGCGCCCCCGCTCGCCCGGCTCTGGGGCGACGGCGTGACCAAGGTCCCACGCCTTGGCGTCGAGCCCACCGTCCTCGACTGGGCCCGAGACGACCCCGAATCCCTCCGCGCCGCCGCGAGATGGATCGCCACGAAGAAGACGGCCGAAGGTTCCGAGCCCGCCCGTCGGCTCATGGCCGTCCTGAATCGCTACCGGAACCGCACCGCGATGCTCCTCCGCGCCCGTCCCGAGGCCCTTCCCGAGGCCGTCGAGATCCTGATCCGCCGCCCGGAGGCGTTAAGGCGCATCCTGCTGCATCAAGCCTACCTGGACCCGAAGACGATCGGCGGATACCTCGATTGACCCGGTGGACGCGGCTTTCCCATAGGGCCACGACGCTTCGCTTCGCCATCGCGATCTGGGTGGCATGCTTACGTACTCGTAAGCATGTCTTCCGGACTGGCCCGAGGCCCGAAGACATGCTTACGAGTACGTAAGCATGCCACCCTACACGGTGGCCGCAACCTCTTTTGGCGCAGCCGCGGACACCAACCGCAGAACCCCCACCGCGATCAACAGGGTCACCCCCGCCACGGCGGCGGCCTCCCAGTACGGGGCCGAGGGGCCATAGCGTTCGAGCAGGATGTTGGCGATCGGGTAGTTCAGCGTCCTCGCCAGCGTCTGCGCCGAGGTGAGCGTGCCGAAGACGGCCCCCTGCTCGCTCGACGGGGTAAGGCGAGAGAGAAGGCCCTGGATCGAGGGAGACGAGAATCCCTGCCCGATCCCCACCAGGATAATCGCGACGATCAGCATCGTGACGCCGGAAACCCCCGCCATCACGGCCAGCCCAAGCGTGGCGATCGCCAGCCCGAATAAGATCAATCGCGGCTCGCCGAATTTGGGCACGAGTCGCCGGATCATACCCCCCTGGATCAAGGCGCTGACGAACCCCAGCAGCGCAAACGCATAAGCGGATTTCTCCGCGTTCCACGACATACGTTTCTCGAGAAACAGGCTGAACGTCCCTTCGAGCGCGGCGAAGGCCGTGACGAAGAGGGCGCTGATCAGGACCAATCCGCCGATGCGTTTATCGGAGACCGTATCCAGCACGCCTCGCCACGAGAGCACGCGGGCCTGCTGCCTGGCCGCGGAATCCTTCGGCAACGACTCGGGCAATCGCAGCACGACGAGGATCCACGCCAGGGTCGAGAACCCGGCCGCGACGAGGAAGGGGACGCGCAGCCGCCATTCGTCCGAGACCGGCAACTTGAGCAACAGCCCGCCCAGCAGCGGACCCAGCACGAACCCGATGCCGAACGCCGCGCCGATCATGCCCATGCCCCGCGATCGGTTCTCCCGCGTCGTCACGTCCGCCACATAGGCCTGCGCCACCAGGATATTGCCGCCCGAGGCCCCGTCGAGCATCCGGCCGAAGAGCATCATGCCGAAGCTGTTCGACAGGGCGAGGATCACGAACGACAGCGCGGTGCCCCCCTGGCTGATCGCGAGGATCGGCCGCCGCCCATATCGGTCGCTGAGCCGACCCAGGATCGGACCCGCGACGAGCTGGCAGAGGGGATACGCGGCGAATAGCAGACCGATCTGCGTCGGCGAGTAATGGAATTTCTCGGCGAAATGCGGCAGCAGCGGCATGACGATGGTGAACCCCATGAGGTCCACCAGCACAATCAGCATCACGATCAAGAGCGGCGACATCGGCGGAGAGGTTCCTCGCTTCGCGGGGCATCGGATTGGATCGCGGTCAGGCGGCGCCGGAGGCGCGTGCCTCGCGGAGGCGATCGGCCTGGTCCTTGACTTCGAGCAACAGCCGGGCCTGGGCGAGGATCGAGACGTACTCCACGACGAATGCGCCGAGGTTGAACGCCAGCGTCGCCGAGGCCACCATCAGATGCCAGTACGAGTACGTGGCGTTCAGCGCCCTCCTCGTATCGGCCGCCGCGCCGAGCCACGAGGTCGCGCCGATCAGGAGCATGCTGGCGAGCTCGAACGGGAAGGCCCGGCGCTTGTTCTTGACCGCCTGCGACCAGACCCACGGGGGCAACTGATAAACGCGCACGACTTCCTTCACCCACTTTCCCGTCCCCAGGAAGTACGTGAAGGCGATCGAATGGATCAAGAGCGTCGCCATGACCGTCAGCAGCCCCAGCAGGAAGTGCAGGTCGTGCAGCGCCCCGCCCTGCCCGCTCGGGACCAGGAATCCGCTGAAGAGGGTCACGACCAGGAGGCTGCCGACGGTCACGGCCAGTCCGAGGAAGATTCGATGCATCAGTCCGTCCGGCTCGATCGATCCAGGAATACGCCCGGGGCGGCAGGTCGCCATGTCCCCCGACGGAACGACTAGATTACGCGAACACCCGGGCAATCCGCAACGCGATCGGCCGGGCCGGGACGAGGATGGCCAAGTCGGAATCGAAGAGTGTCACGCGGAAACGGGGAGGAGCGCAGAGGTCGCAGAGAAGAAGAGGATCATGAATTTTGAGAAACGGCCACGGATTGAAACTGTTCGAATATCCTCTCTGGACCGCTCTTTCTCTCTTCCCTTCGCCCCTTCTCTTCCTCATTTCTCTTCCTCTGCGACCTCTGCGCCCCCTCCCCGTCTCCGCGTGAAACTCTTGCCTTTTCTTCCCAGGAGCAGCGAACTTCGCCCGGTCGTACCTTGCCCCGGCCGGGTCTTATCACCGACAATTCGACGTCGCGCTCTGAGTTCGCTTCCCACGACGAGGATGTCACGCCGATGAGCTACGATTACCCGCCTCCCCCGCCCCAGAAGAAGCCGCGCGGGTGTCTGTTCTACGGCTGCTTGTTCTCGGTCATCCTCCTGATCGTGGGCATCATTGCCATCGTCGGCACGGCGTATTTCGGCTATCGCTACGCGGTCAATACGGTCAAGGAATACACCCAGACCACGCCCGTGAAGCTGCCCCCGGCCACGTTGCCCGAACCCGAGCGGGTGGCGCTTCGCGAGCGGTTCAAGGCCTTCAAGGAGGCCCTGGACGCCGAAAAGGCGACCGAACCGATCATCCTGACCGCCGACGACCTCAACGCCCTGATCGACGATAACCCCGACTTCAAGGGCAGGGCCCATGTCGAGATCGAGGGCGAGAAGATCAAGGGCGACATCAGTTTCCCGCTCAGCCTGATTCCGATCGCTCCCAAAGAGCTGGCCAGTCGCTATCTCAACGGCTCCGCCACGTTCCGCGCCTCGTTGCAGAACGGGGCCCTGGTTGTCCTGATCGACTCCATCGAGACCATGGGGAAGCCCCTGCCCAAGGAATTCGTCAAGGCCATCGAGAAGGAAAACATCGTCGCCAAGGCCACGGACGACCCGGCGAGCCGGTCGGTCCTCAACAAGCTGGAGAGCCTCGTGGTCAAGGACGGCAAGATCATCCTCACGCCCCGGCCCCCCGCCAAGCCCGCCGAGACCCCGCCCGCCCCGGCCGGGGACGCCGCGAAGGATGCGGCCCCGAAGGACGCGGCCCCGAAGGATGCCGATGGAACGGCCAAGCCGAAGGACGCTCCGGCGCCGAAGGATGTGCCCTCGGCGGCCCCGGGATAAGATGTGCAGGTTGTTCGGGGGCCGGTTCCCGCTCACGTCGGCATCACCCTCGACCGAAGCGACACCCGGAGGACCGGCACATGGCGATCTCGGACACGACGATGGCCGGCAAGATCTGCCTGGTGACGGGCGCGACGGCGGGGATCGGCGAGGTCACTGCACGCGAGCTGGCGCGTCGGGGCGCCACGGTCGTGGTCGTGGGCCGGAGCCAGGAGCGGTGCGAGGCGACGGTCGAGGCGATTCGACGGGATACGGGCAACGACGCGGTGGAATTCCTCCGGGCGGACCTGTCCTCGCAGGAGGAAGTCCGTCGCCTGGCGAAAGAGTTCCTGGATCGCCACGACCGGCTGGACGTGCTGATCAACAATGCGGGGGCCTTGTTCGCCACGAGACGGGAGAGCGTGGACGGGATCGAGATGACGTTCGCGCTCAATCATCTCGCCTATTTCTTGCTCACCAACCTGCTGCTGGACACGATCAAGGCGAGCGCCCCGGCCAGGATCGTGAACATCGCCTCGGATGCTCATGAGATGGTCAAGGATTTCGATTTCGACGACCCGCAGGGCCGGTCGCGCTATCGGCGGCTGGGAGCGGACGGTCAATCGAAACTCGCAATCGCGCGTTACACGTTCCTGGCGCCCTTCGCGCACCCGGCGCTGGTTCAGTATGCGCAATCGAAGCTCGCCAACTTGCTGTTTACCTACGAACTGGCCGGGCGCCTGGAGGGGACGGGCGTGACGGTCAACGCGGTCCATCCGGGGTTCGTGGCCACGAATTTCACGGCCGGCAACGGCCTCTTCGGCTGGTTCATGAGGCGATGGGCCAGCCTGCTCGCCATGAGTCCGGAAAACGGGGCGAAGACCTCGATCTACCTGGCGACCTCGCCCGAGGTGGACGGCGTGACCGGGCAGTATTTCGCGAAGCAAAAGCCCATCGCCTCGTCCCCGGCGTCGCGCGACGAATCGGCCGCGCGACGCCTGTGGCAACTCAGCGAGGAGTTGACGGGGTTGTCGGCTTCCCGGAAAGACGACGCCGGAGATGAACACCGAGGAACCCGGCCAGGCCGATGAACGAGAGGATCAACGACGAGGGCTCCGGGACCGATTGAAAGTTCGGGATTCGCTGAGCGTAGACGAACCCCTGGCCATACGAGCCGGGCGCGATGTAGGTGAGCGAGGCGCCCGGGCCGGACATCTGCGCGGCGGAGAGCAAGAGGTCGTCCATCCGGTTCAAGACGCCCGATCCATCCGGGCCGTCCATCGTCAGGCTGGAGCTGCTCAGGCCGAACAGGAGGACCGTCTTCGCGTCGTCGCCGTAGACGTTGAGATGGTCCGACCCGCGATCGATCCGATTGGCGGCGAACGCGAACGGGTCGGTGTACCCGCCCAGACCGGCCCGACCGGTCTCGACGACGTCCCAGATGGCGAGCTGGAGCGCGGCCTTCTCCATGGCGCTGCCGTCGTGCCGGGCGGCATCGGCGCTGAAGAGGCGGGCGACCAGGGTGCCGTTGCTCAGCGAGGACAGGGGCGCGATGCTGGCCGCGTAGTGATCGTTGACGCCGATCGAGCGGAACAGGTCGGTGCAGTACGCCTCGACGGGCGCGGAACCGTCGTACGAGATCCTGTTCGGACCGACATAGCCGGACTCGCCGTTCACGCCGGCCGAGGGGATATTAAGGGTGATTATCGGCGTGTTCGTGTCGATGCTCGTGGTGAGGTAGTCGGCCCGAGCCGCCGGAACCGCGAGCAAGGACAGCAACACAAGGGCGCGCGGGATCTTCAACGCATTCATCGTCGTTTCCCTCAGGGTCGGTCTTGTCGTCCCTGAGGTCGTGAAGCCGTGGACGCATCCACGCTATCAATTTTTACGCAGCGTCGTGTTGATCGGACAGGGGCGTTGCGAATTTGCGTCATCGCCCTGGAGAAGACTGTAGGTCGTGTCGGGGCGTGCAGCGATTCTGCCGGAACCCTGGTGGAAAAGGCCTGGATTCGGACCGATTTGACCGCTCTGTCCGGGCTGTCGTACCATTGGGGGTCTTCCGGGGTCGAGAGGTTAGCGAGGGGGACCGTCGATGAATCGACTGGGTCGGGTGGCGTGGCTGTTAGGGGCGGTGGTGCTGGTCGCGGTCGGGGGGTGCGAGTCCGGTTCCGATCAGGAGAAGGACACATCGCGATCGTTCCCGGGCACGACGATCACCGTGGCCGCCGTGGGTGACCCGGCGGCGCTGACGGCGGTGCGGGTCTGGAAGACGACCTGGGAGAGGGACACCGGGGGCACGGTCAAGTTCGCGGAGGCGCCCGTCTCGCCCGGCGACTTCGGCGGCGCGGACGTGATCCTGTTCCCCGGCGACCGGATGGGCGAGCTGGTGGTCGGGCGCATGGTGCTGGGCGCCTTGCTCGATTCGACGGTCCGGCCGCCGATCCCGATGGGTAACGAGGCTCAGCCGGTCGATCCGCTGGCGTTCAACGACATCGTGCCGCCGTTCCGGGACCAGGTCTCCAAGTACGGCAGCGACCGCATGGGCCTGCCCCTGGGCGGATCGGCCCTGGTGCTGGTCTATCGCCGCGATGCGTTCGAGTCCGACGCGAACAAGGCCGCCGCCAGGGAGAAGGGCCTCACCCTCGCCCCGCCGAAGACCTGGGCCGAGCTTGACGCCTTGATCGGCTTCTTCCACGGCCGCGATTGGGATGGCGACGGACAGCCCGAATCCGGCATCGCCGCGGCGCTGGGGGCCGACGCCGAGGGGGTGGGCGATGCCCTCTTTCTGAACCGGGCCGCGGCGCTCGGGCAGCATCCGGACCATTACGCGCTGGTGTTCAACCCCGACACGATGGAGCCCCGGATCGCGTCGCCCCCGTTCGTCGAGGCGATGACGGCCCTCGCCGCCTGGAAGGGTCTGACTCCGCCCAAAGGCGAGACGTTCGACGCCGAGGCTGCGCGGGCGGCGTTCCGGGCCGGTGACACCGCCTTCCTGATCGACCGCGCCGAGCGGGCCTCGCGCTGGACCGATCCCAAGAAACCGGCATCCGTCGGCGTGGCCGCGCTGCCCGGCTCGCCCAGGGTTTATGATCCCGACCGCAAGCTCTGGCAGGAGGCCCGCTCGGGCCTGAACCGGGCGCCGTATCTGCCTCGCGGCGGGGGCTGGCTGGTGGGGATGTCGGCCTCGACCTCGGGCAGGACGCGAGACGCCGCGCTGGACTTCCTGCGAACCCTGGCCGGACCGGAGACCTCGCGCGGGCTCTTGACCGAGCCGGCGTTCCCCATGCTGCCGATCCGCAACGCCCAGCTCGGCTCCGGCCTGCCCGATCCGCGCTCGGCCCTGGGCGTGGACTCGCGCGACTGGGGCGCGGCCGTGGCGCAGACGATCACCAACCCCCGCGCCGTACCCGGCCTGCGCATCCCCGGGACCGCCGCCTACCTCGCCGAGCTGACGAAGGCCCGCATCGCCGTCCTGGCCGGCGCGCCGGCCGAGTCCGCGCTGGCCGATGCCGCGAGGGCCTGGGACGCCATCTCGAAGAGGCTCGGCGTCCCGACGCAGCTCTGGCATTATCGCCGCAGCCTGAACAAGCTCGTGACCGACCCCAGGCCTCCGGGCGACGACGCGAAGTGAGGTTGAGAGGTCATGGGACGGCAGATCGCCATCGTCGCCACCGACGCGGACGAAGCTCAATTCCTCGCCTTCGTGCGCCAGGCCGCCGACGTCCGCCTCTTCGGGTCGTTCGCCCCCACGATTGAAGGATTGTGGATGCAGGACCTTCCTCCCGAACGCCGGGGCCACTGGCGTTGCAACATCTGGAACACCGCCTTCGCCTGGACGCCCGAGTACGGACAGGTCGGGCCGCAGGCGCACGACCCGGACTGCATCGGCTGGTCCTATGTCTCCAACGCGGGCGCCGCGCCCGTCGTGGAATTCGACCGCAGCTTCTTCCGGCCGATCCGGGAAGGTCGCCTGTACTGGGCGAAGACCTTCTCCATGGTCGGCCCGCCCCGCTACGATATGGCGGCGTTCGAGGCCTGGTACGACTCGCTCGTGACGTGGGTCCGTCGCCACGGCACGAAGGAGGCGGGGCGATACCAGCCGTACTACCTGCCGGACGCGCTGGCCAGGCGGCAAGAACTGGCGTGACGCGCGTTGATTTCCCGGACCGAACCCCGGAACCTCTCGCCCATGGAAGAGTCGGCCGATACGCCCGAGTTCCTGACGACCGACCCGGAGATGCGCCAGCTTATCGGCATGTTCGACGTGCCGGCGTTCGCGCGCCGGGGTCAGGAGATGGAATTCGCCCTCGATCGCTTGCAGGCGAAGTGTCGCCGCGAGCGCGAGGAGATGCTGGAGATGGTGCGACTCCGGCTCCGGCAGTGGTCGGCCGTGGCGACCGGCCCGGCCGATGGCGACGACGTCTTCGCCGGGCCGATCGAGACGCTTGTGGCGATGGTGGCCATCGAGCCGCCCTCCTGGTCCGCACGTCCCGCGCCCGCTCGCCGACGACTTCCCATCGCCCGCGACCTGGCCGCCAGCGTCGATCGCTTCAACCGGAGATGGGGCCGGTTCCTCGCCGAGATGAATCTCGGCCCGATCAATCGGATGATCGATCACTATAATCGTTACTATATTCTGGAAAAAGAATGTGTCTTCGGCTCCTCGCGCGTCGCCGCCCGGCATTTCCAGCCGAGGAGGCCGTTGACGCCCGAGGCCCTGCTGGAGGATCATCCCCTCTTGCCCGCCCAGCGGCTCAGGGCCTAGTTCTCGTCTTCGATTGATCCAGTGGGGCGGGCGTCCCTGCCCGCCTACAAAAATCAAAGGCTCATGATGGGTTGCGGGGTGGCGGCGATGCAGGGCCTCGGAAAAGTAGGTCCGACTTCAGTCGGGCCCGTCCCCAACAAGAATCCCGGGACAGGACCGACTGAAGTCGGACCTACCGCAGGGGA
>JAQGHR010000147.1 GCA_028291545.1 Planctomycetota bacterium | reverse complement strand
CACGGCCAACCGCATCAGCCTCGGCCAGGTGGTGGTCGACCGGAAGAGCAACGAGATCACGGCCATCCCCAAGCTGCTGGAGATGCTAGATCTCGAGGGAGCCCTGGTTACGATCGACGCGATGGGCTGCCAGGCCGAGATCGCCGAGCGGGTCGTCGATGCCGGCGGTGACTACTGCCTGGCGGTGAAGGGGCACCAGCCGACGCTGCACCGGGGGATCGTCGACTTCTTCGCCGACCACATCGAGGACGACTTCGCCAGGGCGCGGGCGCGGCATCATGAGACGCACGAGCGCGGCCACGGCCGAGAGGAGTGGCGTTTCTACACGATTTGCCGTGCACCCGAAGACTTGCCGGACGGCTCGCGGTGGGCGGGGCTGAAGGCGATCGGGATGGCGATCCAGGACGCGATGCGGGATGGCAAGAGTTGCAGTGAGGCGCGGTATTACATCCTGAGCCGTTCCATGTCGGCGAGTCGGTTCGCGGAGGCGGTGCGTGGGCATTGGGGGATCGAGTCGATGCACTGGCAACTGGACGTGACGTTCGGTGAAGACCAGAGCCGTACGCGACTGGGGCACGCGGACGCGAACTTCAGCGCGCTGAGGCGTGCGGCCCTGGGGCTGCTGAAGAACGAGACGACGGCGAAGGTGGGCATCAAGAACAGGAGACTGAGAGCGGGCTGGAACGAGGGCTATCTTGAGAAAGTGCTATTCGGACAATGATTTAAGGTGCAATCGCCCTGGCTCGACATGGCCTTCGGCGAGGACTCGAACCGGACGGCGTCGGGCCACGCCGGTGCGAACCTGGGGCTGATCCGACGGGCCGCTGCATCGCTGCTGCAACAAGACCCGGGCAAGGGGAGCATCAAGGCCAAGCGGTTGAACGCCGCCCTGGACGAGAGTTATATGCTGCGGGCACTACGAGGATTTCCCGCAAATTAGAGGCGTTGGCCCTGCTCTGTTCCGAGACGTTGTTGTCGTTGCTCAACTCGCCATCGCGGGTGTAGGTCCGGAGATCGTCCCACTGGTTTCGTGCATAAGCGATCGCCTGGCCGAAATAGTCTGAACGCAAATGACAAAAACGGACGTGCTCGCTCTGGGGACTGGTGGGGAAGGCGTAGCGGATCTCGATCTCATCGTCCGTGACGACGACCCGGTCGATGAGCAATTCCACCAGTAGTCGCCTCTGATCGAAGGTGGCGTTCTCGAGTCCGGTGGCAACCCGCTCGCAGAACGCTTCCAGTGACGCCGCCAGCCCGAGCGCCTCGTTCAGCCGGTCGGCCTCGCCGCAGAGCCGCCTCTCCTGCTCGGCGAGTGACGCGTCCCGGGACACGATCTCGCCGCGGCGCCGCTCATACTCCGGCAGAGGGATGACGCCGCCCAGGTAGGCCTCGGTCAGCCGCTCGAGCTGCTGGGCCAGCGACGCCTTCCCCTGGCGCAGGCGATCCCGCCGCGCCTGGAATTCCTGCGGGTGCCAGGCGCCGACCGACGCGAGCCGGAAGGCCTCCGCCACGGCCGCCGGGTGTCGCAACAGATCACAGAGGTCTTGCCAGACCAGATCATCGATGGCCTGCGATGGGATATACCGGCTCTCGCAGGTCGCCCCGTTGCGGTGCCGGGCCGCTCGCGTCTTGCCCGTGCAGACGTAGTAGCTATTCGGCGGCAGCCGCCGGGCCAGACAGGCCAACCCGCATCCCCCGCAGCTGACCAGCGATCTCAGGAGATATGTGCCGACCTTGTTGTTCCGGGCGGAGTACGACTGGTTGGTCGCCAGCTTGGCCTGGACGCGGTCGAATTGCTCGCGGGTGACGACCGCAGGGACCGTCCCAACCTCGATCCACTCCCGTTCCGGCAGCGGGGTGGCCGTCCCGTGGGGACGCCCGATCGGGTGGGTCGCCGAGCGGCGGACCTGGGCATCGCGGTATCGCGTCCGGTTGGCGTAGACATGGCCGGTGTAGACGGGGTTCTTCAAGATCCCCCGGACCGAGGGGCCGCTCCAATGGGTCTTGCCCGAGGGCGAGGGGATGCCCAACTCGTGGAGATGGTCGACCAGCCCGTGCAAGGTGTGACGGCCCTCCGCGTACCAGGCGAACATCTCGGCGACGACGGCCGCCTCGGCCAGGTTCTGGTAGACCCCCGAGGGGTCGCGGGGCCGGTCGGCCGCCATCCGGTAGCCATAAGGGGCACGGGTCCAGGGGAGCATCTTGCCGGCCTCGAACTGGCGTTGCCGGCCTCGCCGCATCCGTTCGGCGATCAGGGTCCGTTCATACTCGGCGACCGCTCCTCGGATCTGGAGCAGGAGCTGGTCGTGCGGGTCCTGGGACATCGGCCGATCGAGGAACTCGACGCGACAGCCGTGCTTCTGCAACTCCTCGAGGATGAGCACCTGATGGACATAGTTTCGCGCCAGTCGATCCGGATCGGTGATGAAGATCCTGTCGAACGAGGCCATGGCCGCGCGATCGCGGAGCCGGTCGAGGCCGGGCCGCTTGAGCGAGGCGCCGCTGTAGCCGTCGTCACGGAAGATGTCCCCCTCTTGCAGCGGCCAGCCCTGGGCCTGGAGATGTGTCCGCAGCCTGTCGATCTGCTGTTCGATGGTCTGCGTCTGGGCCTGTCGTTGGGTCGAGACACGCACATAGATCGCGATTCTCATTGATGTCCTCCGACGCGTGGATCGACGACGAGGGATCGGACGCGTGGGGCTGCCCTGGATTGGGCCCGGTGGCGGCCCACTCCAGGAGCAATTGGTAGGCGCGGTCCCATCGTCGTTGCCCGTCCGGATGGGGCTCGAGGCGGCGGTTGACCCGCCAGTCATGTCTCATGATCCCCTCCCCGAGGCGATGTGCCTCGGGCAGAGGATAAAGAGGATGCCGAGAGCCCGCCGGGATCAGCGGGAAGGACGGGTCTTCGGCGCCATCCGGAGGAGCCGGGTCATGCAGAACTTGTCATTTGCGATTAGACCATCGAGTGGACCTTCGCCTGGCCGATACCGGCGGAACAGCCGGGACTACGAGTGGCGCACGGAGTCGAGCGAGGCCTTCATCAAGGCATGCTCGACCCACCGGATGCTCAGGCTCTTGAGGCCGGATCAGTCGAGGGAGCCAATCCCTGCAAGTACCGGGAATTACAGAAAATCATTACCGGATAGCCTGTGAGACGAATCGTGCTGCTGCGGAGAGGATGGGCCGGGCCGCCTCAGCCGTCGAAGCCGAGAGGATTTTCGCGGGAATCCAGTCCTCTCGGGCGAAGCAGCGGACCTGATTGCGTTCGATCGAATATCGAGCATGCGTGCATTCGGCGATCCAGTCCACAACCGGGGTCTGCTGCACCCTCATCTATCGCTCCAACCGGGGAGTAAAGTAGAATATATGCAAGTGTAGCTGCACCCTGGCCGGAACCTTACCGGAGGGACAATCCTTCGCGTACTACGTAATAGGAAGAGGATGAGAGTCACCTGCCGAACAGCGGCCCGATAGATCACACCTGGCGGAGGGACAGACATGCTGGCACTACCGTCCGAGCTGAGACCGGTGCGGGAAGGCCTGACAGGCCCGCCGCGCGAGGAGGCCCTCCGGCAGAGCGAGGAGCAGTTCTCCCATCTGGTGGCGGGAGTCACGGACTACGCCATCTTTCTGCTCGACCTCCACGGGCACGTCCGAACCTGGAACATCGGGGCCGAACGCCTCAAGGGGTACACGGCCCAGGAGATCATCGGCCAGCATTTTTCCCGGTTCTATCCCGAGGATGCGATCGAGTCCGCCGTCCCGGAGAAGGAACTCCAGCTTGCCCAGGCCGAAGGCCGGTGCGAAGTCGAGGGTTGGCGGCTGCGCAAGGACGGCTCCCGGTTCTGGGCCAACGTGGTTATCACGGCGATGAAAGACGAGGCGGGCAAGCTGCGGGGGTTTCTGAAAATCACCCGCGACCTGACCGATCGTCAGAAGGTGGAGGAGGCACTTCGGCAGAGTGAGGAGCAGTTTCGCAGCCTGGCCGAAGGGATGCCCCACTGCGTTTGGGTCTGCGATAACCAGGGAAACATGCAGTATCAGAATCAGGTGTGGTATGCCTACACCGGCACGATGCCGGGCGACGTGCACGGCCTGGACTGGCTGGCCTTCTGCCACCCCGACGACCGTTCCCATTTGATGGAGGAGCGGGCGAAGGCTTTAGAGACGGACGGCTTGCATGTCTTCGACATCGAAGTGCGCATCCGCCGACACGACGGGGAGTATCGCTGGTTCCGGGTGACCGGTTTACCGATCCGAGATGACAAAGGTGTTACGATTCGGTGGGCCGGGACGTGTACTGAGATTAACGAGCAGCGGCGACTGGTGGACGCCCTACGGCAGAGTGAGGAGCGCTTGCGGCTGCTGGCGACTGCGGCGAATGACGGCCTGTGGGACCTCGACATCGCCACGGGCCGAGTATGGTGGAACGACGCTTACGACCGGTGGTTCGGCCCTCGCCCGCCCGAAACCGGAAAGTCGATCGACTGGTGGGCCGACCGTTTGCACCCGGAGGACTCGGAGCGGGTGCTACGGTGGTTGCGAGAGGCCATAGCCGGTGAAGCAACCCGGTGGGTCGAGAACTACCGGCTCCGCCGTGCCGATGGCTCCTACGCCTACGTTGTGGACCGAGTATTGGTCCAACGGGATAGGCTGGGCAAGGCCGTACGGGCGGTCGGGTCGATGCTCGATCTTACCGACCTCAAGGAGGCCGAGGAGGCGCTGCGTGAGAGCGAACAGCGCCTGCGGGAGCGTGCCGACGAGTTGGAAACCGTCCTTCGGGCTACCCCGGCTGCGATCTGGATGAGCCATGACCCGCAGTGCCACCGCATCACGGGCAACCCGGCGTCCTACGAGTTGTTGAAGATGCCAGAAGGCACGAACCCTTCGGCCACGGCAGACCCCGAAGACCTTGCCCGCCGCACGTATCAAGAGTTCCGAAATGGCGTGCCCGTGCCACCGCATGAACTGCCGATGCAGTTGGCGGCATCGAAAGGCGTGGAGGTTCATAACGCCGAAGTGACGATGGTCTTCAAGGATGGGAGCCTGCGCCACACCTACGGCAACGCTGTCCCTCTGTGGAACCCCGATGGCAGTGTGCGAGGTTCCGTCGGCGCCTCCGTGGACATCACCGAACTCAAACAAGCGGAAGACAAGCTCAAAGACGCCGACCGCAACAAGGACGAGTTTCTGGCCATGCTGGCCCACGAACTGCGGAACCCGCTGGCCCCGATTCAAAGCTCGCTGGAATTATTCCGGTTGGCGGGGTCAAACGATCCGAAGTTGGAGCGCGCGAAAGCCATCATGGAGCGGCAAGTCAACCATCTCGTCCGGCTGGTCGATGACCTCCTGGACGTGAGCCGCATTACCAGGGGCCAGATCACCCTTCAAAAGGCGCCGGTGGACCTCGCCACCATCGTCGCCAACGCCGTCGAGAGCAGCCGCCCGCTGATCGACGCCCGCCGCCACGACCTACAAATTTCGTTGCCTTCCGAGGCCCTCCCGTTCGATGGCGATCCAACCCGCCTGACTCAGGTGGTCGTGAACCTGCTGAGCAACTCGTCCAAGTACACTCCCGAAGGGGGACACATCTCCATCGAAGCTCGATCAGATGGCAATCAGGCTGTCATCGCCGTCAAGGACGATGGCATGGGAATTGCCCCGGACATGTTGCCCAAGGTCTTCAATCTATTCAGCCAGGCCGAGCGAAGTCTGGACCGCTCCCAGGGAGGTCTGGGGATTGGTTTGACGCTCGTTCACCGTCTGGTCGCATTGCACGGCGGCACCGTCACGGTAAATAGCGCTGGATTGGGCCAAGGGAGTGAGTTCGTCGTGCGCCTGCCCCTCCTGGCAGGGAGGGTATCCGACGAGACGGCCGGCGCGAGCAACCGGCAGAAGGCCGAAGGCACGAGCCTCACCCGCCGTATACTGGTCGTGGATGACATGCCCGAGGTGGCCGAGAGTTTAGCCATGCTGTTGGAATACCTGGGACATGTCGTGCGAATGGCCCACGACGGCCAGACCGCCCTGCAATTGATCGAGGAATTCCGCCCCGACGTGATACTGCTCGATATTGGCATGCCTGGCATGGATGGATACGCCGTGGCCCGGCAAATACGGGCGCAACCCTCATTGCGGGGAATCTACCTGGCGGCCCTCTCGGGTTACGGCACCGAGAGCGACAGGGAACGGTCCAGGGAGGCGGGCTTTGATGCCCACTTGCTCAAGCCAGTGAAGTTGGCAACCCTGGAACGCACGCTGGCCAGTCTTACAGGCCATTAAGGGGTGAGCGGGGCACTCGTAACTCTCCCCTGCCGGCGGGTCCGCGCTCCCTCCCGCCCCCTCACTAGGATCGCCCATCGGAGTAGGTGACCATAGATCCTGAGCCCTCAGCCCGCCCCGTTCGGGCCAGGCGAGGACCTCCCAGGAGCGGAGCCGGAGCTGCGCGGTCCGAGGCACGAACCAACCGTCGCAGTGAGAGGGAATGTCGGGCGCCTTCGTCTACGCCTTGATATCAAAATCCGATCAAATCAGGATGCTGGTGGTGTCTTAACGCCGTTGAACGCCTGGCATCGTGATCCACTCGCGCATCGTCCAGACGTGATCGGCCAAGCCAGCCGCCATCGCGGGTGTCCGTCGCCGCCAGTGTCCGTCGTCGCCACGTCCCTCGAGCGTTCGCACCGGCCAGCAGAAGTTCGCGCTGTAGATCGTGAAATCGGTCATCGCCTCATGCACCCGCCAGTCCTTGCTGAATGTGTCGGTCCTGCGCACCTTGCGGGCGTTACGGTGCCGGTCGGTGGCGTTCTGACGCTCCAGGAACGAGGTGTTGATCGACCGGCTCGCCGTCGACTGCGCCAACGCCGCCTGCACCGCCGCCATCGTGCCGAAGACCACCCGGGTGAGGATCTCGACCACCCGCCCCTTCTCCCGACGCTTCTCGACCGTGGCGTACGAGAACCCCGGCGGCGGCACCTTCTCGGGGATCATCTTGCGGCTCGGTCGGCCGTCGGCGGTCGTCGCGACCTCCTGGCCGTAGGCCTGGCGGATCGCCGTCTCGTAGGCCGGGCAGGCGTCGCTGGTCATCAGGTTCAGCATCCGCCCCCGGTCCGATCCCGGCACTCGGCGACCACCGCCTCGACGTTCTCGACATCCCGCGCCCCGGGCACCACGGCCAGGACCAGCCGGCTCTCGGCATCGAGGACCAGGTGGTCCCACCAGTCGCCGCGGTGATCGTCGGCGGGATCGTCGGGGTCGCAGTTCTCCTGCTTCTTGTAGACGAACGACCACTTCTCGTCGAACTGGACCTCACGGGTCTGCGGGGGAAAGAGCCGCCAGGTCGTCGTGGAGCTGGCGGGCATGGTCGCCGGCCAAGCGGGCGAGGCGGACCACCGTGTTGCGGTTCACCTTCACCGGCCGCGCGGTGGCGCGGACACCGTTGCGATCGGCCAGGTGCTCGAAGATCGACAGGGCCTGCCCCTCGGTCAGTTGCGAGCCAAACAAGGGCGTCCCCTTGCGCTCGGAGAACCGCGCCTTGCACGAGCGGCAGTAGAGCATCCGGCGTTGCTTGTCCTTGCCGTAGCGAGCACAGACCGTCAGGTTGCCGGCGCCGCGGCGGCCGTGATCGGGGCAATGATCGTTCAGGCAACAGAAACGGGAAAGGTCCTCGGGCATGGCGGCACCTCCGTGATCCCTGCGGCGGCATGCGCCGGCTCAACGCATTAGCGCCAGAGATACCAAGGACTTACCCCGTTCAGCGACCGTAAGACACCACCGATTTCTCGGATTTCGGTTATGCGATCAGCTCGACGATCGGTTTACCGTGATCCACGACGGGTGTGGGGCGTCCGTTGAAGTCGTTGATCAGGACTTTGGAGCCGTCGATGCCCAGGTGGTGATAGATCGTCGCCAGGAAGTCGCCGGGGCTGCAAACTCGCTCGATCACGTCTTCGCCCCGCTTATCCGTGGCGCCGATGACACGGCCGGTGGCAATCCCGCCGCCGGCCCACAGGTTGGAGAAGGCGCGCGGCCAGTGGTCGCGGCCGGGTTGCACGGTGCCTGCCGCGGCGCTCGCGTCCCCTGCGCCGGTACTACGGTCGTACTCGATCCTGGGAGTGCGGCCGAACTCGCCGGTGACCACCACCAGCACGCGCTTGTCGAGGCCGCGCGAGTAGACATCCTCGATCAGCGCCGTGACGGCCTGGTCATAGGCGGCGGCGCGGAATCGCATCCCATCGAAGACGTGATGATTCACCGCGTGATCGTCCCAGTTGCCGACCCGGCCGCATTGAGGGCCGTTGAGGCTGGTGGTGACGACCTCTGCGCCGGCCTCGACCAACCGACGGGCCAGCAGGAGTTGCTGCCCCCAACGATTCCGTCCGTAACGGTCGCGAAGTCGCGGATCTTCCTTGGACAGATCGAACGCTTTCTTCGTCGCCGGATTGGTGAGGAGTGTCATTGCCTGCGTTTCAAACTGATCGAGGGCCCCGAGTTCGCCCTCGCGATCGAAGCTCCTTTGCATGTTGTCGATGCTCTGCCGGAGTGCCACGCGGTCGCCCAGCCGGATCGCCTCGGCGGGATTGGCGAGCCCGATGTTGGGCACCTCGAAGTTCGCCTTGTTGGGATCGTCCTGCACCGAGAATGGCGAGAACGCATCGCCCAGGTAGGCAGGCCCGTTGTATTCCAGAGGTGGGTTCACCCCCACGTATCTCGGCAGCGGATTCGTACGTTGCGGACCCGTCGAGCGCAAATAGTTGACCACCGACATCCAGTCCGGCAGTTTCGGCTTGGTCTTGTCTCGCTCATCGGTGTCACCCGAAAGCATCTGCATGGATCCGGCCGGATGGCCCGGGCCCCGGTGGCTCATCGATCGCAGGATCGTGAACTTGTCGGCGATCTGGGCGTGGAGCGGCAGGAGTTCCGTGAACTGCAGGCCGGGCACCTTGGTGTCGATCGTCTTGAACGGGCCTCGGTACTCACTGCCGATCTCGGGCTTGGGGTCGTAACTGTCGAGGTGCGAACATCCGCCCGGCAGCCAGACCATGATCACGGCCGTCTTTTCGTCGCTGGACCCCCGGGGACTCTCCGCCCGCAGTTGCATCAAGTTCGGCAGGCTCAGGCTCGCGAAGCCTGTCAGGCCGAGTCGCATGAAGCCTCGACGGCTGAACGGACCTGGGCAAGGAATGCGGGATCGAGACCGGGAAGTGTTCGATGACATGAATTCGTACCGGCATGAGTGTGAAGGAATCGAAGGACCCGGTGTTTGACGGCGATCACGGTTTTTTCGCGCTTGCGTCCGGCCCAAATGTGGCCAGTTCCTGCCCGGTCGTCCCGTTCCAGACGCGGAGCACGCTGTCCTCGCCGCCGCCGATCATCAGGCTGGCGGTCGCTGCGCTGGCCGCTGACTGCATGAAATCGGGCAGCTTGGCCATGTCTCGGACGACTCCTCCGTTATCGTCCACGATGCGGACCAGGTTATCCCCGGCCGACGTGAGGATCTGGTTGGTGGCCCCGATGTACTGGAGAGACGTGACTTCCTTGCTCCAGCCTTCAATCTTCTTCTTCCGCTCTCCCGAAATCATGTCCCAGACGACCACCGAGTTGTCCGCGCCCGCCGTTGCCAGCACTCGGCCGTCCGCGCGGAACGAGACGCCCAGGACATGATGCGTGTGTCCCTCGAACACATTGAGGAGCTTGCCGCTCGCAATGTCCGTGACCCGCGCGATCTTGTCCGCGCCACCGGAGGCAAGGTGTTTGCCGTCCGGTGAAAAGTCGAGACTGAGGACCGCGTCGGAATGCCGTTCCTTCCACTCATTGACGAGCTTGCCGCTCGCGACGTCCCAGAGACTGATGTCGCCGGAGCGAGTCGGCTCGCCTCCACCGGCCGCGAGTGTCTTGCCGTCGGGGCTGAATCGCAAGGCGTTCACCCGATCGACCAATGGCGAGTCGGCCGACTCACCTCCGAGTGTCCGCTCCAGGATCCAGCGCGAGGCCGTGCTCAAGACGGCGGTTGAACCATCCGCAACGGAGGCTGCAAAGACGTTGTCACCGCAGCTCACGAGCGAAGCGTTTGTCGTCCCTCCGCCGCCGGGAAGATGCTGGGTGGGCAGCCCGGAGGCGATGGCCCACACACGCAGCGAGCCGTCACTCCACGCGACGCCGACGGCTTGTTGATCCGTGGAAAACCGCACGGCGAGAGGAAGAAGCTTGTGGTCCGCCGCCGCTTTTTTTGTCGCGGTTGCATCCGCCGTGGCCTTGTCCTGTGCGGCTTTTGCCCTGGCGTCGGCTGCGTTGGCCGCGGCAACGGCGGTCTTATTGCGGGCCCGGGCCGACGAGTAGTTTTGGGCTTCAGCCTCGGCATCCTTGAGGTGGATTTCGCTGGCCTTGAAGGCCGTCAGTGCCGTGCTCTCCGCGAGGGTTGCGGCCATGAGCTTTTCCTCGGCGTCCTTCTGCAACTTCACGAGCGCGGCGTCGGGCTTGCCCTCCGGGGCCTTCGCAACCTGGTCCGTGACAGCGGTTGCGGCTTTCTGCGCCGCCTCCTTAGCGTCGGTCGCCGGCTTGAGCGCGTTCTGCTTTTCGACGAGTTCTTTCTTGACGGCCTCGATCGACTCGCTGGCCTTCTTGAGCAGTTCATCGAGGCCTTTGCTCTGGGCCTCGATGCGTATCGCTTCCTGCTTCTGAAATGCCATTTCGAGACCTTCCGCCGCGATGACCGAGTCGAGAGCGGCCAGTCGCGCGTTGGTCTCGGGGTCTCCACTCAACTCGATGATCGGATTCCCCGCAACCAGGTCGAAGACCTGTACGACACCGTCGGAACGGCCGGCGGCGAAACGCTTGGAGTCCTCCGACAGCCCGAGAGCGACAACGCCCGCGATCGCAATCTCACGGATCGGCTTCGCCTCGGGGATGTTCCACACCTGCACCTTGCCATCGGCGCCCGCCGCGATCAGGAGATCGGTCCCGGCTTCGAGGGCCATGATCGCCGCGGTCGCGCCCTTGAATTCCTTCGAGGCGACGAGCCCCGGCCCGTCGCCAATCGGGAGCGGCCAGAGGCGAACGACCTTG
Source organism: Planctomycetota bacterium (assembly GCA_028291545.1). Classification (GTDB taxonomy): domain Bacteria; phylum Planctomycetota; class Planctomycetia; order Isosphaerales; family Isosphaeraceae; genus JAQGHR01. Next base: position 33,706 of record JAQGHR010000147.1, on the reverse strand, counting down.
TCCTCTCCCCCGGTGGCGATCGTTTTGCCGTCGCGCGTCCATGTCAGGGTGCGCACGCCGAGCAGGCCGTCTTTGCTTGCGATCCGCCGACCGTCGAGGAGGTTCCAGAGGCTGAGCGTTCCCCTGGTTCCGTAGAGGGCGGCTTTTGTTGCGTCCGGAGAAAGGCTCAGAAGCGGAGTGCCGCCCTGGTCGTCGGTCGGGATCGTTTTGAGTGACTCTCCGTTCGCGGCGTCGAGCACATGCAAGGTTCCCTGCTTGTCGGCGCAGACAACTTGCTTGCGGTCGGCCGAGAGCACCGAGACGACGACGCCGAGTGCCGGGTCGCCCTTTCGCGAGGTGACGGGCCCGTTTTCTCGCCTCCAGATCTTCACCTCGCGGAAGCTCCCCGAGGCGAGTCTCATGCCGTCGGGGCTGAACGCCAGCGACTGCACGAGGGCCTTGTGGGCGTTCGTGAGCGACTCATCGAACTGTCGTGTTGCCAGGTCGTAAACGAAGACCTGGTTCGCCCGACCGCAGGCGGCGACTCGACCGTCGCGGGTCATCGCCACGCTGTAGATCGGATGGACGCCCGGCGGCAGGGGCTGCCAGACGACCTGCCTGGTCTGCTTGACCGAACTTTTGGCCCCCTGGTCGATCCAGGCCCTCAGCAACGCAAGCTCGTCGGGCTTGAGTTTCGAGGCGCCGCTCTTGTTTCCCCTGGGCGGCATCTCGACATTCCCGATATGGGCCGCGGCCTGGAAGATCAGGCTCTCGGCGCCATTGCCGGGGATCACGCCTTCGCCCGAGTCGCCTCCTTTGCGCATCGCCTCGGGCGTCTCCATGTTCAGAGCCGCCTTGGTCGTCGTCTTGTTGTGGCAGGCGATGCAGTTGGACTTCAGGATCGGATAGACGTCCCGATAGAAATCGATCTCCGCACCGATGGCCATGGGATGAGCCAAGCACCAGCAGGCGCCCAGGATCGCGGCGACGGACGAACGGCGAACGGCGCTGTGTCGGCGTGGCGTACTCATTTCTGATCCCTGGATTTCACAAGAATGCGGATGGGTTCCGCCACCACGATATCGACGATGTCTCTGGGTGCCGCCGCATCGGTCGCGGCCTTCATGCGTCGGGCGGCATTTTCCTTCGCGGCCTCGGCCGACTTCTGCTTTCCGATCGCGGCCTTCGCGGTATTCTCGGCGTCGGATTTCTTTTCGGGAGGCGCGGTCTTCGCGTCTTCGGCGAGTTTCTTGGCGGCCTCGGCGATGGCGATCGCCTCTTGATCGGTCTTCTTCTGCTCTTCCTCGGCCAACTTCACGGCCTCCGGATTGTAGCGGTACCTGGCCACCGCGCTGCCGTACAGGACGAGCGAGTATTCGCCGGGCGGCGTCTTCAAGGCGGCGAAGTCAAGGACGACTTCCGAGCCGGCCGCGTTGAGCGGAATGTCGATCGCCGGGACGCTCCCGAAGTCGGTTCCCATCGGGCTCAGCTTGATCGAGGCGCCCGTGAACTCGCTCCTCCAGGTGACCCTGAGCGGGATCGTGAGTTTGTCTCCCGCCTTGACCTCCCAGACCTTGCTCTCGGTCGGCGCGATCGTGACAGGGGCACCCTCCGACTGGCTGACCGACACCGGCACGTCGGCCACCAATCGCGGATTCGGGATCTCCTGGCTGGCATCTTTCACCGGCCAGACCATCGAGGCGAGTTGGACGGGCCGCGTCACGGTTTTTCCGTCGATCTGGGCGCGTCCGAAAATCTTCGAGGTACCGATCGAGCGGGGGGCGTTGTCCTTGGCGCTGATCAGCAAGGTCCCCACGGACTTTCCGGCCGGAATCTTCAAGCCGCAGGCCGTCACGCCGTCGGGCAAGTCGGTCATCCCCAGCTCGATCTCGCCGTCGAACCCGTCTCGCCGCACCACCACGACTTCAAACGGCATCGTCGAACCGGCTCGGAGGGAAATGGGCTTCGAGAGTGCGTTGCGATCGCCGTTACGCAGGTTCATGTGAAGGGCCCATGAGGCCAGCGCGAAATCGGGGGCCGGCTTGCGAATGCTCAGGCGGTAGACGTGGCGAGCCTCGCTCCGCGTCCCGCCGAACAGGTCGCGCAACTGGAGGCGATACACCCCATCTTCCTTGATCTCGAGCTTGCCGAGAGGGTCGGCCGACCCGGCGTCGTAGACCGGGCCGTCGTACGAATAGCCATTACTCGATGGCTTGATCGGGCTCGGAATATCGTTGAATTGCGCGACGTCGTCGAGCGTCTCTTCGGAGCCGTTCTTGATCACTCGCTGCACGACGACGAAGGGATCGGTGGGCAAGCCGAGGCGCTCCGACGCGACTTCGACCCACCAGACTTCGCCCTTCTTGGCCGTGAACTCGAATGTGTCGACATCCGCGGCCGGATAGAACTTGCCCGCGACCTCGCACGGCGGCGTGATCTTCTGCGCCTCGGCGGGCTGGTTGTTGGGCTCGGTCTCCGCGACGCTAGGGAGTTTTGCCCCCTCTTCCGGGCTCCACGAGAACGAACTCACCGACCGGGTCGAGGGCTGTCGAGGTGCGGGACCGGTGCCGGGTGCTTCGAGCAAGGCCAGCCGATAGAAGTGCTCGGGGCCTCCCTGGAACGTCAGGCCGTGGACCTTGACGAAGTATCTGCCATCAGCCGGGGCCTTGAAATCGAGAAGGCCGCCGCGACGATCGGCCACCAGATCGCGTCCCTTGGCATCGGCGATGATCAGCACCGGGTTCAGCTTCGAGTCGATGCCGCGCGCCGCGCACTCCACCACGAAGCGCTTTCCCTGTGTGGCCTGGAAGGCGTAGAAATCCACACTTCTCGGAGTCGTCACCGCGTTGCAGATCGAATCCGGCTGGAGCTCCAGGGCCGTCTCCGGAGACGCACCCGGCTTGACCCGAGTCACCTCCGGCAGGTCGTTCACCGAAAAGGCTCGCGACGACGAGATCCCCAACCGCGACAGAATCCGGGCGTCGTGGACCCCTCGGGGTGCGTCGGCGGCGATCGTGACGACGAACGTGTAGGCCTCCGGGTTCCCAGCTTCGGAAACCTTCGGCTTCGCGGTGATCTTCGAGTCGGAGAAGGACAGCTCCTTCGCCCCGTCGATGTTCTCGCCCGTGATCGTGACCTCGAAGCTGGTCCCGGCCTTCCCTCCCATCGGCATCATCGTGAGCAAGCGTGGCGCGGGGAGGCCAACCTCCTGCGCGAACGACGCGGCGCCGATCCAGAATCCCGACATGGCGACGGCGAGACGGACGTGTGTGTTTTTATGCATGATTTTAGTGATTGTAGAGGTACTCTTTGGTGTTGATGATCGCCCAGAGCAGGTCCTCATAGGCTTCACGCCTGGCGGTTGCCGGATCGAGCGGTTTGCCTTGCGAGTCGATCCGTGACCTGGTGATATATGCCTCGGCCACCTTCAACTCCTCGGCGCTCGGCTCTCGCGAGAAAGCGGCCAGGTACAGTTCTCGCACCTTCTCGGCTTCGGGCATGGTCGATTTCGCCAGGAGCTCGGCGCGTCCGCCGGGCGCGCTGAGTTTCGCCCTCACGTCCGACGCGTTCATCAGATGGAGGCTTTGCGCGAGACTCGGCGACTGCACCCGCTCGCATTCGCAAACGCTCGCTCCCTCGGGCCTGCCGAAGACCTTCAAGAAGGGTGAACTCCGGTTGTAGCTGTTGTCGGGGAGAGCGATCGCTCGTGTTCCGGGAGGCAGGTCGGCGAAGTCGGTTTTCGCCCCGGTGATCTGGTCGATCGCATCCAGCATCACTTCGGCTTGCAGTCGCTTCGGATAGAAGTGCGAGAAGTTCTGGCGATCGATGCCGTTGTGGGCGTTGGGGATCGCGCTCAACTGGTAGGTGTTCGACCGCGTGATCGCGCGGACGACCGACTTCAGGTCATACCCGCTGGCGATGAATTGATTGGCCAGGGCCTCCAGAAGCTCGGGATTCGTCGCCGGGTTCGTCTCGCGGATATCATCCTCGGGCTCGACGAGGCCCCTCTTGAAGAAGTGCTTCCAGTAGCGGTTCACGAGCGATTTCGCGAAGTACGGGTTCGACCTGTCGCCCATCCAGTCGGCCAGCTTCAGACGCGGGTCTTCATCCTGGAGAATCGTCAGGGTCGGGCCTCCCAGGACCGCGGGCTTCACCGGGACCTTCGTCTTCTTGTTTTCCAGTTGGGCCATGCCGCGATTGTGGAAGATCACGTCCTCGCCACGGGTCGACGTGGGCTTCCGTCCGACCCGACTGAAGAACGCACCGAGGCTGTAGTAGTCTTTCTGGCTCCAGCGTTCGAACGGATGGTGGTGGCACTGGGCGCATTGCATGCGCACTCCGAGGAAAAGCTGCGCCACGTCTTCAAGCTGCTGCTGCGGCTCGAGCACCCGCTTGTACCAGGCCACGGCCGGGTTATCCGCGATCGTCCCGGTTGCCGCCAGGAGTTCGCGCACCATCTGGTCATAAGGCTTGTTCGCCAAGAGTCCGTCGCGCACCCAGGAATGGAAGGCAAAGTTCGAGGTGATGTCGCTGGTGTCGTCGCGCTTGTTCCGCAGGACCGCCGTCCACTTGTTGGCGAAATAGTCCGCGTAATCGGGGCTGCTCAGCAACGTCTCGATCAGGCGGTCACGCTTGTCGGACTCCGTGCTCGACAGGAAGGCACGCGACTCCTCCACCGTGGGCAAACGGCCCGCGATATCCAGCGAGACGCGACGGAGGAACGTGGAGTCGTCGCAGACGGGCGAGGGAGGGACCCCGACCTGCTTCAGGTTGGAAAAGACGAGCGTGTCGATGAAATTCTTCTCGGCGGGCATCTGCGAGATGAGTGCACTCAGGGGGATCGAGGCGATGTAGACGGACACCATTCCTTGATAGCGCACCATCACGGCCACGTTGCCGGGTATGTCGAGAATCTTGACGAGGCCGTTCTCGTCGGCCTCCGCCATCCCCTTGTCGTTGGGTTCGTAGAGCGCCATCCGGGTGATATCCCGGCTCTTGCCGTCCGAATAGTGGGCCAGCACCTTGAGTTGCTGTTCCCCGTGGATCTTGATCACGTTCCGCTTCGGCTGCACCTCGATCGACACCAACGAGGGGTCGGTCTCCTTGCCGTAGGACATGCCTTCGCGAATCCACCGGGCCAGCCGTTGGTAGCCCTCCGAACTCGGATCGAGTCGCTTCCCGCCGCCGTGCGGGACGATGTTCGCGGCCTTCAAGAGCAGCAAGCTCTGCTCGGGAGCCGCCGGGAACACCCGCCGGCCGTGACCCTCCTTCACGATGTGCTCATAGTCCTCCTGAGGTTCAAACCCGAGCAATGACAGCCGAAAGCCGTTCTGCCCGTTTCCGGCCTTCGCATGGCAGCCGCCCGAATTACACGAGGCCTTGGTCAATATTGGCGCCACGTCGTTGACGAAGCCAAGCGGGCGTGCCGCCTCGGCCGCGAAACCGGGTGTCGCGCACAACGACAAGGCGGCCACGAAGGCGAGCTGCAGACACGCGGCATTTTGGCAACTCAGTCTCATCGGACCGCTCTTTCCCACATAGTGAGCAGGCTTTCCTCACGTCCCATCCGGCGGACAAGCCGTAAGTCCCAATCAAATCTCAGCATGGCGCTCGGGGTTGCATAGGTGGAGAGCAGCCTGAGGCCTGGCACGGGCGATCTCACGATCCGGCAAGAGATCGGCATCGCGAGCTCCTGGTTTCTGGCGACTTCTGGATAAGAACGCCAAATGAGGTAGGAAGCGACGGTCTGGCGACTCAGGCAGGGGGAAGGCTAATGACTCACCGTGGGGAAGGTATCGCTCACTCTTGTGATCATCGACCGTCCCCCGGCGTCTGTACAAAATAAGTTTAACATCGAATGACCGCAAGCGTGAGCCCTACTTTTCCGCCTGCTCGGAAGAATCAGCGGGCGGGTTTCGCCCCCGGGAGGTGATCGACGTCGTGCAGTAGAGCCGGTTCCGCCACCTTGACGCGTGGCCTGCTCCTATGGCATGACCCGTCTACGTCACGTCTGTCACCGCGTTCCGGTGGTGGACGGCCACCTCCGGCCCGGTCCAGAGCCCACCGTCGGCGGACCGGCGTTGCAGCAGTTGGAACAGCTCGGTCTGAATTTTTGCTGAGAGCTTCGGCTTGCCGCCGTTCCTGGCGGGCCGGTGACCGCCCAGGCCGACTAGACCCTCTGCGTTACAGGGCTCACGCACGATGAGGAACGAGGCCGGCTGAATCGGCAGCGACAGGGTGATCATTTCCACCGTGGCAATCATCCGTCTGCTCGCGCCTGATCCACCGATCCACCTGCCTGAATTGCCACAAGCAAATTGCTACAAAGTCGTTTCGCCACAAACTCTTCTTTATCAAGTATTTACATATGGGCGATGAGGGACTCGAACCCCCGACATCCTGCGTGTAAAGCAGGCGCTCTACCGACTGAGCTAATCGCCCGATGGGGATCATTCTACGGGCGATGGAGACGTGGAGGCAATGCTGCGGAATCGCAAAGGGAGTGGGAGCGGTCGGCAATCCGGCGGGTCGAGGCCGCTCCACGGAGACGCGGCGGCGAGGCGGAAACCAATTTACAGGGAGCGGGCGGGAGATTCAACGCGGGCGAGGGCTGCGGAGTCGGCGTAGAGGCGCTTCGTCCAACGGGAGAGGCCCCAATCAACGAAGCGGGGGGAGATGCGGTTGACGAGAAGGAGGAGGCGGCCGGGGAGAGAGAGTGTGACTTCCGATCGACCTTGCTCCAGGGCGTGGAGCGTCGCGAGTGCAACCGAGGAGGCGGTCATGGTGCGGCGTTGGTCGGTCTTGTAGATCGCGGTGTCCACCAGGAGATTTTTCTCAAACTCGGTGGCGGTGAAACCGGGGTTGAGAAGCAGGACGTCGATCCGATCGCGAGCCCACTCGGCGCGGATGGCCTCCGTGAATCCGGCGACGGCGAACTTGCTGGCCGAGTATTCCGAGCGTCCGGGAAGGCCGCGACGGCCGACGACCGAGCCGATATTGCAGAGCGCGGGACGGTGGCCCCGGCGAAGCAGCGGGAGCACGCCGCGGCACATCTCCATGAGAGCCAGAACGTTGATCTCGAAGAGGCGGCGGGTGATGGTTTCGTCGTGACTCTCGAAGCGGCCGTAGGCGCCGATGCCGGCGTTGTTGATGGCCAGGTCCAGGGCGCCGTCGAAGGCCTCGGAGGTGTACTCGAGGAGGTCGGCGCGGTCTTCAGGATTCGTCAGGTCGGCGGGAAACGGCAAGACGGCATCGGACGAGATCCCGGACGCGATCAGGCGGTCGGCGACCTCGCGAAGCTTGTCCGCGGAGCGAGCCGCAAAGACCACACGCGCGCCGCGATGGCAGAGTTCCTGGGTCAGGGCGCGGCCCAGTCCCATCGACGCTCCGGTCACGAGGCAGCGGGCATTCTTCAAATCGCGGAGGGGCATGATCGGCTCGAATCAAGATGACGTTAGTCGGTGAAAAGGAGGAACCGATTCTGTCGGTTCCGCGTCAAAAGGGTCGTAAAACCCCGACAATCTGACGAGCCGCCCGGCGATGACCAGAGCCTACATCAGGCCACGCCCCGGACGGCACAGGCGGCTGAGCACATTCGGGGCGAAGGCTCGCGCCATTTCCCGCCGGGGCCGCCCGCTCCGGTCTCCAGCGGGCCCTCTGGCCACCGACGGTCGACGATACGGTCGTGTTCTGGCTCAGTGCGCGGTATGGTGATCCGCTCCTAGCGGAGGGCTCGCGAGATCGGGAGGCGGATGACCCAGCCGACTCCCGGTCGGACGCCTGACCACCCGGTCCGCTCAGCTCCGAGCCATACACGGCTATTTCAAGCTCGTTTCCTCATCCGCGCCCTCGATCTTGGTCGTCGCCAGGCTCTCGGTCTGGCTGTTGCGCCAGACCAATCCCGTCCCGCCACGACGAATCGGGCGACCCACCGGCTGACTGTAGATCGGCCGGGGCGTGATGGGTCCGCCCGCGTTGCTGACAATCGGCGTCGTCCTGGCACCGCCCTGGGCCACGAGCGAGCCCGACTGGGATTGCGGCGGAACATCGCAGACCGCGCCGATGCTGGGCGCGGTCACGAACGGCCCGGTTGAGGACACCACCGTGCCCGGCGGAAGCGGATCGCAGGCGCCTACCGATCCGGGAGCGGTGCCAGCCGGGTAATAGTAATGATTGTGTGTGCATCCCACCCCGCCAACCAGGCCGAGAACGGCCCAGAGGGCACCGAACCGAATCGCGCGACTCCGTGGCATTGCGAGGCTCCTTATGCCGAACTCGACCCGCCGCAACGCGTTGCATTGCACCCGGCGCGAGACCCGGCCCGAGGGTCAGTGTTCACCGTCACGGAAGTCACGCGGGTTGGAGGATCAGACGGACGGACGACCGACCTGGGAGGCCGGACGGCCGAAGCTGGGGGAACCTACACAATCCTTGAGGATTGGCCAACGCGAGTTTCGGAGAACCCGTCGGAATCCACCTTCGTGTCGGGCGAGACACATCCGCCCTACTCCCCCAGATCGCCCCGCAGCCCGGCCTGGGCCCTGCGCTGGCTCTCGAGCATACGCTCGCGGATCACGGCGGTGGTGGCCTCGGGCGAGAGGCCGGCTAATTCCTCGGGGTAGATCGGCCGGCCGTAGTGGACGCGGATCGGATGAGGGCGAGGAAGGCTGCGGGACTTGGGCCAGGATTCGTAGGTGCCGGCGATCGCGGCGGGGATGATCGGTACCCCGGCGCGGGAGGCCAGGGCGACGATCCCGGGCTTGAGATCGCTAATCCCGCCATCGGAGCTGCGTGTGCCTTCGGGGAAGAACGTGACGATGCCGCCGTTGCGGACGCGGCGGAGGGTCTCCTTGAAGCCCTCGGAGCCTTTGCCGTCGCGCTGGATCGGGAAGCCTCCCACGGAGCGGATAAAGAGACCGAGGCCAGGCAGAAACAGGGTGGATCTCGCCACGTAGTTCAAAGGCCGATGGAGCAGGATGCCGAGGACAAACACGTCCAGATGGCTGAGATGGTTCGAGACGAGAATCGCTCCGCCGGTCTCGGGGATGTTCTCGCGGCCGGTGGCGCGAATCCCCCCGAAGACCGACACGACCTGGGCGACGACATGCTGGACCAGGCGATACCAGAGCATCTTCCCGGCCGAGCGGTCGCGTCCGGCGGGCGCGGCGGGACGGGACGCGGATTGCGGGTCGGACACACCGGGAGCCGTCATGACGGGTCGGACTCCGGCTCGCCGACGATCTCGCGCTCGATGCGGCCGACCACGGCGTCCAGATCCAGGCCGGTGGTATCGAGGATATGGGCGTCATCGGCCGCTTTCATCGGGGCGATGGCACGGGCGGCGTCGCGCTCGTCGCGCTCGCGGAGATCGCGCTCGACGGCCGCGAGTTCAATCGCCTCGCCCCGGAGGACGAACTCGGCGTGACGGCGGCGGGCACGCTCGGCGAGCGTTGCGGTCAGGAAGAACTTGCGGAACGCGTCGGGGAAGACGACCGTCCCCTGATCGCGGCCCTCGGCCACGACCTCGTTCTCGCGGGCGAACTCGCGCTGGAGCCGAACGAGCTGGGCGCGGACCCTCGGGCTGTCGGCCAGGTAACGTGAGGCCCGGGTGATCTCCACGGTTCGGATCAGGCCCGTCACGTCCTCGCCGTTGAGTAGCACCTCGCCGGGCGGGAGTCGAACGGCGAGGCCCTCCGCGAGCGTGCCGAGGGCGTCCTCGTTGGCGAGATCGATCTCCGCGCGGATCGCGGCGAGCGTGACGGCGCGGTACATGGCACCGGTATCCAGGAGCCTCCATCCCAGCCGGCTGGCCAGGAGCCGGGCGACGGTGCTTTTGCCCGCGCCCGCGGGGCCGTCAATGGTCACCACTTTCCGCATCGTCGCTTGCTCTCGCGGCTTAAGTCTCGGGGCAGGTCCCAACGCCAGATGAGTCTATCGCGCGGCGGTCCGTTTCGCCACGGTCCCGCTTACCAGAAATGCGGGTTCATGACCTGAATTCCGCCGCCGGACACGTCCTTTCTCGACGGCGTAAGTTCTTGCGTCTGCGGGAACAACGGCATGCGACCTTGCGGATCCGGGAAAAAGATCGATGGACAGGGTTGACGAAGGGCGAGAGGCATCGTAAGGTGGCGACCGTCTTGAGAACGCGGTCGAAACGGTCACCCGCTTCACCCGTTTTGCTCCTGACATCCCGCCCGTTTGAGAGCCCGCGTCCACTCCTCTGGAGACGGCCACGACCGGCCGGTCCCGGACGCGGATTTGACCGAAAAATGAAATGGGGACCCCCATCAGCGCGTCACGGACGCACGCGCCGGGAGCGTTCTCATGATCCGTGGGACGGCGTGTCGAGTCCGCCGAGGACCCGTCGCGTTCGGACCTTCGTGGAGCGGCCACACGGCCCGCGAACACCTCGTCACGGATGGCGATTGTTCGCGGACCGCGCCGGCCCCCCGACGTCCCGAGAATGCGCCCGTCCCGGGTGCCTGCCACGAGGCGTCCCCGATCGTCGAGATCGGGGACGCCTTTTGTCATTGATCCCGGCGCGTGACTCGTCGGAACGGGGCCCGTGCTTCGGGCACGGCTGCATCCTCACTCGCTCCAGCCTTCTCGTCTCCGGTCCGATTCCTCAGGGAATTAAAAATCCCCCGAGAGGAATCGAAACGCCTTCCCCGGCGGGCCTCACCGCCGCTCGGCGATCACTCTCGCATTCCTCATGCACATCATCGCGAACAGACCGGACTTCGATCGTCGAATCCATCCAGGAGGCGCCTCAGCGGCCGGAATTCGCTGCAACCGACGGATCGTCCCGTGACTTGAACGGCACGTTTTTTCCATGCTGCCGGGTGCGATCATGCCGGGGGTGGGCTGGGATCGGGCGGCTTGCCCGGCTCATCGGTGTCCGGACGAGCGGGTTCAACGACGACCGACTCCCTCGGGCAAGCCGCGAATCGAATGGGACATTCTTATTGCTGAAAGCGATCATAGGGGGGACTGGGCAATATCGCCCCGCAACCTTGGCCCCCACGAGATCTCAGGCTCGACTCCACGCCCAGACTTGCGGCGGTCCGTCGCATCCGGTCCTCAGTCCCGGAGGGACGGTCCCGACGGATCGAGAGCCGGATCGACTCCGCTTCGGATCCGGTCATCGGCGCGTTGACGAACTCCGGCCAACCGCCGCGACGAAGGATCTCGTCCGTAGCAATCCGCGGTGCCATCTCAAGCGCCACTCGCGACGCCCCCAGGCTTGACCAAGGCCAGTCCTCGGCCCGCGCCACCAGGCTCGCTCGCAGCGTCGGGTGGCTGGGGTCGAGCCGCCGCAGCCGGCAATGCCCCCGGCCCAGGTGTCCGCCCGAGAAAGCTACGGCCCTGGAGGAAATTGTTGCCGAACGACCAGGTTCAGCGGCCCGCGCAGCTGGTACGCTGCAACCATGGGCCAGGCCCGGCACCCGGAGACGGCTACCAGTGCCACCCGCCGCATGGTTAGGCGTTTCCCGGTCGCCTTGGTGTCAGGGGCGACGCTTTCCGGCCGCAAGCATTGAGCAGGCTTTCTCGATCCGGCTTCTATGTGCCTCCGGTTCTTTGGCTGAGTCCATCCAGCTGATATAGTCCCTACGCTCGGCCGGCGTGAGATCGCTCCACTCGGCCTTCGCCATCGGGACAGCCGCGAGGGCTGTGTAAAGATTGAATGACACGATTGAATAACAGCAGGGGCGACGCTTTCCGGCCGCAAGCATTGAGCAGGCTTTCTCGATCCGGCGGCCGCGCGTCGCCGCTTGTTTGGCTGAGTCTATCCAACTGATAAAGTCCCTGCGCGCGATCGGCGTGAGATCCGTCCACTGAGCCTTCGCCCCCGGGGCAGCCGTGAGGGCTTCGCGAAGATCCGCTGGCACTCCGGGCTCTGATTCTTCTCCAGCCGACTTGGGATTCTTCTTGTTCATAAAGTGTGTGCGCCTAACGCCAAAGTTCAGCGGACCCGCACCGCCGAGAACGCGATGATAGCACGAAAGGCGCCGTGGCGGTGCGGGGTCCGCTGCAGCGCGAGGTTAACCATCCTGCGGCCTTCGTCCGCTCCCGGGGCGGCGTGAACGAGGATCGGACGAGTCTTGCCCGGCGGATCGGCGCGGCGTAGCCTGGACCGTGGCGTGGGTCGGTGGCCGTACTCTCCTTGGTGCTCCCTGCCCGTAGGTTAGCCTGGCCCGAGAGGCCGTGATCCGGTCATTGGCGACGCCCCGCGAGGCGACTCGTGGGGATGTTCCCGTCGAAGAGACTGCTAACGTAACCGATTCCCCTCATGGCCCGCGCCTTGATTCCTGCTGCCGAATCCTTCGGATTGCCTCCAAACCTCGTCGATGCCCGGCCCCATGGCTGGGGGTGGGGGGATGCTGCGCCTCGACGGCCGTTCCAAGCAAAAGAGTTCACGAAGAGGCGTCGGGCGCCTCGTCACGGGCGGCGCGTCGGAGTGTCCAACGCTTCGTTGCCGATGACTGCTTCACGACGCCCTCTTTTTCCATCAGGGCCAGCAATGTGCGCGAGATGTGCCCTTCGTGCTCCACGTGCCCAGCATAGATGCCAAGAGCACGGCCGATTTCAGCATTGGTTAGGCCATCGCTCGGCGCGGCCTCAAGCACGGCATAGACAGCGGCCTTGAGATCGGCCATCGCACGCTGAGCGAGTTGGTAAGCGTCTCTCATCGCCGTTAGCTTCCCTCGCCGCCAAACCTTACGTTAGACGCCGAAATTGTCGTCTAACACCTCTGGTGCATGGATTACGCGACCGAAACGGCGTGAGAAATCACGTCATCTCGGACACCTCGTCCGTTCAACGGTTGTGAGTCTGACCGGGCCGTATGAGGCCGTCAAGGGCCGGTGGCGGAATTCGGGAGGACATGGATGCGAGGCCGTGGAGCGAGCCCAGGGCAGTTGTAGGGTGGGTTCAGCCACCGGAAGGTGGCTGAACCCACCCTATGGAAGAACCAGTCGACCGGCATAGGCTATGGAGCGATCGAAGGGCAGGTGGGGAGAGCGACGGACGACCGCAACGGGAAGACGTTGCGGTCGCGAACGGCGTCCGTCGGTTGGTCCGGGGCGGCTAAAACTGCTTACGTTGACGGCTTGAAGGAATCCGAAGCGCCTTGCGGTACTTGGTGACGGTGCGGCGGGCGACGGGGAAGCCGCCGTGGCTGAGGGCCTCGACGATCTCCTCGTCGGAGAGGGGGTTGGCCTTGTCTTCCTTGGCGATGATTTCGAGGAGCTTTTGCTTGATGGTCTCCCAGGCGACTTCCTCGCCATCGGTGGTGGTCGTGCCGCCGCCGAAGAAGCGCTTGAGGGCGAAGATGCCGCGAGGGGTCTGGACCCACTTGTCATCGACGGCCCGGCTGACCGTGGTGACGTGGACGTGGACGAGGTCGGCGATCTGCTGCATCTTCAGAGGCTCGATCCACTCCGGCCCCTTGTCCAGGAAATCTTTCTGGTGCTCGATGATCGCGCGGGAGACCTTGAGCAAGGTATTGCGGCGCTGCTCGATGGACTCGATCAGCCAGCGCGCCGACTGGATCTTCTTCTGGATGAACTCGCGCGCCGCGGCGTCGCCTTGCTTGTTCTTGAGCAGCTTCTGATAGTAGCGCGAGATGCCCAGTTGCGGCGTGTGCTCGTCGAGCAGGCGGACCTTGTACTCGCCGTGCTCATCGGCCTCGACGATCAGGTCGGGCACGACGTACTGGGCACCCTGGGCGATATAACGCGCGCCGGGCCGGGGGTCCAGATGGCGGAGGTGGGCGATCCCATCCTTGATCACGTCGAGCGGAAGCCCGGTCTTCTTCTCGATGGCCGGAAGGCGATTTTGCTGGAGGTCGTCCAGGTGGTTCGCGATCAGGACGTGCAGGACGTCGCGAGAAGGCGTATCGGGTGTGAGTTGGAGAAGCAGGCACTCGCGCAGGTTGCGGGCGCCGACGCCCGGCGGGTCGAGCTTCTGCACGAGGCCGAGGGCCTCCTCTCCCTGAGCCACCGTCGCCTCGCCCCCGAAGTCGCGGACGACCTCGTTGACGCTGAGGTTCAGATATCCATTCTCGTCGAGGTTATGGATGATATATTCGCAGAGCGCCCGGACCGTGGGGTCGCAATCGAGGAAGCCGATCTGCTCCTCCAGGTCGTCGTGCAGCGTCCTGGGCCGCGAGGCCATATTTTGCATCGCGTCGTGCTTGCGGTCGGCCTCCTCGCTCAGGGCCGCCCGACTCGGGCGATGCGAGTCATTCCAATCCTCGCCGCCATCGAATTCCGGCATCTCGACGGGGTTCTCGGCCTCGTCGGTCGTGCTGGTGCTGGAGGGCTCGTCGCCATCGGACTCGACCGGGCCGGCCTCGCGAAGCTCCAGGATCGGGTTCTCGCTCAGCTCTTGATCGATCCTCTCCTGAAGCGCCATGAGCGGCAACTGCAAGATTTCCATGGACTGGATCATCCGCGGCGCCATACGGAGCCGCATGTCCATCTTCATGTGCTGCGAGGTATCGAGACGCATAGTCCTCTGTCCCGCCGCATGAGAGGAGAATTGGGCACGAATCCATCGGAACCGAAACGGCCAACCGGCCTGTCTTTTGTCGCGACCCCAACGGGACTCGCGGTTCAGAGCAAATCTTATACCAAATTCCGCGGATCAGCAAGTCGAAGGCTGCGGATTTCGAGCAACCTGAATCAATCCGCACTCACCTCAATTCATATTTTGAGTCGAGCCAGGTTGCCGGATTCGAGACCCGAGATGCAAGATTCGAGAGCCCGGATTGCAGACTGCCACGAAAATTCACCGGATTGCTCCTCTCGGATCTCTGCTCTCGAATCTCAAGTCTCGAAACCCTGCTATCGGATCCAACTGCCCCCTGAGAATCAAGGCGGTCGGGATCACGACCCGGCCCCCTCAAAACCTCTGCCTGCCCGAGAGGGCATCCGCCAGCATTTCTTTATTCGCGAATTCGAGTGCGCCGCCCGAGGCCAGCCCGCGAGCCAAGCGTGTGATCTTCACATCAGTATCGGCCAAGATCTGGGAAACGAGCAAGGCCGTTCCGTCACCTTCGAGGTTCGGGTTGGTCGCCAGGATGACCTCGCGAACGTCGCCGGCGCGGACGCGATCGTGCAACGGTCCGAGCGTGAGCTGGTCGGGGCCGATCCCTTGCAACGGGGCGAGCCGGCCGAGGAGGACGTGATAGACGCCGCTGAAGGTCCCGGCTTTTTCCAGGGCGAGCAAATCGCGAGGCTGCTCCACCACGCAGACCACGGAGGCATCCCGCCGCGAATCGCGGCAGACGGCGCAGCGGGGATGCTGCGCCTCGGTCAGGTGGAAACAGACCTCGCAGTGACGGATCTGGTCCTTGGCGGCGCGGATCGCATCGGCCAGGGCCAACGCTTCCTCATCCGGACATTTCAACAGGTGATGCGCCAACCTCTCGGCCGACTTCGCGCCGATGCCGGGCAGCTTCCCCAGGGCCGCCACTAGCCGATCGACCGCGCCGCTCATCGTGCCGGATTCGTAGGACATTCCACCACTCCGGAGGGTCCGCCCAGTGAAGAGAATAGGCCAGGCGCGTCATGCGCGGGCGGCGTTCTTCAAGACCCCCCCAACATCCCGCCCAGGCCCGGAATCGGCAGGCCGCCGGCGAGGGATTGGATCGACTTGGCGGCAGCCTCTCGGGCCTTGGTGAGGGCCTGGTTGACGGCGGCCGTGACGAGGTCTTCCAGGAGTTCGGCATCGCCGTCGGCCAGGAGCTTCGGATCGATGCGGACGGAGATCAGCTCCATCTTGCCGTTGGCCTTGGCCACGACCACGCCACCGCCCGACGTGCCCTCGACGACCAGTTGGCCGAGGGATTCGGTGGCCTTCTCGACCGATTCACGCAGCTTGCCCGCGTTGCGCATCAGATCGGTCAGGTTGCCGAGATTGCCAAACACGGGAGGCTCCTCTTCTTCGTGTGGAATGATGCGGGCGGGATGCCCGCGACCGGATCGCTCAGACCTCGGGAGACTCGTCGCTGTCAATCCGCAGGGGATTCGCGGAGGTCTCGAAGATCTGCATGATTTCCCGGACCCAGGGGTCGGCGGCCAGGGCCTCACCCAGCTTGGACGTCGCGGACCTGGCCGGACCGCTCGCGACCTGGGGATTGGCCTCGGGCATCAGGCGATTGAACCGCAGCGTGATGGGACGGGCCAGCAGCTCCGACAGGGCCATTTCGATCTTCGGCCGGGCGACCTCGAACTCGTCCGCCGCCCCATTGTAGCGCGCTGGCACCGAGACTACCAGCACGCCCGGCGGCTCCAGGGCCGAAGGGGTGAGCTGGCTGAGCGTCGCTCCCAGGCGGAGTCCGACTTTCCGGGTGAGCTCCTGCCTCCAGACCTGGACGGCCGTCTGCAGGTCCAGCAACTCCGGCTGTGGTGGAGGCGGTGCCGGCACGACCGGCGTCGCGGCGGCTTCGGTAGCTAGCCCGTCCGTGTCGTCTGGCTTGCGGACGGCACTCGGGGACGCGACGCTGGGGCCACCCGAGGCCGGACGACTCGGCGGACGGTCCCCCTCAGCGGGGCTCAACTTTTTTTTTACGGTCCCGCCGCCGTTCCCGCTCAGGCGGGCAATCAGGTCTCCAAGCTCCGCGAAGTCTTCGAGCCGGGCCACGCGGGCCAGGGCGAACTCGACGACCATCCGGCCGTAGGAGCTGCCGCGAAGGTTGCGCTTGGCCTGGTCGAGGATCTGGAAGGCGGCGAGGATCGTGTCCATCGGCCACCGATCGGCGACCGCCCGGAGCCGGCCCGATTGCGACGGCGCGGCGGCCTGCAGGGGCACATCCGGCCCGATCTTGGTGACCATCACGTCGCGGAGGAAGTCCAGCACACCGGCCAGGAGGTCGGGCGGCTGCACCCCCATTTGCGCCGAGGAATCGACCAGGGTCAGCACCCGCGCCAGGTCGTGATCCGCAAGCGCCTCGATCAGCTCCAGAATCCGCTCGTCCGGCGCGATGCCCAGGGCACGATGCACGGACTCGCTCGTGAGGGCGTCGTTGCCGTAGGACAGCATCTGTTCGAGCAACGATTGCGCATCGCGCATCGACCCGCCGGCGCGGCGAGCGATCGTGGCGAGGGCCGCCCTCTCGGCCGAGACGCCCTCCTTGGCGCAGATCTCGACCAGGGTCTCGACGATCTGCTCGGGCGTGATGCCCGCGAAATCGTACCGCTGACAGCGCGACAGCACGGTGATCGGGATCTTGTTCGCCTCGGTCGTGGCGAAGAAGAACTTGACGTGTTCGGGCGGCTCTTCCAGCGTCTTCAAGAGCGCGTTGAAGGCCCCGGTCGAGAGCATGTGGACTTCGTCGATGTAATAAATCTTGACCCGTGCGCGGCTCGGGCGCAGGCCCGCGTTCTGGCGGAGTTCCCGCACCGCCTCGACGCCATTATTGCTGGCCCCGTCGATCTCGATCACGTCGACGTCCTGGCCGACGGAGATCGCGCGGCAGATGTCGCAGACGTTGCAGGGCTCCGTGGTCGGGCCTTTGACGCAATTCAGCGCCTTGGCGAAGATCCGGGCGATCGAGGTCTTGCCGACGCCACGAGTGCCGCAGAAAAGGTAGGCGTGGGTGACGCGATGCAGGGTGATCGCGTTCCGCAGGGCCTGGACGACGTGGTCCTGACCGACAACGTCCTCGAACCGTTGCGGGCGGTAGCGGCGGGCGACGACCGTGTAGCCGCCATCCTCGGCAGGCGTCCGGGTCGAGGCAACCTCGTCGCCTTCGGGCGCATCGCCGATTGGTCGGGTTCGAGCCACGCCGCGCTCCGTCGAGATCGTGGGGGATGATGTCGGGTGTGCGGCACACGCCGTCCTGGCTCCGACCGGGCCGCGAGCGTGCGGCCCTTCGTTCGCGCCGAGACGGCAGGGGCCTGGGAGAGCCGGGGAGGTGCTCCCGCGCGCATGAAAGCGATGCTTATGGCTGCTCCGTTCCCGGCCTGACCAGGTTCGCAAGCCCCCATCGCCCGGGTCCCCCCCGGCTCACCCGGACCCCCGCGCTCGCCTTGGCGCATCTGCGTTGGTCGGAACGCCTATTGTCGGAAATGATGGCCCGAGATGCAAGGCCAACCCGAACGGGTGGAGGAACGCGGTGGCCCCACGGGGTCTTGCTCTCGATTCTGGAGATTCAGTTCCGGTTCCCATGTGGCCGGGGTCGGTACTCCGCCCCCGGAACCCTGGGCGTCGGCCGAACCGTCGCGTTCCGGGGGCGGAATACCGTCCCCGGCCACACGGGACATTTCGGGGAATCTCCAGAATTCCGGAGCGAGCCCCGGCTACACCCGCCATTACCCGGAATCGGGAAGGAATCGCATATCCGGGCGAATTTTTGCGAAATCGGGAAAAACCTGTCGCAATCCTGGACCGGGTTTGTATAGTGTCCCCCATGAGATTCGAAGAGAAGCTTCGTAAGCAGATGCTCCTGAAAGGCTTCAACCAGCAACGGCTGGCCAGGGCTTCGCGGGTGAGTGATTCGGAAGTCTCCCGGATCCTCAGCGGCAAGTCGGCCAACCCGGGCCTGGAGAATGCCTTGAAGCTCGCTCGCGCGGTGGGCGTGTCGCTCGACTATCTGGCCGACGACGCGATGGAGGACGATTCGCCCCGGATCGAGCCGACCTCTCCCACACCCGCGCCGGAAGCCGAGATCCTGGAGACGGCACGCGAGCTGGGATTACGCCAGGCGCGGCGAATCCTGGAGACGGTCGGCGATATGGGCTACGAAGTCGCGATCCGCCGCTTGCTGGAAATCAAGCCGTTGATCGAGATCGGCGACCAGTCGCGCCCCGCGACACTCCCACAGCCGGGCACTCCGGTCGCCGCGACCGATCGAAGGGCGTCGTCCGCGTGAGACGCGATCCGTAGGGTCGGGAACAGCGCCCGAACCTAGGTCCGCGGCGGCGGCTTGAGCGGACAGGGCGTCACAAGATCGTGAAGCGAGCGCTCGGAGGCGGCCCGTTCCGAGAAGTGGGCGGTCTCGTTGCGCGCATCGAAGACCGAGGCGAGGCGAATGGATTCGGAATCGAAGAACGCGGCGAGTGGCGCGGGATCGTAGCGACCGGAATCCTGGAAGAGGGGGAATTCCTTCGGGAGGCGCAGGGCCAACGGACTGTCCGCCTGGGCGGTCGCACGCTCCATGAGGAACCGGGCGGCGAGGCTGAATTCGAAGCGATCGAACCGACCGGAGGCGAGCGGGTCGCGCGGCCAGGGCAGGTGGGTCTCGAACAGAGACAAGGCGCGGGCGAGATTGTCGGTCACGGCCAGGAACTTGATATGGTGTGCCGCGTCCTCCACGAACATCGGTTTGCGGGCGATGATCCGGTGCCCCTTCTGGTGGAGGAGCATCGCGTCAGCCACCCGGCCGAGCCGGACGAGCGGGAGCATCACCCGGTTGTACGTCAGCTTCGGCACCTCGGCGCACGTCATTCTTCCCGAGAGGATCGGCCCGGCGACCTCGACCGCCCTGGCGTCCTGGCCGTCGAAGATGAAGTAATCGACCCGGCTATCTTGCTCGCACGCCTGGCAGTCGGCGTAGATGTCCCGGGGGGTGGAATCCCACTTCGCATAGAGAGCGCGGGCCTCGTCCGTCTGGCCGCGAAAGATGGCCAGTTCCAGGCGAGATTTCCACACCGCGCGAAGTCCGGCCCCCTGTCGAAGGAACCGCCGCTCCATGTCCTCGACCATCGCGAGCAGCCCGGTCATCGGCACCCGGGCAATCCGCTTGGTATTGTCCACGACCCATTTGAAGGGCCAGAAGAGGTCGCTCTCCTCGAACTCCTGCGGGTCGCGGTCGCACTGGGCGAGGCACCAGGCGAACGGCGCGAGGGCTTTCTCCGGCTCCTCGGCGAAGATGGCCGCCTCGATCAACTCCCGCCGCGCGTACCAGCCCAGTTGCGGGTCGCCGTAGGTGTCGGAGAGCCGCACGGCCTCCTCCAGAATCGCGACCTTCGCCGGTCCCGCCCCGGCGACGTAGGCACGCTCGATCAGCTCTTCAACGCGATCCCACAGCTCGCCTTCACTCATCCCGGACTCCTCGGGTCGGCAGGGATTATCGGGACACACCCCACTCGATCAGACCGATCAACCCCTCGTTCAAGAGCGTCATCTCTCTCGCGCTCAGCGGGTGATGCCCGAGCAGAAGCGCCTGGACATACAGCATCTCCACCGACCGTCGTTGCAGGGTGCGATCCTGGATCCCGGCAATCTTGCGAACCAAGGGATTACGATAATTGAACGTGAGCTGCGCGTGGGGACCGATCCGTCCTTCACCCGCCAGGCTGTCCAGGACGCCGGACCAGAGGGGGTCGGCCACGTCCCGGGAGCGCTCGAGGGAGCGGAAGAACTCGGCGTCGCGGGCCGTGCTGTAGAGCGCCGGCAGTTCTTCGGGCAGGAACGTCTTGGCCTCGGCCGCGCACTTGAACGGCTGCAAAACGCGGTCGGCGATCGCGATCAGGTCGTGCATCTCGTCGCGTTCGTCGACGCTCAGGTCATCAAGTGTTTGCGCCAGCGAGGCCGGGTCGACCGATTCGACCTCGGCGTCGGGCACGAGGAACGGCAGCCGCGACAGCAACTCCGCATCGTGGGTGTACCCGGCATTGATGATGCAGTCGCCCCGCGCGGCCGCCACGCGAGCGATCTGGCGGAAGCGGTCGACCTCGGGAACGAACCGGACGACGGCATGGTCCTGGCGGTACTCCCCCAGGGTCATCGTGCCCAGCGAGGTCTCGAACCGGATCCAGTCGATGAACAGGCGATAGAAGTCGTCGTCGTGGAGCGCCAGGCCCTTGATCGACAGGTCGTGCAGCGCGATCAACTTCTGGAGCTTGACCGGGTCGCGAGCCGCCAGTCCGACAAGATAGTCTCGCAACACGCCGCCCAGGGCCTCGCGGGTGGCCTCCAGATCGTCGTCTTCGTAGAAGGCCTCGCGCGACGCGGTCGGCCGCAGCGATTCGGCGTTCACCACGCATTTGACGAAAAAGGCCCAGTCGGGCAGCAAGCCCTCGGCATTCTCCGATAGCAGCATGCCTTTCAAGTAGACCCGGTCCGTGCGCTTGGACGCGAGATTGGGCGAGAACGGCAGGACGAACGCGACGCCGTCCACCCCGCCGACCTTCGACTTGAGCGGGATGACATCGAAGAAGTCCATCCCGAACGTCTCGCGCCCGTAGGCCAACAGCTCCCGGGTCTGCTCGTCGGTGGAGGCGAACCTCCTGCGCCAGGGGGGGCCGGCGTCGTTGATCGCGTGAGAATCCTTCCCCGCGACGACGCGGATCGGGTACGGGAGCATCCCGCCGTAGTGCGCGGCAAGCTCGCGGACCCGCGTCGGGGTGAAGAACTCCTCACATCCCGGCTTGCACGTCAGATATACCTGCGTGCCGGGCTCGATATCACGCTCGATCGGCCTGACCGCGTAGGTGCCGTCGTGCCGCCCGCGCCATTCGACGGTCGATTGCGTCCCCTGGCGGGCCGAGCGCGTGATCACGGCGATCTCGTCGCTGACGACGAAGCACGAGAGTAGCCCGATGCCGAACCGTCCGATGAAGTCCTCGGGCCGTTCCCATTCCGCCTCGCGCTTGGACGTCTGGCCGATGGTGGCGAGGAAGCGGTGGACTTCATCCTCGGTCAGCCCGATGCCATCGTCGAGGAACGCCAGCGCCGGAGTCTTGCCCCCGAGGACCTCGATGAGGATCTCGCCCCGGTGATCGGGATCGTACTGCGAGCGTGCCCGCAGGGCGTCCACCGCGTTCTGCAAGAGCTCGCGCACGAACACCTGCGGCCCGCTGTAGAGGTGGTGCGACAGCAGCTCGATGATCCCGCGCAGGTTGATCTTGAACGCATGATCCACGGCACGGCCCCCGTCGCGATCGATCGCTGGGACATCACGGGTCAGACGGCCGCGATCCATGTAAAGGTTCGCGCCCCCTTGGTCTTACCGCGTCGGCTCGACGGCTGCAAGCCGTGGCGGCAGGATGCCCCACTCGATTTTGGCATGCGCTCCCATGATACCGGGCGGCTGGGGTCGAGCCGGCGCAGCGGGCGAGCCCCCGGCTCGCGGTCGGCGCCCCAGGGCCAGGCCATGAGGCACGCAATCGCGTGCCCTACGTTCCCGAAAGCGGGGAGCTATGAGTCCCCGCCTCGTTTCCGCGTCCGCACCGGCCCATATTCCACCCTCGCCAGCGCCTTCGGGTCGATCTGCCTGCGGGCGGCGGCGCGAACGGTCCGGGGCTTGACCGAAGCGATCCGATCGGGCCAGTGCAACGGGTCCTCCAGGGGGAGGCCCCAGCGTTCCAGTTCCAGCAGGCGATCGGCGCGCTGGCCGACGGTCTGGTAGTCGAAGACCCAGGAACCGGCGAGGTAATCGCGGGCGAGCTTCACTTCCTCGTCGGAAAACTCGCCGCGGTGCATGGCCTCAACCTGCTCCAGCACGGCGGCCACGGCGCGGTCGGCCTCATCGGGTCCGGTGCCGACGTAGATGCGCAGGTAACCAGGGATGATGTCGGCCGAATCCGTCATCCC
This sequence comes from Planctomycetota bacterium, assembly GCA_028291545.1. GTDB lineage: Bacteria > Planctomycetota > Planctomycetia > Isosphaerales > Isosphaeraceae > JAQGHR01. Next base: position 11,185 of record JAQGHR010000147.1, on the reverse strand, counting down.
GCCGCCGACGGAGTAGGCCAGGCCAAGCTCATCGCGGAGGATGCGGCTGAGGCGGTCCGTGAAGCCGGGGCCGGTGCCCAGGATGTGGTCGAGCACCAGCATCGCGTCGAAATCCGGGTCGCGGCGCGAGATGCCCAGGTGGCCGACCAGGATGTGAACCTGCTCGCCCGGCGAGGCCACGCGGCGGACCTTGCGACGATCGGCCCGCTTCGGCACCGGGGGCGCGGCCGTGACGACGCCCCCGGGCGACCAGCGGCCGAAGGCGGTCTTGAGCAGCGATCGCAGGCGACGGGGGTCGAAGTCGCCCACGGCAACCAGCACGGAGTTGTCGGGAGCGAACAGGCGATCGTGATGCGCGTGGATATCCTCAAGCGTGATTCGCGAGAGATCGCCCGCCGAGCCGCGAATGTCGCGGCCGTAGGGGTGATCGCCGTAGATCATCGCGCGGAACCGTTCCTCGGCGCGAAAGGCGTGGTCGTCCCGATCGGCTCGCAGCTCCGACGCGGTCTTGCGACGGGTCCAGCCCAGGGCCTCGCCGGGGAAGGCGGGGCGAAGCGTCACGTCCGCCATGAGGTCGACGGCCAGGGCCAGATCCTCGGCACGAACCCGGAGCGAGACGCCGGTCGAGCCGATGTCGAGCGTGCCGCCCACATCTTCGACCTCGGCGAACAGCATCTCGGCCGATCGCGATTTCGTCCCCTCTTCGCGCAGCCGCCCCGCGAGGAACGCCAGGCCGGGCTTGGCCTCGCGCAGGGGGCCGGAATCCACCCACAAATCCAGCGCCACCGTGCCGGTCCCGGGGCGGACCTCGGAGATCAGCCGCAGGCCGTTGGGGAGGATCTCCCGGGACGGGCGGTAGTCCGAGAGAGTCGACGCCCCTCGCCTGATTAGCTTGTCCGGTCCCCTCTCCTCCCGTGGCAGGGGGAGAGGGAGCGGGTGAGGGGGCGGCACCTCCGAGGAGGCCGTCGCGAGGTCCGGACCAGCCGCGAGCGCACCCTCGACCGCCGCGACGGGTGAGGGGAAAATCGGACTCCTCGCCCCTCGGGGCAAGCTCCACCCCAACGTCAAGCCGCCGTCAACCAGGTAGGTCTTCGCCACCCGCTTCACGTCCTCGGCCGAGACCGTGAGGGCCGCGCGGTGTTCGGCCTGCCAGGCGCGCCAGTCGTCCCAGAGCGCGACCTGACCCAGGCCGGAGGCGAGCCCGAACACGTCTTCCTGCTCCCATCGCCAGGCGGCTTCCAGGCGGTGGCGGGAGCGGCGCAGCTCTTCCGCATTCGGGCCGGATTCGGCCAGCTCGGAGATGACGTCGAACACGGCGTCCTCGATCCCGGCGACCTCGGCCCCCGCCGCCGCCTCCACCTGCACGAGGAACTGGCCCGCAAGACGCGAAGGCTCGTGCCCCGCATCCACGAACGTGGCCAGACGGTCGCCGTCCACCAGCCTCTCCCACAGGCGTGCCCGCCGTCCGAACGTCAGCAGGTCGGCCAGCACGTCGAGCGCCGGGCCGTCGGCGTGCCCGCGAGGGACCGAGTGCCAGCCGAGCAGTCCTCGCGCCACCGAGTCCGGCTCGTTCAGCGCGAACTCGCGCCGACCCACCTGCTTCGGCTCGCTCGGCGGGGCGGCGGGGCGGGGGGTGGGACCGCGAGGAATCACCCCGAACTGCGCCTCGACCCGGTCCAGCGTCCGGTCCGGGTCCACGGCGCCGACGATCACCAGGACCGCGCCATCGGGCTGATAATGGGTCTCGTAAAACGACGAAAGATCCTCGCTGGTCGTGTTCCGCAGGTCGTCGGGCCAGCCCAGAATCGGGTTGCGGTAGGGGTGGACGAGGTAGCTGATGGCCAGGTGGGTCTGATCCAGGCGTCCGAGCGGAGAATCCATCTCCCGGGCTCGTTCCTCGGCGATGACCGACCGCTCGGCCTCGACCTCGCGAGGGTCGAACCGAAGCCCGCGCATCCGGTCGGCCTCGACGGCCAGGGCCAGCTCCCAGCGATCGGCGGGGAACGCGAACCAGTAATGGGTGGAATCTTCGCCGGTCTCGGCGTTCGTCTGCCCTGCGGCGAGGAACGCGAGGCGGTCGATATGGCCCTTCGGAAACCGGTCCGTCCCCTTGAAGAGCATGTGCTCGACGAAGTGCGCCAGCCCCGACTTGCCCGGCGGCTCATTCACCGATCCGACCGGATGATACAGGTCGCAGACGACCACCGGCGCGAGCGGACGGGGCAGGACCAGGGCCTTGAGTCCATTGGACAGCGTCCGCTCGAAGACCGGGAGATCGCCCACCCAGGCGGGCAGGGGCGGGGCGGTCAAGCGTCGGGCCATGCTGCCCCCTTTCAGTCGGTTGACGTGGGTCGCCGGGCCTCGGGTCGGGTCGGCGCGCGGGTCGGTCTCCAGGGACCGACGATCTATTTTAGCATCGCCCCCCCGCCGTGGCGACCTCAGCCCCGAGGAACTCGACGGCAAACATGCCGGCCAAGGGGGATTTCTGTGTGGCTGGGTCTGAGGTATCCCGAAGGCCCGGCCCGCGGCGTGCCCCAGACCCAGCCTCACAGACGACGCAATCCCTGCGAGCACTCTGGTCGATCAGATCGATAAAGTTCGCGGAAATTTCGCGCACGCTTTTGTGCAAGCATTTCGGATACCCCAGAGGCGATGCGTAAGGACGAGTGATTCGTGAACTGGGCTTGTGAGGGAAAGGCGACCCCTCGGACACGCCCACAAAACGCCATCGCCCGACCAGGCGTAAATCCGCCGTGCCCAAAATCCTTGGGGCATGCGTGCCTTGAACTCCGATTACTTCCGCATAGCGTCGGGATTCCGCGGACTTCTCGAGGACCGGACCAGGAAGGTCGTGAAACCCGCCACCGAGTCCCCCCGTTGGCGGCGTCTCACGGTTCGGGCGAGCGTTCTGTGCAGACTTGATCATGGAGGAGAATTCGTGGCCACATCCGACCCTGTCCGTATCCTGATCGCCTGCACGATGAAGAGCGGATCGACGTTCGTCGCGAAGGCGCTGGCCGAATACTTCGGCATTGAGGCGGCGGCACCCCTGGTGTACTGGGGGAGGCGCGAGCAGAACCTCGATCCGTGGCATTTCCGGGACCGGGCCGGGGCGCCGTTCATCTTCCAGATGCACATCAAGCCCTTCGTGCCGCATGTGGAATTGCTCACCCGGGAGGGTGTCCAGGTCGTCTGGCTCCGCAGGAATCTCGGCGACACGCTCGTCTCGTTCGACGACCACGTCGCGAGGGAGTCGCACGAGAACCCCGTGGGTTACATCCACGATCGCGGCCGATACCTCGCCCTGGGGCGGCAGCAGCGCTACCGCTACCTCATCCGCCACGCGATCCCCTGGTACCTCGGCTTCCATCTCATGTGGCGAGGCGGCGTGTCGGGGCTGTCGGTGATCCCTGCCCGGTACGAAGAAATGGTCGCCGATCCGCCGCGGTTCTTCTCGGCCTTGATCGCCGGCGCGGGCCTGCCGGTCGACGAGGCGAGGCTGCAATCCGTACTCGCCAGGGACATCCCCGAGACGCGATTCAACCAGGGCGTCAACGGGCGATCCGCGTCGCTCTTCTCGGACGAGACGAAGCGGTGCCTGGAAGAGATGTTGCTCGATCACCCCGAGGATTTGAGCGACCTCTGGTCGGAATTGCCCTGGCGCCTCGCTGAGGCTCCCGTTCCCACCGACCCTGCGCGACCGGTGGCGCGGAAATCTCGCCACCCAGGCCAACCGGCTTCCCTGGCCGCCCTCATTTGAAAATCCCGTTCAGCTCGTTCGCCAGCCTCACGCCCGCCTGGGCAAGCCGCTCGCGGACGATGGGATCGGCCATTCGGACGTAGTCGTTGCCGAGGATCGTGCCGCTGGGCATCGGGGTTCGGGAGCCGGGCGGCCACATATAGGCTTTCCTCGCGGCGATGAGACTCTCGTCGGCCCATTCTTCGACGCTTCCGGACGACCACGCCTTGACGTGCTCGGGCGTGAGCAACGGCGTGAGTCGCTGGACCCAGACGTTATCGTTGCCGCCGACGTGGTGGAGGATGTCCGAATCCCAGACCCGGTGCAGGTTCGTGCCCTTGCCGGCGAACTGGACCTGCGTGTTGTTGCCGCCTCGGTCGCGGTTATCGCCGACGTGCAGGGGCTGGTGGACGTCCTCAACGAAGTGGACGAGGAAGAGCAAGGCACGCTGGCGCTCTTTCCGAGGGGCCTTGGGATCGGCGAGGATCTTGCGGAATTCCTTGATCTTCGAGACCACGCAGCCGCGTTCCCCGCAATATTTCGCGCTGTAGCGGGGTGCGTCGAGCGGGACGTTCACGTAGTGCCACGGGGCGCTATCGGGCACGACGTCATGCCCTTCGTGGTCCGCCCAGTTGCAGACGTCGACCAGCGTGTCGCCGGGGTTCAGCAGCTCGCGGATCGCTCCGGCCGCCTTCGGGGTAAGCCTGGCCATGGCGATCCGGGTGCTGATCCGATGCCCCTGCGGCCCCCATGCGTGCGCGGGGGAGACGAGGGAAAGGATGGCCGCGACCGCGATCAAACGGCGGAAAACGCGGGGCATGGCGAATGCTCTCACGGGTGTGAACCGATTTCCGGAATCATCATCACGACGAGCCCGGTCGCGTCAGCGCCGGGCGCTTACGAAAAAGACTACCGGCGCTGACGCGATCGGGCTTGCCGGGGGTTTTGTGAGACGCTTGCGATTCACTTCACGACGATCTGATCCTTGATCTTGGCGAACTCGCCTTCCTTGATGCCCTTGACCTTCATGATATCTTCGGGCTTCGCGTAGGGTCGGCCGGCGATGATGGCCTGGGCACGGACGGGGCCGATGCCGAAAAGTTCGTCGAGTTCCGTCGCCGAGGCCGTGTTGATGTTGATCTTCTGGCCCGGCGGGAGCTTGGCCTTGGCGGTCTCCTTGGCCTTTGTCTTCGCCTTGGCCTCCATCTTCTCCTTGGGAAGGGCTTTTTCCGTGACGGTGGCGTTCGCCTTGGGCTTCGCGGTGTCGGCCTTCTCGTTGGGTGTCGCGGACTTGACCTTCTCGGCCGGAGCCGCGGCGGCCTTCCCGAACTCCACCCGGCCCCGCAGGATATTCAGCTTGGCCTCGCCCAGACCGTTGACCTTCGCGAGGTCGTTGAACGACTTGTACGGCCGGCCGGCGATGATCGACTTGGCCACCGCCGGGCCGACGCCGGGAAGGGTCTGGAGCCGTTCGGCCGTGGCCGTGTTCACGTCGACGGGAGAGGGCAACGGCCTGACGACGGTCAGGGTCTTGATCCTGGCGACCGTCGCCGCGGGCACGCCGGCCTTGACGGTCAACTCGTCGACCGTCTTGTACGGCCGGCCCTCGATGATCTTCCGGGCATGCACCTCGCCGACACCGGGCAGCGTCATCAGTTCCTCGCCGGTCGCCGAGTTCACGTCGATCGGTTGGGCCTTTTCCTTCGTCTTCGCCGTGGTTTTTTCCTGCGGCTTGACAGGCGTCTTGACCGCCTGCGCCTGGACCGTTGCCGAGGCGAACAGCAGGGCAGCCAGCGTCAGGAACGACGTCGCCCGGAAGGAAACGTTTCGCTGCGCGCTCATGGGATGGCCTCCCTCGCAAAGGATGGGCGGGGAATCGACACTCGGGGAACGACATAGGGCCGTCATGGTAGGGAACTTTCAGGCTACCCATGACCCCGAGCGCCCGCAAGCGTCGAACGCGCCCTTCGGACAAAATGTCGGCCTCGATCCAGGCGAGTCCCACCATCAATGCCTGCAACAGCCCGATTGATCGGCCCACTCGGCCGTCGTACAATCCGCGAGCGAAGGGCCGGCAGGAAAGGAATCGAAGAGTTTCACGCCGAGACGGGGAGGAAGCGCAGAGGACGCGGAGGAAGAGAAAGCAATTAGCAAGACGGGAAGAGGGTCGAGGGAGGCATCGGACCTCCCGAGTCTATGATCCCCTCTCCGAAGCCATCCTGCCTTCTTCTCTGCGTCCTCTGCGCTTCCTCCCCGCCTCGGCGTGAAACTCTTCGATCCCCCTCCCGCACCCCTCCCAGCCACGATTCCTCACCGGCGAGCGATCCCATGACTCGATTTTCCGCGCGGCTACTCCTCGTTTTGCTTGGTCTCCACGCCACGAGTGCGATCTCCCCCGCTCAGGAGCCGATCTGGATCGAGGGGGAGGCGGCGACGACGGCCAACGTGAAGCTGAACCTCGCCGGTTGGGGCAACAAGTCGATCCTCTCGGGCGAGAAATGGCTGAACCTGTCCGTGGATGCCGACAAGGTGGACAAGGACGTTCCCGGCGACGGCGCGTTGCTCTCCTACAAATTCACCGTCAAGACCGACGGCACGTTTGCCGTGTGGAACCGCCTCGGGTTCGAGTTCGTCCGCTCTCCGTTCGACTGGCGCATCGACGGCGGCGCATGGACCCGCTCCAGGCCCGACGAGCTGACGACGGACCTGATGGAGCTGGATTTCTTCTGCGAGGTCGCGTGGCTGAAGCTGGGCGACAAGGCATTGACCAGGGGCGAGCACGCGCTGGAGATCCGGATCCCGAAGCTGAAGGATGAGAAGGGCCAGACGGCCCGCATTCTTTACTCCTCGGATGCGATTGTTCTTCATCCCGGCACGTTCCTGCCCAACGGTCCATTCCCGCCCGGCAACGACGGCCGCGACGCACGCGACAAGCAGGCCGGCACGACCGTTTTCCGCCTGCCCGAGCCCAAATCGGCCGCCGATCGCGCGTCGGTCTCGCTCAGGGGCCTGTGGGAAATCGCTCGCGACGACGAGCAGATGCCGGGCGAGGTGGCCGAGCCCATCAAGGCCCTGCCCGCGCATCCGTTCTGGCGAGGGATCGAGGTCCCGAGCGACAAGAACACATCACGGCCCGATTTCGTGTTCGCGCATCGCGTCTGGTATCGCACGCGGGTCGACGTGCCGAAATCGGCCGCCGGACGGTCGTTTTTCCTCGTGTTCCCGCAGAACAATCTGAACACGACCGTGTATGTGAACGGCAAGTTTTGTGGATTCGACAAGAACCCGTTCGCCCGCGTCCAGATCGACGTGACCAGGGCCGTCAAACCCGGCGAGAACGAGGTCTGGGTCGGCATCCGGGACGCCTGGTACGGCCGCGCGGCCGATCCGGAAAACCCTCTCAAATTGCGGAAGACGTTCAACCTGCCGAAGAAGTTCTTCAGCGACGGATTCCAGGATCTCGCCTATCCGGTCTGGAACCAGCCTCAGTCGGGCATCCTGGTCACGCCCGAGTTCGTCTCGGCGGGTCCAGCGTATGTCGCCGACACGTTCGTCAAGCCGTCCGTCGCCCGCAAGGAGCTGGCCGTCGATCTGACGATCGGCAATCCGGCCGACAAGGCGGTCGATGGCGAGATCGTGGTCGCCGCCATCGACTCGCGCGGGGCGCATCCGCTCATGTTCTCGGGCAATCGCTTCACGATCAAGGCAGGGTCGACGCAGAGCCTTTCGGTCAAGAGCCCGTGGCCCGCGCCTCGCCTCTGGTGGCCCGACGACCCGGCCATGTACACGCTGCAAGTCACGCTCGTCGTCGATGGCAAGCCCGTGGACGTGAGCGAGACGCCGTTCGGATTCCGCGAGTGGACGATCGACGGCAAGGACTTCAAGCTCAACGGCATCCCCTGGCACGGCTGGGCCGACACCCACAGCGAGGAAACCCCGAAGGATTGGCTCGATTTCTACCACAAATCGAATCAGACCTTCATGCGATTCTGGGGCACCTCCTGGCAGAACTTGCCGCCCGACCAGGCCCTCGATTTCTTCGACAAGAACGGCGTCGTCGTCCGCCGCTCGGGCATTCTTGACGGCGAAGCCATCGGCTATCACGCCGTCGAGCAGGACGAGAAGTTCCGCAAGAAACGCGGCACCGAAGTGAAGATGGATCTCCTGGAGAACTGGCGGGATCAGGTGGTGGCGCAGGTCAAGGGCGAGCGGAATCACCCGTCGGTGATGATCTGGTCGATCGAGAATGAATATCTCTACATCAACTGCATCAACCTCCACGGCGGCCTGATGGACAAGTTCGAGGAGGAGATCGTCAAGACGGCCGACGCCGTGAAACTCGCCGACCCGACCCGTCCCAGCATGACCGACGGCGGCGGCGCCACGAAGTCCAACAAGATGCCCGTCCACGGCGACCACTACACGTCCGGCCCGTTCTCCGAATACCCCACGCTCGCCTACACGCCCAACACCAAGGGCGGCGGTCGCGGCCGATGGGAGTGGGACCAGAAGCGGCCCCGCTTCATCGGCGAGGAACTGTTCGCCGAGGGTTTTAATCCCTCCTACAGCTATTTCGGCGGCGAGGAGGTCTTCTCGGGCAAGGCCGGATCTCGTCGGGCGGTCGGCCTGCTCGTGCGGATGATGACTGAGGGCGGTCGCTGGACCGGCAACGGCGCGATTCACTTCTGGCAAGGGCCGAGCGTGGCGGTGGGGCAGTACGACGGGAACGCGCCGCGGGCGGTCCTCTGCCGTCAATGGGACTGGACGTTCGGGCCGGAGCAGAGCGTCAAGCGCACGTTCGGCATCTTCAACGACACCCACTCGGCCGAGCCGATCACGTTCACCCGGACCCTGACGATCAAGGGCAAGGCGATCTCGGCGAAGACCACCGAGCACAAGGTCCCGCCCGGCGAGAACGTGAAGTTTGACGAGACGATCGCGATGCCCGGCGTCCCGATGAGGACCGAGGGAGAACTGCTCCTGACGCTCTCGGTGGCCGGCAAGGAAGTCTATCGCGACGTGAAGAGCGTCACCGTCCTGCCTCCTCGCAAGGGGATCGGCGGCCTCAAGCCGGGCGACATCGCAGTCTATGACCCGAAGGGCGAGGCGAAGGCCTTCCTCGGCGAGAATGCGATCCCGTTCGCCGAACTCGGGAGCCTCAAGAATTTGCCGGACGCCGCCAAGATCCTGCTCATCGGTCGCGACGCGCTCGACGCCTCGGAATCGACCTCGACGGCGCTGGCCGCCTACGCCCTCTCGGGCAAGCGTGTGATTGTCCTCGAACAGAAGCACCCGCTGAAATATCAGGCCCTCCAGCCCGCCGAGATGGAGAGCGCCACGAACGAAGGCCGCATCGCGTTCGTCGAGGACGCCAGCCACACGGCCATGAGGCTGCTGAAATCCAAGGACTTCTTCACCTGGGGACCGGACGAGGTCGTCTACCGGGACGCCTACCTGAAACCCACGCGCGGCGCCCGTTCGATCGTCCAGTGCAACGACCAGCTCAAGAACTCCGCGATGGTGGAAATCCCCATCGGCAAGGGCTTCCTGCTCGTCTCCCAGCTCCGCATCGGCGAGACGTTGCCGACGAACGCCGTCGCGCAGTCGCTGCTGTCCAACCTCATCCGCCACGGGGTGGAATACAAGCAAGAGTTCCGCCAGGTCGCGGCCGTCGTCGATGGCTCGCCCCGCCTGGCCGAGGCGCTCGACGCGACCGGCCTGAAGTACGAATCGATCAGCGATCCGGTCCAGGCGCTCACGACCCCGACCATCACGCTCGTCGTGATGAACGCCTCGCCCGCGAACCTGAAGACGGTGTACGACAACCGAGACGCCCTCTCGAAATTCAAAGCGAGGGGCGGCTATCTCGTCCTGAACGGGCTCACGCCCGAGGGGCTGGACGCGTTCAACAAGCTCGTCGGCGTCGAGCACATGATCCGCCCGTTCCGCCGGGAACGCGTGATGTTCCCCGCGCTGCGAGACCCGCTCGCGGCCGGGCTGTCGCTGGGCGACGTGGCCCTGTACTCGTCCGAACGGATCTTCCCGTGGCAGGAGGGGAACTTCGTCGCGGGGGACACGTTCAGCCATGTGGTGGATTACGACGACGTCGCCCCGTTCGCCCGCCTGTTCGATCGCGACGGATTCGCCGCCAACATGGTCAACGGGTTCGTCTCCTCCGATGCGTGGAAGTACATCGTCAACATCCCCGTGCCGAAGGAAGGGCCGATGGATTTCCTGCTCGACCTGCCGAAATCGCAGACGATCAGCGAGGTCGAATGGATCGGCAACACGTTCTATTATCCCGTGACGAAGTTTGAACTGCTCTTCGACGGCAAGGAAACCGCGAGCTACAAGGTCAAGCCGATCAACGACCCGCAGACCTTCGCCGTCGATCCGCCCCGCTCGGGGAAAAACCTCACGCTGCGCCTGGCCGAGTGGGACAAACTTCCCGGCAAGGGAGCCGTGACAGGGCTGGATAACATCCGTTTGAAGCCCGTCCGCTCAGCCGAGTTCCTGGCCAAAGTCAAGCCGCTGATCAACTGCGGCGGCCTGATGCACTATCCCGACGGAGAGGGCGGCATCGTCCTTTGCAATGTCCTGTTCAAGACTAGCGAGGACGTTCCCGGCAACGCCGAGAAGAAGCGCGCGGTGCTCGCCACGATCCTGCGCAACCTGAAGGCCCCGTTCGCGGCCGGCAAGACGGTGATCGCCGGCGCGAGCCTGGATTACGCGCCGATCGACCTCTCGAAGCAGGCCAATCAGTACCGCACCGAGCGCGGCTGGTTCGGCGACGCGAACACGACGTTCAAGGACCTCCCCTCCGGCAAGCAGACCTTCGCGGGCGTGCCGTTCTCGGTGTACGACTTCCGCACCTCGCCCGTGCCCACGGTGGTGATGCTGGGAGGGCAGGGGGTCCCCAACAACCTGGCCGACGCGGTGCGCGGCATCCCCGTCAACCGCAAGGCCGACGCCCTGTTCTTCCTCCAGGCCGCCCGCATCGACCAGCGCCGCAACGACCAGGAAGTCCGCGAGAAGAAGCAATTCGAGATGGCCCGCTACGTCGTCACGTTCGCCGACGGCAAGACCGCCGAAATTCCGGTGATCTCCGAGATCGACGTCGACGATTATAAGCAGCGCTCTCCGTCTCCGCTTCCCGGCGCCCAGATCGGCTGGACCAAGCCGTTCGCGAATTCGGATCTCTCGGCCGTCGCGTACGTCAAGCAATGGAACAATCCGAGGCCCGATGTCGCGATCAAGTCGGTCGATCTGGTTTACGGGAAGGATCGTCGCGGTGTGCCGGCGCTGATCGCGGTGACGGCGGCCACGGCGAGGCCGTGAGAGGCGAGTCCAGGATCGGTGAAATGTGTTGGCGACGGGGCGACCGTATCCGAGTGGGGCGGGCGTCCCTGCCCGCCTACAATAGGGATGTGGGTAGGCGGGCAGGGA
>JAQGHR010000142.1 GCA_028291545.1 Planctomycetota bacterium | reverse complement strand
ACCGAGCCCGCTCTCGGCGGGCGACCTCTCAGGCTCCGCGAGTCGGTGGCGCGAGCGGCCCTGCGGGTCCGAGGAGTGGACCCGGCAGTCGGTCCACCCCGATAATTATCTCCGTCCCCTTTGTCTCCTTAATTATCGCCGTCCCGAACGCCATGAAGTTAAGCTAGATCCTCCCAGACAAGTCGAAGGATCTCGATATATCAATTCCCTAGCGCGAATCGCATCCGCTTATTACCGATAAACGGCGGATTTCCCACGATGTAATCAGCCTTGGGCCACTCGGCCTTCCTGGGATTCAGGTACTTCAACACAAACACTCGCACCGTATCGTCCGGCACGTCCTTCCCCGTCACGGAATGCGTCTTCATCGTCCGTCCATCCCAGCGCGTCACTGGGGTTCCGCGTTCATCGCGGAGCGGTTCGGTTCCGTCATAGGCCAGGACAGCGTCTCGGCATTCGATGTTGTGGCAGGCGCGGATGATCGGCTCGGCGAGCATCTTGTCGCCATAGGTTCGGAAGTGCCATTGGAGATAGCCGATCCAGAGAACGAGGTCAGCAATCGCGGCGGCGCGGGGGTTGATCTCGATTCCGAGGAATTGGTGGGGATCAACCGTCATACCGAACCCTTCGAAGGATTGCGTCTCGCCAAGCTGTTTGAGGACATCCCAGACTTCGCCCTCAAGGCGCTTCATGTGCTCCATCGTGACATAGAGGAAATTGGCGGTTCCGCACGCGGGGTCAAGAATCTTGATCGAACAGAGCGCCTTCAAGAAATCGTGAACGAGTTGCCGAGCCTCGCGCAAAGCGGTGTCACGCTTAGCCGTCGCCACCTGGTCGGTTTTCTCTTTCCGCTTGGCGATCGCCCGTTCGTATTCGTCGTCGGCTTCCTTGACGAGCGTGATGGCGGCGGCCAGAACGTCAGACCATTGCTCGCGCAACGGGTCGATGATCGTGGGCATGACGAGCCGTTCGACGTAGGCCCGAGGCGTGTGGTGCGCCCCGAGCTTGTGACGTTCCACGGGGTTCAAGGCGCGTTCCAAGAGCGTCCCGAAGATGGCGGGTTCCACGTCCCGCCATTGCATCTCGCCCGCTTCCACCGTCAAGGCGAGTTGATCGGCGGTCAGGTCCAAGGCGTCGGCCGATTCGAACAGTCCGCCATTGAAGCGAAGGACGTGAGTATCCAGGATTGGCAAGAACCCGCCGGTCTTCATGGTCTCCCAAAGGGAGCGTGTCTTGTCCCGAAAGACGGACGCTTTCCGCCTGGTGTGGAGTTCGCGGAGCATGTTCGTAAAGCCGTCTTTCGGCAACAGTCCCACGTCCTCCGCGAAGAATGTGAAGAGGCAGCGCATCAGGAATTGCGCCACCACGTCCGCCGCATGGCCCGAGGCTTCCAGACTCTTCGCGAGCTTGGCCAGCCGGTCCGCCACGTCCTTCGTCACCTTGGCCGATCGTCGGCTCGGGTCCAATTCGAGAGGGGCCGTCCAGACGAAGCGCAGCCGTTCGCGGAATTCGGGCTTGGCCAGGTCTCGGAACCGAATCCGATGGGTCAGAGCATCCGGGGACGGGATATAAGTTCGGCCTTGGCGGGTGAAGTCCGAATAGACTTCGATGCTATGCCCCAAGTCCGCCACGAGGATAAACGGCGGGTTCGGCTCGGCCGATGGCAAGGCGCGGACGTATTGGTCCGCTTGCCCCTTGGCCGCCCTCATGGCGTCGTCCCATCCCCCCGTCCCCCGTATGGCGGTCCCCCGTCGCGTCTTCCTGGGACTGGCCAGGAATTCCGAGGCGTCCGCCTTGTCTCTCCCTTACTTCGCTTCCAGGACGAAGCATCCCCGCTTATACAGGTCGATCCGTCCCGCGCTTGTCGATCCATCTGGATTTTGGAAAGTGACCGCCCGTTCGAAGACGTAGGCGTTCTCCGCATCGTCCGGCCGTGTCGGCTCGGGCCGGGGGACGCCTACCACGTCGCACAGTTCCGAGAGGAACAATTGATAGTTCGCCCGTTCCGCCGCTCCCGAGGCTTCCCATCGGGTCAGGAAGGTGTCAGGATTGACGATGGCGGCGGCATCTGGCATCTGCGGGTATCACCCCCCCCGTCCCTCATGGACGGACGATCAGATTAACCCAGCCGGATTAGTATCGCAACCAACCCGCGAACCCCCACGCCCATGAAAAGGGGAACCGATGAAGGCCTTGACCGACCGCCGAGAGCAATTCGTCGAGATGCTTGTCCCGTCGCTACAGACCGATGCGATCAAGGAGGTGTTCGAGTCGAACCACGGGGTTCTTAGGAATTCAGGCATGAAAAACCGTCGATCCCTGTCTGGATCCGAGCAGGAGTCCTTTTCATAAGAGCATGTCGACTGGTATGCGCGTCAACGTCGTAAGAGCGGCGATCAGCATGACGTAGACGACAAGGCTTCCCGGGTCGGGGCAGTCGGAAGATCGATCCGCCACGGCACGCATCCCCGCGACGAGCAGCAGAAGGAGCAGCAGTCCTTCACCGGTGAACGATCAGGCGATGGCGACGGACATGGCCGCCAGCCAGCGATGCGGGCGAGAGAAGGATCGGAACGCGCGGGCTCCATCCAGTTGCCAGAACGGAGTCAAATTGAACAGATTGATCCACGCGCCCAACTTCGCGATGGCCGCCCAGATAGGCTCCCCGCTCAGGAGGAATACGCTGTAGCTCGCACCCGCGGCGCCCAGCCCCCATACGGGACCGGTCAGCCCTACGGTAGCATCTTGCCTGGGATCGCCCCATCGTCGGTTTCAGCCTGCGTCGCTCATCTTGAGGCTCCGTTTCGGGGAGAAGTCCACACCGCCCCAGAAGGGTTGCCCTCATCGGCGCAAGTCATCACGCTGCGATCCGTCTGAGGAATGCCACCATCATCGCTCGATGATGCAGGGGTCTCCCAGGGCGGAGGTCGAGCTGGCGACTTCCTGGCCGCACCGACACCGACGAAGCATCGAATGAACCGAGGCCTCATCGCAACGCTGGCGGGCCGTCCTGCCGCATCCGGGGCGGGCGATGCTCAAGGACCGCACCGGTGGTGATCAAGTCTGCGTCCCGAAGGACCACCCCGCGCGGCTGGAACTCGTCCTCATCGCCGAGCCGTCGCGGGGCAGCGTCATGCGTGGCAGCGGCCCCGGCCCGGCATGACGGGATGGAATTCCACGCGAATCACACTTTTATCACGCAGGTTGGCATGTGGGCATATCCCGGAGGCTGCCGTGAGGGATATCGAAGAAAGTCAACGGTCTCGTCGGGCTTCAGAAGCCGATTCCTCGGGCCGAAGCGCCTGGAGGAGTCAAGAACCGAATGGTACCCAGGAAGTACCAACCTTGGGTTGTGAGGAACTCAGGGCCAGAGCCTGGTTGATCGTGCGGCGGTAGGGCCAGGAGCTTTCGTTTGAGCCGGCGTCCTGGTGAGGCACGGAACGCGTCGAGGGAATTGACACGGTCTTGTTCGCACCCTCGGAATGAGGGGCGGCCGATGTTGGGGTCGACGGAGAGCCTGGGGTTGCAGTGCTGTTGGAGGATGTTGCGATCGCCACGAAATGGCCGACGGAACCGGCCTGAGGAGTTTGCGTCCCGCCGAGAATCGCCTGTGGCGCGGAGGACGGCGTGAATGCGACGTCCACCCAGAAATTCATGCCGGAGCCGTTCACGTTCGGGAATCGGCCGCTGCTCTGGTAAACCCCGTTGCCCCCCGAGGTGCTGTTGGCCAGAGCGTGCAGAGGTCCATTGTCCAACCCGCCTGCGGAGAAAAAGCCAGAGCTGATGCCGGCATACCCGCCGCCGGTCGAGAACGACACGAGGTAGACGGTATTCGCGGCGACCGCCACGGGATTCGAGAATTTCACCTGCTCCCACCCGGAGGCCGTCTCGCCGGTGAACGTGGCCGTGGCGAGGAGCGTACCCGTCGAGGACCAGAGATGGCCGACGTGGGTGTATCCGTTCATCCAGGTTTGCTTATAGAAACGCACGCCCGTGACCGAGCCCGCGACGTCGGAACGGAACTTCAGGCCCAGCTCGTAAGAGCCGGCGGCGTAGGAGTCGATGCTCGGGGTGTAGGTGTTGCTCCAGAGCGTGTTGACGGTCGAGTTGAGTGTGCCCGACGTGGTGGCGCTGGCCGGGTTGCTGTAGGCCGACGTGTTGTTCCCGCCGGAGGCACGGACCCGATAATAGTACGTCGTTGCGGCGATGAGGCCGGTATTCTGATAGGTGAGGGTGCTCGTCGCCGTGGTTGCAATCTGGGCCCAGCCGGTGGACCCGTTGGTGCTTCGCTCGATCAGATATCCGGTGGCACCCGCCGCGCCGGTCCATGCCAGGTTGATCTGTGAAGACGATGCTGCCGAGGCTGTCAGATTGATCGGTGCGGCCGGGGAGACGGATATCCCCGATTGAGTGACCGACAGATTGGAGACGGCGTCCGCAACGGTGATTGTCTGGGAGCCGGCCGTGGAGAAGGCTACGTTGAAGTTGTGTGTACCTTTGTCAGTGGCAAGAAACACATAATTCCTGGGCAGAGTGGCCACGGTGTCGGTGCTGCTGAAGTGAACGCCGCCGACGTAGCCTGTCGCCACGTTGCCGTAGGCATCTTTCGCGGTGACGGTGAAGCTCTGTGAGGAACCGGCTGTCGCGGTGGCGGGCAGGCCGGTCAGAATGAGCTGGCTCGCGGCGGCGGGGCTGACGACGATGCCGGACGCCGAACCCGTGATTGCCGGCTTGGTCGTGTCGGTCGCGGTGATTGACTGGGTGCCGGCCGTCTTGAGGGTGACCGTGAAGGTGTGGACGCCTCGATCGGCCGCCACGAATGTGTAATTGGCGGGCGGACTGGACTGGGCGTCGGTACCCGTGAAGCGAACGGTACCGAGATAGCTGCCGTCGATCGTCCCGTTCGGCAACTTGGCGGAGACGGTGATGTTGAACGACGTGCCGGCGATGTCGGCCGTTGGTGCGCTGAGAATCAAGGAGTCGATCGGGGCGGCCGGCGCCCCGACCAGGGACTGGACGACGAGATCCGCCTTGGGAGAGCCGAGGCCGGTCACATAATCGTAACCAACTCCCGCCGCATAATTCGGAGTCCCGGTGCTACTGCCGGTGGTGACGTCGTGGAAATCGACCGAATTGGCGCTCTTGTACAGGATCGCCATGACCTCTTGCGGACTGGATGCGTCGAGGGCCGGCAGGCCGCTTAAGGCGCGGCCCTGGTCGGCGATGGCGATCAACGCGGCCCACTGCGGTGCCCCGGCACTGGTGCCGCCGATCTGAAGCCAGCCCAGGCTGCTGCCGTTGTAGTTAAACGTGTCGTAGATGGCGAATCCGGTGTTTGGGTTGGCGTCATAGGAGACGTCCGGATTCGCCCGCTTGGTCGTTTGCGTCACGACGCCCGCCTGGTACGTCGGCTGGGATTCGTAGGCGCTTGGGCCGCCTCCGCTACCGGTCCAACCGGTTTCACTCACCCAGGCCGAGCCGGCGCCAATGGTAAGCCCGGTACCGCCGACAGCCAGGACATTGGGAGAAGAGGCTGGCCAGGAGATCGGGGCGCCGCTATCGCCGGACGAGGCCACGAACGCCACCCCGGGGTGGATGAAGTGGTTCTCGTAGGACGGCGAATTCTCGCCCGCGAACTCGCTGCCGCCCCAGCTCAACGACACGACGTTGGAGTGGGCTGCCGCGTAGTCCACCGCCGTCAACAGGTCGGTGTCGTTCGGGGAATTGGCCTCGACCAGGAGGATCTTCGCCCCGGGCGCGATCGCGTGCGCCCATTCGACGTCGAGAGCTTCTTCCAGCTCCCAGCCGCCGGTGGGGTCGGTCGACGGATAGCTCGTTCCGCCGACCTGGTTCACCTGCGTGATCGTGATGTTCGGCAGCCCGAACTGGGCATTAAACGTGTTCAGGTCGGCTTGCATGTTCGGGTTGTGATATGCGTCGACAATTGCGATCGTCTGGCCCGTGCCGTCGCCGTGAATCGCGCCGAAGTTGATCTTGTTGAAGCCGTAGGCTTGCTGGATCTGGGCCGGGGTGAACGCGCCCGCGGGGGGGGTCGGATTGACTTGCGGAACGACGGCGTACATCGGCGCGAGGATCGCTCCGCCGGTCTGAGCCATGCTTGCGCCTTGCGCGTACGGGCCGAAGCCTGGCGATGCACTGAGGAGCTCGCGGCTTTCGAGAAGGTCAACCGTGGGCGTGACGAGGCGGAATCTCGAGGCGCATCGGGGGCGAGGACTGTGACGCTTCACGGTAGTATCTCCTGGTGCTGCGGCGCGTTCACCGCATCAATCATTGATGAGCTTGGCGATACGTTGCGAAATGAATTCAGACTTGCTGAATTGTGTCATTTGGCCGGGGCTGCGTTGCCGTGGTGACAGACTACGCCGGAACTCCGCCTCCGTGACTTCACGTGTCCTTCTCAGCGGATGCAACTACCTCGGCGGGTCGCTGGGACGTCTTGGGAGGTCAATAGCACGGCAGCGCGGAGGATTACGAGATCCGGTACGGCCGCCACCGGACTCGATGATCGAGGGCATGAATCCATGACCGCAATTCCGTCCCGACAGGTTCGTAGCACGAAGGCGTCCACCAGCCTCGCGAGGATGGTGGAACTGATCGACCATGATCTTGGCGGCGTTGCAATGAGGTGAGGCTTCGGACGCTGTAGAATGTGTCGGACCGGTTATTGTTTAACCGGACAACGTTCAAGGAGGTGATGAGATTCTAGATCCACATCCCTCCCTATGTCAAATCATTCTGATTGTTCCGCTTCCTTTTTTTTCAGGCCGGTTCCACCGTACAACTTTAGGTGAGGAAATCGTCTCGCGTGGCGAGACGTCCGGGAATGGGCTCGGAATCCGTGCGACGATTATGAGTCGGCCGCGGGAAGATAGCCGATGCTCGCTCGGGTCCGAGGGACGATGACGGACCGAGGCAATCGCCCTACGAGGGGGCATCCGGGGCGTGGCGGCCCATCGCGTCAATTCATCGGCATCAGTGATTGTCGTGCGAAGCGCGCGGCTCGGTCCGTCATTCCCGGCGATTCGATCGCGCGACGATGTCGAACGTGGAGTGGCGGCACGCCCGATCGACAGGTGATCTCGGGTAGACGAGGGCGGGCGCCGCGTGAAACGCTCAGGCGGCGTGGATCTTGAGGCCTTCCTCGGCTTCGAAGGGGACGATCTCCTCACGGTAAATCGTCACGTCGCCGGGTGCCTCGATGCCGATTCGCACGGCGTTCTTGTCGATTTTCACGATCGTGATTCGCACGTCGGGACCGACCTGGAACCGTTGACCGAGCTTCCTGCTCAGGACCAACATGGCTCTCTCCTCCGTCTCGTCCTTGAGGGGTCCGGCGGTCGGCTCGTTGCCGCCGCTCACGTCAACGTAGAAGCACGCGACGTGCCAACCGACCGGAAGCGTGCCCGATCCGGTCGCGTAGGGCCGGCTAAGTCGTTAGAATCGCGAGGTTAGTGACGCGCTCCGCGATTCTCGCCAATCCGGGAGGGTCGCCGGGAAAGACTTACAATCCCGCGATTTTGTAATTTTTTCCTCGTGTAATTCTTACCAATCGCTCACGGTTGTGGATGTGAGGTCGGAATGGGGGGCGAGACGATGGGGGCCGCGCCCTGGCGCCGGCTCGCTCCCTCGGCCATGCTCGCGGCGGTCACGGCCTGGCTCTGGCCGATCGGGGTTGGCGGGCGAATGCCGGTGGGCGGGGATGTCACGCAATTCTCGATCGGGCTCATGGCCGTGCTCGGACGTGCCTTGAAGTCGCACCGGCTGCCGTTGTGGAATGACCTCTGGGGCTTCGGGTTTCCCGGACTGGCCGAGAGCCAGATGGGCGTTTACTACCCACCGCATGTCCTTCTTTACGGTCTGTTTTCGCCCGAATTTGCCTATACAGCTAGCCTTGTGATCCACACGTACTGGGCCGCCCTGGGGGCGTTCTGGGCCGCTCGGCGATTTGGGGTCAGCCCGTGGGGCTCGGCTCTGAGCGGGTTCTCGTGGGCGGCGTCGGGATTGTTCCTCGTCCATCTGCCCCACCAATGGGGCTACACGACGGGCAGTTGGATGCCCTGGATCGTCGGGCTGTCCTGGACAATCCTGCGTGGCGAGGCTCGATCCTGGAGCGTCCCGATCCTTGCGGGAATGGTCGCACTTCAGATCCTGCCCGGACATTTCCAGTTTGCCTTCGAGACTCAGGTCGTCGTGATCCTGATGGTGGTCTGGTCGTTGATCGAGCGACCAAGGGGATGGAAATCGGCCGTAACGCCCGCACTCGCCATACTTACGGCCCTCGTCGCCGTTGGTCCGCTCGCGGCGATGCAGGTCTGGCCGACATTGAAGCTTGCGCAATCGGCCGAGACACAGCGAACATTCGCGTATCTCTCGGCTTTCCCAGCCTCGCCAATTCATCTGATCAATTATATTGCACCTAACCTGTTTCACCTGTCTCCCCTCTGGAGGCCCGTCGCGTGGGATCCTCTGCACGCCATGCCCGAGGAGCATCGACCGTACATTGGACTTATCCCGCTGATGCTCGCCTTGGGTGCGTGTCGACGGCTGTTCCGCAATGATGCGGCGACGCGGATGCTTATGCTCCTTGCCCTTGGTTCGCTGATCTTGAGCCTGGGGCCGTATGTACCGGGATTCTCGTGGTTGATTCGGTTGCCCGGCTTCTCGTTTTTTCGAGCCCCCGCCCGATGGGGATTGGTGACGGAGCTGGCGCTGGCCATCCTGGCGGGAAAGGGATTCGACGCCTGGACGTCCTGGCCTGGAGTTGGTCGGCAATTGACGCGATTCGCGGCTCTGGCGGGAGTCGGAACCCTGGTCGTGGTTGCGATCGTCGAGTTGGCGTTCGCGAGCACCGAGGGTCAGGGACTCCCGACGATCGCAACGGGTTTCGAGGCGACACGATCTTTCCTCCCGTGGCGAGATGACCCGTCTTTCCGCGAAGTGATGGCCTCCGCTCGCCGGGGGCCAACCGATCCGCTGATACTCAACGATCTCATCCGCGCGGGGGTCGAGCCTCGCATCGCGGCGGGACTGCGGCTCGATCAGGAGCGGGGAGCGATCTACCTACGTGAACTATCGGAAACCGGCGCAATCCTGATCGCGATGCTCGTGTTGGTACCAATCCTGTCGCGACCGGGTCGAGTCGGGCCTGCCTTGCTAATCCTACTGACATTTCTGGATTTGATGATCTTGGGCCGACATCGCGCGGTCGAAACGGCCCCAATTCGACCGCTGACCGAGCAGAGTACCGTATTACATAGACTGGCGGCGCTGCCGCCGGGATCGCGATCGATCGATGGCTTGCGCAATCTGCCGATGGTCTCCGGCGCGGCGCCGGTGTCCGCCTATCGCACGCTCGATCGGCCCGCGATGCGAGGCCTGATCGCGCTGGCCGGAGCACCCAGGGACGGGTCGGTACCATCGTCTGTCATCATCGCGGCGATACGGGCCGTCGGCGCATCGACCCGCATTCTCGACCCATTCGAGCCGGGCGACGGGGAGTTCGTCAACGATCCAGCCCTGGCGTCCTGGCTCTACGGCGCATGGGGTCGGCGGACGCCCGGAGCGGCGAAGTTTCGATGTTGGTCGCCGGTCGCCGACCCCGCTCGGGCATGGTTCGTAGCGGGGGACATCCCCGATTCGGACGACCCGCGATCGATCTTGAGCGTGATGGCGCGAGCGGTCCCGGCGAGGTTCGTCGCGAATTCACCCGAGGAATTCGTGATCGAAGCGACAGCGGCGTCTTCGGGCACGCTGATCGTGTCGGTGCTGGACGACCCGGAATGGCAGGTTACGAGCGACAGCAAGGCCGGCGAGCACGTTGTTCCAACTCGCCCGATCTTTCGTACTCCCGGCGGTGGCTCCTGGCAGGCGGTGTCGATCGCGGGAGCCGGGGACTGGCGATTTCGATGGGTCTATCGGGGCCGCGCGGCAAAGGCGGGGCTTCTCGTTTCCGGCCTCGCATGGCTGGGCTGGATGGGAGCGATGGCGATGGCGATTCGGTCGGACCGTGCCTCTCGAAAGACGTGTCGCCCGGGTCGAAACCTGATTCTCTGAGAGGAACTGGGTCCGTTTCTCACCTGGGGTTCGGGCGATGGTCAGGGAGTCGCGGTCATCCGCTCCAAACAATCATCGCGAGGATCCCGAATTTCGATCGCGGAAATCGTGCCGAGAACGGTCGCCGTCGGAGCGATTCGGATTGACGTTGACCGATCCCGGGCGAAGAACTAAGTTCTCGGCCGATTCGTGCCGGAACTTGAGGATTTTTTCGGGAGCCGTTCCGGCCAACGTCCGACAATCAGGAGAAGACGCGATGAGCGCCAAGGATCGGCGACGGAATTGGGCGGTCGTGGCGGCGGCGGTCGTGACGACGGGTGTGCTGGGGTCCGGTTCGGCCCCCGGGCAAGGGCCGGCTGACGGGCGAGTCCCCATTCGAGGCACGAAACCGGCGACGAAGCCGGCGGTGACCGGTTCAGCGCCGGCCGCAGACACCGAAATCAAGAGCACGATTGTCCGGATGCCTTCCAACCCGGGAGACGCCGTCGCCGTCGTCAACGGTGAGACGATCACCCGGCAGCGGCTGGCCGACGAGACCGTCGTCCGAAAGGGCGACGAAGTTCTGGACGCGATGATCTCTCGCATCCTGATCGACCAGGCCATGCGCGCCCGGAAGCTGTCGGTCACCGCGCAAGAGATCGACGCCGAAGTCGATCGGGTCGTCGGAACCATCTCGGGCGGGAACGTCACCAAGGAGGAGTGGTTCCGGAACCTCGCCAAGGAGCGGAAGATCAGCCCCGTTCAATATAAGAACGACATCGTCTATCCCGGCCTCGCGCTCAAGAAGCTGGCGGAGAACCGCGTCCAGGTCACCGACCAGGACATGAAGGACGCCTTTGACGCCCACTTCGGCGAGGGGTTGCGATGCCGGATCATCATGTGCATGCGGGAACGTGATGCCCTCGATATCTGTAATGAACTGGCGAAGAACCCCGGCGGATTCACTTACATTGCGCAGAACGACCAGCGTTCCGTCGATCAGGCCACGAAGCCGCTCGGCGGCTTGCTGCCCCAACCTCTGACACGACACGCCTTCCCGCGAAATGTGTCGGATAAAGCGTTCCTTCAACTTGTCGACGGTGAGCCCGGCGATCGAGATCCCGCCCACAAGCCGAAAGATGGCGACATCAGCGGGCCGATTCAGGTGACCGCATCGACCTGGATCGTGATCAAGCGCGAAGGGCTGATCCCGGCCAAGGCCCAGGACCGCAATGAGCCGAACACGAAGGCTCGGTTGAAGACCTTGATTTACGAGGCCAAGCTCAAGGAAGCGATGTCCGAGGTCTTCGACGAACTGGTCCAGGCGTCCGAGGTGCAGAACCATCTGACCGGCCAGACCAAGCTCGCCCACGAGGAAAAGAACCCGGATCATCGGGTGGATGGCAAGGTTCAGTTGATGAGCCAGCAGCAAACGGAGAGCAACCCGCCCGCCGCCGGCACCAGCGCGGCCCGAGCCAAGGCGGCCGCGGCGTCCGTCAAGCCCGAGGATCGCGCGGCGAAGGAAGCGTTCCAGAAGAATGCGGCCGTCCCGGCCCCGAAGTGACCTGTAACGCTTGACCTGGACGGCGTCCGAAGCGAAAAATGACCACGGGTCGGCTCCTCGCGTCCAAGGCGCGAAGGCCGACCCGTGGTCGCATATAGAATCCGGACGAACCCGGGCACGAGGTGTGAATTCCCTGGTGGCGTCGTGCAGAGGACGGCCCGACGTCGCGGTGGCAAGGTCAGTATCGACCCGAGAGGCACGGGGGATTCACGAAACTCTTCACAAGTTGCGATTCCCGAGACTTCCCTCCCTCGGAGGAATCCTCTCATGATCTGTGCCTACTGCGACCGGCCCCTGATCTGCGACGCGTGCGGCGCCGAATTCCGAGCCGTCGATCCTCGGCAATATGAGGCGATGTCTCGCGCCGAGGTGGCGATCGATTGCCCCGAGTGCGAGGCCATCCTGATCTGCCACTGGTGCAAAACGCCCTATGACGGCCGGGACGAGACGGAGGAAGGATGAGGCACGGTCGGGATATCCGGCTCGCAAGCACCTGAGCGCATCGGGACGCCCTGATTCACCGATCCGGGCTGGGCTTGCCGTACTGCTCCTGAGGCGGCGGGCTGCTGGCTCGCGCGGGGCCGTAGCCCGGGCCGGGTCCGGCGGGCGGGTCAAGACGACCAAAGATCATCCGGCCGGCGCTGGTTTGGAGGACGGACGTGACGGTCAGGCGGACCATCTCGCCCAGGTGATGGACGCCGTGCTCGGTGACGACCATCGTGCCGTCGTCGAGATAGCCCACGCCCTGGCCGGGTTCTTCGCCGCGCTTGATGAGCTTGACGGTCAGGGTCTCGCCCGGAAGGACGATCGGCTTCAGGGCGTTTGCGACGTCGTTCAGATTAATGACGTCCACACCCTGGAGCTTGGCGATCTTGTTCAGGTTGTAGTCGTTTGTCACGACTTTACCGCCCAGGCTCTTGGCGAGGATCACGAGCTTCTGGTCGACTTCGCGGACGCCGGCAAACTCGGCGATGTCACCGTCGTGGATCCGAACCTCGATCCCGGGCGATTTCTGGAGCTTGTTCAGGATGTCCAGCCCGCGACGGCCGCGGTTCCGTCGGAGTTTGTCGGAACTGTCGGCGATCGTTTGAAGCTCCTGGAGCACAAATCTGGGGACGACCAATGGCTGATCGAGGATTCGGGCCTCGGCCACGTCGGCAATTCGCCCGTCGATGATCACCGAGGTATCCAGGACGAGGGGGCGGGAGCCCTTCACTTCCTTGGAGAACTCCATGTAGGGGATGATGAACCGGAAGTCATCCTTCGTCTGGATCAGGGTGCTCACGCAGACATAGCAGACGATCGCGGTGAGGAATGAGGAGACGATGGCGACGATCCGTGAGGCATCCTTTGGGTCGTTCGGCCGGGGATAGAAGGCCGAGAGGATCGGGTCGATGGCGATCTGGAGATAGTTACTGAGGATCAGGCCGACGGCCAGTCCGAAATACACGGCAGAGATCGTTTGGATCTTTTTCCGGGGCGTGAGGATATCCACAGTCATCACGACCACGGCCACGGCGAGGCAGATCAGGAAGAAGATAGGGCCTGAACTCGCTGAGCCGGATTCGGACGCCAGGCGGACGCCCAGCCCGGAGGCGACCAGGACGAAGACGGCGCGGATCAGGTTCAACATCATGGTTCGCTACCTCCGATGGGGTCCGAAAGGGGACGCCGAGGACGGCTTTTCTTGGAACGTCCCGGTCGTCGCCCCCCCCGCAGCCCCTTTGATTCAAGTCACCGTTGGCTGGTCTCGCGGATCTCCGAGACGAACCGGTCGTAGAATTCGCCAAGGCTCTCGATGATAACTTTCGTGCCGCCGAGGACCGGCATGAAGTTGGTGTCGCCGTCCCATCGCGGCACGATGTGCCAGTGCAGATGTCCCGGCAAGCCAGCCCCGGCGGATCGCCCCAGGTTGAGGCCGATGTTGTACCCCTGCGGTCGCATCATTCGATCCAGAATCGAGACAGCGAGCTTCACGGTCTCCATCGGCTCGGTCAGTGCGGGGCCGTCAAGCTCTCCGAGCGTCCCGAGATGGTTGAGCGGACAGACCAGCAAATGTCCATTATTGTACGGGTACTTGTTCAGGAAAACCGCAGAATTCGGGCGGCGCCAGACGAGAAGGTTTTCGCGGTCGTCTCGCTCGGCGAGTCCGTGACAGAGAAAACAGGTCGGCGGAGGGGCGTCGTCGGGTCGAGCCGAGGTTTCGCGGATGTATTGGGATCGCCAGGGAGCCCAGAGTCGATCCATGGTCGGTCAGATCCTCGGCCAAAACAGGCGAGGGCATCGGATAAGAACATTGAAACCGTCTCGTGCGACGTGGCGAGACCTGTTCGGTGTCACCAAGGATCGATGATACCCGGTCACCCCGTCCCCCGGCAAAGGCCGAGCGGGGGAATCCCAGGTTTTTCGTTGGGAGACGCGAACAGTCGCGAAGGCGAACCCCGGATCCGGACGCTGGACGAGACGCGACAGCCCGCCGACTAGAAGAGAAGTCGTCTGGTCCAGACCGGGTAGAGTCTCGCCCAGGGACGGCCAATGACCCCACTACGGGGCACCAGGATAAGTCCGGATGAGGATGTCGCACCGGCGGTGCGGTCGGCCATCGGGGCGACCAGGATCTGGTCATCGGGGATGGTCATCGACAATTCCAGGGGTTCGCCGTCGGGCGCCGATGGGGTCAGGGCGAGGACCTGGCCGTCGACCTGCAACGAGTTGGGGGACCACTCGACCGAATGCCCAGCCCGGGCGACCAGGCGACCCAGCCCGAATCCGCCACCGTCCGAGGTGTGATAGAAGACCCAGTCACCCGGCTCGGGATCCGCCCGCAGGAAGGCCCAGCGGTTGATCGCATATCGTTCATGATCGGCGCCGATCGGCCGTTCCGGCCACGCCAGCACCGAGGCCAGCGCCAGCGCCGGCGCGTAACAGCCGAGGCCGAGGCCGAACGATGCCGAGATCGAGGGTACCCAGCGACCGAAGCCGGGGAAGGCCCCCTGCCGGATCACATCGGCCGCCGACGAGACATGGGCCAGGAACGCCAGCACGATCATCGCCAGCCCGATTCGACTCCCCCAGGCGAACAAGCCGACGGCCATCGCCGCCGCGTAGGTCCCCGCAAGTGCGGCCGATCGCTCCCGCTGGCGCCACAGCCATTGCGGATAACCTGGGATCAGAATCCGAAACCCGGCCGGCTGTTCGGCAGGTCCGCAGCTTCTCGCCTCGCGTTTTCGCAGTGCTGACGCCATCGGACCCCGCTCCGTGAAGCCGCCGAGGAGATAGGCACACCACCTGGTCGACCGCGAGACAGGAGGCCCGAGCCCGGAAGCGAGTCGGACCCCTCAAGCAATCGGACAATTGTCACAGAGCATACCGACCGTACCCTGCGGTGTCAATCGACCGCAGTTCAAGACGATTGATCCGGGCCGGCATTAGACGCAATTCGTGAGAACTCGGCGAAGATTTCCGGAAATCAAGGAAAACTTCCCGGGGATCGATTCACCCGCAGGGGTTTATCCACCGTATCCCTTGTGAGGCATCGAACACCACGATCGGGCCGGCCAGGGCCCTGCTCGGCTGATCGCGCTGATCGGCGGCTCCCCTTACTGCGGATCCGGCGGGAGGCGATCGGGCAGACAGGGCCTTGACTTGGCGTTATCATGAAAGAGAACGGCGGTTCTGTTGACCTGGGTGCGAATATGCTTGACCGGATCCGTGCCCCTGGTAAAATCATGGGCCGAATGCCGGTCCCGGTCCTCCTCTGATCGTCCTCCAAATGCCCGCACACCGCTCCGCACTGGGTCATCCTGACCGCCGACCGTAGCGCCGGTGTGCGTTCCCTGACCTGATCCTCGACGGTTGCTCCCCCGGCCCGCCTCGTGATGGCGGGCCTGGAACCGAACCCGACCCAATCCGGTATCGAGATCGGTCGAACCCCAGGGCCAGGGGCGGAGTGAAATCTCCCCTCGCCAGAGCGACACAGCATTTCTTATGGAAAACCTCGCCCTCGACCTCGCCAACGTCCGCAACATCGGGATCTCCGCGCACATTGACTCGGGGAAGACCACGCTCACCGAGCGGGTTTTGTTCTACTCGGGCAAAGAGCACATCATCAAGGAGGTCAAGGGCGAAGGCGCGAAGATGGACCACATGGAGCTGGAGAAGGAGCGGGGGATCACCATCACCTCCGCCGCGACCACGGTCGCGTGGAAAGACAAGAAGATCAACATCATCGACACCCCCGGCCACGTCGACTTCACCGTCGAGGTCGAGCGCTCGCTCCGCGTGCTCGACGGAGCGGTGCTGGTGCTCTGCGCGGTGGCGGGCGTGCAGTCCCAGTCGATCACGGTCGATCGCCAGATGAAGCGCTACCGTGTCCCCCGGCTGGCGTTCATCAACAAGATGGACCGCACCGGCGCGAATCCGGTCAACGTGATTAGCCAGCTCGAGAGCAAGCTCGGCCTGACGACCGTGCCCTTGCAGCTTCCGATAGGCGGCGAGATCAACTTCCAGGGCTGCATCGACCTGATCAATCGGCAGGCGGTCTACTTCGACGGCGACAAGGGCGAGACCGTTCGCCGCGAGCCGATCCCGGCCGAGTTCGTCGAGCCCGCCGCGCACGCCCGCCAGGGGATGCTGGAGGCACTCTCGCTGTTCTCCGACCAGATCATGGAACTTCTGCTGGAAGAGCAGGAAGTACCACTCGACCTGATCCACAAGACGATCCGGGATGCGACCATCGCCCAGCAGATTTGCCCGGTCCTGGTGGGCACGGCCTACAAGAACAAGGGCGTCCAGCTCATGCTCGACGCCGTGAACGCGTATCTGCCGAGCCCGCTCGACCGCGAGATCCACGCCAAGGACAACGACGACGGCATGGCCGAGGTCGCGCTGACGACCGACCCCGATGCGCCGATGGTGGCCATGGCGTTCAAGCTGGTCGAAGAGCAGTTCGGCCAGGTCACGTACATGCGGATTTACCAGGGAACCCTCAAGAAGGGCACCTTCTACTTCAACTCGCGCAAGAAGCGGAAAGAGCGGATCAGCCGCATCCTCCGCGTCCATGCCGACGAGAAGGAAGACATCGACTCGGCCAGCGCCGGCGACATCGTCGCGGTGATGGGCATCGAGTGTGCCACCGGCGATACCTATTGTGACGAGGGCACGAACTACTCGCTGGAATCGATCTACGCGGCCGAGCCCGTCATCGACCTAGCGATCTCGCCCACGAAGCGAGTCGATCAGGACAAGCTCAGCAAGGCCCTCAACCGCTTCATGCGCGAAGACCCGACGTTCCGCGTCCATGTGGACAAGGAGACGAGCGAGACGATCATCTCCGGCATGGGCGAGCTGCACCTGGAAATCTATGTCGAGCGCATCAAGCGCGAATACAAGGTGGAATGCACCGTCGGCATGCCCAAGGTGAGCTATCGCGAGGCCCCCACCAAAGTCACGCCCTACAACTACAAGCACCGTAAGCAGACCGGCGGCTCGGGTCAGTATGCCCACGTCGTCGGCCAGATGGAGCCTCTGCCGGAGGACTCGGCCGAGCAGTTTGTCTTCGAGAACAAGGTCACCGGCGGCCGGATTCCCAGCGAGTATATCCCGTCGGTCGAGAAGGGCTATCGAGACAGCCTCTCGAAAGGCCCGATCGCCGGCTACGAGGTGCTGGGCGTGAAGATGGTCCTGGAGGACGGCTCGTACCACGACGTCGACTCGTCCGACATGGCCTTCCAGATCTGTGCCCGCGACTGCTTCCGCGAGACATTCCGCAGGGCCGATCCGGTCCTGCTCGAGCCGATCATGAAGGTCGAGATCGAGACCCCGGTGGAGTTCCAGGGTCCGGTGACCGGCACGGTCTCTCAGAAGCGTGGCGTGGTGCTCGGGACCGAGGACCGCGGCGGATTCGCCGTCATTCAGGGCGAGATCCCGCTGGCCGAGATGTTCGGCTACTCGAACGACCTCCGTAGCATGACCCAGGGCAAGGGGTCGTTCTCGATGGAGTTCCTGAAGTATCAGAAGCTCCCGGCGCGGCTCCAGGAAGAGGTCGTGAAGAAGGCCCTGGCGGACAAGAAGTAAGCCGGGATTTGAACCGCCGAGAGCGTGCAGAAAATTGAACCGCCAGGACGCCGAGGAATGGGGGAACACCTCCCCTTCCTCGGCGTCCTGGCGGTTCGTCTTCGATTGCGATCACGACCGCCCTGCTTTGATCCGGTGGATGGCCTCAATCCGCTCCTTCAGGCCCGTCGCCGGCTCGGCCTTGGCCGACTTGAGGGCCGAGACGGCCTTCGTGGCCGCCTGCTTCTCACGATCGTCCTTCGCTTCCTTCGACACGATTTCCAGATCAGGGATCGCCCTGGCCGCAGGTGCGCCGAGTCGGGCGAGTGCGTCGATCGCGCAGAGTCGCACGTACATTTCGGGGTCTTTGAGCCCCTGACGGAGCGGTTCCACCACGTCGTCCGCGATCGGCCCTAGCATCCCGAGCTGATAGGCGCACTGGGCACGGACCGTCGCGGCGGTCGTGCGCTCGTGGCGCTCGGCGTCGGTCTTCGCCTCGGCCACCGCGCCCGTTTTCGGACCGCGCAGACCGGCGACGAAGCGATCGCGCAGATCCCGGATCTCACGAATTGCCAGGGACTTCGGGATCGTCAGCCTGTCGGCCGGGATCGCGTCGCTGACGTAGATCGTCAAGGTCGGCTCGACCTCGAAGATCGGCGTGCCCGCCTCCGTCCGGGCCGACTTGAGCATGAAGAGGCCGATTCCTCCCGGAACGTGCAGGGCGAAATCGCACGACCCGACCTTGCCCTCGAACGTCTCATAACGTCCCGTCCCGGGCCAGAGAACAATCTCCTTGCCCCCGGCCCTGGCAAAGGCCCCGATGGCGTCGTTCGCGGCCTTGGCATCCGCCTTGTACGTACACTGGAAGTCGCCGTTGATTTCGCGCCAGTAGACGCGGCTCGGTAGGTCGGCCACGGCCTTCAGGTCCGCTGATAGATCCGCAACTCGGCGGATCGGCTCGTTGCCGATTCCCTCGGTGCCCTCGGCGTGGACCGATCCCTCCAGGATCGAGACCACCAGGAAAACGCCGACGATCGCTCGCATTGATGTGTTCATGGGTCCCTCGACCTGTCAGTGGTAACGGTGTTCCCGACACCCCACGATGCCGAGCTATGTCCCGTGGCAGGGCTCACCGACCATCACGATTGGGCACTGGTTTTGTCCCGAACATTTTTTTCAAGGACCCAACATATTGCATGCTTGGGTTGATCGTGTACGATGCGGCGACGCCCGGCAACCTTTCCGTGGAAGCTCCGCCATGAACCGCATCATCGCGACCGTGTTGTTGCTCCTGCCGGTCGTCTCACGCGGCGATCAAGCGCAGTCGTTTCCGCCTCCAGCACCGGCGTCGGACCCCAAGACGCTGGGCGTTGGCGTTCAGCGCACCCTGACCCTGCTCGCCACGAGCACGCCCGAGAAGCGCAACAAGGTCCGCATCTTGTTCTACGGCCAGTCCATCACCGAGCAGGACTGGTCGAAGCAAGTCGCCGACGATCTCCGCAGACGCTTTCCGAACGCCGATCTTGAGATCGAGAATCGTGCCATCGGCGGCTTTGCCTCGCAACTGCTGATCAAGTCCGCCGAACAGGATTTATATCCGTTCTACCCCGATCTCCTGATCTTTCACGTCTACGGCGGGAACCAGGAATACGACGAGATCATCAAGAATGCTCGGTCTCGAGCGACGGCCGAAGTCCTGATGCAGAAAGACCATGTGACCCAGTGGCCACCGGAAAAGGCCGATCCCTCGGTCGACAAGGGGATGTGGTGGGACCACATGATGAATCACGTCTTCCTTCCCGAGATCGCCAAGAAATATGGCTGCACACTCCTGGACGTGCGAGGTCCCTGGCTCGACTATCTCAGGACCAATAAACTGGAGCCAAAGGCCCTCCTCAAGGACGGCGTCCATCTCAACGATCATGGCAATTTCCTCATGGCCGAACTGGTGAAACGGCATCTCGTCCATCGGCCGGACCTGCCTGCGGGCGGCGACAAGGACGCGGTTCTCACGCGGGAACTCGGCGCCGTGGTGCAGGCGGACACGGCGTTGAAGATTCCCTTCGACGGAAACCGGATCGACATGATCGCCGGTCAGGCGGGCTCCGGCTCGATCTCCGTTCTGATCGACGGGAAGCGTCCTTCGGAGATCGTGCCTGACCTCTTCCGTGCGACTCGTCCCTCGCCCGGCCCCTGGTCGCCCCTGACGGTGATCAAGGTGGGGAAGCTCGCCCATCGAGTCGCCGAGGACTGGACGATCAAGATCACCTCGGTCACGCCCGACTCGAAGGATTGGACGTACGACCTGACCGGCTCACTTACCGGACCCGACGGTTCGGGTCGGGGTAGTCAGACATTGGTCTCGAACTCGTCCCGCGTGCGGATTGGCGCCGATTCCTGGTTCCGAAACGGCGCCGTCCCTGTCGGCCACGAGATCCGCTGGAAGGTCGTGCCAATGTTCGCCGATCGCTACGAGACACCGAAGACACTCGACCCATCGCGTGAGGCGGTGACAACCCTGGCACAAGGTTTACCCAACGGACCGCATCTTCTGGAGCTTCATCATCTCAGCGGTGCGCCGGTTTCGGTCCGGGCGGTGCGAATCTATCGACCCGCGGTTGGGCGTGAGGCCGGCGTATCCCGGTAGACATGGGACGGGGCGCCATCAAGAGCCGCGCTTTACGGGCGGGCGGTCCTGGCCTCCCACGCTCTGGAACCTGTTCCCACCGGCATTGACTTCTGATAGCCTGGACGACGACCTCCCCGCCTCGCGATGAACCCGCCCCGCCACCCTCCTGCCGGATCGCCCGACATGATGCGAGCGCGAACTCTCCTCGCCTCCGTTCTCGGCTTCGCCCTCTCCTTGCCGGCCACGGCGACGGCCGCCGATCTGGACCCGAAGGACGTCGAGTTCTTCGAGACGAAGGTCAGACCGATCCTTGTCGAGCACTGTTATAAGTGCCACGCCGCGACGTCCGAGAAAATACGCGGCGGTCTCCTGCTCGACACCAAGGGGGGATGGGAAAAGGGCGGCGACACCGGCCCGGCGATCGTCCCCGGCAAGCCGGACGAGAGCCTGCTCGTGGAAGCCCTCCGTTATGGCGACCCCAACCTGAAGATGCCTCCCAAGGGCAAGCTGCCGGACGCGACGATTGCCGTCCTGAGCGATTGGGTCAAACGAGGCGCGCCCGACCCCCGGGCCGGGGCCTCGGCCGCGCCCAAGAAGAAGGCCCGCACGATCGACCTGGTGGAAGAGGGGAAGCACTGGGCTTACCAGCCGCTGACGCCCGTCGAGCCTCCTGCGATCAAGAACGCGAACCGGTCCTCGAACCCGATCGATCGATTCATCGGGGCGAAACTCGACGCGAAAGGGCTGGTACCCAACGAGACCGCCTCGCGACGGACCCTGATCCGGCGCTTGAGCCTGGACCTGATCGGATTGCCGCCTCTGCCCGAGGACGTCGAGGCGTTCGTGAAGGATGAATCGCCCGAGGCGTACGGGAAACTCACCGATCGCCTGCTGGCGTCGCCCCGGTTCGGGGAGCGCTGGGCGAGGCACTGGCTGGACCTCGCACGATGGGCGGAGAGCCATGGATTCGAGCACGACTACGATCGGGCGACCGCCTATCACTACCGCGATTTCGTGATCGAGGCGTTCAACTCGGACCTGCCGTTCGACACATTCGCGAAGTGGCAGATCGCGGGCGACGAGCTGGCCCCCGAGAATCCGCTGGCCTTGAAGGCGACCGGGTTCCTCGCGGCCGGCACACACAGCACGCAGATCACGGCCAATCAGGTCGAGAAGGAACGGTATGACGAGCTGGACGACATGGCGAATATCACCGGCACCGCGTTCCTCGGCCTGACCGTGGGATGTGCCCGGTGTCACGACCACAAGTTCGACCCGATCCCGACGAGGGATTACTACCGGTTTGTCTCCATCTTCACGAAGACGGTTCGTAGCGAGATCGATCTCAACCTCGATCCCGAGGGCTACAAGAAGGCCGTCGCGAAGCACGAGGTGGAGCACGCCCCGTATGTCGCAAAGCTGGAGGCGTTCGAGCGATCGGAACTTCCTTCGCGGTTCCTTGCCTGGGAGGACGCCCGGCCGGCGAAGTCCGAGCGTCCCAAGTGGGTCGTGCTGGACCCCTCGAAGATGGAATCCAAGGGGGGGGCGTCGTTCACGAAGAATCCGGACGGTTCCGTCACCGTCGGCGGCAAGAATGCCGAGTTCGACACCTACACGATCACGGCCGCGTGCGACCTGCCCTCGATCACGGGGATCAAGATCGAGCCCCTGGCCGACAAGGCCCTCGTGGCCGGCGGTCCGGGCCGGGCGGGGAATGGAAATTTCGATCTCACGGACCTGAAGCTGACGATCGGCCCGCGTTACGGGATCGGGAAGACGGAGCAGGCGTCGCTGATCAATCCCAAGGCCTCGTTCGAGCAGCCGGGCCTGCCGATCACGGCGGCCGTCGATGCCGACAAGAAGTCCGGCTGGGCCGTGGATCCTCAGTTTGGCAAGGATCACGCTGCCGTCTTCGAGATCGGAGGCGATGTCCGCCCGGACGGAGGCGCAACGCTCGTGTTCGCGCTGGACTTCCAGGGCAATACGGGTCACAACTTCGGTAAGTTCCGCCTCTCGGTGACGGATGCCCCTCGCCCCGTCGGGCTGGACGGATCGGGCCTGCCGATGAATGTCGCGGCGATCCTTCTCAAGCCTCGCGACCGCCGCACGGCCGAAGAGGGCGCGGCGGTCCTGTCCTGGTACAAGACGATCGATCCGGAGTGGCGGGCCTTGAAGATCGCGAGCGAGGAGCACGCCAAGAATGCTCCGAAGCCCAACGGCGTGAAAGCCCTGATCTCGACCGAGGGCCTGCCCGCGGTGAGGCTGCACACCCAGGGCGGGGACTTCCTCGAAAAGACGCATCTTCTCCGCCGCGGCGATCCGAACCAGAAGACCGAGGTCGTCGGACCGGGCTATCTCCAGGTCTTGATCCGGGCGCCGAAAAAGGAATCGCACTGGAAGGCCGCACCTCCGAAGGGGTGGAGGACGTCGTATCAGCGCGTCGGCCTGGCGAACTGGCTCACGGATACCGAGACTGGCGCGGGGCACCTGCTCGCGCGGGTGGTCGTCAACCGGCTCTGGCAGCATCACATGGGTCGCGGGCTCGTGTCCACACCCAGCGACTTCGGCAAGCAAGGCGAGATGCCGACGCATCCGGAATTGCTCGATTGGCTCGCCTCGGAACTGATCCGGAGCGGCTGGCACCTCAAGCCGATCCACCGCCTGATCGTCACGAGTGCGACGTATCGCGAGTCGTCGCGGATCGACCCGGCGAAGCAGTCGATCGACCCCGAGAACCTGCTTTGCTGGCGACATCCCAAGACGCGTCTTCAGGCCGAGGCGGTTCGCGACTCGATGCTGTTCGTCTCCGGCAAGCTCGACGAGCGGATGTACGGCCCCGGCTCGCTCGACGAGCGGATGACCCGTCGGAGCGTCTACTTCACGATCAAGCGCTCCAAGCTGATCCCGATGATGATGCTGTTCGATGCTCCCGACGCCCTCACCGGCCTGGCGACACGAAGCACGACGACGGTGCCTCCGCAATCCTTGATGCTCATGAATAGCCCGATCGTCCGCGACTGGGCCGAGTCGTTCGCGAAGGGCGTTAGCGCCCGGGCGAAGGGGACGGAGGATTCGGTGAGGCTTGCCTATGCGAAATCGCTCGGCCGGGCACCCGACGCCGACGAATTGCGTGACGGTGTTGCCTTTCTCAAGGGACAGGCCGAGGCGCACAAGGCGAACGGCAAGGGCGACGGCACGGAGGCGGCACTGGCGGATTTTTGCCAGGTGTTGATGGGGCTGAATGAGTTCATCTTCGTTGAATGAATCGTTTAGGCGAGGCCAAGCATGAACCACCACGTCGCTGAACCGCACCATGCATTCGCCTCCCGTCGCGACTTCCTGCGCCGCACCGGTTCGGGCCTGGGCATGGTCGCGCTGGCCGGGATGCTGGAGCAACAGGGCCTGCTCGCCAGCGCCGCGGATACCGCGCCCAATCCGCTCGCGCCGCGTGCGTCTCAGTTCCCGGCGAAGGCGAAGTCGGTGATCTGGCTGTTCATGAACGGCGGGCCGAGCCAGGTCGATACGTGGGACCACAAGCCGGAACTGGAGAAGAGGCACAATCAGGAGTTGCCGGGCTTCGACAAGAACACCGGGTTCTTCACCGATCAGGTCGGCCCGTTGATGAAGTCGCCCTTCAAGTTCGCCCAGCATGGGCAGTCCGGCGCGTGGGTCTCGGAGATCTTCCCCAACCTGGCGAAACACGTCGATGATCTCGCCTTCATGCACGGGTGCCACACCGAGACGAACAACCACGCCCCTGCCCTGTTCGAGATCAACACCGGCATGAGCCGCATGGGGTTCCCGTGCGTCGGGTCGTGGGTGACGTATGGCCTAGGCACCGAGAACCAGAACCTGCCGGCGTTCGTGGTGATGTACGACACGCTCGGTCGAGGCATCCCCAAGGGACATGCCCAGAACTGGGGCGCGGGGTTCCTGCCCGGCGTTTTCCAGGGCACCGCGTTGAATGGCCAGGGCGTGCCGATCGACAATCTCGAACGGCCGAAAAGCCTCACGGACGGGGAACAGCGATCGCAGCTCGACCTGCTCAGGCGGCTCAATCGCCACCACCTCGATTCCAGCCCCGGCGAATCCGCCCTCGCCGCGCGGATCGAGTCGTTCGAGCTCGCCTACCGTATGCAGATGGCCGCGCCCGAGGCGCTGGAGATCGCGAACGAATCCGAAGAGACCAAGAAGCTCTACGGCATCGACAACCCGCGTTGTGCCCACTATGCGAAGCAATGCCTCATGGCCCGGCGCATGGTCGAGCGCGGGGTCCGGTTCGTTCAGATTTACAGCGGCGGGATGGAGAACGAGCGGAGCTGGGACGGCCACGCCGATATCGCCAAGAACCATTCGGGTTTCGCGGGCGAGACCGACCAACCGATCTCCGCGCTCTTGACCGATCTCAAGGGACGCGGGTTGCTGGATTCCACCCTGGTCATCTGGTGCG
This sequence comes from Planctomycetota bacterium, assembly GCA_028291545.1. Classification (GTDB taxonomy): domain Bacteria; phylum Planctomycetota; class Planctomycetia; order Isosphaerales; family Isosphaeraceae; genus JAQGHR01. The sequence goes on along the minus strand of JAQGHR010000142.1, from coordinate 28,029 downwards.
GCGAGTTCGGCCGGCTTCCGATCGTGCAGAAAGGCGGCACCGGTCGCGACCATAATCCGCACGCCTTCACCACCTGGATGGCCGGCGGCGGCACCAAGGGCGGCGTCCATTTCGGCGCGACCGACGAATTCGGACACAAAGCCGTCGATGGCCGCGTGAGCGTGAACGATCTGCACGCGACGATCCTGCATTTGCTCGGCCTGGAGCACACGAAGCTGACCTATCGGTTCAACGGCCGGGATTTCCGCCTGACCGACGTCGCGGGCAACGTGGTGACGCAGATTTTGGCCTAGGAATACCTACTCCCGGAGTTCCTCCCTTGTCTCAGCCGCGTTCCTTCAAGCAAGAACTCACCGGATGCTTCGGCTTTCCCGTGGCGGAAAACCCCACGCAGGCGATGATCGAGCCCGCGTATGCCGCGATGGGTCTCGACTGGCGATACCTGACCGTCGAGGTCCGCCCCGAAGGACTGGCGGATGCCGTTCGCGGAGCACGGGCGATGGGGTGGCAGGGCTTCAACTGCACGATTCCGCACAAAGTGGCCGTGATCGCGTACCTGGATCGCCTCAGCCCCGCCGCCGAAAAGATCGGCGCGGTCAACTGCGTGATCCTGAAAAACGGACAGGCGATCGGAGATAACACCGATGGCAAGGGATTCCTTCAATCGGTCGAATCGGTTCGTCCGGTGAAGGGACTGAAGGCGGTGATTCTCGGGGCAGGAGGCGCCGCCAGGGCCATCGGAGTGGAGCTGGCTCTCGCGGGGGCCTCGCACCTGACCATTGTGAATCGGTCCGAGGGGCGAGGGCGAGAACTGGCCGACGTGATTCGCAGCCGCACTGAAGTGCCGGCGGATTTCGTCGTGTGGGAAGGGAATTTTCACGTTCCAGCAGGGACCGATCTGGTCGTTAATGCCACGTCCATTGGGCTGTTCCCGGACGTGGATGCCGTGGTGCCGATCGACACAGCCTCCCTGTCTAAGGATATGATTGTCTGCGACGTGATTCCGAATCCGCCGCGTACCCGGCTCGTGAGAGACGCGGAGGCGAAGGGTTGCGCGGTGCTCGATGGTCTGGGCATGCTCGTGAACCAGGGGGTGATCGGTATTCGGCTCTGGACCGGTCTTGAGCCGGATCCGATTGTGATGAGACGGGCGTTGGAAATGGTGCTGTAGGGTAGGCGTTCCCGAACAAATTCGACATGACGGAGCCGCCGCATGCTGTCCCTGCTGCTCTTGCTTCCGGCCCTCGTCCTGGGTGATCCGGACCCCGCCGATCTCGAATTTTTCGAGAAAGAGGTTCGCCCGATCCTTGTCCAGCGCTGCCAGGGATGCCACGGCGCGGAGAAGCAGAAGGGCGATCTACGGCTGGATTCTCGGGCTGCGGCCCTGGCCGGTGGCAAGGCCGGGCCGGCGGTCGTGCCTGGGAAACCCGGGGAGAGCGTGCTCGTCGAGGCGATCAATTACGGCGACCTTGTCCAGATGCCTCCCAAGTCGAAACTCCCCGCCAAGGAGATCGCGACGCTCACGCGATGGGTTGAGAAGGGCGCCCCCTGGCCCGCCGAGGTGAAATCGGTCGCGACTCCGAAATCGAAGGTCAAACCATTCGATCTCAAGGAGCGCGCGAAGCACTGGAGTTTCCAGCCGGTCGTCCGGGTTGAACCCCCCGCCGTGCAGGATTCGGCCTGGGCCGTGAAGCCGATCGACCGGTTCTTGCTCTCGGCGATCCAGGCCAAGGGCCTGAAGCCCGCGCCCGGAGCCGATAAGCAGACGCTCCTTCGTCGGGTCGCGTTCGATCTCACGGGTCTGCCGCCGACTCGTGCGGAAATCGATGCGTTCCTCGCCGATAAATCACCCGATGCCTACGCGAAGGTGGTCGATCGCCTGCTCTCCTCGCCTCGCTACGGGGAGCGGTGGGGCCGGCACTGGTTGGATCTCGTCCGCTACGCGGAGACGTCGGGCCACGAGTTCGATTACGAGATCCCGAACGCCTGGCGATATCGCGATTACGTCGTGCGGGCGTTCAACGCGGACCTGCCGTACGATCAGTTCCTCACCGAGCACATCGCGGGAGACCTCCTGGAAAAGCCGCGACGAAATCCTGCCGATGGCACGAATGAGTCGATCGTCGCCACGGGTTTCTTCGCACTGGGAGAGGGGACGCATTCGCCCGTTGATGTTCGAGATGATGAAATCCTGAGGGCGGATAATCAGATCGACGTGCTCTCGAAAACCTTCCTGGGGCTGACGGTCAGTTGCGCACGGTGCCACGACCACAAGTTCGACGCGATTCCGACGAAAGATTATTACGCGCTGGCCGGTTATCTGCAAAGCTCGCGATATCAGCACGCGTTCATTGATTCTCCGGACCGGATCGGGTCGAAGGTCGCCGAGCTGGAGGAGATCGAGTCCAAGCTCGCCAATACGGGCTTCTCCGGCCGCACGATCGAGAAGACGCGCGTCTATGTGGACGCGGCCCGCCGTCTCATTCGCTCGCCCGAGCAGGGTGCCTCGGACGATGTCCTGTTCGACGATTTCGAGTCCCAGCGATACGAGAACTGGACGACGACCGGGACGGCTTTTGGAGACGGACCGATCCACCTGCCGGTGCCCGATTACCAGGGCGACGTGGCTTGCAAGGGCCGAGGCCTCGTGGGCTCCCACAATGGCCGTCTTGCGGGGAGCGTCACGGAGCGCGACGCGCTGACCGGAACATTGACTTCGAAGTCGTTCACGATCAAGCACGACTATATTCACGGGCTGATCGGCGGCGGCTCGCACGCCGGAAAAACGTGTGTGAACGTGATCGTCGACGGGCGGATCGTGCTGAGCGAGGCCGGTCGCGACGAGAACCACATGCGGCCTCACGTCTTCGACGTCCGGCCGTGGAGGGGGAAATCGGCGCGGCTTCAGGTCGTGGACGACGATTCCGGGGGCTGGGGGAATATCAGCCTCGATCACGTCATCTTCAGCGACTACCCTGCCTCAAGCGGCAGCCCGGAGCGAAAGGTCGCCGTTGAGGCGAAGCGGCTGAGCCTGGATCCGGACCGACTCTCGCGCTGGGTGGCCGCACTCGCGGCCCCGGCGGCGCAGGCGGAAGGCCGAGATGACAACCCATCCGAGGTGTTCGAGGATTTCCAGAAGTCCTCCTATGAAGGCTGGAGCGTCTCGGGCGACGCCTTCGGAATCGCGCCGACGGGCAATCGTTCCGTGCGGGTTGGACCCGCTGGCCTCGTTCCGGTTGTCCCCGGAGTAGCGCATAGCGGCCTCGTTTCCGACCGGCTTGAGGGCGTGTTGCGGTCGAAGACATTTCCGATCGACCGCAAGATGATCCACGTTCTCGCCTGGGGCCGCTCCGGACGGATCAATGTCGTGGTGGACGGCTTCGAGAAGATCCGCTCGCCGATTTACGGCGGCCTGACGCGGGGCGTGGATTCCGAAACTCCGGCCTGGATCACGCTCGACGTCTCCATGTGGATCGGCCACCGCGCGTATCTCGAACTCGGAGACGGCGCGACCCTGGACTACACCGGGGCCAGGACCCGTGTTTATCCGGGCAATGGATTCCTGGCCGTCGATGAGATCCGGTTCTCCGATGGCTCCGCCCCTGCCCCGCGACCCGGAATTCAGCGACCGGCGAATCTTGAATCGGCACTGGGCCGGTGGAACGCGACCGATGGTTTGCCAGGCCCCCAGGATTCACGGTTGCTCGCTTATCTCGATACGAATGGGCTGATCGAACGCGACGAGGCGGTGCTCGCTCCGCTGCTCCACCGATACCGCGAGATCGAGGCAACGATCCCGCCACCGACCCTCGCGCTTGGGATGATAGATGGTACCGGAGAAGACGAGCACGTCCACATTCGCGGCAGCGCGAAGACGTTGGGTGAGGTGGTTCCGCGGCGCTTCCTGGAAGTCGTCGCCGGTCCATCGCAATCGCCACCCGCGCGAGGGAGCGGCAGGCTGGAGCTTGCTGGCAAGATGCTTGATCCGTCGTGCCCGTTGACGGCGAGGGTGATGGTCAACCGAATATGGAAGCACCATTTCGGCACAGGACTGGTGAAGTCGACGGACGACTTCGGCGTGATGGGCGAGGCCCCGTCCCATCCCGAATTACTCGACTGGCTCGCAGCCGAATTCGTGCGTCGCGGCTGGTCGATCAAGGCGATGCATCGGGAGATCCTGCTCTCACGGGCGTATCAGATGAGCAGCAGCATCGACGCGACCTCCGAAGCCGCCGATCCGGCCAATCGCCTGCTGCACCGGATGAATGTCCGTCGCCTGGAGGCCGAGGCCATTCGAGACGCGATGCTCTGCGTTTCCGGCCGGCTCGATCCCAGGATCGGCGGTCCGAGCGTTCCGACCTACCTGACTCCGTTGATGGACGGCCGAGGCCGTCCGGATGCCTCGGGGCCGATCGACGGCGACGGTCGCCGGAGTCTGTACATCAATATTCGTCGAAATTTCCTGCCGCCGATGCTCCTGGCGTTCGATTTCCCGGCCCCGGCATCGACGATGGGCCGACGCAATGTCTCGAACGTCCCGGCGCAGGCGTTGACGCTCTTGAATGACCCCTTCGTGACGGGCCAAGCTCGGCTCTGGGCCGAAAAATTGTCTTCTGATCGCGCGGCGACACCCGCCCAACGGCTGGAGATCGCTTACCTCTCCGCGTTCGGCCGTCCGCCCACCGGTCCCGAGCGGACCGACGCCCAGACGTTCCTGCAAGGGCGGAAATCGACCGGAGCGGACGACCTCGCCGCCTGGGCCGACCTCTGCCACGTCCTGTTCAACGTCAAAGAATTCCTGTTCGTCCCCTGATCCGCCGAGCGAGACTCGCCATGCACTGCCAGCACTTTGGTCCCGCTCCGCTGAACCGTCGTGAGATGCTCGCCCGTGCCGCCAACGGGTTCGGGATGATGGCACTTTCGGCGCTCTGGGCGAATCCCGCGACCACGACGGCTGCGGAAGGATCGGCCGCTAACCCGCTGTTGCCCAGGGAGCCGCACTATCCGGCGAAGGCGAAGAGCGTGATCTTCCTCTTCATGGACGGCGGTCCGTCGCAGATGGATACGTTCGACCCGAAGCCGAGGCTCGATCGTGAGCATGGCCAGCGGATCAAGACGAAGGTCCAGCCCACGCAGTTCAACGACGTGGGGACGGTCTTGAGATCGCCCTGGAAATTTCGCCAGTATGGCCAGAGTGGAATCCCCGTGAGCGAGCTGTTTCCCAACCTAGCGACCTGCGTCGATGACATGGCGATCGTGCGCTCGATGGTCGCGCCGTTCTCTGAGCACACGACAGCCAATTACTTCATGCACACCGGTTCGGGGCTCCAGGGACGGCCGAGCGCCGGGTCTTGGGTGACTTACGGTCTCGGGAGCGAGAGTGAAAATCTCCCGGGGTTCGTGGTCCTGAGTTGCGGAATGGTTCCTCCGGGCGGTGCCGATAACTTCGGAAATGGATTCTTGCCGGCGAGCTATCAGGGCTCGACGTTCAAGGCCGGGAATCCTCCGGTCGCGAATATCACGCCGTCCGCCGGCCAACCCGCGAAGATGGCCCTCCTGAAGAAGCTGGATCGCGACAGCCTGGAAAGGCTCGGACATCACGACGCGATCGACGCGGCCATCGCCAACGATGAACTTGCAGCCAGGATGCAGACGGCGGTTCCGGAATTGATGGAGATCGGCGGGGAATCTCCGGCGACAAGATCGCTCTACGGGCTGGATGACGCGTATCCGGCGGCGCGGATGTTCGGCCGGAATTGCCTGACGGCGCGTCGCCTGGTGGAGCGCGGCGTTCGGTTCGTCGAGGTTCTCTGCCCCTCGGTCGGGGGCGACCGCTGGGACCAGCATTCCGCGCTGAAACAGGGTCACGAGAACAACGCCCGTGCCGTGGATCGACCGATCGCCGGGTTGCTCAAGGACCTGAAATCGCGGGGACTGCTCGACTCGACGCTCATCCTCTGGGGCGGCGAATTCGGCCGGACACCGATGGCCCAAGGTGGTGACGGCCGCGATCACAACCCGTTCGGTTTCACCGTGTGGCTTGCGGGTGGTGGGATCAAAGGGGGCACGATCCACGGCGAGACGGACGACTACGGCTATCACGCCGTCCAGGACAAGGTTGAAGTCCATGACCTCCACGCCACGATGCTGCATCTGCTCGGGATGAACCACACCAAGTTGACGGCACGGTTCGGAGGGCGCGACATGCGACTAACCGACGTGCATGGGGAGATCGTGCGCGGAATCCTAGCGTGACAACGCTCCTTGCCAATCACACCGCTAGGAACGGGCTGTCCGGTCCGATATGGTGGGACGAGAGTGAAACGCCGCCCCGGTTCTGAACCGGGCATCCCCTCCTCTCCCCGGGGTCGCCGACGATGAGAGACTCAGCCGAGACTCGCCGCGCATTTCTGGAAAAGGGCGTCGGCCTTGTGGGCGCATCGACCCTGATCGGGGCGACGGCCGTGGAATCCGCGCGAGGCTTCGCGGCAAACGACACGATCGAGATCGGCTGCATCGGCACGGGGGGGCGCTGCCAGCATCTCATGAAGTCGCTCGCGCAGATTCCCGGCGTGCGGATCGCCGCCGTGTGCGACGTGTTCGAGCCGAACCGCGAAAATTCTCGGAAATTGGCCGACAAGGACGCGGCCGTCTTCAAGAATTATCATGAGCTGCTCGCAAGGAAGGATCTCGACGCAGTCCTCATCGGGGCGCCCGATCACTGGCACGTTCCGATGACCGTGGACGCCTGCGCGGCGGGTAAGGATGTGTACGTGGAGAAGCCTCTCACGCACGATCTTTCCGAGGGTGCGCGGGTCATCAAGGCGCAGAACGACCACAAGCGGATCGTCCAGGTCGGCATGCAGCAACGAAGCATGCCTCACATTCAGAAGGCCAAGGAGTTGATTGACGCCGGTCGGATCGGCCGCGTCCTCAAGGCCCACCTGACCTGGAATCGGAACCAGACGGACCGCATGGCTCGCGGCGGAGCCGGTACGCTCGACCCGAGGTTGCTGGACTGGAAAGCCTTCCTGGGCTCGGCCCGGGATCAGCCGTTCGACGAGTACCGGTTCCGGAATTGGCGATGGTTCTGGGACTTCGGCGGCGGCCTGCTTACCGACCTGATGGTACATTGGATCGACGTCGTGCATTGGGTGCTCAACCTCGATCACCCGTCCCGAGCCACAACCATCGGCAACCACTTCGCGGCCAAGGACGTCTGGGAAACTCCCGACACAATCCAGTGCCTCTTGCAATACCCCGGCGAGATCCAGGTCTATTACGAAGGAACTTTCTCGAACGCCCGCCATGGCGCGATGTGCGAGTTCATGGGGACGGAAGGGACGCTCAATCTCGATCGCGGTGGATACCAGATTTTTCCAGAGCGTGGAAAAGGCAAGTTCGAAGAACTGATCCTCGGCAGCGATCCTGCACGTGGCCGTGACTTCTACGACAAGCCGGACGGCGAGAGGCTGCACCTGACCAACTGGGTGGAATCGATCCGCAGCCGCCAGAAGCCGAACGCCCCGGCCGAGGCGGGCGTGGGCGCGGCATCGGCGGCCCACCTGGGGAACCTCGCCTATCGCAAGGCGCAGGTCGCGGACTGGAAGGACTGACCATTCGCGGGCTGCGCTCGCGGTCGAATCATCCTCTTGCACGACATTGCCACCCCAAGGAGCACCCCGAAATGCTCGCCCTTGTCATGACCTTGACGCTCGGATTTCAAGCCGCGAAGGCGGCTCCCGACATCGCGGCGAAGACCCCGGAGGAAGCGTTTCGCACGTTTGTGGCCGCCATGATCACCAAGGATGAGAAGACGGTTCGCGCTCTCGCGCTGCCCTCGGACGAGATTGACTGGCTCTTGAAGGGGCAAGGCGTCCCGGCGGGGCAGGTCGAGGCCATCAAGGCCCAGATCGCCAAGATGCCCATCAAGGCGCTGAAACCGGGAGACACTTACACGTTGCCCGGCAATCGCAAGATGACGGTCAAGCCCGAGGAGGTTGCCGAAGACCGCGTCGTGCTGCTGCCGGAGGGTTCGCCGCTTCCCACTCGTTGTCAAAAGGTGGACGGACGATGGCGGGTGGATGCTGGCCCAATGATCGCCGGACGCAAGGCGGCCGATGCAGCGCGCAAGAAGGCCGAACAGTCCAAGAAGTGACGTGTGAGGTGCAGAATCCCGTGTCAGTGGACGATGAGAAACGAGCCGTCCAGCCTGGCCACGACCGTTGGTAAGCTCCAGACTGGGATGCCGTCCTTGACCCGGCCTTTGATGTCGGCGGGACGGCCCTCGCGATCAAACGATTGCCAGGCGAGTGATCCGCCCCGCTGCCATCCGGTGCCCTCGGCCCAGGCTAGCAAGGTCTCGCCCTTGGCGTTGATCGCGATTGCGGGGTGCTTCCGGTCTGCGCTGCCGGGTGGGGCGATCGGCGGGGAGAGCTTGGAGACCTTGGTATCGATGCGCGAGAAATAGACACGATTCGCCGTCTCCCAGGCCGCGACCAGGCCGGCGTCGCTCCTCGCGAGCGAGGCACTGCTCATAGGGCACATATTGATTCGCCAGGGGTGGAGTTTCGCGGCCTGGAAATGAGATCCTCGATCGCGGGACGTGAGGAGGATCATGTCGCGATTCACGCTCGCGGTGGCGGCCCGGTACAGGACGAAAACGTCGCCACGACCATCGGCGAGGGCCCTGGTGCCGCAGCAGGCGCAGGCTCCGGTCGGCTGATCAACGGCCGGCGCTTCGCCCGAGAATGTCGCGCCGTGATCGGTGGAGCGGGCCACGAACATGGCGCGGCCCACTTCGCCTTCCGGGGCATCCTCGGTTCGACCGTGCCATGCCACATAGACGTTCCCGTCCGCGTCGGCGGCGACGGTTCCTCCGCCGTCAAGAACGGAGGTCTTACGCATGAGGTTTCGTTGTTCCTCGAACGCTGTGCGACCCGAATTGGATCGGGTATAGAGCATGGGCGTGGACCCTGCCGCGTTCTTGGGTAGCGCCTTGCCGGACCCGTTCCATGCGACGTGGATTCGACCGCCTCCGAGCGCGATCTGAGCGCCCCGGATCGTCCCGGCCGCCACGACGCTGGACACCTGGCTGTTGACGCGGACCGGAGCGCTGAACTCAAGCGACCCGGGTTCCATCTGGGAATAGAAGAGGTCACCTCCCAGCGGTTCTCCGCGGAAATAGACGAGATGGACGGTCCCCTTCTCGTCGATCGCGGCCTGGGGCTGGATTCCCCCGTCGGGCGTGCGCACGACCGCCACGCGAGCCGCACGGACATCGCCGGCATCGCCCCGCCCAGCCATTGAAACGTAGGCCAGCACTGTCAGGGCGAGCGGATGGCTCATGAACCACTTCATCGTGTTGCCTCTTTAATGCAAGGACGATTCGATTCGTTCTCTCGGTACATCACGCTTGGCCTGCGGCAGAGGCCTGGTGTCGGCGCCGGTTCGGAGGCGACGCTCCTCCAGAATTTCATCGGCGGCGCGATGTCGCGACGAGATACCGGGCTGGGGAAAGAAGCCGCCGCCGAGGATGAGGGCGGAAAGGGTCAGCACGGCCAGGCGTTCTCGTAGACCGATCGCGAGCGAGACCGTGGAGACGTGCCGTGTCCCGGTGAAGAGGAGGAAATAGGCACGGACGACCGCGATGCCGTTCAGGGCGGCCGTGGCGACGACGGCGATCCCGATCAAAGGGTTCGCTTCGACTGCGCTATCGACGAGGAGTTCGGTCGAGATGAAGCCTAGCGTACCGGGAAACCCAACGCTCGCCAGTCCCGTCAGCATGAAAAACACGGCCAGGGTGGGAGAATGTTCGTAAAGGCCGTGATATTCGGTGAGCGAGAGCCGGCCGAATCGGGCCTCCAGGGCACGAAGGGTCAGGCCGAAACCACCGAGCGAGATTATGACCGAGAACCAGAGCGCCAGCGATCCTGTCAGGGAGAGTTCGGTCTGAAGCTCGAGCCCGACGAGGACGAGCGATGCGTGGCTCAGGAGCAGATAGGCGAAGAATCGGCGGCTCTCACGCTGGATGGTTGCCGTGCCCGCGGCATAGACGGCGGTCGCCATCGACATCAGGCCGATGCTCCGCAGGACCCAGTCGGGCCCGATCGGCAGGATGAGCCGGACGGCCAGATAGACGCCGCTGAGGGGGACCACGTAGAGCAACGCGATGCCGATCGAGGCGTGTTCGAACCAGTCCGTGAGCCAGCAGTGGACGGGGACGGTCCCGCAACGAATGAGCACGGCGGCAACCAGGGGAAGCATGGCCCACCAGGGTACGCCGCCCGAGGATCGGCCGAAGGATTCGACGATCGCCCAGCCGGCGACAAGCAGGAACACGAAAAGGGCCATGTGGAAGACATAGACCCGCGTCGGCCTACGCCGGTTCACGAGTTCGATGTAGGGCGGTATCGTCGAGACCACGAACAGGCCGATCAGTATCCACGGTTCCTTGCAGCTGAACGTTGCCAGGCGGATGGCCTCCGAGGCCAGCGACCAGGAGAACGAGAACCGTCGCATGTGAGTCCGCGACGTGGACATGGCCGTCAGGAAGTGCAACAAGGCGACCGCCGGCACCAGAGGGGCGCTGAGCTCGTCGAGGGCCAGGAATTGCCTGCCGAAGAGGTAGTACAGGAGGCTCCAGCGTTGCGTCAGCTCGGGAGGAGTGCCGACGTAGAAGGCGAGCCAGGCCAGGAACGTACAGGCGAACGAGATCCCGGTGAACGCCATGCCGAAGCGGTAGGCGCGGCGAGGATCGCGCATCCGACTGACGATCGGCGAGCCGATCAGAGTGATCAGGATGGCCAGTTCAAGCCAGGGCACGAGTTGCAGGTTCATGAAAATTCTTCGATCGTTCCGAATGGGTTCTTATCTTGTTCCGACTCACGCGAGGCCTTGCCGGTGAGGAAATCGGTCCACCTTCGTTCGAGCGAATCACACCACCTGAATACGCGCTGGAAGGGTTCCACGATGTAGAGCTTCAGCAGGGTGTCGAGGTAACCGCGCTCAAGGGCAAATCGGTAGAGCGACGGGCGAGACCGCGTGGCGGCCATGCGCCGCCACGAGCTGGAAGATGTCGGGAGATGTTCGCCGATCGCATTTTCCAGGGTGTGATAATCGTGCAGCAGCGTCGGTGCCCGGAGGAACTGGAGCGTTCGCAGGCACGCATGACCGAGGAGGTGGGTCAGGGCAATGTACTTGAACATGATCGCCAGCGTCGCGAGCCGGTGCGAGGAAACGGCGGTCCCGATCCCGGAGAGGAGGTCCGCGACGCCGATCTCGGCGACGATGATCCCGACCTGGGACAGCGAGGCGAACGAGAGCACCGACTTGATGTCCGTCTGAACGCTGCCGGCAAGGTAGGCGAGCACGGCGGTCGCCAGCCCCAGGATCACGAGCAGGACGCACAGCGGAATCGATCGTTCCAGTAGCGGGCTGACCCGCAGGAGCAAGAAGGCGCCGAGGTGGACAGACAGCGCACCGTAGAATACGGCGCTGGATGGTGTAGGGCCTTCCATCGCGCGAGGTAGCCATCCCGAGAATGGAACCAGGGCCGACTTTCCGGCCGCTGCCACGACGATCAAGAGCCCCACCAACAGGGCCTGATTCGAGGTGACGGAGGAATACTCGTATGGCCAGGAGCCCCCGCCCAGGAGTGAGTCGAAATCCCCCTCGCCGCGTAGGTGATGCATGGTCACGGCCGCCAGCAAGAGCGCCGCGTCCGAGACCCGGTAGATGGTCCAGACCCAGAGCCCGTTTCTCGACGGCGCGGCACGTTCGTGAAAGAAGGCCACGAGGAGCGCCGAGGACAATCCGACCAGCTCCCAGCCCGCGAACAGGGTCTCGATCGTTCCCGCCAGGGAGGTCACCACCATCCCGAGGACGAAGAGGGCGTAAAGCACGAAGAAGCGATTGAACCCGCGTTCGTTGTGGAGGTACTTCGTGGCGAAGGCGCCGATCGTGCCCGACAGGACGAACGAGAGGATGGCGAACGGCACCGAGAGCCGATCGAATACGAATTTCACCGAGAAATGATACCTCCCCGGGATGACGATCCAGTACCAGGTGCCGCTCGCGAGATGCCGTTCTCCCGAGATCAGCATGCCCGCCAGGACCGCCACGGACGCGACCAGCCCGGAGGCAATCGCGGCCTGGATCGCCCGGGTCGTCGTCTGCTCCGTGACTTTCAGGTCCAGGAGGGACGAGAGCCCCAGCAGGACCGCCAGGAGGAGTGGCGCGATGACGACCACGGCTCCGAGAAAAATGAGAATATGTTGCAAACTAATCATGTGACGCTCTCGAGCCTCTTTGCTTTTCAGGCGCCGATCTCGGCGAATTCCAGGTGGTCTCGCCAGCCGCGATACCAGTCGACCGAGGAGTCCGCCTTGGGAAGAACCGACGTCTGCGGGTGGTAGGCGCGGAACGCCTGGTCCTCGAAGACGCTAACACGGCGAGTCGTGGGATCGATCACGGCGAGCTTGATCCAGCCATTTCGGCAGAGCCGACCGATTGTGGGGTTCTGATCCATGATCCTCAGCATCGCGTCGGGAGTGGTCTCGATGAGGAAAAGCAGGCGGACCGGCTCGTGGATTTCCACCATCTGCCAGGGAAGACCCGTTCGCAGATCACTCGCCGCTCCATCCATCACGCCGAGTAGCGAGGTGATGTTGTGCGGTAGCTTCGTGCCGCTGCCCCATCCCGTGTTGTCGACATACGAGAAGTAATATTCGAGGCTGATGCCCGCACAGACAGGGATGACCGCCGAGAGGATGCGTTTCAGGACCGTGGTCTCGGCGTCATCCTGGCGAGGGTCGTACGAGGTCAGGAACGATCGACGGTCCAGGAACAGCCCTCGGGTCCAGTCACGATGCCCCACGATGCTGACGGCGTTGGTGGCGTGCCCCCATTCCGGCCGCACCTGGGCAAGGTCTTCCGCTCGCGCCTCCACCCCCTGGCGCGCGGCGGGAAAGGAGAGCGAGAGCGGGGCCGAAAGGAAACGTCGACTCCTCTCGTGCGCATCGCGGTCGCAGGCTCTCTCGACATCGGCGGCGACCGCCTCGAACTCGGCTCGATGCGACTCGGGTACCAGGTCGAGATCGTAAAAGGTCACGGTGTCGCTGCTGGTGTTGTGCATCCCGCCGACGAAGCTGGTCTCCTCGGTCACGAAAAGGCCTCGCTCTGCGAGTCCGTCACGGACACGACGGTCATTAAGCATCTGCGCCAGCGCCCGGCCGTTCGGTCCGCCGCGGGCTCCTCCACACGCTCCGCAGTCGTGGGCCGATTCGTGAGGATTGTTCATGCTGGTCGAGCCGTGACCGATAATCAGCACCAGCCGTGAGAACTCGGACGTCAGGCCGGTCTCCCGCAGGACTTTCTCGGCGATTCCGATCATCTCGTCGAGCGTGAAGCCGACGTGCCCGCCATCGGGTCCGGGAGTCGCCTCCGCCCGCTCAAGTCGGAGCCGTGTGGTCGGTGAGGACAGAACAAATCCGCCAAACCGTCGGCGGACTCGCGAGGTGAGTCTCGGAAATAAGGTTCGGGCGATCAAGGGCACCGAGGCCAGCACGCCAACCGCCGCGAGCACCGCCCCGGCGACGAACGATCGACTCCCAAGGTGGATCCGGTGCGTCGCGTGCCCGAACGCGCGCCGGACCTTGATTCGAAGCTTATACGCACTCTCGCCTTTCTCGACCGCCTCTTCCACCACCCAGTGCTGGGGCCGGATCACGGCCGGGCAGAGCGGCACAAAGTGCGCATCGGCCGCGCCTCGAAAGTACATGGCGATGGAGAAGAACCCCGCCGTGCTGAACGTTACCGCGTCCGGGGCCAGTTCTTCCAGATGGCGCCGGATGGACTCCTCGCGCTCGTCGATGCAAAACATCGCCTGGAATCTGGGCTTGCGAGGGCCCTCGGCCTGGGCCGGCGCGTGCAGGGCGATGGCATCGAGCGTCTGGGTATAGAACCGTTGCTCGTAGGCCAGATGGAAGATCCGACGCCGCTCCAGGTCGGAGAACGTCTCAATCTCCTCCATCAGCGAGGCCCACTCCGCCGTTCCGAGCTTGAAGAGGACATCGGGAGAGAGGCCGTGGACCTGGGCGAGCTGGAAGACGAGAAAGGCTCGCTGCTCGACGCTGGGTGGCCAGTGTCCATCGATTCGCCCTCGGGCCAACCGCCAGAATGAACTGACGGGCGATGTGATGCCCAGGGCGGTCCTCGCCGTGTAAATCAGCGCGAAGCGATCGAGCAACAGGCGGACGGCGAGGAATTCGACGAGGCTGCCCGGCGGAATGGGACGGACGGTACGGTCTCCTCGCTCCTCGATCTGCTGGACCATCCCGCCCCAGCCCCGAAGTGCCAGCAAGGTCGCGGAAAGGAAGTGTTCCCATTCCGATTCCGCGACGCCCAGATAGGTGAGCGATTCGGCGATACATTGCAGCGGGCTGACGGCCTCGTCCTCCAGGCGGCCCAGTTCGGCAGGCAGTCCCTTCATCCATTGCTCCGTCGGTCCGGTCGGCGACCGGTAGAGCGAACAGAAGGCGCGGTAGAATCCTTCATCGCGGCGAGGCAGCGACCACGGGGCCATCCCCTGATCGAGAAATGCGGCGGAGTACCGGATCAGCAATTCGTGTACGAGCGAGTCCGTATCGATGCCGGTGGCTTCCAGGATCACGTCGCGATGACGACTCGCGGGCGCAGGAGGAGGTGTATACGGTGGCAGGTCCCGGACGCCATCACAGCAAACCCGCCACAGAGCCTGGAGCGTGAAGCCCTCCCAATCGTCCTTGCTCCAGTTCTCGATCCGTGACTCGCCGAACCGATCGAGGAGCTGCGCCAGGCCCTTGGACATCTTCCGGTCGGCGCGACGCTTGGTCCGGGAGCCGTCGTTCTGGGTCGAGTCGATGCCTCCTCGAAGTTCGCGGATCACCCATCGTCGAGTCTCCGCGATGAGACGGCCGCGAGCCGCTGACGAGACCTCGCTACGGACACGCCTGAGCGCGTTCGCCTCCGCGACATACCAGACCAATTCCTCGGTCGGCCCGGTCCGCAACGGATACTGGAGCATCGCCAACCACAGTTCCCGCCGCGCCCCGAAGCAGGGAACTGGCTCCTCGCCGCGGCTGCCCAGGTCCTTCTCGAGGACCTCCTGGAGCTCGGTGAAGCGGATTCGACCCTTGACCAGCTCGTCCCGATAGCGGTCCAGGGAGAGGTAGGGCTGGCATCCAAACGTCCGGGCGCCCTTCTCGACCGCCTCAAAGAAAGGCAGTTCCTCGAAGGCATGTAAGGTGTTGTGATGAATGAATACGGTGATTGGACCTTGCGCGGGCAGGAGGTGCGTTGCGTGCTCGATCACTTCGGACAGATGACGAAATTTCGAAGGGTCCGACGCCGCGTGTTGCGGGCGGTTTTCGTGAGCGATCGTGACTTGCATGGTCGAAATCAACTCGCTGGCGGCGCGTGGACCGGCGGGGAAGGGGTCTGCTTCTCGCGAGAAATCCAGACGGAGCGATTCACCGGGTGGGGTCTTACGCCGGTCCGTTTGCGTAAGATTTCCTACGATCCTGGCGGGGGGGAGGGGTGATTCTGCGCGGGCGGGTCGGCTTATTCGCGGCGGCCGTTACCTCCAGGAGGATCTGATGAGAGCGGAATCACGCTGATTTCGCGAGCAATCCGTCTCAGAAATGAGAGGGCTCGAGCGACAACGGATACCTACCGTACAACAAGGCGGCTTCAGTCATCAAGGCGGCCCTCGCCTGGTCCGCCCGCCACCGGGGAATTCTCTGGGCGATCGCGGTGCCGGAAATCGGCGTCTGGACCACCGCGGACGGGGAAGTCTCCCCGGGAGTTGAGACGAACCCTGTTGTGAGATCCGGGCGATCCTGGCACAGTAGAGGGCGAAATCAAGTGACCGGATGCCGCGTGCCCTCCCGACTCCCGCCGATTTCTCCTGCCTGCTCCGTCCCGCGATCCCACAGAGGTTCTCCCGATGCCTCGAATCGGCACGACTACACTCCTGCTTCTCCTCCCCGTGCTCATGCCGAGGATCGGGGCGGCCGACGACTCCGCCGTGAGCGCAGAGGGTGCCCGTTTCTTCGAAGCAAAGGTTCGTCCCTTGCTTGTCGATCAGTGTCTCAAGTGTCACGGACCCGAGAAGCAAAAAGGTGGCCTTCGGCTCGACTCTCGCGGAGGGATTCTGACGGGCGGCGATACCGGGCCGGCCATCGTACCGGGCAAGCCGGATGAGAGCCTCCTGGTCGCGGCGATCCGGCAGGTCGAAGACGGACCCAAGATGCCTCCGTCGAAGAAGCTCCCTTCCAACCAGATCGACACGCTTGCCGAGTGGGTCAAGATGGGCGCGCCCTGGCCAGGGTCCAAGGATGTGGCGCCGGCGACGGGCGGCACTCGCAAGGGCGAGTTCAAAATCACGGACAAGGATCGCCAACACTGGGCCTTCCGTCCCATCAAACGGCCGGACGCCCCCAAGTTTACGGATCAGGCGGACGTCGTGAACCCGATCGACGCGTTCGTGCTGTCGGGTCTGGTCGCCAAGGGATTGCGGCCGAATCCGCCGGCGACGCGGCAGGAGTTGATTCGTCGCGCGACCTACGACCTGACGGGTCTGCCTCCGACCCCGCAAGACGTCGATGCGTTCCTGGCGGACGCCTCGCCGAAGGCTTACGAAGAGTTGATCGACCGCCTCCTCGCCTCGCCACGCTATGGGGAGAAATGGGGCCGGCACTGGCTGGACCTCGTGCGATTCGCCGAGACGAACAGCTATGAGCGCGACAGCGCCAAGCCCAGCGCCTGGCGGTATCGAGATTATGTGATCCGTTCGCTCAACGCCGATAAGCCCTACGATCGCTTCGTCCGCGAGCACTTGGCCGGGGACGAGCTGGCGGATCGCGACGTGGAGTCGATCACGGCGACCGGCTTCTTCCGGCTCGGGATCTGGGACGACGAGCCGTCCGATCGCGAGCAGGCACAGTTTGACGCGCTCGACGACCTCGTGGCCACGACCAGCCAGGTCTTCCTGGGGATGACCGTCGACTGTGCTCGGTGCCACGACCACAAGCTCGACCCGATTGCGCAGAAGGATTATTACCGCCTGGTTTCGTTCTTCCGCAACGTCACGCCTTACCGGAACGGCGGCCCGACCGACGAAGTTCCGTTCATTGAGCCAGGGCACGAAAAAGAGGCCGCGGAACAGACCATGGCATTGGAGCAGCGCCGGGAGCAGATTCGAAAGTCGATCACCGGCCTGGAGTCCGAATTTCGCAAGCGAAACGGGAGCGACGAGTCAGAGGGGCGTCGGCCGGACATTGAGGAGCTTCGCTACCGTTTTTATCGGGACACCTGGGAGCGTCTGCCCGACTTCGCCGCGATCAAGTTCGAGGAGGCCGGCGAGCTTCCCGGCGGACTCTTCGACCTGGCCAAGCGAAGTCGGGACGATGCTTTCGGATTTGTTTTCGAGGGCGTTCTTCTCGTTCCCAAGAGCGGAGAGTATCGCTTTCATCTCGATTCCGATGATGGTTCGAGGCTCTCCGTAGGCGGCAAGCCCGTCGTCGTCCACGACGGCATTCACGGCGAAGGGAACGAGCAGACTGGCACGGTCAGGCTGTCGGAAGGTCGAGTCCCGATCCGACTGGAATACTTTCAGCGTGGGAATGGGCTCGGCTTGAGCGTCGCCTGGTCTGGCCCGGGGTTCGATCGCCGCGCACTTTCCGCGCCGCATCGTAGTCAACGGACGAAGGCGGATCTGTCGGAGGTGATTCGCAAGGATGGGGCGCGAGTGCTTGGCGCAGAGCGATTCGAGAGATATCAGGTGCTTCGGAAGCAGCTCCGTGAGCTGACGGACCAGAAAGCGGTCCCCGGATCGATCCTCGCCGTGAGCGAGCCCGGACGTGTGGCCCCCGATACGTTCGTTTTGATCCGAGGAAACGCCCATATTCCGGGCGACAAGGTGGAGCCGGGGTTCCTTCAGGTGCTGGGCGCTCCCGATCCCAAGATTCCCGCTCCGTCGGACGAGGCCAAGACCTCTGGCCGTCGCCGCGTGCTTGCCGATTGGATCGCCTCTCCCGAGAATCCGTTGACTGCGCGTGTGATCGCGAATCGGATCTTTCAGCACCATTTCGGCCGAGGACTCGTCCGCTCGCCGAACAACTTCGGGCTTCAGGGTGATGCGCCGACGCATCCGGAATTGCTCGACTGGCTGGCCTCGGAGCTGATCGCCCAGGGATGGCACATGAAGCCGCTTCATCGGCTGATCATGACGTCGAACGCCTATCGCATGTCGTCGCGAGCGAATCCCGAGGCCCAGGCCAAAGACCCCACGAACGATTCGCTCTGGCGGTTCGACATGAGGCGATTGACGGCCGAGGAAATCCGCGACTCGATCCTCGCCGCCAATGGCACGCTCAACCTCAAGATGTACGGGCCGGGGGTCTATCCCGAGATCCCGGCCGAGGTCATGGCCGGCCAGTCCGTTCCCGGTCAGGGCTGGGGCAAGTCTCCCCCGGAAGAACAGGCGCGGAGGAGCATCTACGTCCACGTCAAGCGCTCACTCCTGCTCCCGATGCTGGAGAGCTTCGATCTTGCCGAGACCGATCGCCCCTCGCCGGTCCGGTTCAGCACGACTCAGCCGACGCAGTCGCTCGCGATGCTCAACAGCACATTCCTCAACGCACAAGCCTCCCTACTTGCTGATCGCCTTCGCCGCGAGGCCGGCGATGAGCCGCGGGCGCAGGTGCGCCTGGCCCTGCGATTGGTGACCGGGCGGGAGCCGACCGAGGGGGAACTCGCTCGTGGCCTGGACCTGATCGCGACGATGACATCACGCGAGATGATGAAACCCGAGGCGGCGCTCCGAGCGTTCTGCCTCATCGCGCTGAATCTCAACGAATTCCTCTACCTGAATTGATCTCTTCGACGGGTGATCTCATGACGCAGTCTCAATCCGGCGGAGAGCGCCCCGCAGGCTCGTTTTGCGGCCGGACCCGCCGCGAGTTCCTGTGGCAGGCCGGCGGTGGATTCACGGGCCTGGGACTGGTGGACCTGCTCTCGCGGGACCGGTTCTTCGGAGGAACGGCCAGGGCGGCGGATGCCGTGACGAGATCGGCGAATCCTCTCGCGCCGAAGCTCCCGCAATTTGCGGCCAAGGCCAAGAGCGTGATCTTCCTGTTCATGTACGGCGGACCGAGCCACATGGACACGTTCGATTACAAGCCCAAGCTTTACGAGCTGGACGGCAAGACGATCGCGGTCAAGACCTTCGGCCGGGGCGGCAAGAAGAACGAGGGGCGCGTCGTCGGCCCGAAGTGGAAGTTCAAGCCCTACGGCCAGTGCGGCAAGATGGTCAGCGACCTGTTCCCGAACCTCGCGACCTGCGTAGACGATATCGCGTTCCTCCACTCGATGACCGCCGACTCGCCGATCCACGGCTCGGCCATGCTTCAGATGAATACGGGGAAAATCCTCTCCGGTAGCCCGTGCCTGGGTGCCTGGGCGAATTACGGATTGGGCAGCGAGAATGAGAACCTCCCCGGGTTCGTCGTGATGCTCGATCCCACCGGCGGCCCTATCAGCGGCGCGAAGAACTGGTCGAGCGGCTACATGCCCGCGTCCTACCAGGGGACGATCCTCCGCTCTGCCGGTGTGCCGGTACTGGACCTCAAGCGGCCCGAGGCGATGTCCGAGGAGGCGCAACGCCGCCTGATCGATACCCTGAACGCCTACAACGCCGACCACCACGCGACGCGCCCCGACAACTCCAATCTGGCGGCCAGGATCGCCAGCTACGAGATGGCCTTCTCCATGCAGAGGCATGCGCCCGAGGCGGTGGATCTGGCGAGTGAGTCGCCGGAAACGCAATCGCTATACGGCCTTGATGAGGACAAGACGCGAGACTTTGGTCGCCGCTGCTTGCTCGCGCGAAGGCTTGTCGAGCGAGGTGTCCGGTTCGTGCAACTCTACGCCGGCGGCGCCCACAACGACAGCAACTGGGATGCCCACGGGGACCTCGAGCAGAATCACACGTACCACGCCGGTCGGACCGACAAGCCGATCGCGGGATTGCTCAAGGATCTCAAACGGCGAGGACTCCTCGACGAGACGCTGGTCGTTTGGGGCGGGGAGTTCGGCCGCCAGCCGACCGCCGAATACGCCAAGGGCACGGGCCGCGACCACAATGCCTACGGGTTCACGATGTGGATGGCCGGCGGTGGCATCAAGGGCGGCGTGAGCGTGGGCGAGACCGACGAGATCGGCGGCGCGGCGATCTCGGACCGATTCCACGTCAAGCATCTCCATGCCACCGTGCTCCATCAGCTTGGCCTCGATCCCGAGCGGCTGAGCTACTTCTACAATGGCCTGGATCAGAAGCTCGTGGGTGTCGAAGGCGCGGAACCGATCAAGCAAATCATGGCCTAGACGACTCGCGACCCCACCGACGGCCGAGGAGTTTGGAAATGTCCCGACAAGCCGATCTCGCCCACCCCCGCGACGAGATCATGCGGGTCATGGAGCGGGTCTATCGCTACCGCATGACCACAACGTCCGGCGGCAACATCTCGGTTCGCGAGGACGACGGCACCGTCTGGATCACCCCGGCCCGAGTCGACAAGGGGAGCCTGACGCGAGGTGATATCGCTCGCGTCGGTGTCGATGGAACCGTCGAAGGACCCCATCGGCCCTCATCGGAGCTTCCGTTTCATCGCGCGATCTACGCCGCGAGGCCCGACGTCCGGGCCATCGTCCACGCCCATCCGGTTGCTCTCGTCGCCTTCAGTATTTGTCGACGTGTTCCCGACACCCGGCTCCTGCCGACGGCCCGGCGCGTCTGCGGAACCGTGGGCTTCGCCCCGTACGCCCTTCCGGGGAGCGAGACTCTCGGGAAAAACATCGCCGGGACGTTCGCGAGCGGGTTCGATTGCGTCGTCTTGGAGAACCACGGCGTGGTGACCGGCGGGGCGAGCCTTCAGGAGGCATTCGAGCGGTTCGAGACCCTGGAATTCTGCGCCAAGACAATCATCAAGGCCGGACTGCTCGGCAAGGTACGTTATCTGTCCGATGCGGACGCCGATCGGTCTCGGGTCGCGGCGACATCGTCGGTCCTCGCCCCATCCGGGCCGATCTCCAGCGACGAGAAGGAGCAGAGGCGGCAACTCTGCGAGTTCGTTCGCCGCAGTTATCGCCAGCGCATGATGATCAGCACGCAAGGCGCCTTCTCGGCCCGACTAGCAGACGATGATTTCCTGATTACTCCCCACCGGGTTGATCGAAGCGCGCTGGACGTGCAGGATCTCGTCCGGGTTTGCAAAGGCCTCCCCGAGCCCGGGGGTGTGCCGAGCACGTCCGCGGTCAATCATCGAGCCATCTACCAGGCTCACCCGCGGGTTGGTGCGGTCGTCACCGCCTACCCGGTCAATGCGACCGCATTCAGCGTCACCGACGTGACCCTCGACCCGCGGACCATTCCCGAAAGTTACATCTTCCTCCGTGACGTCCAGCGCGTCCCCTACGGTCTCCAGTTCGGCGACGGTCGCGAGCTCGCCGGGCAAACCTCGAACAGATCGCCGGTCGTGATCCTGGAGAACGACGGGGTTCAAGTCTGCGGCAGCAACGTCCTGGACGCATTCGACAGGCTCGAAGTCCTCGAGTCCACCGCCGAGGCGATGATCAACAGCCGTCCACTCGGCGCGATGGTGCCGATGTCTTCAGGGGCCATTGAGGAGTTGACCGAGGCTTTCCTGAAAGATACGTGAGTAGGCTCATCAGGGGCTCGACGCGCTCAGGAACGGCTTGATTGCCGCCCAGAGCTGATCCTTTCCGCGCACCAGGGGGGGATTGGCGAGCCGCTCTGGCGTCTCGACCCCACTCGCGCCGACGGCGAGGACGCCGACGGTCAGCTCGCCGTCGGTGAAGTAGCGATCGCCCTCGCCGTTCCGCCCGAACATGGTCGCGCCGACTCCCGTGACCTGGTAGAGCTTGGCGACCCGGCCGGCATGGACCAGGTCCGCGATCAGTTCATTTCGTTGCGCGTCGATATCGGGTGAGATGTGATGCGTGATCTGGCCCGTGTCGTGGCTGAGTCCGACACTCACGTCGAACGTGGCCGAGCCCAGGAAGAGGGGCACATTCTGGCTGCCGAGTTCGGCCGACTTCCAGAACCGGACGTGATGACGGCGGCGCGCGTTGTTCCCGACCGGCTTTTCGAAGGCCAGGTCTTGTTTGCGACCGAAGAGGAAGAGGTTGCTCACGGGTGCGTTCACGTCGGGCCTCTTGAAGATCACGCTGGTGGCGATCCGCAGGCTGCTGCGAAGTGTGATCGGGTCCGCGGGACTCCAGCCGGCCAAGAGCATCGAATGGACGACATCTTCCTCGGTCGCGATCAGTCCAACGTTGAGCGGATCGCCCGGGATGCCTTGCGATGTGAGGGTGGTTTTCGGTGCCAAGGCAAGTTTCGGGTGGTGCTCATAGTGCCGCCACAAGGCGGGCAACAGGACGTAGGCTGAGATTAGCCAGAGGACAAGCACAACGCCCAGGACTTTCAACGCCCGGATCATCCGACGTCGTCGCGTCGGCGACGTCTTGACTGGGGGGACGTCAACCGCCGACGTCGGCGGGTCGGGTTCCATGTTGGGCGAAGACATCGGATCGGATTCCTCGATCTCAGAACACGCTTCAGGCGGAGGACGCTCACGTGCCGAGCGCCCGGCGGTGGAAATGGAACGCTGGTCCGTTGGGATGTGAGGATACCGCGGCCCTGGCTGCGCCGAAATGGCCCGTATAGTCGGTTCCCGACTTTCCCCGTGAATTGCCGGCCAGACGATGGCCCACCGTATCGGTGATGGCATGCTTTCCGTGGCCGAGCACGACGACGCGATACGAGCCGGAAATTGGCCTGGGAGAGGCAAAAGTCAACACGACGGTCATCGCTCTGTCGTCGTAGACGGCGGAATGGATGGTGGCGATTCCGACCCGTCGACCTCGGGCGTTCAGCACGTCGACACGATAACCGCGCGTGTCCCCGGCATGACCCGGGTCGAGAGGGCTACTGAAGGACAAGACGACGCTGGAGCCGCTGCCCCGAGTGACGAGGGAGAGCACATGAGGCCCGAGCCGGGACGCAGTCTGGACACCGCCGAGGCTTCCATTCACGTTGTTTACGCCAGGGCCGGCCGTCGTGATCGTGTTACTCTCGGGGTGCTCGGCCTCGATCCCGTTCACGCCGTTGCCGCGGAGGGTATTGCCTTGAACTACATTTGCAGTGGCCGCGTTGCCGATGATTGCGATTCCCGCATCCTGGTTTCCAACCACGATGTTTCCGGAACCGGAAGCGGTGCCGCCGATTGTGGTTCCTGACGAGTCCGTCACGACGATGCCGTCCAGCCCGCTCCCGGCCTTCACACCGGCGGAGGTCGTGCCGATGAGGTTCCCTACGACCAGGTTATTGGAGGCGGGCGTCCCGAGGATCTGGATGCCGACGGATTGATATCCCGCGATGACGTTGCCGGCGCCCGGGATCACGCCGCCGATGGTGTTGCCGGGCGAGTTGCTCAGGAACAGCCCATCAATGGCGGAGTCCAGGACGGTCATCCCGGAGATGTCGAGGCCGATCAGGTTGCCCGCGATCAAGTTTCGCGATGCCGTCTGACCCTCGATGCGGACGTTGGCCAGAGCGTTGCCCGAGATGACGTTTCCCTGCCCTCCCACGAATCCGCCGACCGTGTTTCCGGGCGAGCCGTAAAGTAGCACGCCGATCGAATTCGGCACAGCGCGGGTGCCGAGGAGATCCGTGCCGATGCGGTTGTTGATGATCAGGTTCGAGGTTGCCGACGAGGTGTAAACCTCGACGCCCGCTTCGGCCCCCGAGATCACGTTTCCGGCGATCGTGTTCCGCGAGGCGGCATTCAGGAAGATGCCGACGTTGGTCTCCCCACGCGAGGCCGTCGCGCTCTGGGAAAAGCCGTGCTGTCCCGTGGAGTCGGTCCCGATCAGGTTCCCGACGATTGCATTCCCCATCGATCCACCGGAGTAGACTTGAACATTCGCCTCGCCGTTGGCCGAGATCACGTTGCCCGCGCCCGGTGCCGTGCCGCCGATCGTGTTGTCGGGCGAATCGGCCAGGATGACGCCATCCAGCCCGTTGCCGAACGGTCTCGATCCACTGGCGTCGACGCCGATATAGGAGCCGAGGATCTGGTTGTGGCTGGAACCGTCGATGATTTGAACACCCACGAAGGCATTACCGGAAATCACGTCTCGGTCGGCCGCGGTCGTCCCGCCGATCGTGTTGTTCGACGAACGCGAGACGTAGATGCCCGAGTCGCCGTTATCGTGAATCGACGAGCCGACGACCTTGGAGCCGGACCCGCCGAGCAGAGCGATGCCATTGGTCACCCAGCCATCGATGATCAGCCCCCGGATCGTTGTCCCCGGCGCCGTGACCGTCAGTCCGGCGAATACCGGGGCCGTGGGCGACGACGCGAGCTTCGACCCGTTCAATTCGACGATCGGGGAACCGGCGAACCCTGGTTGCGTGGTCGCATCGAGAATCGTGGGATCGGTGATCGTGGGGAGCAGGGATATGGGACGGATCGCGAGCTGATCGCTCGGGAGCTTGAAGTCGATGGTGTCGACGCCTGGGTGAGTGTTGGCGTTGAGGATGGCCTGTCGGATCGAGCCGAAGCCGCTGTCGTTGTTGTTCAGGACGGTGAAGGTGTAGATCGAGTGGCTGGTCGCGGAGGCCAAGGCCGAGGTGCTACCGGGCGAGTTGCTGACGCTGGCGGTGTTGGTAAACGTCGTCTCGGAGGTCAGCCTTACCTGAAAGACCAGAGTCCGCGACGCGCCGGCGGCCAGTGTGCCGAATCCAAGCTGGATGCCGGTCTGAAAGCTACCGGTCGGAAAGACCGATCCACCCATGGCGAAGATGGCGTCGGTGGATTCCTGGGTGATCGTGACCACCTGCGGCAGCAAGTCGAAGAGGTTGACACCCTTGGCGTCGGCCGTGCCGACATTCCGGACAACGATCGTGTAGGTCAGGAGATCGGCCACGGGTACCGGTTCGGGCGTCGCGGTCATGGAAAGGGTCAGCAAAGGCGTCGCGGTCGCTTGTGAGATGATCGAGGACGTCTGCACCACCGGACTGCCGGCGACCGCATATGTCACGGAGGCATCGTTCACGAGGTCGCCGCTGTGGCTCGGTCTGGCCTGGATCGTCAGCGTCCTCATGGAACCAACGGTTATCAGGTCGAATGGCAACGAGACGACAACACGTCCCGAACTGTTCGTCCCGATCGATCCGCCCTGAGCCCGGATGGCCAGGGCGGACTCGTCGGTGATCGCGACCCCGCCGGGCAGCGTGTCGGCGAGGACGATGTTCGTGGCGTCTCCGGTCCCGTCGTTCGTCGTCGTGACGACGTAAGTGAGCAGATCGCCGACGGCAACCGGGTCCGGCGAGGCGTCGATCGTGAGACTGAGTTGAGGAACGGCCGTCCCCGCCGTGACGGTCACGGCGCGGCTGAATTCCGAGGTTGCGAAGCTGGTGGCCGTTGTCGTGATGACCCGACCGAGAGGGAGGGCCGGCACGTCGAAGAGAAAGTCGGCATGGCCGTTGTCGTCAGTCGTGAAGCTCACCGAGCCGAGATAGCTCTGGCCTTGACCGAAACCAGACCGGTCGGCGGCCGTGGAGACGAAGAAATCGACGAAGGTGAGTACGCTCTCGGTGCCGTCGAAACTACCCGAGACGTGAGTCAGTTGACCGTCGGTGATCGCTCTCGCGACGACAGGGTAGTTGGGGAAGCGGTTGGGGTCATTGATCGAGGTCGGGGGCTTGTTCGGCGTCACACCGTCGCCGCCGAGGTCGATGCCGAGTGGGGTGTTCGCGAAGATCAAGTTCTCACGGAACGTGGCCGCGGGAGTTCCAAGCTCCACGATTCCGCCGTCGCCCAACCGGCCTTGTCCGTTGTTGGCGATCGTGTTGGCCAGGTCCGCGCTCGTCCCTCCGATCAGGCTGCCCTGGTCGTTGCTCAGCAGGATGCCGAAGGAGGCGTTTCCTGCCGCGGACTGCCCTCCAACGTCTGTGCCGATCCTGTTGCCTTGAACGAGGACCCTGGAATGTGTGAGGCGAATGCCGCCGCCCGAATTGGCGGAGAGGACGTTGCCGCCGATGGTTGCGGCGAAGTCACCGGTCGTCATCAAGGCATCGACGATGCTGATCGCGTCTCCGCCGTTGGAAATCGCGGAGAATCCGTCGAAGCCAATCGCGTTGGTCAGGATCAGGTTGCCGGTCGCGGCGGGACCTCGAACGGCAATGCCGTCCAGCAGGTTTCCACCGATGACGTTTCTGGCCGCGAATGCGGTCCCGCCAATCGTGTTGTTCGATGACGAACTCAGCAAGATTCCCGACAGGCTGTTCCCCTTCGAGGCATTGATCGGTGTACCAATATTGTTGTTCGCGATCAGGTTGAAATCCGACCCGTTCGCCGGTGAAAGCGAGCCTGGTCCCAGGAAAACACCGTATCCCTGATTGCCGGAAATCACATTGCGGTCGGCCGCGGCCGGGCCGCCGATGGTCGAGTTCGTCACTCCGTGGAAGGCGATGCCGCTTTGGTGATTGTCATTCGATTGGGAGGCGAACGGGAAGGGGAGGACGCCCAGGAAATTGCCGGAGATCCGCAGGTTCCGGTGATCGTCGGCGACGATCGCGTTCTGCTGGAACCCGGTGATGGAAAGGCCCCTGATCGTCACCGAGTCCGCGGCAATGGTAAGACCGTTGGCGTTCGCCCCCGCATTATTGCCCTCAAGGATGACGATGAGTTGGGCATTGTCGCCGAACCCAAGATCGTTTGGCTTCGACCCGGGTTGGCTGTATCCGTCAATGAAAACGGGAGATGTGATGGTCGGCAGAGCGGTGCTGGGTATCAGTTGAATGGCGCCGCCACGGCTGAGGATATTGAAGTTGATCGTCGCCGGGACATTGCCAATCGCATTAGCGTTCAGGATCGCCTGTCGCAACGATCCGAAGCCGGAATCTCCCTTGCTTCGAACGACGGTGTCGAGCGAGAACTCGGACGTGTTGCCGTTCGAGTCGGTGGCGGTGGCAGTGATGGCAGAGACGGAGGTGATGCCGGAGAAGGCCAGGGTGAAGTTGAACGAGGCGTTGCCGCTGGCGTCGGTCGTGACGGCTCTCTGGCCGAGGAAGACGCGGCCCTCGGCCAGTCCGGACGCGTCGCCGTTGTCGGCGAAGAACTGGACCATGAACGCCGAAGACGGAGTGCTGTTGAGGACGCCCGCGACGTTGACCGTCGAGCCGTCGGTGGTGGCCGAGGCGATCACGGGAGTGTTCTGGAGAGTGTTTGGCCCGGCGTGGGGTCCGCCGGGGGTGTTGGGCGTAACGCCGTTGCCGCCGAGGTCGATGCCGATCTTGTTGGAGAAGATCGAGTTCGAGAGGATGGCATTGTTGGTCGTGAAGTTCCCGACGACTTCCACGCCTGCCCCGCCGTTGAACGCGATCACGTTGCCGTCGCCGGTGTTCACACCGCCAACTGTGCTGCCCGGGCCGGAGAAGATGGAAACGCCCGGGCCGGCGTTGCCAAGGGGATTGGTTCCCGAGGCGTCGGTCCCGATCCAGTTGCCGAGAATGAAGGCCTCGGAGGCGCTCAGCGAGATGCCCTCGCCGGTGTCGCCGGTAAACGGGCTGGGCGTGCTGCCGGAGATGACGTTGCCGATGATCCTTGGCCCGAACGGGCCAGGCTGCGCGGGCGCGACGCTGAGGACGACCACGCCGGCCCCGACGTTGCCGAGCGCCGCCGTGCCGGCCGCGTTGGTCCCGAGTAGCCGTTCACAGGGTGGGAGAGGTGGACCTACGCGGCTTCGATTTCAGTCATAGAGACCGGCAGAAGTGCGGGGGTCGCTTGGCCACGATGGCCTGCGTCAAAACACCTGCTCAAGTAATCCAGCACATTGCGTCCCTGTTGCCGGCAGGTCGCGACCACAGTCAGCATCCGCTCCACGAACCGGCTCCCGTCCGCG
>JAQGHR010000100.1 GCA_028291545.1 Planctomycetota bacterium | reverse complement strand
TGAGCGATCGAGATCGGGACGTGTGCAACCGGGTGACGAAGACCCGGCCCGGAGACGGCACGTAACCATCCGAGGCAGGAAAGGACAAGGGATGGAGGCTCACATTACGCTTGTTTGAGGATTAGTGACACGGACTCACAGAACGGGCTTCGATGCCGTGTTGAGCGACCAGGACCACCTGACGACCCTTGCCGGAGTCACCTGGTCGGCATCGTATTGACTCCAGCCGATTCAACTGAACCATGCGGGGTGTGGTTCCGTAAAGATGGTATGCGCTCCATCGGGACCGCTGAAGAGCTGCAACGCCGTCGCCTGCGGGCCGTCGAACTGGTCCAGGGCGGCGAATCCCCCGAGGATGTCGCGTACTTCCTCGGCTGCGGCCGGTCCTCGAACTACTTACGGGCGAAGCTCGCCCGCGACAGCATCGGCTCGCTGGCCGCCAAGCCCCATCCCGGCCGCACGCCTCGACTCGGCGTTGCCGACCGGAGGCGGCTGGAGGAGTTGCTGCTGCAAGGGGCCAAGGCACACGGCTGGCGCACCGAGCTGTGGACCACCCCGCGCGTCGCCGACCTCATCGAGCGCCACTTCGGCGTCGCATTCCACCCCAAGGACGTCCGCAAGGTCCTCAAGTGTAAGCTGGGGTGGACCAGCCAGAAGCCGCAGAAGCGGGCCAGGGAACGCGACGAGATCGCCATCGACAATTGAAGGCGTCACGAACTGCCCAAGATCCTGCGCCGCGCCTGGCGACGCGGGACGCACCCCGTCTTCATCGACGAGTCGGGGTTCATGCCCACCCCGACGGTCCGCCGCAACCTCGCCCCGCGCGGCAAGACGCCGATCCTCAAGGGCTGGGAACGTCCGCGGCGAGCACACCGTCGCGTTCCTGCGGGAGTTGAGGCATCAGTTGCCGGTGCCGCTGACAATCCTCCGGGACGAGGGGAACGTCCACGACCGCTCGAAGGCGGTGCGGGCGTACCTGGCCGAGCACCCGTCGATCGGGACCGAGCCGTTCCCGAGCTACACGCCAGACGCGAATCCCGACGAGGGCCTGTGGAAATACTCCACCCAGGACTCCGCTCGTCACACGTTGCGAACCGGAGGTCGCGACGCCCATAATCCGCGTCTCGGCGCCACTGCGACTGGCCGATTGGTGCAGGGCTCGCCGATCACCAGGGTGAGGATCATGTCCCCCGCTGGAAGCGACCCTACCTGGCGACCCTCGACTGGATGCTCCATAACCCGATCTACGCGGGGGGCTACGCTACGGCCGCTGGCCCCTCGACCCCAGGGGGCGGGCGCCGGGACGGCGGGGGACGTGCCATTGCTCGGTACCGAAGAGCAACTGGAAGGCCTTCGGCCCCGGCCGCCGGTCAGCAGCGAGACATCGCCCGTGAACTCGCGCGGACCGTGGACGACGACCGTCCGGGGCTGGTCGCCCGATTCATCGACGATCGCGATCTCGCCCGACTCGACGACGTACAAGGGGAGGCCGCGATCCCCGGCCCGAAAAGGGGCCTCGCCGTCCCGGAACGTGCAGAGATCGGCCATTCCGGCCAGGATTCCGAGCTCGGCCTCGTCGAGCCGGGGGAACGCGAGATGAAGTTCATGGTCATCGCCCGCCATCGCCCGGCCTCCACAGCGTCGATCCGGCGCCGCCGCGATCGCGCCGCGAGCCTGCGAGCAATCGTCGCTTGCTCCCGGGTCGGCCGTCAATCCCGCAGAACGAGTCGAGGAGCGCGGAAGGCGCCCCCGACTCCGACTGGCTGCAATCGGCCCCGACGCTCCGGGACGACGGCGCTAGGCTGCAACGTCCTTCACGCGGCCGCCTTGCCTGATGCGATACCTGACCGCGAGAATCCCCAACCCGCCTCTCAGCAGGGCCATTCCCGTCGGTTCGGGTACACCGGCGACGACCGGTGGCCACAGGGTCGCGGTGCTGCTGTTGTCCAGCGAACTGGCCGGATTGAAGCTGCCCAAGGGTGAGGCCCTGTATGATATCGACATTCAAGACTGTGTTTGCGGCGGTCGCTCCAGGTCATCGGCCTCGGCGAGTAGCGCGAGGGCCTCTCGATTCGGGATGTCCGTCTCGTTGGAGCGGGGCGAACGCAGAGATTCCGGCGAGCCCCGGCTCACCTGGAACTGCAGAAAGACGCCGGCAAGGTCAACACCGAGACCGGTTGGCGCTACGTCAGTGTCGCCTCGTTCGTCGTCCGCGCGCCGGGTGCGCCGTCCACCTCGGAGGATTACGAGCAGCGCGATCTGCCCAGGGCCTCGGCCCGGGGATCGACTTGGCGTCGATATGCGGTGGTCCGCCGACCGGGAACCTTGGTGAAGCCGAAAGCACCTACCGCCATCGAGGTGGTCCCGAGCCAGGATGCTCTATACCGATGGGGTTGTGGCCGGCAAGGACGTTCTTGACATGACGAGTCCCGCAAGCAACGCGAGGAAGGGATTTTCGATGACGTTGGACGTCATCCCGTAAGCGAGGATCAACAATCCAGACAGGGAAAGCAGGAGAGCGAAGGAGCCCTCGCACCTGGCCAGGAAAGCGACCTCCAAGGCGAAGAGCGGGAGGACGAACAAAGAAAAGATTCCGTAGTTGCCGAGCAGGAAGATCGAGAGACTATCGCAGGGATTGTAATTGTTCGTCTCGTAATACAGCTGCGGGATGCCGAGCCCGCCCAGGCCGCGGCCCGAAAGGAGGTTGCCGTCATCGGTGATCAGATCGAGGGCGGCCGGCCAGCAGGATTCCATGCGGTCGTTCATCGACTTCAAGAAGAATTGGCGGTCGTCAGTGCTGGTGTCCAGGAGGGGTGTACCCCCCAGGCTCGAGAGCGGCAACAGGACCACTGCGCCGACGAGCAGGGCCGACATCGCCGGAATCAGGAAACGGCTCGCGACCTTCGGGCTGAAGGCCCGGGAGACGACGATGACCGAGATGAAGGCCAGATTCAGGAGGATCCCTTTGGTCGTCGTGACCACGGCGGCGGATGCGGCGAGGCCCAGCACGGCCACGCTGGTCATGAGCCGATCACGGGCCGCGATCAGGGCGACCGCCAGGAGGGCGATGGCGACGGCCGCGTCGTAGGAGGATCGCGAGAACCCGGCGATCCGCTTGATCCCCATGTGCGACCACACCTTCGTCCCCTTGACCTCCGCATCGACCCCATCGATCGCGTAGCGCATCCCTTCCCAGGGCCACTCGATCGCCTGGTTCAGGAACACCCCGCCCAAGACCAGCAGGAATGCCAGCCACAGCGCTCGGGAGGCGCGTCCGCCGGGGATGTGGGCCGGGATGTGCCCGCCGCACGCGACTCCGAACAGGTAGGGAACCGCGACCTTAGGATCAGGCCGGGAATAACTTCCCGATCTTGCCTGGTGTATCATACCGGTCTTTCAACTCAGCGAGCCGCAACAGGGAGACGCCCCATGGATGGCTACCCCGAGAGCGTGGAACGGTTGATGAGGAGGCTATTCGGTTCGCTCAAGGAGAGCGATCGGCGGCGGTATGCGGCGATCGAGGCCGCGAAACTGGGGCACGGTGGGATCGAGTACATCGTGCGTGTCTTGCGGTGCGATCCCAAGACCATCCGGCTGGGGTTGGCGGAACTGGAAGGCGAGGATGACCTGGACACGGGTCGCTCTCGCAAAAAAGGGGCGGACGGAAACGGTTGATCGACGTGGACCCCGGCGATCGACATCAACTTTCAGACGGTCCTCGAGGATCACACGGCGGGTGACCCGATGCGGGCCGAGGTGAGATGGACCAACTTGTCGCGGCGGCAGATCGCCAAGCGGATCAGCGGTTTGGGGGCCTCCGTCGGTCGTGACGTCGTTTGCCAACTCCTTCGCAAGCATCGATACCGCAGGCGGAAGGCGTTGAAGAAGCGGACGATGGGGCCTCGCCATCCCGACCGCAACGCTCAGTTCGAGAACATCGCCCGGCTCAAGCGCGAGTACCTGGCGGCCGGGCTGCCGGTGGTCAGCATCGACACCAAGAAGAAGGAGCTGATCGGCGACTTCTACCGCGACGGGGCGATCGAGACGCAGGCGACGATCGAGGTCAACGACCACGACTTCGGCAGCATGGGCTCGGGCACGGTGATCCCGCACGGCATCTACGACATCGGACGCAACCGAGGCTTCATCCACTTGAACACCAGCCACGACACCAGCGAACTGGCCTGCGACAGTATCGCGTCGTGGTGGCAGGATCATGGGCGTGTGGCCTATCGCGGGGCGAAGCGACTGCTGGTGTTGTGCGACGGCGGCGGCAGCAACAGCGCGTCGAGATATGTCTTCAAGGCGGGGCTTCAGGAGCTGGCGAACCGACTGGGGATCGAGATCCGGGTGGCGCACTATCCGCCCTACTGCTCGAAGTACAATCCGATCGAGCACCGTCTCTTCCCGCACGTGACGCGAGCGTGTCGAGGGGTGATCTTCCGAACGCTGGAGACGGTCCGGTACTACATGTCGAAGACGGGAACCGGCGCGGGCCTGAAGGTCGAGGTGAGCATCCTCGAGAAGGTGTACGAGACGGGTCGCAAGTGTGCAGCAGGATTCAAGGAGACGATGAAGATCGTCTTCGACAAGCTCCTCCCCAAGTGGAACTACCGAGCGCTGCCCGAGCCCATGTGAAACCGGGAAGTTATTCCCGGCCTGTTCCTTAACGGCGAAAAGAACCTGCGCCGGCGGCCTCGATTGGAGTAATCCGGCGAGGCCGGCCATCGTGATTGCCGCGAGGCTCGCCAGCAACGGGAGGCCGAACCCATATGCCGCGCAGACCAGCCCCAAGGCCGCGATCAGCGCGAGGTCCTTCACGTAGAGCAGCGACGGGACTCCGGCCGAGACCAGCACGTACCGGATCGGTCCGTCGAAGAGTTGGGTGACGGCCCAGATCGCGAACAAGATGACGATCAGCTTAAACTTCACGCGGCCTCCATTCGCCGACGCCGTCGCCACTTGACATGGCGTGCCAGCCCCACCGCCAGAGGAGTCGCGGGCTGATAGCCCAACTCGGTACGAGCCCGGCCGACATCCGCGAAGGTCTGCCGGACGTCGCCCGGCTGCTCGGGCCGGTAGTCGATCCTTGGCTCCTTGCCGAGCGCCGCGATCATGAGGCCTGTGACCGGCAGCCTGTCGAGGTGGGGGAAGGTGTGGGCCAGGAACTCGTAGGCCGTCCTGGTTGCGGAGTGAGGGTTGATCGGCAGGTCGACGCGATCGGTCTCGCGAAAGGGGGCGTCGGGGCGATCGTCAGCAACGAGGCGATCGACGCCGGAAGCCTCGCGAATGTCCCGAGTATCGAGGTGGAACCGGGGATGACCGGCCAGGTTGGCCCGTTTGACGGCCTCGGGAGAGTCCGGGTCGAAGTTGACGACCGCCAGGACCTCATGCCAGTTGGCGAGCACCCGGTCGACGAGGTCGGAGACGATGAACCCGGCGGCCCGGGTGATGATGACACGCAAAGGGAACCGCTCCTCGATGAAATTCCTGACAGCGTGGTGCATAATTCTCAACACACGGCCACGAATCCGGCCGAGTTCGCCCGGCCTCGGTCGGTCGATCGGGTTCTTTCGTAAACGTCGACGTAGCGCCCGACCATCCCCCGAAGGCCGTCGGTGGCGGGACATGCGACCGCCCCCCTCCGGATGGTGGCGAGGAGGCTCGGGTCGGAGACGAGTCGGTCGAGGGCGTGACGGATCGCCTCGGCGTCGTCGCCGTTGCAGACCAGGCCGTTACGGCCGTCGATCACGACCTCGGGCGAGCCGCCCCGCGGGGTGGTGACGACCGGCGTGCCGCACGACAGGGCCTCGATGATCACGCGGGCCAGCGGCTCCTCCCACCGAGAGGCCACGACCAGGATATCGAGCGACCGGAGGAATTCGGCGGCCGGGGCTTGCCCGTGGAATCGGACGTTTGGCCGGTCGAACCTCCGGCGCAACTCGGCCTCGTAGGCCGCCTGGCCCGTCCCCCCGACGTGCAATTCCACGCGGTCCGGCGGCAGGCGGCCTACGGCTTCCAGCAACTCCTCGATCCCCTTGTTCGGGCTGAGGAGGCCGAGGAAGCCGATCGACAGCGGACGCGACGAGTTTTGGTCCCGCCTCGGGGTGGTGCCCGGCGTGGGGTCGTAGCCGGTTCGGATCGCCAGAGTCTGATTCGCCTGGGGAAAGTAGCGCAGGCGGAGGTGCTTGTCGAGGATGAATTGGCTGACCCCGACGACCGCCGAGACGTGACGCGACGTGGACTTGCGCGGGCTCGCGAACGGGACGCAGCCGAGGCAGGGCCGATCGCACGAGGTCCCCCGTGAGTACATGGTCGACTTGGGGCAGATCAGGTAATAATCGCGCAGGGTATGGACGATCGGCACCCCCAGTCGGTGGAGCGCGTCCCAGACCGCCACCGACATACCGACGAGGTTGTTCGTGTGGGCAACGTCCGGACGCTCGCGGCGAACGACCTCGGAGACCTCCTCGGCCATCGCCCGGTTGTAGGAGTCCCGCGCGTGCCAGGCCGCCTTGACGAGGGCGTTGGCCTGGCCGTCGGCGTAGGTCCAGTAGCGATTTTTGTAGGGGAGGTAATGGACCGCCACGCCGTTGACCTCGGCCTCGCTTGACTCGAGTTGGTCGGCCGTGCTGACCACGACAGCCTGGTGGCCCTCGGCCACGAGTCCCTCGGCCAGCGCCTGGACCGATCGCTCGGCACCGCCGACGAAGTGGGGCGAATACAGGCTATTGACGAGGACGACCTTCATGCGGCTTCTTCCTTCGGTGTCTCACGGATCATGGTGCTCGGGCGGCGTTCCACACGTCCAAGATCCGGTCTCTTCCGCCACCCTCACGATCGCGCCGCGAGAGGTACCGCGTGACGGGCCGGATTGCGGGCTGGCGTAGGAGGCAACCCGACGGGGCCGTAGGTCGCCGCGGCGCACCGTTCCCAGGTAAATGCCCGGGCGTGCGATCTCGCGTTACGGCCCATCCCGGAGCGGAGCGGCTCGTCGCCGAGTAGGCGGGCGAGGGCGGCGGCCAAAGCGGGGGCATTCATCGGCGGGACCACGAGGCCGGTCGCCTCGTGGCGGACGGCCTCGGTGACGGCACCGATGTCGCTGGTGATCGATGGAAGCCCCTGGGCGGCCGCCTCCAGGAAGACTAGCCCGAACCCCTCGACCTTCTTGGGATGGGGCTCGCCAGGCATACAGAACACGCTCGCCGTGTGATAGAGACCCCGCAGGGTCTCATCGCTCACGTCCCCGGTGAAGACGACCTGGACGCCCGAGGCATCGGCGAGAGTCCTCAACTCGCGGAGATACTCCGGATCGCCGCCGTCCCCCGCGATCACGTAGGAGAGCCTCTCGCGGAGTCCGTCGGAAAGCAACGCCAAAGATCGCAAGGCGAGGCGGTGCCCCTTTCGGCGGTCGAGGCGCGACGCCGTCAGGATGACCCGGTCGAGGCGCGACGCCGTCAGGATGACCCGGTCGTCGCGCGGTATGCCGTATTCCAACCGCGGGCATGGGCATCCGGACGCGTCGGCGAACCAGTACGGGGAGACTCCGGGCAAGGTCACGTCCACCCGGTCTCGTTCCACTCCCGGGAAGTTGGTCAGGAGCAGATCCTTCGTGAATTCGCTGATCGCCAGGATGCGGTCCGGGACCTCGAACAGGCGGCGAGCCCCGATCGCCGTGATCAGGCGAGACCGGGCGGAACCGAGGATTTCCGTCCCGTAGACGGTGGCGACGAACGGTGTGCACCGGACCTTGTTTAGCATGCCAAGCGCCAGAGTGTTTGGCCAGTCGACCGCGTGGATCACGTCGAACTCGCCGCGGACGAGTCGGTGGTCGCGAAGGATCAGCGCCGGGAGGGATCGATCAGTGT
Organism: Planctomycetota bacterium; assembly: GCA_028291545.1. Taxonomy (GTDB): domain Bacteria; phylum Planctomycetota; class Planctomycetia; order Isosphaerales; family Isosphaeraceae; genus JAQGHR01. The sequence goes on along the minus strand of JAQGHR010000100.1, from coordinate 8,429 downwards.
AGGCCTCCCCCCGGAACCGGAGGACGCGGTACGGGTATCGGACACGATCCTCTTCGGTCCGGTCGCGCCCGTAGTCTGGCGCGGCGACGGTGACGATGTGTCCCAGCCGGCACGCCGCGGCCGCGAGCTGGCACGCGTAAGTGCCGATCCCGCCGCGGAACGGGGGGAACTCATGGGTCAGGAGCAGGATACTGGCCACGTCAGAACGCTCCCGGCTCGGGGATCTTCTCGCCGACCACAAGGAGACTCATAGGATACGTTCTCCGGGAAATCTTCCCGAAAACCTTCGCCAGCGGCCGGGCCGCCCGAGCCGGGATCCCCAGCGCCCGCAGCGCGGGAAGGGCCGGAAGCGCCCGGTTGATCGGCCTCGAGTGCGAGACCCGGAACCCGGCTCGCTCAACGGTCTCGACCAGGCTGGCGAGCGTGAAGAAGTTGACGTGGGTGCGGTCAATCCAGTGATGAAAGGTCAGGCCGCCATCGCGGAATTCCTGCGGGGTCTCGCAATTCGGGACGCTGAGGATCACGTTGCGCCGGCAGACCCGATGGTATTCGCGCAGGGCCGCCTCGGGCCGGGGGACGTGCTCCAGCGTCTCGAAGGAGAGGACCGTCTCGAACGACGCGTCGGCGAACGGGAGGTGGCACGCATCGCCGACCGCAAAGTCGCCGCGAGCGGCCTTCCATGCCGGCGAATCGAGGAGATCCAGCCCCGCGACCCGGACCCCCTCGGACCGGAGCCGATCGACGTACACGCCGTTACTGCACCCGACGTCGAGCACCGAGCCGGCGGCCGACTTCCGCACCGCCTCCCATCGGTCGCTCGCGACGTGACCCCAGGCGAAGCCCTGGCGACGGAGCTCGACGCCCAACCGATCGCGAAGTTCGTGCATAGAACCCTCCTAGGAGCGAGGTCGATTTCGAAGGAACGTGAACCCCGGATGCCCAAGGCCGGGTTCCGACGGCACGCGAATCGGGGTGACGAGCGACAGAACACCCGCCGCGGCGAGGATCGGCCCTCCCGCGAGCAGGCGGAGGAGCGGGCTGACCTGACCCGCCAGGGCGCCGTTCAGCATCAGGACCAGGATTGACCCGGCCGAGCAGGCGAGCACGGGTGCCGCGATCGCCCCGAGTAGGCGTCCCGCGCGGACGCCCGTGCCCCGGATCGCCACGGCGAGGAACGGCCCGATCAGGAGCCACATGGCGACCGCGTAAGCCCGCGCCACTCCCAATGCCCCGCCCGGCAGGCCGAGGACGAACGCCCCGATGAGGCCGGAGGCCACGGCCACCCAGAGGAGCAGGTACTCTCGCGTCCGGCCCGTCGACGCGAACAGCCAGCCCCCGGCGTACAGGACCGGGAGAACCAGCGATGCCGCCGACAGCACGCGCAGGACCTGGCCGGCCTCCGCCCACCTCCCGCCCAGGAGGACCTGCACGATCTCGGGCGCGAAGATCGCCATCGCGAAGCATGCCGGCGTGGTCAGGGCCAGCAACACCCTCACGAGCTTCAGGTACTGTGCCGAGTAGGCCGCCGGGTCGCCCGCCAGCCGGCTCAGGACCGAGATAGCCACCGCGGCGATCGGCCCATTGATCTGGGTGATCGGGAGCATCAGGATACCGTAGGCGCGGCTGTAGATCCCGAGCTGGGAAGCCCCCCATCGGCGTCCGATCAAGACGTTGTCCAGGGTCTTGCTCAGGTAGCTGAGGACATTGGAGCCGGCCATGTCGGCGCCGAATGCTATCAGCGGCCGGGCTTCGGTCCAGGGGACCCGCCGCGACGGCCTCCAATCGCTCAAGATGAGCACGCCCAGCGCCGTTGCGGCCGAGGCGACTAGCTGCTGGAGTACGAGCGCCCAATAGCCCCCGCCAGCCAAACTAACGCCGATGGCGGCCGCGACCCCGGCCGCCTGAGAGCCGACGTCGATCAGTGCCAGGGCCCCGAATGCCATCCGGCGGCGGATCAGCGCCTGGTGCTGAACCGTGAGGCCGCCCAGGACCAGGGTCGCCGCCGAGGCGACCGTGATCGCCATCAGCCTCGGCTCGCCATAGCACCACGCCACCAGCGGTGCGGCGGCCGCCGTCGCCAGCGCCAGGCCGAGGCCGGCGGCGGCGTTGATCCAGAACAGGGCGCTGACCTGGTCGTAGGTGATCCGCGGACGCTGGACCGTCGCCAGCGAGAGCCCGAGATCCTTGAACAGCTCGGCAAACCCAATCACCGCGGCGGCCATCGCGATCAGGCCGAAGTCCCTGGGGTCGAGGAGCCGTGAAAGGGTCGTGATCGCGACCAGTTGCACGACGATCTTGATCCCCTGGGCTGCCAGCGTGACCGACCCCCCGCGCACCGCCGACCGCGCCAGGTCGGCCGGCGTTGCGCCGTCCGGGCCCTCGCCGCGCATGGCGAATTGCACCGGCCCCGAGACGTCATCCGCAGTGAGTTCTGCTGTGGATTGCATCACGGTGATCATCCCCCGGTCGAGAGGGTCTTGGCACGCTTGCGGCCGGAGGGGCGTACGGTCGCGGACTCGCCCCGGAATTGACGCCAGAGGCGCGTGATCATCGCCTCGAACTCCTCGCGGAAGCGATCGTTGCCGAACCGCTCCGCGTTTCGCCGGATCTCGCGGGGATCAAAGTCATCCGGTACGGCCTCGAACCGCTCGACCGCATCGAGCAGGCTCCCGATGGTCTGCTCGGTGAAGAAGACTCCGGTCTGGCCATCAATCACGCTCTCGGTCGCACCCCCTTTGCCGTAGCAGAGGACGGGGGTGCCGCACGCCTGCGCCTCGGCCACCGCGATTCCGAAGTCCTCCTGGGCGGCGAAGACGAACGCCCGGGCTCGTTGCATCGCGTCGCGCATCACGTGCCGGGGCTGATGCCCCATCAGCGTGACGTTCGGACCCGCCCGCTCCGCCAGCTCCGCGAGCTGAGGACCGTCGCCGATGACCACCAGTCGACGCTGGGGAGTGCGGGTGAAGGCATCGACGATCAGGTCGATCCGCTTGTAGGGGACCAGCCGCGACACGCACAAGTAATAATCGTCTCTGGCCGAGTGCTCAAAGAAGGTCTCGGTATCGACGGGAGGATAGATGACCTCGACCTCGCGGCGGTACGTCTTGCGGATGCGCCGGGCCACGAACCGCGAATTCGCGACGAAGGCGTCGACGCGATGGGCCGTCGCCTGGTCCCAGAAGCGGATGTAGTGTATCACGCACCGCGCCAACGCCGAGCCGATCCCCCGCGAGACCAGGGGCCGGCTGAGGTATTCATGGTGCATGTCCCAGGCATATCGCATCGGGGTGTGGACGTACGAGACGTGGAGCTGGTCCCCGGTCGTCAACACCCCCTTCGCCACGGCGTGCGAGCTGGAGATCACCAGGTCGTAGCCGCCCAGGTCGAGTTGCTCGACGGCCAGGGGCATCAGCGGCAGGTAGAGCCGGAACCACCTGCGTGCGAACGGCAGTCGTTGAATGAATGATGTCCGGACCGGGCGGCCCGCCAGCCAGGCCCGGTCCTCGGCCTTCAGGAAGTCGACCACCGTGAAGAGGTCGGCCTCGGGGTAGATGGCCAGGATCTGCTCGAGGACGCGCTCGGAGCCGGCGTAGTTGCAGAGCCAGTCGTGGACGACGGCGACTCGCATCGTGGGTCCTTTCGTGGAAGGGAATCGGACTCGTCCGGGGCCCATGCCAGGGTTCCATTGCATTCTTTAGAATCTCCGCGCCCGCGAGCCGTGCAACGTGGGCATGGGACGTCCTCGACGCGTCGATCAGGCAGGCCTTAGGGGGCCATGGCCGCGTCGCTCAGGACTTGCCAGGTCCGCTTGGCGGCCCGCTCCCAGGTGAACTCTCGGGCCCGTTCCAGCCCGCGGCGCTGGAGATCGGTTCGGAGGGAGCAATCGGAGAGGACCGCCCGCAGACCGAAGGCGATCGAATCGATCTCCAAGGGGTCGACCAAGAGGGCCGCGTCGCCGACCGCCTCGGGCATGGAGGCCGCATCCGAGACGACGACCGGCGTACCGCAGGCCATCGCCTCAAGGGGGGGCAGGCCGAACCCCTCATAGAGAGACGGGTAAACGAAGGCCATAGCATTGCCGTAGAGCGCCCTCAGGTCGCCGTCGCCGATCCGGCCGAGGAGGTGGACGCGGCTCGGCAGGCGCTCAAACCCGGTGCCCGAGAAGATACGGCCCGCGGTCCCGGCGATGACCAGAGTCACGCCGGGGCAATCTCGGAGAATCTGGGCCCACGCCGAGAACAGCCGACCGAGGTTCTTCCGCGGCTCCAGGGACCCGACGTAAAGGACGTAGTCGCGACGGAGGAGCGGATGCCTTGCCTTGAGCCATTCCGACTCCTCCTCGCCGGGAGGGCGGAACTGGTGGCCGACACCGTAGGGCACGACGACGACCTTCTCGGGGTCCACTCCCGTACGGGCGACTATCCGCCGCTTGGTAAACTCGGATCCCGCAATAACGCGACGAACCCGGCGGACCAACGGGGCGTGACGAATCGATACCACCCGGCGAACGACGGTCGGAACCACTCGGGATGGTCGAGCGAGGCCATGTCGTGGATTGTCACGACCTGCTCCCGCCGGGCCATCGGCCCCGTGTTCGCGGGGCTCCAGAGCAGTCCCCTGGTCCGAGTCGGCAGCGTGACCTGCTCCCAGAGGTGCCCCCGCGCCCCGCCCCGGGGCCGCGAGGGGCCGATCGGGGTGACCCGGTCGCCGAGGACGGCGAGGAGTTCCTCGAGATAACGTCGGACGCCGGTGAGCGGGGCGTCCAGGACGCGGCAGTTGACCGAGATCGGGCACGCGGCGGCGGGGCGGTCCTCGCCCTGATCGACTCGCGGTGGCGCTATTGCGGTGGTCGTGAACTGGTTCATTCTTTCTCGATCCATGAAGCGGGCTGGCATTCATTGGCGGGACGCGAAGTTCAGCAGGCCCCACGGCCGCGGATGACGACGTAGGCCGTCAGAGCCAATAACTTCAGGTCTAGCCCGAGCGAGCGGGTCTCGACGTATTCCATGTCCATCGCGATTCGTTGCTCATAGGTTGTGTTGCTGCGGCCGCGGACCTACCATATCCCGCCCAGCCCCGGCTTGACCGACAGCAGGGTCTGCGCATCTGGTCCGTACTTCTCCAACTCGTGCGGGACGATCGGCCGAGGGCCGATCACGCTGAGGTCGCCCATGAGGACATTCCAGAGCTGGGGCAGTTCGTCGAGCCTGGTCTTCCGCAGAACGGCGCCGAGGCGCGTCACGCGGGGATCGTCCCGGATCTTGAAGTTCGCCGCGAACTGGGCCTGGAGGTCGCATCGCTGTCGCAGCTGCGCCTCGGCATCGGCGCCCATGGTGCGGAAATTGTAGCACCAGAATTCACGCCCCCCTCGACCCAGACGCCTCTGCCGGAAGAACACCGGCCCAGGGCTGGTCGCTCGCACCGCGAGCCCGAGGACAACCATCACCGGCATGACGATGACCAGCAGAGTCGCCGAGAGGAGCACCTCCAGAACTCGCTTGACCGCCTCATCGGTCGGGACCGCTGTCGGGAACATCTGGGCCACACCGGCCGGCCGGAAGCGGCAGCGGATCGTCGTTTGCGCGGCCATGTTGCTCATTCCGGTGCGTCCTCTTTCAAGAGGGGCAGGTCAACCCGGATCGACTCACTCAACGGGCATCCAACGTGTCCATGAAGTGAACGTAGGTCACATCGAGCGAGCGGGAGATAACCTTAAAGGCGATTCGGCCAGGAATCGTCCGCTCTCGCAGTGGCCGGGCTCCCCATGGGGCTCGAAGGATGTGTGCGGCGGGGATCCCCCGCTTCGCCGTCGTGTCCCGGCGAGACGAACGAGGTGGCCGCGATCAGCGCGACGGCGGTCGGGGAACGCCATCGGGCGCATCCGAGCGCGGGGTGCCCAGCCCCTGGGTCGGTTTCGGCGAGTCCAGGGCCGTTTCGTGCTGCGCAGGGCGGCCTTCGTCCCGGCTCGCGGTCAGGGCAATCTTCAGGGTTGCCTGGAGGCCCGATCGGAGCAGGTGTCCGCGGTTCTCGATCTCGGCCACCACTTGGCAGGTCCGGTTCGTCGGGTCGATCCGGGGATCGACGAAGACGACGCGCCCCGAGAACTCTTCGCGCTCGATCGCCAGGTCAACTCCCTCCACATCGGCAACCATGCGGACACTCTGCCCGACGCGAACCCTCCAGGTGTCGCTGACGTCGAGGTGTCTGATAACCTTCATGCGATCGTCGGCAACGATGCGCATCACGGGCTCGTTGCAGATGCAGGACTCGCCCACGTTCTTCACGATCTCGACGACGACTCCGTCGTGCGGCGCGGCGATCTCCCGGGAGCGGACCTCGGCTTCCATCTTGCGGCGGGCCAGCTCGGCATTGCGACGCATGCGGCGGGCCAGCTCGATCTCCAGCACGACGGACTTCACCTCCAGATGAGCGAGCTGCAACTCCGCCGGGCTCAGGAGGTTTCGCTGTTGGAGGGACTCGGACCGCTTGAGCTTGGCCTGTGCAACGGCGAGCTTCGCCTCGCCAAGGCGGACGTCGATATCGCTCTCGGCCACGGCCTGCAGGCGTTCCAACTCGACCACGGCGTCACGGTCGTGGAGCCGGGCCAGTACCTGGGCGGCCCTCACGCGGTCGCCCGGTCGGACGTAGCAATCCTGGATCCGGCCGCCGGCCTGGACCAGGACGAAGGCACCGAGCGTGGTCGTGCGATCGTACGTGGTCTCGCAATGCCTCAGTAGGACGACCTCGGCGAACGGGGGTTCGTCCCCCCCGATGGAAAGGCCTATCAGCAGTCGGGCCGCGATCCAGGGCATCTGCTCTCCCTCTCAATTGGGTGTGTCGATCGATTCCGCCCGTCAGTGGGCCGTTCCGTTGGACCTGGCCCACGCGTCCGGTGGCCCGAGCGGGCCGGGGTCCGTCCGATCGAGGACTGCGTCGACGGCGGCCGCCGCGGGCGTGTGGTCGCGATCGGCGCCGTATCCGTAGTCGTAGCCGCCCGTCCCTCTGGACACGCGGTTGGCCAGGACGCCCAGGAGGGTCGTGCCCAGCCCGTTGAGCAGATCCCGGATGGCCAGAGCCTCGCCTTGCTTGATGTGGTCTTCGCGGACAACCAGGACCACGCCGTCGACCATGGCGCCCAGGATCGTCGAGTCCGTGACGGCAAGAAAAGGGGCCGAGTCGATGATCACGAGGTCGTACGCCGCTCGCGCCTCCGTCAAGGCCTCGGCCAACCGCGGGGAGGCGAGCAACTCGGCGGGGTTCGGGGTCTGTGGGCCGGCGACGACCAGGTCGAGATTCTCGATGGCGGTCGGCTGCGCCGCCCGCGCGATCGGCAGGGCGTCGCGGAGGACCTGGACGAGGCCCACCGCCCCGCTGACGGGATGGATGCGGTGCTGGGTGGGCTTGCGCAGGTCGGCGTCAATCATGAGCACCTTCCGCCCGGCATGCGCCAGGCTGATCGCGATGTTGCTCGCCACGGAGCTCTTGCCGTCGCCCGCGTGCGGGCTGCTGATCAGGAGCACTCGGAAGTGGAGGCGGCGGCGCAACAGGTCGACGTTGGTGCGGATGGCGCGGAAGGCCTCGGCGTAGCTCGATCGCGGCATGTCGTGGCAGATGCGGCCGAAATCCCCGTTCGCGGCGCCGCGCGGCCGACGATCCTCGGGGATCTGGCCCAGGATCGAGACGTCGAGGAAGCCCCGCAGCTCGGCGAGCGAGCGGATGCGCGGGTCCAGACGGTCCACCACCATGGCCGCGGCCCCTCCCGCCACGACGCCGCAGAACAAAGCCAACGCCAGCGTGATGGCGACCAGCGGGCGGACCGGCTTACGCAAAGCGACCGGGGGCTCGATCGCCTGGGCGCTGATCGAGTTGAAGTCGCTGACGAATTGCGCCTGCCTCAACTGGTCGACGACCGTGTTGAATAGCGCCCTCTGCCGCTCGAGCTTGCTGCGCAGCGTCGATTCGGTCAGCAGGGCGACCTCATCCAGCTTCGACCGAGCCTGCTCCTGATCGAGCCGCTTGGTCAGGTCATCGCGCATCGCGCCGACGGACGCGAGGCTGCTATCGAGCGAGTCGATCAGGTCCTTGACCTCGCCCCGCTGGAGCCGACCGCGCACCCCGGGCTCGCTCCTGGGCGCGGCTGATCTGCTCCTGGATCTCGCGCACCTTGGCATACTCAGGCCCGAACCGCTCGGACAGTTGCTGCTGTTCCTGGCTCAACTGACGGACGTAGTCGGCGGGCCCGGCGAGCGCCCCCCCGGCCGAGAGGGTGGCGTTCAGGCTGGCCGAGTCGCCGCCGAGCTGGCCTAGTGCAAGATCATGCGACCTCTTGTTTAAGGCGGTCGAGTTGCTCACAGCCGTAGTAGCTACAGACTCGCTGCACGACCTCGTCGCCGGTCAACTTCCGGTCCGGCTCGACGATCGCGCGCTTG
>JAQGHR010000099.1 GCA_028291545.1 Planctomycetota bacterium | reverse complement strand
TGAGCGATCGAGATCGGGACGTGTGCAACCGGGTGACGAAGACCCGGCCCGGAGACGGCACGTAACCATCCGAGGCAGGAAAGGACAAGGGATGGAGGCTCACATTACGCTTGTTTGAGGATTAGTGTGCTCCACCGGGGAAGTTGAGCGGGCATCTGATCATCCAATCCGCGACAGCCTCCCACGCGAGCGACTCTGCGGTGAGTTTGCTGACGCTCTTCGTCTCCTCTCGGATGGTTTCCATGAACTCGGCGAGCGATTGCCGAAGGAGGTCCGCGTTAGATCCGCTGTGCAGCATGCAGCTCGTTTCGAGGAACTTTTCGCGTCGCATCTTGGCGTCGAACAATCTCTCATAGGTGCTCGGATACTTGCGAAGATATTCCCATGCCTCCTGGCCTTCGATGTAATACTTCAGGAGTTTCTCGCGGAATAAGACCCTCTTGTCCTCGCTGTCGATCGTAGGCAGTTTCGCGATCTTTTGATCAAGCGTTGCGACCAAGCTGTCATTCGTGGTGATCCAATCCTGCACCTGCTGGTTGGTCGCGGGGCTCACGCCGACGTCCAGCGTCGCGCACCCGGCGTTGAGCAGATTGTCTCTCTCGACGCTGAAGTCATCCTCATCGCTGATAGCGACTCTGAAGGTCGCATGGGTGTAGGAAAGCTTCTTATCGATGATCTCCTGGGTCTTCTTTGCGGCATGAGCGACGAGTTCGCGGCTATCGAAGAACGGAACAAATAGCACCCAGCGAGTGATCCTGGTGACGCCAAACAACTTCGTTAAAATATCTTTGTTGTTTACATATTTGTTGAGATCCTGAGTGATCTTGTTTCGCTGTTTCTCGTATCTCGCGGCTGTGCCCACGGGCTTGTCGCATCCATACGCTTGGTACGCATGACCGTCAGTCAGTGTGAATCCCTCGATCCCGGCGTCCCTCCGGTCGTTGTCCGGCACCTTCTGGTATTCAGCGGGACCGTAACGACGAGCGAGGAGCTGATTGGCCCATTGCTGCCATTCCAATCCACAGAGCCTCGGTCGGGTTGCAGGCATGCCGTATCATCCAAGCCGGTCGTACCAATCGCGTTGATCGAGCGGGACGCCGGCTAGTCGCAGTGATCTTTTGTACACAAAAGGCCGCTTCGCTGGAAGAGAGAAGTATCATGCACGAGCGGACGGAGTAAAGGAATGGGACTGACCCAATCCGAGAGGTCGATCAGGGGCCGGTTCCCCCGGCCCCGCTTATCAGCCCTGCCGCGATTTGCAGAGCTTGCATTCGTGCGGCTCGTGGTTGTCGAGCATGTGCTCCATCTCCTGGGCGTCTCGCATCTCCTGCTCGTCTTTCTCGAACTCGTACGCGAGCTGCTCAAGGAAACTGATAAAGATTGATTGTTCTCTGGTCATTGGTAAGATGGGGAATAAGAAAAGGATGGGCGGTGACTCCGTAGGGATCGCCGCTTTTCTTCGTGAGCGGGTGCCCTGATCCTGCAAAGTGCCGAGATGACAAAGAGCGAAGCCTCCGGTACCGGAAGGCAGAGGGTGGGCATCAGGCGGAAGCGGAGGGATCAAGGAGGAGTCCCCGCAGGGAAGCTCCTTGAACCCGGAGCGTGCCTGATAGGGTGGCCTCTGCTTCCGGGGCCGGTGGCGGAGCGGCGTCATTGCGCGTCGCGGATCACGGGCGTACGCTCGCGAGCGGCTGACCGTATGACTTGCCAGAGTCAGCCCCGAACCATCCGAGAGGATGCTTCAGATACCCCTTCCTCGTCTCGCGACGGGGCGGGGGCCTTTGGCAACAAATTGGCAACAACGCTGGCAACATCAGCCCAATGCGGCTAGGATGGACGGAACGAACGGCGATGTCGTAATCGCCTTGTTTCCAAGGGGTTTAAGCCTCAGTCCAACCTGTTTCCAATGCCACGTTCATGGCAGACGCGCCGGACTCAAAATCCGGTGTGGTAACACCCGTGTGAGTTCAAGTCCCACCTTCGGCACTATAAAATTACGGCGGATTTCAGCGACCCGGTGACCGCCCGCTGCTGAAATTCTGCTGAAGTCTTTGCGGTGGCGTGGCGGTGCTATTGCCCGGAAATGGGCGCATGGCATCCCTCCAGCTTCGCGGCGAAAGCTTCGCCTGCAACTTCTGCTATCGCGGCAAACGCCAGTGGCTCACGCTCGGCAAGGTCACCATCGCCGCGAAAGCCCGCGACGCTCCCCCTGTTGCGCGACTGCTACCTGGAGAGGTATCAGCCGCCGAGTAACCGAGACGAACTACGACGCGGCGACGACCGCAAGGGGGAATTCCGGGACCACGTCGCCATCGATAACGAGAGCCGGCGGATCTCAGTGTGGTTCCCGGCGAGCGGGTGGCTAAGGACATCGTGGCGGTGGTCCAGGAATTCCGCCAACACACCGGCAGTCGTCTGATGGAATGATCACGAACGATGGCGACCCGACCTCCGAGGAGAGGTCTCTCGGACGATTGCGGGAGGGTGGCCACGTCCCCGGACCGGCGAGCGTAGGCGCCCAAATGATCGAAATTCGAAAGAATTAGTTTGCAGGACGTGTCCCGGCTGACTACAACTGCGATACTCGTCGTACCGGGTGCCGCCGAGCCGGTGCTGAGTCAGCCGAGCGGGGCAAGGGGCGAGGATCGGGTGATTCGTTCCTGGGGGGTTCTACTGTCGTGACGTGCACGGTGATCATGGCAGTCTGGATCCTGGCAGCACCTGCGCTGGTCCAGGCCGCCGACGAGCAACTCGAGAAGGTCTCGAATGATCGGCCGGACCGCCCATTGCAGATGCCTGCGGCCTCGAGCGAGACTAAGGAAGCGTTCGACGACTTCGAAAGGTTCGCGCGGCGTGGTTCCTGGGAACGGGCAACGAAGGCCCTCTACGCCATCCCCGAGGCGCAAGCGGGCCGGTTCGTCGATGGGCAGGATGGCTTCATCATCTCCGTCGCCCGCAAGAGGCGAGCGGTGCTCTCCGGGTTGTCGCCCGAGGGCCAAGCGGCGTACCGGCTCTTCTATGACGCCGACGCCAAGAAGCTGCTGGAGCAGGCCAAGGGCCCGTCGGAGCAGGCCACGCTTGAGCGGCTCTACTCGTCTTACTTCCTCAGTTCAGCTGGCGACAACGCGGCCGATCGCCTGGGCGACCTGTACTTCGAGCAGGGACAATTCGACCGCGCCGCCGATTGCTGGCTGGCGGTCCTCGGCGAGCGGACCGACTCGGAAATTTCCCCTGCCGTGTTGACGGTCAAGGCCGCTCTGGCGCTGGCCCGGGCCGGGCGACGGCCCGAGCTCGACGCGATCCGCGCCGAGATGGCGGACCGATACGCGGACGAGGTCGTCACGATCGGGGGCCGCAAGGCGAAAGGGGCCGAGCACCTGCGGGGCCTCCTTGGCGATCCCGGCCTCGCCAAGGGTCCGGACCCGGCCTCGGCGGCGACCGCCGGCCTGCCGCCGGCCCTCCCCGAAGCGGTCCCCGCTGCCTGGCAACTCCGATTCGCCGCGTCGGTCACCGCCGGGATGACGGCCCTGGAACTGACCCAGTGGGAGGCGACATCCTTCAGCGGGGCCGTGCCCCCCGCGGCGGTCGCCGGGCAGACGCTCTACGTGAATTACCTCGGCCACGTCTTCGCCGTGGACCTGGCCAGCGGCAAGATGCTCTGGCGCTCCGCGTCGTTCCACAACCTGGAACAAGGCACGATGCAGGGCCAGTCGCAGATGATCGACCCGAAGCGGTTCGCGATCCTCGCTGCGCCCGGCTTCGTCTGGACCCTCGGCCGCGACCTCAAGGAGATGAATTACCAGGCGGTGTCCCGCCTCGTCTGTCGCCGGGCCGAGAACGGCGAGATCGAGTGGCAATCGTCCGATATTCCCGACTTCGCCGGGATCGACCTGGCGGGTGTGCCGATCCTGGCCCGAGGGGTCATGTTCGTCGCGGGCAAGTCGTCGAACTCGATGAGCTACGGGCAAGACAACACACCCCACCAATTCGTCCTGGCGATCCGGCCGCACGACGGCAAGCTGCTCTGGAAGACCGACGTGGGCGTGTTCCGCGAGGGTCAGCGCTACTACTATTACGGGATGGGGGACAGCTCGCCGCAGCCGCGCCTGGTCTACCGCGCGGGCTCGGTCTACATCGACACCCACAACGGGATCCTCGGCCGGCTCGACGCCGAGTCCGGGACGCTGGAATGGGGCTATGGATACCCGACCGAACCCGCCCAATCCCAGTACGGCCGGATGATCTTCTTCAACGGGATGCCGAGCCCGACCTCGTCCCAGGGGGCCGCCAGCGCCCCCCTAGCGGCCGGCGATGCGATCCTGGTCAAGGGGGCCAAGTCGGACCGGATCTGCGCGCTCGACCCCGACCGGATGAAGCTCCTGTGGGACCGCCCGATCGCCCGGTCGGCCCGTTTGATCGGGGCCGACGCCCAGGGCATCTACCTCGGAGGCCCCGAACTCGGGGCGCTGGACCCGAAGACGCGGGTCCTGCGATGGTCGACGGCGCTGCCCGGCGGCAGCGACGACGGACAGGTGCTGGTGCGCCCTGACGGACTCTGGCAGTTCACCCCTCGGGGCGTCTTCGAGGTCGACCCGCAATCGGGACGGGTCCGCCGGATCTTTCGAGGGGACGACGCCGGCTCGGCGGGCGGTGACCTGATGCTCACCGACGGCTTGCTCGTGGCGATCAGCAATCGTACGATCTCGGCCTACCCGCGTGGGTCGGCGGGGGCCGCGCAGGCCTCCCGCGGCGGCGTGGCAGCGCCCAAAACCGGGGGGTCCAATGACTAGGTCAAGCGTCGCCGTCCTGATCTCGGCCGTGGTGATGATCACCGCCTCTGCGCGCCCCGCGCAGGCCCAGATCTACGACCCCACCGGTTCTCAGACCGGGGCGTCCGGGAACATCGACGGGTTCGCCGTCGCCGGCAGGGGCGTGGCGGCCGCCAAGCCGAACCGCCTGGAGATCGAACTGGAGGTCTCGGCCGCCTCGGAGCTGACGGCCGACGCGATCGTGAAGTATCGCGACGCCAAGAAGCGGCTCCAGGACGCCTTCTCCGGGCTGAAGATGGGTAACGTCAAGGTCGAGGAACGCGGCCTGAACGTCGACCAGAAGGGGCAGGCGATCAACCCGTACTACATGGAGATGCCGGTCGCACGACGTGGCAAAGTCGAGGTCCAGCTCAAGCGGAAGCTGGTCGTCACCTGCGCCGAGATCCGCGACATGGACGAGGAGACCCTTCTCAAGCTCGTGGCCAAGCTGCTGGACGTGGCCCAGGACGCGGGGGGGAAGATCGGCGGCCAGCCGGAATACAACCCGTACTACGGCTACAACCCGTACAACCGCGGCGGCGGCGGCGGCATGGTCCGCTTCATCCTCGACGATTTCGACGCGCTCCAGGAGAAAGCTTACGGCGAGGCGATCGCCGACGCTCGCTCGAAAGCCAGCCGCCTGGCCAAGCTAAGCGGCGTCGAGCTCGGCCGCGTGGCGGGCATTCGCGAGGTCGTGGTGCCGGGCGAGCGGGCCTCGGTGATGGGAATGGGGGGCGACGACGAGGTCCACCGCAAGCGGCTGGAGTCGACCAAGTTCCAGGACATCCCCATCCGCGTCGAGCTTCAGGTCCGGTTCGACCTGGCCGCCGCTGCCAAGTCCGAGAAGCGGGAGGGGACCAAATGAGCCCCGTGCCTCGCGGGTCGGGATCGGGTCCGGGCGGGCTTGCCCGCCGCGCGTTCCTGCATCGCTGCGGCCTCGGCCTCGCCGCCGCGGGAGGCATGGGGCTCGTGCCCGGCCGTCACGCGCTCGGCCAGGATAAAGAGGTCCTGCCCAAGCACGTCACACCCGAGGCGCTTCGGGCCGTGGTCAAGGGGCTGGATTACCTCGCCGCCAGCCAGGCCGACGACGGGTCGTGGATCGCCGGGGGTGGGCAAGCGTACCCGGTGGCGATGTCCGGCCTAGCCGGCACCGCGTTCCTCGCGCACGGGATCTCTCCCACCCGCGGCAAGTACGCGAAGAACGTCCAGGGCGTCGTCGAGTTCCTGGTCCGCTGCTCGACCACGACCGGTCTGCTCACCGGGCCGGGCCAGGACAACGGCCAGCCGATGCACGGGCACGGCTTCGCCCTGATGTTCCTGGCCTCGGTGTACGGCATGGTCACCAAGGCGACGCTACGGCGGCAGGTCGGCGACGCGGTCCGCAAGGCCGTAACCCTGACCAGCCAGGGCCAGAGCAGCGCCGGCGGCTGGACCTACATCCCCGGCAGCGGCGACGAGGGGTCGGTCACCGTCACGCAGGTGCAGGCGCTGCGGGCGGCGCAGAACGCCGGGTTCCTCGTCCCGCGCGCGGTGATCGACTCGGCCTCGGGCTACCTGGAGAAGTGCCGCACGGCCGAGGGAGGCATCATGTACTCGCTCGGGTCCGGGGGCGGTGCGAAGTTGCCGATCTCGGCGGCGGCCGTGGCCACGCTCTACAACGCCGGCCAGTTCGAGAGCCCGATCGCCACCGATTGCCTGAAGTACGTTTGGGGCCAGTTCAAGGCCAACCCCGACCAGTGGAGCAAAGGGGGCGGCCACGACTACTACGCCCACCTTTATGCGTCGCAAGGCTTCTACATGGCCGGCGACGCCTACTGGGACGCCTACTTCCCCAAGACCCGCGACCAGCTCATCGCCATGCAGGGCGGGGACGGCTCGTGGAACGGCGATGGGATCGGCCAGGTCTACGGCACCTCGATCGCCGCGATTATCCTCCAACTCCCGTACAAGTATCTCCCGGTCTTCCAGCGCTAGGGCCACCCTGAACTGAAGGGGATGCGACATTGAGCACCGCGACCGCCACGGCAATCGAGCCCGACCTGGCCGAATTGGATGAGCTACGCGCCGCGCACCGCCAGATCCGCGAACAAATCGCCCGGCAGATCATCGGCCAGGACGAAGTTGTCGACCAGCTCCTGATCGCCGTCTTCGCCCGCGGCCACTGCATCCTGGAGGGCGTGCCGGGCCTGGCCAAGACCTTGATGGTCCACTCACTTGCGCAGTCGCTGTCGCTGGATTTCAACCGGATCCAGTTCACGCCCGACCTGATGCCCTCGGACATCACCGGGACCGAAGTCCTGTACGAGGACCGGACCACGGGTGCCCGCGAGCTACGGTTCGTGAAGGGACCGCTCTTCGCGAACCTGGTCCTCGCCGACGAGATTAATCGCACCCCGCCCAAGACCCAGGCGGCGCTCCTGGAGGCGATGCAAGAGCGGCAGGTGACCGCCGGGGGCCATCGCCACAAACTGCCGGACCCCTTCTTCGTCCTGGCCACGCAGAACCCGATCGAGCAGGAGGGGACATATCCCCTTCCCGAGGCGCAGCTCGACCGGTTCCTCTTCAAGATCTTCATCCGCTACCCGTCCAAGGACGAAGAGCGGAAGATCTACCGCGTGACCACGGGTGCCGATCAGCAGGAGATCACGCCTTTGATCACGGGCGAGCGGATCGCCGCCCTCCAGAAGCTGGTCCGCCGGGTGCCGGTCTCCGACTACTGCATCGACTACGCGATGGACCTGGTCCGTTCCACCCGAGGGGGCGAGGAGGGCGGGCCGAAATACATCACCGATTGGGTGTCGTGGGGGGCCGGCCCCCGCGCCGGCCAGGCCTTGATCCTCGCATCCAAGGCCCGCGCCGCCCTGGCCGGTCGGCCCAGCGTGAGCGTCGAGGACATCCAGGCCGTGGCGCGGCCGGTGTTGCGGCACCGCGTGGTTTTGAACTACAACGCGCAGGCGGCCGGCGAGACGAGCGACTCGATCATCGGGCGGCTCATGGAGGACATCCCGGTCCGGAAGGGGGCCGCCGATGGCGACGCCGCACGCGTATTCCGATCCTGACGTGATCGCCCAGATCTCCGATCTCACCCTTCGGTCGCGGCGGCTGGCCGAAGGGGGGATCAGTGGCCAACACCGCAGCCCGTTCCACGGCTTCAACGTCGAGTTCGCCGCCTACCGGGACTACACGCCGGGCGACGACCTCCGACGGCTCGACTGGCGGGTCTTCGCCCGGTCCGACCGCCACTACATCAAGCAATATGAGGAGGAGAGCAACGTCCGGGTCACGTTCGTCGTCGACGGCAGTGCGTCGATGAACTACCGGGGCTCGCGCGCCGCCTTGAGCAAGTTCGACTACGCCTCCACCCTTGTCGTCTCCCTGGCGATGCTCCTGGCCCGCCAGCAAGACCCGGTCGGCTTGGTGCTATTCGACGAGGAGGCCGGGACGATCCTGCCCCCGAGCGCGACCCAGTCGCAGGTCACCGTCATCTCGGGGCTGCTCCAGGGCTGCACCCCAGCCCGCAAGACCGAACTGGGCGGCCTCCTGCGGTCGCTCACCGATCGCATCCGCCGCCGGGGGTTCCTTGTGATCGTGTCCGACCTGTTCACCGACCTCGACGCCGTGTACGACGGCCTGAACCGGCTCCGCTTCCTCGGCCACGAAGTGCTCGTTCTCCAGGTGCTCGACCGCGACGAGCTGGACCTCCCCTTCGACGGCCCCACCGTCTTCAAGGATATCGAGGGGGAGGACGAGGTCTTCGCCGACCCCGGCGGCTTCCGGCGTGCGTACCAGGGGGCGATGCGCGAGTTCCTCGACGGCGTGAAGCGCGAGTGCGGCGGCCGCGGCTACGACCACGTCGCCTTCTGCACCGACGAGCCGCTGGGTACGTCGCTCGCCCGCCTGCTCCGGGCCCGCGAAGAGTCGGCCCACCACACGAACGGGCGATCCTGATCTATGGTCACTTTTTTAAGCCCACTGCTGATCTGGGGGACGATCCTGGGGCTCGTCCCCCTCATCATCCACCTGCTGAACCGCCGAAGGTTCCGCCGGGTGGAGTGGGCACCCATGCGCTACCTGAACCTGACGATCCGCCGCAACCGGCGGAAGATCCAGGTCGAGCACTGGCTGCTGTTGCTCCTGCGGATCTCGCTGCCGATCCTCCTGTTCCTGTTCCTGGCCCGGCCCGTGCTCAACCCCACGGGCCTGGAAAAATGGCTGGTCGGCGGGGGTCGGTCGAGCCAGATCGTCTTGATCGACGACTCGCTGAGCATGGGCTACGGCGCGGGAGGTCCGCCGGCGTTCCACCGGGCCCGCGAGGTTGCCGGGGCGGTCCTCGCGGCGTCCAGGCCGCAGGATCGCTGCACGCTGGTCGCCGCCTCGGCCCCTCGGACCCCGATCTTCCACGAGGTCGAAGGGATTCGCCGCGAGGAGCTGGCGAGCGACGCCCTCGCGCTCCCGATGACCGAGGCTCATGCCGTGTGGCCAACCGTCCTGGCCGGGCTCGACGACGTGGTCCAGTCCTGCACCTATCCGACGCGAAGCGTCACGATCATCACCGACCTGCGGAAGTCCGGATGGGATGCCAGGGTCTCCGCCGTGGTCCGCCGATGGCACGATCAGGGGGTGCGGGTCAGGATCGTCGACGTGGGGGCCGAAGAGGTCGTGAACGTCGCGTTGGAGAGCCTACTCCCGCTCGATCGGACGATCCTCGCCGGGGCGGAGACCCACTGGGAGGCGACCGTCCGCAACGATTCGCCCCGGGTGCTGAACCGCGCCAAGGCGATCCTCCGGGTGGACGACCGGCCGACCGAGGTGCTCCTGCCCGAGATCGCGCCCCGTCAGACCATGCGCGTTCCTCTGACCGTCAGGTTCCCGTCGCCCGGGATGCATGACCTCTCGCTCCAGTTGCCCGAGGACGAACTTGCGGGCGACAACCAATTGTGGGCGGCGGTGCCGGTGAAGGATTCGCTCCTGATCCGCCTGGTCGACGGCGAGCCCTCGTCGGAACCGTTCGGCTCGGAGGTCGATTACCTTGCTGCTCCCCTGTCGATCGGCGTGGGGGACGCGGAGGCCTGGCGGATCGAGGTCGTCCAGGAGGAAAACTTCCTCAACCCCCGACTTGAGCCGGCCGATGTCCTCGTCCTGGCCAACGTTGCCGCCCCGACGGTCGAGCAGGCCCGGAAGCTCGCCGATCTAGTCCGGGGCGGGACGGGCCTGATGATCTTCACCGGCGGGAAGGTCGACACCGGCCTCTACAATGATCGCCTCTACAAATCGGGCGTACCGCTCTTGCCCGTCCCGCTGAAGGTCCAGGTCGACGAGGCGTTTCGCGGGCTGGTGGTCGAGGCTGTCCGGCCGTCGCCGATTGAGAAGCTGCTGGAGCTGAAGCCCTCGGCGCTGGAGCGAGTGCCGGTCCACCAGATGATGGCCGTGGAGGAGCCGGCAGGTGACTCGAACGCGGTGCGGGTGCTCGCCCGCTGGAACAACCCGTCGCGGTCGCCAGCGGTGATCGAGCGGGTCGTGGGCGAGGGGCGGGTGCTGCTCTGGACGACCACCGCCGACCGCGCGGGCAACGACTGGCCGATCGAGCCGAGCTTCGTCCTGGCGGTGCGCGAGGCCGTGAGGGGCACGTCGCGGCCGACCTCGTGGACCCACACCGTCACGGCCGGCGAACGGCCGAAGCGGGTGATTCACTCCAGCCACCAACTCGCCAACATCCGGCTCACCCCGCCGGGCAGAGGGGAGCCGAAAGCGCTCTCGGCAACCCCGCTCGACGATCGAAGCTCGGGAGACCCGACCCCCGCCTCGCTGATCGAGATCCCCGACACGCTCAAGGCCGGGCTGTATCGACTCTCGTGGGACGAGGGACCGCTCGGCACCCAGCAGGATCTCTTCGCGTCCAACCCCGACCCGCGCGAGAGCGCCCTCGAACGGATTTCGGCGGGCGACCTCAAAACGATGCTCGCCCCCTTGAAGGTCGAGGTCGCCGTGGCGCGAGGAGACGGCCAGGACGCCTCGGCGACGACCGGCCGCGAGGTCTGGCACGGGCTGGCGTGGGGGCTTCTCGCCCTCCTGATCCTTGAACCGATCCTGTCGTCGTGGGTGGGTCGCTCCCGATGACCTCCGAACAATCGCAGAGTCCTCCTGGCGGATGCTCATGAATCGGCACTGGCAATCACTCCTGGGGATCGAGCACCGGTCGCCGGGCTCCGCGCCGACGGGCGGGGCCACTCGCCTGGAGCTGACCGCGTGGCCAAGCGGGGGGATGGTCCTCGCGGTGGCGGCTGCGGTCGCGGCGGTCCTGGTCCTCCTGTGGTGGCTCCCCCGATGTGAGAAGCGCGAGCTGTCGTGGCCGAGGCGGGCGTGGCTCGTGAGCTTGCGGGCGCTGGTCCTTGTGGCGGTCGCCGCGATGCTGGTCGAGCCGGTGCTGGTCTCGTCGCACCGCGAGACCCTCCGCTCGCACCTGCCGATCATCGTCGACGACTCGGAGAGCATGCGGTTCGCCGACCCCTACACCGACGAGACCCGCGCGGCCGGGTTCGCCTCCGCACTCAAGCTCACGACCGCGAACGGGAAGTCCCCCGTGGACCAGCTCCGGGCGGCCCCCCGGCTCGACTTGGTCAAGACCGCGCTCCGGGGCCAGATGGACGCACTGAGCCGTGGTCGCGACGTGTTTCTCTACGACCTGGAGTCGGCGGCAAGGACCGGAACGGCCGGACCGGCGCGAACACGGAAGCTCGACGAGATCCAGCCCAAGCGGTCGGTCTCGCCGCTCGGCGACGCCCTTCGCGGTGCCATCGCGGCGCACCGGGGTCGGCCCGTCGCGGGGATCGTCCTGGTCACCGACGGCCGCTCGAACGCCGGTGAAGACCCGATCCGGGTGGGCGAAGCGGCGAATCGGCTCGGCATCCCGATCTTCCCCGTGGCCGCCGGGGCGGAAGAGGGCCCGCGCAACGTCCGCCTCGCCGAGATCGAGGCCAGCCCCGTGGTTTTCGCCCGCGATCCGATGACCTTGGGTGTGGTCGTCGAGGCCCGAGGGCTGCGCGACGCCGTGGTCGACCTGATCCTGGAACAGCGAGTGAATGGGGCTGGCTGGGAGCAGCTCGCCACCCAGAGGATCGCCCTGGGCGAAGACGGACTCCTGAAACGGACCACGTTCCGGATCGTGCCCAAGGCGATCGGCGAGTACGAATATCGCGCCCGGGTCGAGGACGCCGGGCCGGAGCTGACCAAGGACGACAACTCGGCCACGGCCGCCGTGCGGGTCGTTCGCCAGCAGATCCGCGTGTTGATGATCGCCGGGTCGCCGTCGCCCGAGGTGCAATTCCTCCGCAACACGCTCCAGCGCGACCAGCACGTCGAGTTCGCCGCCTGGCTACAGCACGCCGACCCCGGCTACCGCCAGGCTGGCGACAAGCCGATCTCCCGCCTTCCGAATGACGCCAAGGAACTCGGAAAGTACGACGCCTTGGTACTGATCGACCCCGACATGAAATCGCTCGGCCCGCAGTGGCCCGACATGATCGCCAACTTCGTGGGGAAGGAAGGCGGCGGCCTGATCTTCATTCCCGGCGAACTCTACTCGCAGGGGCTTTTCGAGTCCGACGACGCCGCCGAATCGACCGCGGGCAAGTGGACCCGCATCCTGCCCGTGGTCCGCGAGCCCGGCTTGTTCCGCACCGAGGCCGAGGTCCGGCTGAGCACTCAATCGACCTACCTTTTGGACCTCACCCCCGAGGGCCGCGGCGACCCGATTTTTGAGTTCCACCCCGACCCGATCCGCAACCGCGCCATCCTCGCCGGCCTTCCCGGCATGTACTGGAGCTTCCCGGTCACCCGCGCCCGGCCGGGCGCCACGGTGCTGGCGCGACACGGCGACCCTCGGATGCAGAATGCGAACGGCCGGCACGTCCTGCTCGCCTCGCAGTTGTACGGCCCGGGACGGACGGTGTTCATCGGGTTCGACAGCACCTACCGCTGGCGCTACCTGGCCGAGGACTACTTCGATGGCTTCTGGGCGCGCCTGATCGACCGGGTGGGGCGGAACAAGGCCCTGGGGGGGCGGTTCCCATTCCAGGTACACCTGGGCAAGTCGGCGTACCGGGTGGGCGATCGGGTCCAGATCGGGGTCCGGTTCACGGAGGCCGCCGCCGTTGCCGAGGCGTCGGGGCTGGCGGCCGAACTCGAGGTCGAGAGCCAGCCGCCGGAGCCGCTTCCGTTCGAGAGGGCGGCCGACGACCCCGGCCTGCTCACGGCCGCCTTTCCCGCCGAGCGCGCCGGCACCTACACGCTCCGAATCACCCCCGCGACCGGGGCCGAGCCTGGGGCCAACACCCGCGTCTCGACGACCACCTTCCGGGTCGAGCCGCCGAGGCGAGAGATTGACGAGCCGTCCCTGAACCGTAGTCTCCTCGCCGACCTCGCCCGGATGACCGGCGGGCGCGTCCTCAACGTCCCGGAGCTGGGCAAGCTCGACGAGGCGATCCCGATCCGCGAGGTCACGCGGACCATCGAACAGCGTGACGAGCTCTGGGACGCGCCCTTGCTTTATGCAATCATAGTGCTGGGTCTGACCACCGAGTGGATTTCGCGCAAGTTCTTCCGCATGGTCTGAGGCCGAACGTGACCCCAGCGACCCCGACCGACACCGCCGAACTCGGCTCGCTCCGCGAGGAGCAGGCCCGCCTGCGCGCCTGGCTCGCCGGGCTGCGCCGCACGCTCCGATTCCAGATGGCCCTGGAGTTCGCGCTCGATGCCACGGCCGGGGCGGTCCTGGCCGGGGCGGTCCTGGTCACCCTGGACGCGACGTTCCGGCTCGGCCTGTCGGCCCGCCAGATTCTCCTGGGCGTGAGCCTGATCGGGATCACCTCGGCCCTCGTGATCCGCACGATCCCGCGCCTCCGGGCCGTCCAGCTCGATGATCTCTCGCTGGCGATGACGCTCGATCGCGTGAGGCCGGGGACGGGCCAGCACGTTGCCGACGTTCTCCAACTCCCCGACCAGATTGACGAGGCGCGGCCGTCGGCCTCCCCGGCGCTGGTCCGCCTGGCGGTCCTTCGCGCGGCCGACGCCTTGAAGGCCGCCGACTGGGAGGCGCACTGGAACTGGGACCGCACGGCCGGTCGCTCGCTGGCCCTGGTCGGCGCGCTGCTGGTACCGATCGCGTTCGCCCTGGTGGCCCCGAACCCGGCCCGCCTGAGCTTCGCACGCTGGCTCCAGGGGTCGAACGAGCGCTGGCCCCAGAAGACGTACCTCTCCGTGGCCGGGCTGGGCGGCGGGAACCGGATGCTGGCTCCTCGCGACGAGCTGTTCGCGATCGAGGTCCATGCCGACCTCTCGGCCCTCCAACCCCGAAAATCCGGCTGGAGCCTGACCGGCCGAGGCGAGCCGTTCGCGATCCGCAACCGGCCCAAGGTGCCGACGGCCCCCAAGACGGTCCGGCTCCGCGAGAGGGCGGCCGACGGGTCGGTGCGCGACGCGGTGATGACCGCCATCGCCCCCGGGCGATACCGCCACGAGCTGCCGCCGTCCTCCGCCTCCTCGACGTTCGAGCTGGTCGGCGGCGACGACTGGCTCGGGCCGATCCGCGTGGATCGCGTCGATCGGCCGTCGCTGGCCGCGCTCAAGCTCCGGGTCCGCGACGCGGGGTCCGCGACGGGAGCGTTCCGGGCCATCGAGGACTCCGGACAGTCCCTGATCTTCCTGCCCGACACCGAGGTCGAGATCACCCTGGTCGGCAGCGAGCCGATCGCCCTGACCCGCGTGGACATGAGCCCCGGGGCCTCCCCTGGGCTGGGCCGGGTCGACCCCAGGACGTTCTCCGGCCGCTGGACCCTGCGCGAGGCGACCACGCTGGAGATCCAACTCACCTCCGAGGGCACGGGCCTGGCGTCGAAGCCCACGTTCCTGTCGCTCGGTCTGCTCAAGGATCGCGAGCCTCGTGTGGCGCTCCGCGCTCAGGGGGTCGGCGCGCACGTCACGCCGGTCGCCACGATCCCGCTCACCCTGGCCGCGACTGACGACTTGGGGCTGGCGTCGCTCCGCCTCCAGTTCGAGCGGACGGCGCAGGCCGAAGGGAAGGCCGAACCGACCTCAACCCGCCAGGCGATCGCGATGCCTCTGGCCGCCGACGGCGGACGGGCGGTCCTCGACCACCAGGCCCGGCATGACGTGGACCTCCAGGTCGCGCCGCCCGCGATCGGGACCATCCTCCGGTTCCAGGCCGAGGCCGAGGATCGCTGCGCCCGAGGTCCGCAGGTCGGCCGGTCGGGCGTGGTTCAGATGCAGGTGGTCTCGCCCGATGAATTGTTCTACGAGATCTTGATCCGCCAGCGCGCCGAGCGGGCGAAGTTCCTCGCGGCCGTCGAATCCGCCGAGACGCAGACGCCGATCCTGGCCACGACGGCCTCGGCCGAGGACTACCTCAAGGTGTCCCGATCGTTGCACAGCGGCACCCGCCAGCTCGACCAGATCGCCGCCCGGATCGCCGACTCGCTGGTGGAGATGAAGCTGAACCAGGTCGGCTCGCCCAAATCGCATCGCCTGTTGCAGGAAGGGGTCATCGACCCCATCCGCGCGCTCAACTCCGGTCCTGGGACCGAGCTTCGCAGCGTCTTGCAAGCGCTGGGAGGCGGGGCTGGGCCTGGGGATGCCGAGAAGGCGCGTCGCCTGCATGGCGAGGTCGTGGCGAGGATGAAGGTGATCCTGGATCAGATGTCGCAATGGGAAAGCTTCGTCGACGTCGTCAACCAGATCGCCGAAGTCATCAAGATCCAGCAGAAAGTCCTCAAGTCGACCCAGGACGCCCGGGAATCGCGCACGAAGGAGGTCTTCGATGACAACAAGCCCTAGCCAGCATCCCCGACCGCGCACGGTCGGCCTCGTCGCGATGGTCGTCGTGCTATTCGTCGCCCTCCCCGGCCGATGGGCGGCGGCCCAGGCCGACAAGGCGGCGGGTGTCTTCGACGAAGTGAAGCCGGCATCCAAGGACAAGCCCGCGGCGACGAAAGAGAAGGACAAGCCCGCCAAGGGCGGGGCCGTCGACCGCGAGACCATCGGATTCACCCAGGAGAACGCCGCGTCCCAGATGGCCGAGTTGGAGGAGCGCATGTTTCGGCTCTCCGAGGCCCTGCGCGGCCTAGAGCCCGAGAACGCCTCGCGGCTCCGGCTGGCCCTGAAGTTCTCTCGCGAGGAGTTGATCCTCGAGCAGATGCGCGAGACGAACAAGATGCTCAAGGACGCGCAGCTGGCCAAGGCGGAGACCGAGGTCCGCGAGCTGCTGGCCAAGCTCCAGCATCTGCGCGACGTCCTCCTCGCCGAAGACCTCGACTTCCAGCTCAAGATCGCGCGGCTGCGGCAGATGCGTGAGACCATCAGCCAGCTCGACCGGATTGTCAAGGACGAGCGCCGCGAGCTGGGCTGGTCGCGGTTCGCCATTGAGCAGAGGAGGGCGAAGGAGAAGCTCGCCGCCCGCCGGCCCGACCTGGAGGCGCTCGCCCGCGACCAGAAAACCTTGGTTGCCGAGACCAAGGCCCTCGATCCCAAGCAGGACGCCGCTGACCTCAAGGCGAAGCGGGCGGCCCTGCGCGATCGCGAAGCCACGATCGGCAAAGCCGCCTCGGCGCTCGCCGCCGACCCCCTGTTCGCCGACTTCCAGCCCTCGCAGATCCGCAAGTCCGAACCCCACCTGACCGACGCCGCGTCGAGGCTCGGCGACGGCGACCTCTCCGAGGCGGCGGCCGCTGAGGAGAGGGCCGAAGCCGTGTTCCTGGAGGAGCTGAAGGGTCTCGACGGACGAATCGCCCAGGCCGACCGCGACATCGCCGAGGCCGAGTTCCGCCGTCACGAGGACGGCCAGCTCAAGAACCGCCGCGCCGCCGAGACTCTCGGGACCGTCGCGGCCCGGCTGGGCGACTCCGGCGTGAGCCTCCAGAAAGACCTGATCCGGGCCGGAGGCGCGATGCAGGGGGCCGAAAAGAGCCTGGCGAAGGCCGCCGCCGACCCCGCCGCCACCGATCAGTCGACGGCCCTCGACATCCTCACGAAGTCGTCCGAAGACCTCGCCAAGGCCACCGAAACGCTGCTCGTCCAGCTCCGAACCGAGTTGCAATCCCGGTTGATCGCCGAGCTGACCGAGATGCACGAGATCCAGGCTTCGATCCGCGAGACGACCCAGGCGCAGGCCCCGAAGCTGGCCACGAAGTCGCGCGCGGCGGCGATCGCGATCGCGGGCCAGGCGCAGAAGGAAGGGGAGCTGGCCGCGCGCACCGAGCAGTTGCTGGCCCTAGTCGAGGAGACCGATTTCGGGATTGCCCTGCCCACGGCCCTGCGCGTCCTGTCGCGCGAGATGCGCGGCGTTGAGGACTGGCTCAAGGCGACCGACGCCTCGGGTCGGACAATCGCGATGGAGCAGAGGATCGAGGACGACCTCCTCGGCCTGGTGCAGGCGATCCGCCGCCTGCCGCCCACCACGCCGCCCCCCGCCGGCTCGCCGTTGCCCTCGGGCCTCCGCGAGCGAGAGCGTGAGCTAAACCGGCTGGTTGCCGAACTGAAGATGATCCGCCTGCTCCAGTCCCGCCTCAACGACGACACCGTGGGGGTCGACAAGACCAGGCCCGGGTCGCCCACTCTGCCGCCTGCGCTTCGCCGCGAGGTCGAGGCCCTGGAGTCAATCCAGGAAGAACTTCGCGAGTCCCTGTCCAAGATCGCCGAACGAATCGAGCAGCAGCCCTGAGGTGACGTCACTTGACCCCCGACCGATGTGGCCGGAATCCCGTTCTCTTCCTTGAACCGATGAGGCAACCATGCATCGAGACCGAGGGACCTTCGGCGCGGCGGCCCTGTTGGCGGGCCTGCTCTGCGCAACCCCCGCGATGGCCGACGACCCCAAGCCCGACGACATCGCCATCAAGATGGGCGGCGTGGTCGACTCCCTGGGCCGCAAGCTGACCGGCACGCCCGTCCAGGGCGAGCAGAAGCAGATCGTCCGCGACCTGGACGACCTGATCGCATCGCTGGAGAAGCAGTGCCAGGCGTGCAAGAACGGCATCAAGCGGAACAACCCCAACCGGGGGATGGCCGACTCGACGATCAGCGCCGGGACCGGGGGCATCGGCACGCTCGCCAACGCCGGCGACGGGGGCAAGGACTGGGCCAAGATTTCGGAGCGCGAGCGCGACCGTATCCTCCAGTCCATGAGCGAGGGCTTCCCGCCCGAGTACCGCACGGTCCTGGAACGCTACTATCGCCGCCTGGCCGAGGAGAAGTCGGCCAAGGCCCCGGGCGGCGCGGCCAAGGCAACCGCCAAGGACGAGGCCGGTTCGGCCAGACCCGCCACGCCTTGATCCAGCGGCAGACAATCCCGGGCCTCGCCCGAGGCCCGGGAACCTCGCCCCGGGCGACGCCGGGCGGAACGGATGGACACTGGGGACACGTGATGCTCGGTACTGCAATCCTGTGGATCGGCCTCGTGGCGGTCGGCGGGGGGGACTACCTCCGGCCGTTCGGCGAGAAGGCGTTCGACCAGGCCACGCTCGACGCCGAAAGCTTCGGCGACAAGAAGGCGCTGGTGCGCGATGGCGACGGCCTGCGGGTGACGCTCAAGCCGGGCGACGCCGAAGCCGGCTGGAAGACCCCGGTCGCGCTTCGCATCGGCGGCGACTTCTCGGTCTCGGCCACGATCGTGATCCGCAAGCTGCCCAAGCCCGCCCAGGAGGACGGGGCCGCCATCGGGCTCGCCCTCGCGACCCAGATGATCGACCAGCCCGAGGCGACGCTCCTCCGCGAGCTTGAGCCAGACGGCAAGGACGTTTACCGGCCCATCGACAAGGTGCCCGCCAACGCCCCCCAGATGATGAACCAACAGCCGATGATGATGAATCGGTTCGGCGGCCAGGGGCCGGTCAAGCCCGAGAAGCAGGTCCGGCACACCTTCCCCGCCCGGGGCCAGACGGTCCGCCTGGAGATGCGCCGACAGGGGCAGACCCTGCGCTACCAAGTGTTCGACGAGATGGCCGCTCAGCCTCGCGAGATCGGCCAGGGCAACATCGGGCCGGGCGACGTCGCGGGCGTGAAGCTGTTCGCATCGAACCGCAACGGTGCCGAACCCATCGACGTCCTGTTCCGCGACCTGACCATCCACGCCGATCGGCTCAGCGGCCTGGGCACGGCGGTCCGCACCATCCAAGGGACGGTCATCCACGGTGACCCGACCGCGCTGGACGCCGGCACCCTGGTCGTCGGCGGGCCGCCTCCCCCCGTGGCCACCCCCCCTCCCGGCGCGAACCCGCCGACACCGAGTCTGACGCCGCCGCCGACATCCCTGGCGGTCCCGGTTGCCCCACCAGCCCCGCCGCCGGGCGCGACTGTCGCCGTTGCCATCGCGCCCGCCGCGCCGCCCGGTGCGGTCGTCGTCGACGCGCCGAAGCCGGCCGCTCTGGTGACCGGGGAGTTGCCGAAACAGGTCTTCGCGACCTCCTCGGCGAAACCGACCCCGCCGCCGCCCAAGGCGCGCATCCCCCTGGACGAGGTCGAGAGCATCACCTTTGAGCGATCGTCGAGCCTGGGGGCCCGCTTCCTCGGGCAGCCGAACGTCGACACGACCGGCCCCGGCGGCGAGCCGTCGAAGGACGCCAAGGACGCCAAGCAGGGGGCCGGTGACGACCTGTCGATCCCGCCCCCGGGAACGGTCGCCCCGCCCAAGATCCTCAAGGTCGAGCCCAAGCCCAACGGCATCCGCGACCTGCACCTATCGCTCTCCAGCCTCCGGGACGCGGAGATCAAGCAGATCGTGGTCCAGTGCCAGAACGACATGGGCCAGGCCTCCTGGCAGCTCGACACCTCCGGCTCGCCGGCCTGGCCCCTGACCGTCCGCCGGGCCGGGAAGGAGTCGTGGGCCGATGTGTTCCTGGAGCCGCCGGCCGGCGACTGCCAGGACAAGCCGATCACGATCACCCTGATTTACGCCGACGGCCAGAACGCCAAAGTGCAGGTCACGACGACCGGCCACACCAACCCCAAGCTCGCCTTCGACCCCGCGGCCCCGACGCCGGCGCTCGACGCACGGGTCTACCTCTCGGACGACGAGCAGCTCTTCGGCAAGCTCGAATCGATCACCGAGGACGCTCTGGGCCTGACCACACCCTGGGGCGACCGCCTCGACGTGCCGATCGCACGCGTCGTCGCCGTCTACATGGGGATGTCCGATCACAAAGAGACGCCCGAATCATTCGCCAATCGCCTCAAGGCGCAAGGCGGCGAGGATCTGCTCCTCGTGAGGGCGAAGGATGGCGAGGTCGTGGCGATCGCCGGCGGCGTCGAGCGGGCGAAGGACAACAAACTGACGTTCGTTTACCAAGGCAAGAGCCG
Source organism: Planctomycetota bacterium (assembly GCA_028291545.1). Lineage (GTDB taxonomy): Bacteria > Planctomycetota > Planctomycetia > Isosphaerales > Isosphaeraceae > JAQGHR01. The sequence continues at coordinate 7,583 of JAQGHR010000099.1, read as the reverse complement.
AACGCTTCCCCTGAAGAGTGTCGAGGGGCTGATCCTGGCGGGCCGGCCGGAGCCGAAGCCGCCCGCCGAGGTCCGGCCCACATTCAGTCTGGCCGGAGGCCTGGTCGTCTCAGGTCGCTGGGACAAGATCGAGGCGAACGCGTGGCATGTCGAGGCTCCTTGGGGCCAGGTCATGAAGCTCCCGGCCGCCGATGTTCGCGGCGTCCGGTTCCGCGGCGGCCGGATGGCCTACCTGTCGGACCTCGAACCGAGCAAGGTCGAGGAGATCCCGTACTTCGGCCGCCGGGCGCCGTATCGCCGGGACGTGAACCTCGACGGCGCCCCGCTCAGGCTCGACGGCCAAGTCATCGACAAGGGGCTCGCGGTCCACTCGCGGACAAGGCTCACTTACGACCTCGACCGCCGATACGCGACCTTCGAGGCCCTGGTTGGGTTTGACGACGCGGCTAAGAAGAAGGGACGCGTCGATTGCCGGGTCTTCGCTGACGGCAAGGAGGTATACGCCAACCCCGACCTCCGCGCCGACGCCCCGCCGGTCAAGCTCGTCCTGCCGGTCACTGGGGCCGAACAGATCCAGCTCGTTATCGACTTCGGCCCCGACCAGGACACCGGCGATCGCGTGATCTGGGGGAACGCCCGCATCTACCGCGTCGCCCCGAAGAGCGAGGTGAAGTCCGCTTCGACCGGCTCGGCCCAACCACCAACCACCCCATCTGCGAGCGGCCAATGAGTCGATCCCTGCGCCCGCATCTCGGCCGACTCCGCTGGCTCCTCCCGGCCGTCGGGCTGCTCGTCACGCCCGCTCTCCGGGGCGACGACCGCCCGCCGCCGCCGATCGAGGTCTACGAATGGTCGGTCTGGGTCGGCGGCCCGGCCCAGATGTCCTTGAACGCCTCGCGCGTCTATCGCAATGCGATGCCCGGGCCGGTCGGGACGAGCAGACCCAAGGTCGAGGGGCCGGAGCAGGACCGCAAATTCCCGATCGCGCCGATCTCGGTAGTGCAAGCCTTCGGCGAGCCGACCCAGGATATCGACCTCGACCTCCGCGTGAAGAAGGGAACCGTCCTGTCCCACTGGCCGCAGGGGACCGAAAGGAGTGACGGGCTCCGATGGTTCAAGGCCAACCTGCTCAATGCCCCCCCGGCGGGGATCGCGCTGGGCTACATCCCCGAAGACCATTGGTTTCAGAACTTTCGCAAGGCCGACGCCGCCCTCTGGTTCAAGCACGAGACGCGAGTCGAGCGGTTCCTGGCCTACGATGCGGAGCTGACGGTCCCGATCCCCGTCAAGATCCGCGGAGGGCCGGACGAATACACGATCCAGAACCTGACCGGCCACGCGCTCGTGGACGTCGCGGTGATCGTGCCGGTCGAGGAGGGCGGCTACCGCGTCGGCTGGCTCGATGCGTTGCCCTCGGGCGTCCCCAAGGACCCGGCCGACGAGCAGGCGGCCAAGGCCAAGCTCAAGCAGAAGGAAAAAAACAAGGACCAGCCCGAGGCCAGGGCGAAGGCGGCCGAAGAGGTCTTCGAGGCCGCCGAAGGCGAATCCAAGCTGAAGGCCAAGGCTAAGGTCGAGGCCAAGCCCATGCCCGCCGAGGGGGATGCGAACGTCCGGGCCCGAGTGGACCAGGCGTTGAACCGTCCCGTGACGATGGAGGCCGACAAGGTCCCTCGCAAGGACGTCCTCGCCCTGATCGCGGGCCAGGCCCGGTTTCGGTACGAGGTGGACGAGCCGACGCTCGCCAAGGCCGACATCGACCTCGGTCGACCGATGACTCTGAAGGGCAACCTTGCCGCCCGCGACGCGCTGGGCGAGATCCTCGCCAGCGTCGGCCTGAGCTATCGGATCGCCGAGGACGGCAGCTTGTTCATCACCTCGGCCGCCCGGCTCGCCGCCGAGACCGGCAAGAAGGCCGTGATCGAAGGACCGCCGATCAAGCTGACCCTCTCACAGCCGTTGAAGGCCTCGGACCCATCCTACCGCGAACTTACCCGCGACGCCTATGCCCGCCGCCTGGCCAAGCAGGGAATGCGCGCCGAGGTCGTCCGAACCTACCTGGACCAGTACGGGGCGGCCCTGTTCGAGCCGAAGGGCTTGATCGTAGTGGCCCACCTCACTCGCGAGGCGATCGACGAAGTCGTCCTTCTGGACGTCTTCCCAACCCCCACGAAGTTCGTGCGCACGGCGCTGGTCGTCTCGCACGGGATCGACCCTCGGCTCCAGGATCAGGCCCGCCTCCTGGTCAAGAAACTGGGCGACCTAGCCCCCAAGGCCCGCGACGAGGCGGAGGCGGAACTCTTCGAGATAGGGTCCGTCGTCGTGCCAGTGCTGGAGGATGCCCTGCGCGAGAAGGATGTCGAGATCGTCTTCCGGGCCGAGCGGGTCCTGCTTCGGCTCAACCGCCAGGTGCCTTGACCCCGGGGCGCTTGGCGGGGGTTGCGGCCTCGGCCTCGTTGGGGGCGATAAGGCCGTCGTGGTCGCGGTCGAGCCGGTCGAACTGATCGCGGGTTCCGAGGAACTCGCGCCGGGAGACGTCGCCGTCTCGGTTGCGATCCATCTTGCGGAACCAGGCCGGTCCGGCGGCCGGCCTGGGACGAGGCGGGACGAGGCTCGCGAGTGGGAAAACCGCCGCGGCGGGGTTGCCGCCGGGAGGCGCGATCAGGGCCGAGAGGTCGCCCCGCGCCAGGGTGAGTTGGATGTGGTGCGGGACCTCCTCGGGGGTCACGCGGCCATCCCGGTCGCGGTCGCATGCCGAGATGCGGGCGAAGGCGTCGAGCACCTCGCGGGCACCGAGGCGGCGGTCACAGTCGGTGTCGAGCAGGCCGAACAATGCTCGACCCTCGTCCGAGGCCGTCAACGTCAGGCGGCCCCGCGCCGCGGCGGCCTGTCGCGCGATGAAGTCGTCCATTTCGCCAGGGTAGAGCTTGCCGTCGGCGTCGCGGTCGAGGGCCTTGAAGAGCCCAGCCAGGGGCGAGGGCTGGCCGTTGTCGCCGGTCAGCTCGGCCTCTTCAAGGTAGCCGTCCCCATTCGCGTCGGAGGCCGCGAACCGGCCGCGGAACGCCGTGCGTGCCGCCTCGGCCGCGGTCGCGCCGTCGTCGATGTGGATGTCGAGCCGGATGAGGCCGACGTCGATCTCGACCACTGCCTCGGCCAGTTGCCGGACCGAGATCCCGGCCGGCGGTGGCCCCCCGTCATCCCCGCGAACGCACGCCACGGCACGCCCCGAGGCGTCGGGCGAGAGGGCCACGTCGAGGATCGCGTCTCGCGGACCCTGCGCGAGGTATCCGCGAAGCTCCTCGGCGTTGAGCGTGCCATCATGACTGATGTCGGCCGTCCTGAACGCCCCGGCCGGGATGGCGAACTCCTCGGGCGAGAGCTTCGAATCGCGCTGACCGGGGCCGCGGCTCGACCCGGTGTCGTACCTCTTGATCAGCATCCGCGCCAGGCGCACGGGCGACTCGCCTGGGGCCAGCTCGAGGACCGGCGGCACGGCCGGATCGCGAGCCCGGCGGCCCAGCATCATCGCGGCGGAGGCAACAACGGGGGCACCCAGGAGGTTGACCTCGGCGGCGTCGATCAGCTCATCGGCGTCCCGATCGAGCCGGTTGAGCGAGCCGACGAGGCTCTCCATCTCGGATCGGGCGAGCCGGCCATCCTTATCGCGGTCGAGGTGATCGAAGAGGAGGTCGGTCCTCCGATCCGCCAGCCCGTCGACCCGGAGCCGGAACGGCCCGGAGGTCGAGCGCAGCCCCTCGGCCAGCTCCTCGACCGAGATCACGCCGTCCTTCGGCCTGAAGTCCACCTCCGCGCGGGCTCGCCCGGCCGGAGTCGGGGCCGCCGGACCCAGGAGCGTGCTCAGACCGTTCGCCTCCGCCTCCGGGACCGTGAGCCGGCCGTCGCCGTCGCGGTCAAGCTGGGCGTGGAGGGTCCTGGTGGCCTCGGCCCAGGCCGCACGGAACGAGAGGTCGCCGATCCTGACGCGGACGCGGAGCAGGATCGGCCGCGTCGCGCCGAGGATCACGAGGTCCTGCACCGCGTCGGCACCCAGGGCGGCGAACTCGGCGGCCGAGGGGACCGGCGCGGGGTCGTCGCCCGGCGAGGGCGAAAGGGCTAGGGCCACCAGGGCGGCGAAGGGCATCATCCGAGGACCTCGGCGATCGGCTTGGCCGTGGAATCGACCAGGCGGATCGGCCGCCCGTTCTCGGCGACGTTCTGTCCCATCGGGTCGAGTCCGAGGGCCTTGACGACTGTAGCGAGAAGGTCGGGCACCGCCACGGGCCGGTCTCGGACTTCGGTGCCGTCGGCCCCGGTGTCGCCGATCACGCGGCCTCCCGCGATCCCGCCGCCGGCCAGAACCGTAGACCAGGCGTTGGGGAAGTGGTCGCGGCCGGCGTTCTCGTTGACCTTCGGTGTGCGGCCGAACTCGCCCATCCAGACAATCAGCGTGTCGTCGAGCAGCCCGCGCGCGCGGAGGTCGGTCATCAGGGTGGCCCAACCGGCGTCGAGCACGCCGCAGAGTCCCTTCACGGCATCGAAGTTCTGGGCGTGCGTGTCCCAGCCGAAGACATTGCGGCCATCGACTCCGGAGAGTGTGACCTCGACGAACGGGACGCCTCGCTCAACCAGCCGACGGGCCAGCAGGCATCCCTGGCCGAAGGGGTGACGGCCGTAGGCGTCGCGCACCGAGTCGGATTCCTCCTCCAGCTCGAACGCCTTGGCCGCCGGCGACCGCATCATCTTCACGGCCCGCCCGTAGGCGTCCTGATGGCTCTCGGGGGAGATGCCGGGGCGGGTCGCCCGGAACTCGCTCGCGAGCGAGTTCATGAGCCCAAGCCGGTCGTCGGCCCGTTCGCTATTGATGCCGGTCGGGAGGTCGAGATCCTCCACTCGGAATGCTCCGCGGCCGGCCGCTCGTGCGCCTCCGGTCCGCTCACCGACGATCAAAGGGGCATAGCGCGGACCCAGGAAGCCGGGGCTGATCGCGCCGGGGCTGATCGCCCGCACCGGGGAGATGCTCACGAAGCCCGGAAGCTCGGCCGACTGGTCCTCAAGCTCCTTCGCGACCAGCGAGCCCAAAGTCGGGTAGCGGACCGGCCCTTGCGGCAGATACCCCGTGCGGAGGTTGTAGGTCGCGCGGGTGTGGTCCCCTTCCTTGGTGCTCATGCCCCGGATGATCGCCAGATCCTTCACCTCCGTGGCGACCCTGGGCAGGTGCTCGCCGACGAGAATGCCCGGGACGCTCGTCTGGATCGGCTTGAAAGGGCCGCCGTTGGCGTGGCCGGGCTTCGGGTCGAAGGTGTCGATCTGGCTCGGTCCCCCCGACATCCAGAGCAGGATGCACGCCTTGCGGCGGCGGGGGTCGTCGGCCGCATGGGCCGCGAGCCTCCCGAGCCAACCCGAGCCCGAACACCCCAGGGCTCCGACCGTGGCCAGGCGGAACATCTGCCGACGAGTCAGGGGCGGCATCGACGATGGCGAGCGGTCCATGTTCGGCTTCTCCTCGATCCGAAAAAGCAACCCGGCGACGACCGGCCGACTAGTGATTGGTGCGGAACTCCGGCCCGTTCAAAAGAGCCCAGAAGACATCCGACAACGCCCGGGCGCGGTCGGCCTCCCCCTCCCGCCGGTCGATATATTTGACCGCGAGGGCGACCTCCGGGGGCTTCGGCCTTCTCGCGAGGACGGCCAGGAAGACGATCTCGACCCGGCCGGCGGTGTCGAGGTAGGGGGCCTCGGCGATCGCCCCGATCACGTTACCGGTCTCCGGCCGGGTAGCGTCATGGATGAACCCGCCGTTCATCAGCGTGAGGGCCTGGAGGATCGACGTCTGGGACTCGGTCGGCGGCACGTCGCGCTCGGCGAAAAGCTCAACGAATCGAGCCCGGGTCTCGCCCAGATCGGCCCCCGTCGCTTGCCCCAGGCTGTCGACGAATTGGCCGGGGGAGAGGCCCCGCACCGGCATCCGGGCGAACAACGGCGGGGCCGTCGGAGTGCCGGCCTCGACCGCGCTGGAGAGGTTGTAGGCCCGGGTCGCCATTAAGGCGCGGATCAGGTACTTCAGGTCGTAGCCGTGATCCCGGAACTGGCCGGAGACCTCGTCGAGCAGCCCGACCAGCGCCGGATCGCCCGCCGAGTCGAGGTCGTCCACCGGGTCGATCAGGCCGTTGCCGAAGAGGCGGGCCCAGGTGCGGTTCACGGCCGCTCGGGCGAAGTAGGGGTTTTGCGGCGCGGTGATCCACTCCGCCAGAACCTCGCGAGTGCCGGCGCGAGGTCGCCAGGCCGGCGGGGAGTGGTCGAGGTGGACGGCCTTGACAACCGTCGAGGTTCCCGGGATCGTCAGCTCGCGACGGTCGGCATCCTCGCGAGGAGCCCGCGTGGCGGCTACGGCGGCGTCCGGCTGCTGAGGGACGCCAGCGAAGAAGGCGGCGAAGCCCCAGAAGTCCTCCCGCTTCCACTTGGCGAACGGGTGATTGTGGCATTGTGCACACTCCACGCGGAGGCCGAGGAAGGCGCGGGCCGTGTCGCCGGCAAGGCTCTCGGGCTTCCCGTCCCGGGCGGCGTAGAAGGCGGCCGGCGTCGGCGTGGACGTCATGTCATCCATGCCGCCGCCGAGCCGGGCGGAGAGGATTTCGCGGACGATCCGGTCGTATCCCGCGTCTTCGGCGATCTTCTTGCGCAACCAGGCATCAAGGCCGCCCGGTGCGACCTGTCCGGCCTCCTCGATGTCGGGGAGCAGGAGCTGCCGCCAGAGCAAGGCGGCCCTCGCGGCGTAGGCTGGGCTCTCGAGCAAGCGGTCGACCAGGGCCGCGCGCTTCCCAGGGTCCGGGTCGTCGAGGAAGTCGCGCGCCTCGGCGGCGGTCGGGATCTTACCGACCAGATCGAGACTGGCGCGGCGGAGGAACTCGCCGTCGGCGGCCATCGCCGCGGGGCGGAGCTTCGCCTCCGCCCATCGGGCATCCAGATGGGAGTCAATCTGGGCGGCGAGGGCTCGGGCCTGCCGGGCGGCAGTGTGATCGGGCCGCCTCGGCCCCCCGTCGGCCGCGAAGGCCCCACGGACCAGCAGGAGGGCCATGAACCAAGATCCCAGCACGCGCATGGTGACTCTCTCCAGCAATCGCCGAGGATCGTACCTCCCGCTCCCGAACTCGACGCCTGATGCTAATCGGTCGCAAGTCGTCTGTCCAACCCCGAATTCGAGCGCGGCCGAAATCCTTCGGATTCTTCCGAATCCCGACATTCCGCGATGACGTTTTCCCCGAGAGTTGGACCATCGCATTTGAGGACGGAGATGCGATGAGGCATTGCGTCGAACGAGCTCGGACACGTGAAGAAGTCCAAGTTCACCATCAAAAAGCTCGACGTCGCCCTACGGCAGGCCGACGCTCTGGCCAAGTCTTTCCCCGCGAGACCGCCACACCGGCCTCCCCGTGAACTCTTCGCTCGGCCGAATGGACGTCGAGTGAAATCATGTTCGTATGATGCTCAGTCGGCGCGGGCCGCCCCCTTGCCCCCGACGCGCGGCCGGGGATCGCGCGACTCGGGGCGGCGCGGCTTGCGACGGGGCGCCACGCCTGCGCCCCGGG
>JAQGHR010000150.1 GCA_028291545.1 Planctomycetota bacterium | reverse complement strand
TTTCACGCAGAGACGGGGTGGGAGCGCAGAGGTCGCATAGTAAGATTAAGGATCGTAAAAAGAAGGGATTTCGTCCTCGGTTTTCTGCGACCTCTGCGCTCCCTCCCCGTCTCTGCGTGAAACTCCTCAATTTGATCTTTGACATCGGCGAATCCGTCTGGATTTGACGCCTCCTGGAGCGTAAACGTACAATCGCGATCCGGTGTTCACACGATCCGCTCCGCTCGAAGGCCCCCGACGATGCGACCCACGTACAAGGTCACCGAGTTGCTCGGAGACGGCATCGGCGCCGAGCTTTCCCACGCGGTCCACACCCTGGCGGACGCCCTGCCCATCCATCTGAACTTCGAGCCGATCGACCTCTCCCTGGAAAACCGAAGGGCGAACAAGACCAAGGTTTACGATCAGGCCGTGGCCTCGATCACGGCCAACACGGTGGCGCTGAAGTACCCCACGATCACCGCCGAGGAGAGCCCGAACCAGGTCTTGAGGCGGAGGCTGGATCTCTCGGTCATCCACCGACCGGTGACCACGATTCCCGGCGTCCCGACGAATTTCCGGCGCGACCTGGACCTGGACATCGTCCGCATCGCCACCGGCGGCACCTACGACGACCCCGGCCGGATGATCGGCGACGACGGCGCCGTCAGCCTGCGGATCGTCGAGCGCAGGCCGGTCCGCGAGGCCGCGCGCTACGCCTTCAACCTGGCCCGCAAGACCGGCAAGCGCGTCACGTCGGCCTCCAAGTACACGATCCAGAAGGCGACCGACGGCCTGTTCGAGACCGTGGCCCGCGAGGTCGCCGACCAGTACCCCGAGATCCCCCACAACGTCGAGTTGTTCGACGCGCTGCTCGGCAAGGTCATCATGACGCCCGAGAAGTTCCAGATCGTCCTGGTCCAGAACGAATACGGCGACTTCCTCTCCGACATGGCCTGCGGGCTGGCCGGATCGCTCGGGATCGGCGCCAGCGCGAACCTCGGTTTCGACCCCTCCGCCGTGGTCCGCGTGGCGATGTTCGACGCCGCCCACGGCACCGCGCCCGACATCGCCGGCAAGAACCTCGCGAACCCCACGGCCATTTTCCTCGCGCTGGTCCTCCTGCTCTACCAGATCGGCGAGATCGACGTCGCCACGGCCGTCAAAGGCGCGACCCTCGACCTCCTCCGCGAAGGCACCCGCACCAGGGATCTCGGCGGGCAGGAATCGACGGATAGCTTCACGGCGGCGGTGGCGGCGGAGGTGAGGAAACGACTGGGATAGTCCGAGGCGTCCTGGCTCAATTTGGTGTGTTTTCCTCCTGATTGTCGCCATTGTTCCCCGGTAGCGGCGGGCGTCCCTGCCCGCCGCTACCGGGGACGAAGACCCGCGCTATCAGAACCGGAGGAAAATCGCTCCGGCAGAATTCTCTGGTACTGGCCGGTCGATAAATCGGACCGAACCTTCCTCGGTCCTGCGACGTAAGGTGTCCGGTCATGACCGTGCGCAAAAAAACGGTCGCCCGGCACGCCGGACTCTCGCCCAGACGTCCTCGATATCGCAAAATGGGTATTCTCGACGCTTTCGCGTCATCGCTCGCTCAAGCGTCATCCATTCGTCCGAAGCCCGCAACGTCCGCACCGCGGCAGGAGTGTCTCGTGACACGGCGACCCCGCCTCTCGCTCGGCGTCTGGATTCTGGCCCTGGCCGCATCGGGGTGCTCGGACACGGCCCGGCCGCCTCGGTCGGCATCCACTTCGATCGCCGAAGACCCGAGTGGTGGAAACTCCGCGGGACCGATTTCGGACGACGTGAAGCGGGGCATCCTCAACAACGTGCTGAAGCTGATCCGCGACGCCGCGACCAATGCCGGCGGCGATAACTTCAATATCGCGACCGAGAACCTCAACGATTACTTCCTGGACGCCAAGCCCGAGGATTTCGCGCTTTCGGAGCCCATGAAGCAATTCCTCCAGTCGCAGAAGCTCCCTCCCGACGCCTTGCCGGCCATCACCGAGCCGAAGTTCCAGAAGAACGACGGGCGGCATATCGAGGACAACCTGCTCTATCACGAGCTGGCGACCCGGGTGGCGGGCGAGGGAGACGACCTCACGCGCGTCCGCCGCGTGTTCGAGTGGGTGGTGCGGCACGCCATGCTCGTGCCCAACGGGGCGCTGGCCCCTCCGAACCTGGAACAGGCTCAGGCGCGGCCGTATGACGTCCTGTTGCGCGGCATGGCCACCGAGGATCGCAAGGGCTGGTCGGAACGGGGCTGGCTGTTCCTGGTCCTCTGCCGCCAGCTCGGCCTGGATGCCGGGATGGTCGTATCGGCGCCGTCGAACCGCCCGCTAGGCCCGGTCCTCAAGTCGCCGCTGGAGCAGCCACCCCGCCGACTGGGCCGCCCCTGGGCGTGCGCGGTGTTGATCGGCGGCAAGGTGTATTTGTTCGAGCCGGGACTGGGGATTCCAATCCCGACGGCCGACGGCAAGGGCGTCGCCACCCTGGAACAAGCCGCAACCGACCCCCGCGTCCTCGGCCAGCTTGACCTGCCGGGACGCAACTACGAGCCGACGTTCGCGGACCTCGCCGGGCCGGCGATCGTGCTGCTGGAGTCGAGTCTGGGCACACTCTCGCCCCGGATGAAGCTGCTCCAGCACGACCTCGGTGGCAACAACCGGATGATCCTCTATCGCGACCCCGTCGAGCAAGCCGAGGCGTTTCAAACGGCGCTCGGGGCGCGGTGCGCGGGCGTCGAGCTATGGATGTTGCCGGTCACCGTCGAGTACCGCCTCTTCCACGCGGGCCCCGGCGATTTCGTGGGAGCGACGCTGTACCCGCTCCAGTTCTTCGTCTCGAAATGGCCGTTGCTCTCGGCGCGACTGACCCAGCTCCGCGGCGAGACGGCGGCGGCGATCCAGAGTTACGTGGTCTTCCGGTTTTCGGACCACGCGCTCGAATCCGACGGCAAGACCCGCATCCCGGTGCCGGTGCAGAACATCCTGGACATCTTCGCGACGTATTACCTCGCACTCGCCCAGATGGAGAAGGGTGACCCGACGCAGGCGAAATTCCTGTTCGGCAAGACCCTGGAGACTCTGCCCGAGTTCGGCCGGGATCAGCCCTACTTCACGATGTTCCGCTGGGGCGCGGCCACGAACCTGGGGATGTTGTACGCGGATTCGGCGGGCCAGGCGTGGAAGCTGTACGAACAGTCCGTGGCATCGAAGAATCAAGCCTCGGAAGCTCGCTACATGGGAGAGGCAATCCTCGACTCGGCCCTGGCGATCCGCTACCTCTGCCAGGAGACGCCCACTCCTCAGACGCACGGGAATCTCCTGCGGGCGCGGGCCTTGATCTGGCAAAATCCGTTCGCTCCGCCTCCCGGAACGCCGGCGGTGATCCCGCCTCCGGCCACCGGAATCCAATAAGAGGCTATCCAGAATACTGCGTTCCAGCCCCGGAGGGGCTCAAGAGATCCAGCCCACTTCGGCTTGGCGCTCTTCGCGCCTCGGCGGTCCACGCATTTCCCTGCACCGGTTCGTGTGATAAAGTGGATCGATTGATGATGGCCTGATCTTAGCCCGGGCCGGATTCCCGCGAACACGAGCGAGCGACCAGGAGGCGACATGCGGAAGGGTGATCCCGCGCCGTCGGGCCGCGGCCCCGAGGCCGCCGTCTCGGGTCGCTCGCGCGCGGGCGCCGAGGGTGGGGATGGCTCGGGCTGGATCATCGAGACGGTCGTCAGCCCGTTCCATTGCTTGTATCAAGACGCGCTCGATTTTCACAAGCAAAGTCATCTGCGCCTGCCCCGCTCCGAGGCCGAGGCCAGCCGTCTCGCCCGCGCCTCGCTGCTGCTGTACCTCGAAGCGGCCGAGGCCCTCGTCCATCAGGCCGCCGCCGAGCTTGCGCGGCCCGAGCTGGCCGCGCTGCTGACCGACCCCGTGCGCCCCATGCCCCCGATGACGGCGTGGTCGCTGCTGCCCGTGATCGTCGGCGACGGCACGGCCTCGGGCTTCGATCCCGACGGCCCACCCTGGGCGCAGCTGGCCGAGATGCTGGCACTGCGCGATTCCTGGCGGTTCCCGGGTCCTCCCGCCTCGCGATCCGCCTATTACTGCTCGCCCTGCCGGGATGGATCTTACGAGCCGCTGGAAGCCCGCCAGGCCCCTCCCGGGCTGGACATCGCCGCCGACCGGCTGATCCTGCCTCGCACCGGCCTTCCGCTCGATCCCTACGCGCTGCGGCCTCGCCACCTGGACACAGCACGGAGCGTGCTGGATCAGGCGATCGAGGCACTGGACAGGCGCCTTGGCGGCGCGCTCACGAAGGCGGCGCGACACCGGAGGGAACCGGTGCGCGTCGTCTGGCCCAGGGGAACATGAGGGATCGGGCCAGGACATCCGGGCCCGACCTCCCGATCGAAGCGGTTACTGGGCGGCTCCGGCCCTCGACTGGCCGACCAGGCTGAAGAACTTCAGGGCGAGGACGTCGCCGCCGAGGCGGAAGGACAGGTTGCCGCCTTCGACCTTCAGGATGACGCCGAACTTGTCCTTCTTCGCGGTCTGGCCGGCGAAAACCTTGGCCGCGGCTTCCTTCCAGGCCTTGCGATCTTCCTCCTTGGGCGAGATGCCGGCGATCTTCGAAGCGGCCATGAAGACTTCCAGCTGAGGCGCGGGTCCCGCGGCCGGCGTCTTGCTCGAGGTCAGCGCCTGGTTCAGGACCGTCTGGCCGTTCTTGCCGACGGCGATGACCACCACGTCGTCGCGGAAGGCGGCATAGAGCGTGTCTTCACCGAACGGGGCCGCGTCCTTGCCGTCGTTGAGGCCCGTGATCTTGTGGATCGAGGTGCCATCGGCGGCCTTGGCGGCGTTGATCTTGATGTTCTTCTTCTTGTCGGCGGGGGCGGTCTTGAGGCCCTCAAGGAGCGTGGCCTCGATCTTCTTGCCACCCTTCACGCTCATGGCCGAGACCACTACGTAGCTCGAATCGGCGCCGGCGGTGGCCGGGAACGGGCCTTGAATCGACATCGCCAGATCCAGGGTCTCGGCCGTCAGCGTGGGACGCACGGCCTCGACCATGTCAGCAAACAACTTCTGATGGGCCGGGTCGTCCTTGGCCTTTTCGAGCCCCTCGGCCTTCCCTTTCTCCACGGCCTGATTCAGGATGTCGCGGATTCCCTTGGCCATCGGCATGGCCACGAAGCCACCCATCGCCGAGTTCGCCGTCAGCGCGCGGAACTTGCTCTTCATCACGCTCATCTTCTGAAGCGCCGAGGCGTACGGCGTGCCCGCGACGGCCGAGCTATTCAGCTCCAGGCCGACGAATTCGGTTTTCGGGTCGATGACGACGTCCAGGGCGAGTTCCTTGCCGTCTCGCACCAGCGCGACGAAGGCGTCTTGCGAGAGTTGCATGCCAGTCATCCGGGCCTTGAACGCGGCGTCGTCCTCGTTCGGCAGGCGCTCGCGCTGCGCGGCCAAGTTCTGCTCAAGCCCGTTGTTGAAGGCATCCTTGATCTGCTGGGGCAGCCGGTCCAGCCGCAGGGTCAGCGAGATGTCGCCCGCGCCGGGGCGCCGGGGCAAGAGGGTCTCCGGCTTCATCGTCTTCAGCGCGTCGGCCCCGGTAGGAGCCATCGAGAAGAACAGATATTTGCCGGCGTCCACCACGAACAGCGGGGGCACGTTGGGGACGGGCAAGGTCACCTTGTGGGAGAAGCCGGGCGCGCCCGCATTGGCATCGACGGTCGCGCCGAAGCCTTCCAGCGCGGCCAGGAACCCCTTGCCGTCGAGCACCGGGATGAAGACGACGGCCGAGGGCGTCGGGTTCGCCGCGTCACCCAGCGAGCCGAACGCGCCCAGAGGCCTGGACGGGTCGATGCCCTTCAGCGCGGCCGGGTCCTTCAGGCCATCCAGCGCCTGGAGGACGCTGGCCGTCCGGGGATCGTCGGCCGGGGCGACGGCCGAGACGAGATAGCGCAGGTCCCCGATGACCTCGCCGGCCGATTTGGCCGTGAAGATCGCCGCCGGGCCACCCTCCTGGGCTCGGACCAGGCTCGGCGCAACCAGCGTTGCGCCGACGACGACCGTCGCCAGGGCTCTCAGAATCATGCGTCGCGACATCCCCGACCTCCTCGTTTGCCTTTGTCAATTCTTCGCCCACGCGATCCAGTCGCGCGGAAAGAGGGTTGACGATAGCGAAGCCGGAGGGCGGATGCAAATCCCGAGCCGTCACGCCGCTCGTTTCTGGTCGGGCATCTCGTTGAGGACGAGCGCGCAGAGCATGGCGGTCGCGAGCAAAACTTCCAGGTAGAAGGCCAGGATCGGTGCGGAGGTTTCCACGGATGTTGATCCCAACGAACCCTTTGGCACGACTGGCGTCGAGGCGAGCCGACGATCGCAACGAGGCGGGGCGAGCAGGTCGTCGAGCAAGGTCGCGATCCGCACCTTGCGCCCGGTGTACGGTCCTCGCGAAATCGCGGAACCGCGGACCAGCCAGCGGACCCGAGCGGGCGGGAAGGCTTCACGTAAGCGTTTCAGGGAGGCCGCCACGCGAGGGTCGGACATGGCCTCGTCCAGGTGGTAGAAGCCCGCGAAGAGATGATCCGGCCGCGAGGCGACCAGGAAGTCGCGCACGCGACCGACCCAGGGCTCGCCGTCGGACTCGGCCGAGGCGACGGCCAGGGTCAGCAGCGCGTCGCGCCGCCCCGGTCGGCCATCACGATGCGCCTGCCAGGCCAGCCGCAAGTCGTCCGTCGCCGACATGAGGCCTCCCTTCCCGTCCACGCACTATCGGGCGATCCGATCCATCGGTCCTTTTTAACATCGACATTCCCGGCCCCTTCATCCCACCAAAATTGGGGTTTCCCTCCCGAGTTCGCCACCACTATCTTGGGCACGTCGCGGATCCACCTGCGTTCAGCTGGAGGTATGGGTTCGAGGACCATGTGATATTTGAACGTTCCCCCTCGTCTCCACGTTCCCCGTGGGGACGACAATGAATCTCGAATCTCGAACCCCGCATCAATCCAGTCCCCTGCAACAAGAACCCAACCGGGGTAAGGAGGCCCCTTCGATGCGCATCTTGATGGTCACGTCGTATCCCCTCGCGGGGCAGTATGATGGCACGGCGATGCTGTCCAAGCAGATCCTCTGGGGTTTGCAGCGCCGCGGGTTGGTCGTGGCGCATGCGTACTTGAACCTGAGGCAACCGTTCCGGAGAGTCCATCGGGGCGACTTCGACGGGTCGCCGTCGTACACCCTGCCGGCGCATGCCTGGGTCCGCGGGCTGAATCAGATTCGCCGCGATCACCCGTTCGACCTCGTCCACGCCGAGCACTACGGCGGCGCGACCCGATCGTATTTCGCCTGCCGACGGTTCGGCTGGCCGATGGTCTATCACGTCCATTCGCTGCTGGGCGACGAGGTCGAGCGCTCCCGGCTGGGTCGCGGGCCGGTCTTTCGCTGGAACGTCGCGATCGAGAAGCGCGTCTGCGCCACGGCCGCCGGGGTGGTGGTGCTGGGCGAGTTGAACAAGCGCGTGATGGTCGAGGAGAAGGGCGTCCCGGCCGACCGCGTGAGCGTGATCCACCCCGGGCTGGATCTCTCGCCTTATCGACAGTCCGGTCCGCCGACCCAGATCCCGGGCATCAAACCCGACGATCAAGTTATCATGTATATCGGAAACATCATGCACCCCAACCAGGGCGTGCCGATCCTGATCGAGGCGCTGACGCGGATCTTCGCGGCCCGGCCGCAGGCCCGATGCGTGCTCGTCGGAGGGCCGGTCGAGGCGGGCGAGGCGTACAGGGTTCGGCTCGGCGAATTCGGCGATCGCCTGATCGTCTTGCCAGGCCAGACTCCCGAGCAGATCGTCGGCCTGGCCCGCCGCGCCGACGTGCTCGTGCATCCTCGGCTGGCCTGTCGCGAGAACTACTCCGTCCAGACCAAGATTGCCGTCTACCTCGCGTCCGGACGGCCCATCGTCGCCACCGATTTCGGCGATTATCAACGCCTGCTCGGCGAGACCGGCGCCGGCCTCCTCACCCCCGTCGCCCCCGAACCGCTGGCCGATGGTATCCTCCGCGTCCTGAGCGATCCCGACCTCGCCGGCCGTCTCGCCGCCGCCGCCAGACCCGTGGCCGAAGAGCATTTCGGGATGGATCGGAATGTCGACCGTTACCTCGATGTTTATGAGAAAGCAATGTCGGCCGGGCCGAGGTGAGCGGCGTTGACGGGCCGAAGCTGGCCGTGTACCTTTGACGACATGAGGAGGGCCGAGCCGATGGACAGTCTGACCGTCGAGTTGCCCAAGGGGATGCGGCAGTTCCTGGAGTCCGAGGCGGCCGAGCGCGGCCTGGGCACGGCCGAGGCTTATCTGGTCGAACTGGCGCGGCAGGAGCAGATGCGCAAGGCAAAGGCTCGCTTGGAAGCCCACCTCCTTGCGGGCCTGGAATCCGGCCCAGCCATTCCGGTTACGCCGGAATTTTGGGCCGGGCTGCGCCAGGGTTTCGAGGAGCGACAGACGAAGCGAGAAGGGCAATGACGCCCGAATTGCAGATCCGGCCGGCAGCCCAAGCCGAGATTGATGAGATCGCCGACCGCCTGGCGCAGGCCAGTCCGGACATCGCCCGCCGTTTCTACGATCGCATCGAAGAGACGTTCGCCAGACTCGCAGCGAGACCCGGACTCGGTGAAGTCTTCGACGTCGCGATTCCCGCGCTCGCCGGTCTTCGATGTACGAGTGTTAATCGGTTCAAAGCCTATCTAATTTTCTATTTACCACGCGATGGCGGGATCGAAGTCGTGCATGTACGGCACGGCGCGCGGGACAACGAGGGGCTCTTCCTGAGGGAAGACGAAGGCCACGACGAGCCCTGAAACGGACCCGGTCGCGGCCCTGTCGGTTGCAACTCGATCACATCGTCATCACTTCGACTCGCCCGGCCTGACCTGCTTGCGCAGGTCATCGACGGCCTTGGTGAGGGCCTGGACCTGGGCCGTGAGGTCGTCGATCTTCTTGGTCAGGTCGGGCGCGGCGGGCGGGGAGTTCACGCGATCGTAGGTCATCGGGTTTTGCAGTTGGTTGGTCGTGTACAACCGATTCAGGACGGGGACGTCCTGGAGGAGCCGGACCGTGCCCTCGGCGGTGATGAGGTCGAGCATCTCCTTGTGATAAGTCGT
Organism: Planctomycetota bacterium; assembly: GCA_028291545.1. GTDB lineage: Bacteria > Planctomycetota > Planctomycetia > Isosphaerales > Isosphaeraceae > JAQGHR01. The sequence goes on along the minus strand of JAQGHR010000150.1, from coordinate 9,882 downwards.
CTCCGGCTCGGGCTTGCGAGGCTCGGGGGTGACGGTCACCTCCATCGGCTTGCCGGCGCGGAGGAGGCCGACCTTCGCGGGCTTGGGGCCGACCTTCTGAATCCGGGCGCGGAGCGTCTCGATGTCGGCGAGTGCCTGGCCGTCGAACGTGAGCAGGATGTCGTTGTGCTTGATCCCCGCCCTGGCCGCCGGGGTGCCGTCGGTGGGCTCGGCCGAGACGATGAGCCCCTGGCCCTCGGCGAGGCCGAGATGCGTGCGGAGGGTCTCGTCGATCGGATTGGAAGGGGTGCCGATGTAATAATCCGGCGTGGGCTGGACGACCGTGCCCAGGGCGACGCGGGCCTCGGGCTTGACCTGGATCGTCATCGGCTTGCCGGCGCGGAGGAGGGTCAGCGCCACGGGCGCTTCGGGGTTCACCCCGCCGTGACGACCGAGCGCGGCCTTGAGGTGCGCAAGCAGGTCGTCGGGCTTGACCAGGGGCTTGTCGGCCAGCGTCAGGAGGATGTCATTGGCCTTGAGCCCGGCCTTGTCGGCGCGGCCCTCGGCGACGACGCCCGTGACGACCAGCCCACGCCCCTCGGGCAGGTTGAGCTGGGCGCGAACCGCGTCGTCGACCGGGGTGAGGACGGCCCCCAGATCCTCGGTCCCGCCGGTTCGCGACAAGGCGCGCCAGGAGCGGACCGGGTTCGCCCAATCCTGCCTCGCGTCGGCCCAGGCGTGGGTCGTGAGGAACTTGTGGTAGGCCACATCCCGCGATTCGGCGTGGCAGGCGGTGCAGTTGGCGTTGATGTTGGTGGACGAAATGGCCTGCCAGGTGAGGGCGTTCGCGCTCGCGAGGTCGGGTCTCACGTCCTTCGTGAGCACCACGGGTTCGTCGCCGAGGATCGTGGCGGCCAGGATCAAGAAAAAGGCGTTCATCATGGTTACTTCCTTGACGGAGAAAAGACCATCCCTCAGACCGACCGGTTCCCCACGAACCGGAGCTTGACTTGCTCGACCGGCACGGCCACGCGACGGCCGTCTCGCGTGGCGGCCGGGACGAGCAGGAGCCTCTGCTCGAACCGGTATCCCTCACGTTCCAGATGGCCCCGCACGTAATCCACCGGCGCGGGACGATCGCGACCGAGGCCCGTGAGGATCGGCGCGGGACGCGTCGGCGAGGGGATCGGCCGAGCCAGGGGAGTGGGCATGACCACCACGCGCGGCGGGGCCGATGCCTTGCCCGCTCCATGCACGGCCCAGCCCAGACCGAACGCCAGCAGCATCACCGCCGCCCTGGCCAGCCAGGGGATAAGGCGGCTTCGGGTGCCACTGGCCGCTTGCCTGCCAGTGTCTTCGACCCCCAGCCAAGACACTGGCAGGCAAGCTGCCAGTGGCACCCGAGGAGATGCATCCGACACCCGAATGGCCGATTTGATGGAAGCCGCCTGGACCGTGAAGGCCCCTTGCCACGCCTGGGCTTCCAGGAACGCCAGCGCACAGCGTCGCCAACCGTCCGGCGAGGCCTCCAGGCGGGCCAGTAATTCGACACGGGACGTGTCGTTCAGCTCGCCATCGACCAGGAGGTCGATCTCGCGGTCTTCTATCCCACAAGGCTCGTGAGGAATCATTCGGGCACCTCGATCACGTGAGACGCCGACAGCTCGCTCCGCAGCCGCGCCCGGGCGCGGTGCAGCCGTGCCTCGATCGCGCTGGGAGTCAGGCCCAGGTGGGCGGCCATCTCGCGGTAGCTCCAGTTTTCCAGATATTTTAACAGCAGAATCTCGGCATCCCGACGCGGCAACCGGTCCAGGGCCGTCCGGATGAGGGCCGCTCGCTCGTCTCGGACCAGCCAATCGAGCGGATCGGACTCGGCCGAGACGTCCTCCCGCGCCAGATTCAGATCGGCGTGCCGGACCATCAGCCGGCGCCGCCGACCTTGCCCCCGGCGAAACAACAGCGACTGTCGCACGGCCAGGCGATGGAGCCATGCTCCCAGCTTTGCCCGATCGCGCAGAGGGGCGTGCTGGGACACGGCCGCCAGCGCCACCTCCTGCATCACCTCGTCCACCGCATGCCGATCGCCGACCCGAGCGAGCACGACCAGCCGCAACCATCGGCCATGCTCGGCCAGGGCCGCCGTCCAATCGATCGGCCGGCCTTCGGCAGTTGGTGGCAAATCGTGGGGATCGGTCATGGCAAGAAGATAGTTGCCGCACGCCGCCGGGTCTTGCGGATTTTCTTCGTTTTTTCCGCCGGCGGCTTCCTCTCACGAGTCTCGGGACCGTATCATCACCGCGACTGTTCAGCCCGGAGCGGCGGCAAGGGAGACCATCCATGAAGCTCGGGATTGCCTGCGGATTGATCGTGTTCGTCGCCCTGGTGACCCGGGTTCGGGCCGTCGATGATCCGCCCGGAGGGGCCAAGGCAGAGGATGCGAAGCTCGCCGGGTTCTTCCGCACCTTCCTCGATGCCTCATTCGCCGCGCAGCCTTTGCTCGCCACCCAGTATGGCGATCATCGGTTCGACGACCGACTCGACGATCTCTCGGCCGATGCCCGGGCCGCGAACCTCAAGCGATTGCGCGAGACGCGGGCCGACCTGCCGCAGAAGGTCGCGTATCAATCGCTCTCGCGCGACGGCCAGATCGACTTCGAGATCCTGACGCATCACCTCGATCGCGAGATCTGGCTCGACGAGCATTTTCATCCGTTCGAGGATGACCCGAGAACCTATGGCGCGTACCTGACCGACAGCGTCTACCTGATCCTCAGCCAGTCCACCCTGCCCAAGGCGACGAACCTCAAGAACGTCATCGCGCGGATGGGGAAGATCCCGGCGGTCGTGGACGTGGCCCGCAAGACGATCAAGACGCCCCCGCGCGTGCGGGTCGAGACCGCAATTCGACAGACCGAAGGGGCGATCAACTTCTACAAGACCGAGATTTACGAGCTGACCGGCGAACCCGCCGGGAAAGGCCCGCTCGGTGAACGGGCCGAGGCCATCGTCAAGGCGCTCGCGGAGCATGTCACGTTCCTGAAGAACGAGGTCCTGCCCCGTTCGAATGATTCCTGGCGGATCGGCCCCGAGCTGTTCGCCAGGAAGCTGGAGCTGGAGCTGGACGCGGGACTCTCGGCCGCGGAGGTCCTGTCCGAAGCCGAGGCGGAGGCCGATCGCGTCGAGCGCGAGATGGCCGTCGTCGCACGGATCTTGTGGGCCGAGATGTTTCCGAAGGCCGCCGTACCGACCGACGACCCGGTCGGCCGCCGCGCGATGACGGCGAAGGTCCTGGCCGAGATCGCCAAGGATCACGGTACGCCCGAGAGCCTGGTCGGCGACGCAAAGGCGACCGTGGCCGACATCAAGACGTTCATCAAACAGAAGGACATCCTCGCGCTGCCCGAGCCCGACAAGTGCCGGATTCTGGAGATGCCCGAGTTCAAGCGCGGCGTCTCGGTCGCCTACCTCGAATCCGCGCCTCCGCTGGACCCGACCGGCTCCAGCGAGTACGCCATCAGCCCGCCCCCCTCGGACTGGGACGCCAAGAAGGTGGCCAGCTACCTGGGCGAGTACAACAAGGCGATGCTCAAGGTGCTCACGATCCACGAGGCCTACCCCGGCCACTACGTGCAGCTTGAATATGCCAACCGCTGCCCGTCGTTGATCCGTCGCGTGCTCTCCTCGGGCACCTTCGCCGAGGGCTGGGCCGTGTACACCGAGCGGATGATGCTGGACCAGGGCTTCGGCGCGGGCGACTTGCGGCTACGGCTCCAGCAGATGAAGTTTTACCTCCGCGCCGTGGTCAATGCGATCCTCGACCACAAGATGCATTGCGGCGATATGACCGACGCGCAAGCGATGGAGCTTCTCGTCGGCCGCGCCTTCCAGACCGAGGGCGAGGCGCTGGGCAAGATCGTGCGATCGAAGCTCTCCTCGTGCCAGCTCTCCACCTATTTCGTCGGCCGCGTCGCGTTCCACCGCCTCCGCCAGTCCACCCAGCGCGAGCAGGCCGACACCTTCTCCCTCGGCCGCTACCACGAGGCCGTCCTGAGCCACGGTACGCTCCCGGTGAAGTATCTGCCGGAATTGGTGAGGCGCAAGTAGGACGTGCGCGGCGGTTAGCCCCTCCGGGGCAAAGACCACGATCCGGATCGCCTCTCACAGCTTGAACGCGTCGCTCAACGGCATCAGATCCTCCTCGGAATCGACCGGGAGATCCGGCAGGCTGGGCGGTGCCGCAGGCTGGGCCTTGGCCTTGGACGAGGTGGAGCGTGAGGCGGGGGGAGGAGGCGCGGGGATGTCATCCTCGTAGCGGAAGAGGAGCGGCCCGATGGCGATCTCGTCGCCGGGATGGAGGCGGGTCTCGTCGCTCAGGACGCCGTTGACCCACACGCCATGGCGGGAGCCGAGGTCGCGGACGGTCAAGCGATCGTACGCCAGCGCGAAGCAGCAATGCCGGCGCGAGACCGAAGGCAGATCGAACCGGACGTCGCACTCGGGATGGCGGCCGACCAGAAGGACGGGGCGCTGGAGCAGGACGACCGGGGCCGAGCCGGGCGTCAGAGGGACGAGTCGGGCCGGCATGCTTCGGCGTCCTCGGCAACCTCGTTCGGCATCTGCACGATGACCTGTATCCGACACTTATCAGCGACACCGGCGGGCAAAAGCTCGCGAACGGCGGCCGCCAGGGGGCTGTCGTGCTCCACGGAGGCGGCCGGGATGATGGGATGCCCGCCGGCCGGCGTAGCGACGGCCGCCCGCAGGCGGAACCCGCCCGCGTGGTGGGGATCGCCGGCGTGGTGGAGGTGAGAGCCGTTCCGCTCGCCCAGAGGCTCGGCCATCGTCATTTCTTGACCATTGCCGTCTTCGAACCGATAGCGAATATGGGCGATCGATAGCTCGTCGCCGGGGCGGAGCCGCCCCTTCTCAACGCGCTGGCCGTTGATCCGTATGCCGTTGGTCGAGCCCAGATCCTTGACGATCACCTCACCGTTATCGGGTGTCATGCAGCAATGACGCCGCGATACGCGGATCGAATCCAGCCGGGCATCGCATTGGGGATGGCGGCCGACGACCAACATCTCGCGATCAAGCGGGATGTCAGGCCCCTCATCCAAGGCCACCAGGCGTACAGGCATGGGGCGAGTCCTGGACCGAATTCTATGACCGGTCTGCTAGGCTATTCGAACTGCGCGGGCCGGACACTTGATTATGAACCACCGCCCGCGCGGATTCCACTACCAAAAATCGCGATTTCCACCGAACCTGGCCGACTGCGGCGTAAGTCCCCTGCTCTCCAGACGATGACCTTAGGAGGAAATGAGGCCATCTCTGGGGGTCGCGATTGTCAGCATCCACCATCAACGCTGTCAAGCCTGAATTTCCCAAGACAAAATTTCTCGCAAACCTGATACCGTTCTTGCTCCTACGGACCGCAGGCGGGATGCCATGAGTGAGGCCGGCGCCACGCGCAACTTTTCCGCGGATCGCCCAAACTAAGCAGGACGCGAGCCCGACGCAAGTGGAAAAATAAAAGTTTTTGAATTCGCTTCCGCGTGATGCTCGGAAGGGTTATCGCCCCGGCGTAGCCACGCGACGGCGTCGAACAACGACTGTTCGACGGGGCGGACACGCAGGTCCAGTTCGGCCAGGCTGCGGGTTGCATCGAAATGCATGGTCCTCCGGGTGAGCCGCACGCCGGTGACCGTGGCCTGGGGCGAGTTGCCCGTCATGCGGTCCGCCCAGAATTCGCTGAAAAAGGCGTATCCCAGCGCCACGGGATAGGGGACTCGACGTCGCGGGACGGGAACGCCCGTGAGGGCCGAGAGCCGTTCGAAGAGGCTGCGGAGTGTCAGGTTCGTGCCGCCCAGGAGATACCTTCGCCCCACCCGTCCCCGATCGAGGATACGGCGCAGGCCTTCGGCTGTGTCCCGAACGTCGATCAAATTCAACGTGCAGTCGAGGATCGCGGGGATTTTCCCCCGGGCGTAGTCCCGGATCAGGCGCGAGGGCGGCGACAGCCCCCGGTCTCCGGGTCCGACGGGCATCGTGGGATTGGCGATCAAAATCGGATACCCCGCCTCGGCCCGATCCCGGGCGGCCTGCTCCGCCCGCAACTTGGACAGGCAATACGGCCCCACCGCGTCCGCCTCCGTCACCTCCACGTCCTCGGCGATCGGCCCTACCCGCCGGGCGCAGGTCAGGATGCTCTCGGTGGAGACATGGACAATCCGCTCCGCCCCCTCGGCGATTGCCGCGTCCAGGACGTGGACGGTCCCTCGATGGTTCACGGCGTCGAACTCCCGGCGGTCGCGCACCCACAGATTGGGATTCGCCGCCAGGTGGAACACATGCGTCCCTCCGCGCATCGCGTTGCGCACCTGTTGCGCATCGCGGATATCCGCCCGCGCGATCTCGACTTCCCCCGGCAAGTGCTCGACGCTCGCCCCCGGTCGCTCGATCACGCGGACGCGCCGGCCCTCGGCCGCAAGCTGTTCGACCAGATGGCTGCCGATGAACCCGGCGCCTCCCGTCACGATCGTCAATCCATCCATGGATCGCGGACCCTCTCGGTATTTCAGCCGAAGAATTCCCCGACGATGCATTGGAATCCGGGAAGTTCAGGGAGATTTTCGACGACGTCGGATTCGTCGAGAACGATGGGGTCGTCGTCATTATCTCGATAGAGCGCGACGGTACGACGCTTCGGTTGCAGGAGCAGGACGACGGGGACACCCGCCCGCAAATAATCGGCGACCTTGTTCAGGACATGCGGCAGACGGTCGGTCGGGGAACGGACCTCGACCACCAGATCGGGCGGCACGGGGGGCGGATCATCACCCACTTGCGAGCTGGGCCAGCGGGCCTCGCTGAAGTACTGAATGTCGGCCCCGCGCACGTTCTCTCCGTCGATGACGACCACGGAGTCGTTGCTCATCGCGTGGCCGTGCCCGGTCGTTCTCCCGAAATCCTGGACCATCTCGCCGGTATTCGCACAGACGAAACCATGCCGTGGACCGGGAGGAGGCATGACGACAATCTCCCCCTTGACGAGTTCGTGCAGCCCCTCGCCGAGGTCCATCTTGAGGAACTCGTCGGCCGTGATCTTCGTCGTGGTGATGGTCGCCATCGGGGGTCCCCTCTTGAGCCGCACCCTGGGGAGGATGGCCCCATCATCGTCGAAATGGGTGCGGAGGGCGAGGGCAGTCCTCGGCCTACAACTCGTCGAACGGGTCGAATTTGGCCTTGGGTAGTACGGCTCGAAGGTATTTGAGCAGTCCGTCGATCTGGGCCTCGGGGGCGGCTTTGAGGAAGATGATCAGCCGCTTGTTTCCACTCTTGTCCTTGAACACCACTCCCGTCCTGTCGTCATTGCCAAATGCGTCGCGGACTCTTGTGATCTCGCAGCTTGCGACCTCGTCCCACGGCACGAAACGGCGGCCGAGCGTCGGGTAATGAGTTCCCAGAATTCCCTGGGCGTTCGCACGAACGCGCGGTTCGGCGGACCTCCGAAAGCCGGCAACCGTCAGGACTCCAAAGAGGGGAATTCCGATCATCCCGCCGAACGATGCCAGGGCGTTAGGTCCTCCGCAGCACATCACCAGCGAGATCACTGTGAGGGTCAGCGGGAAGACAACGAACGGGATGGTCACTGGCCATGGGGTCTCGATCTCGACGGACTCGGGGACTCCGCTGAGCTCGACCTCGGAATCATTGACCTTTGCCCGACCCTCCACCGTCTTTCTCGCCAGAGACAGGCCAAGCAGACGATAGATCCCATTCGCGATGATGACGGTCGATCCGAGGACAATCGGCAAGCCGAAATCATCATGTGCGGGCAGGAACCCGCGATGCACCAACAATGGCTTTAGCGATAAGGAATAGACGACAGCGATCGTGCCACCGACGAGCAAGGAAATCAGAAAAAAGGCCGCTCGATGTCGATCGCGGACCCGAGGATCGATCTCGTTCACCGCCCCACCCCTCTCACAACCCGATACAACTCCCGATCCGGCCCCGGCGGCTCCATCGGCTCCAGCACGCCGGCGCGGACGAGGCGGGCGAAGACCTGGGGCTGGATGAAGTCGGTGTAGCCGTAGCCGCCGGGCTTGCGGTGGCGGGCGATCTCGGGCCACTCGACGTAAACGTGGGTGATGCCACGGGCGATCAGCGAGACGCGGACGTCTTCGGCAGAGCGGTCGCGGGCGAAGGTTTCGAGGATCTCGTCATCGAAGACGGTATTGTAGACGACCTCATGATTCATGTGGAACACGGCGGCCTGGCCGACGAGGAGGGGCCTCGCGCCGGGGGGAAGCTCGGTGTCCAGCCGGGCGAGGGACTTGTTCAGCATCTTGGGGACGCTCGTGCGGAGCGAGACCAGGCTGTTGGTCCACTCGTTGAACGCCGTCAGCGCGGTCGAGGCATAGACGAAATTCGTGACGATGGCCACCGTCGTCACCAGGCCCAGCACGATCGACCAGGCGCGATCGCGACGCCAGTCGGCCCCCTGCCCCGCCAGGATCGCCAGGGGCGGCAACACGGGGAGCCAGAACCGATCGAGGCGGTGGGTGAAGAGGAACCAGGTGGCAAATATGTACGTCACATAGGATAGTAATATCCATGCAGTCTTGCGCGACTCGCGACGCAGGAACGCCAGCGGGCCGAGGGCGATGAACAGGGCGGATTGCCAGTCAGATCGGCCGGCGATGTCGAGCAGACCATCGTTCAGCGCGGCCCACGACGGCGGCCTCGGTCCGTGGACGTTCTGCCATTTCGTTTCCCTCGCGGCGCTCCACGGTTTGCCGCCGAAGACCTTGTTCGCCAGGGGATAGACCGGGTTCCCCGTATCGACGATATTCTTCGCCAGCCACGGGCCGATCGCCACCGAGACGCCCAGCGCAAAGCCAAGCACCGCCTTCGGCGATCGCGTACACATCGCCATCAGGCCGAACGGGATCACGGCCGAGATGAGCGCGGGATACTTGCACGACATCGCGCCGCCCGCCAGAAGGCCGAGGATGGCCCAATGTCTCACGAGGGACGGGTGCAGGGCGACGGTGCATCCCCAGATCAGCGCGGCGTGATAGTAAAGCATCGGCCCTTCGACATAGGGCAGTGCCGCCAGTCGGAAGATCCAAGGGGTCGTCAGATAGATCACCGCCGCGAACCAGCCCGCGCGGGGCGAGGCCAATCGCGAGGCCGCCATCCCCACCATCGCCGCCGCCATCGGGGCGTGGATCATGATCAGGAGCTGCCCCACCAGCGCCCCTCGCCACCAGTCTCCCAGCACGAGCATGCCCAGCAGATGGAGCATCTCCACGCCGAACGGCATGCTCGTATAAACGTTGTGGGGCAGGAAGGCGATCTTGCCGCGAAGGTAATATTCCTTCGGCCCCTGGAGATGGTATTCCATCGCGTCGAAGTCGATCGTCGGCAGCATCGCGGCCAGGGCCATCAGGATCAGAAACGGCGCGGTGATGAGGACGAGGCCGACGGCCCCCGCCCTGCCCTCCGTCTGCCGAGGCGCCGTCCCCGACGCGAAGCGACCCGCATTCCCCGCCAGCACCAGCAGCACGCCGCGAACGATCCAGGGATGGAGCAGCCCACATCGCCCCAGGATCAAAGTGCCCAGTGACAGTCCGATCATCCCAATGCCGAACGTCAGCGAGATCTTTTCGGGCCACGACAGGCTCGATCGCACCCTCAGGCCCCGCAAGATCAGGTCGCCCAGGCCCAGCCCGGCAGCCACGATGAGCAGGGCCGCCAGCACGATCGGGCCGCGCTGGGGGAGGTTCTCGACGTGCCGCAGATTGTCCACCCACTGTCTCAAACCCGACTTCGCATACGTCACCCCCGGCACGACCTCCGGGATCGCGCTCATCACGAGCACGCCCCTGCGCACCT
>JAQGHR010000094.1 GCA_028291545.1 Planctomycetota bacterium | reverse complement strand
GAGGCTGCCTCGGGCGATCGCCTTGGTGGCGTATCACATTCGCCGGAACAAGGTGGCCAAAGCATCACATGACAAGACCTGGAAGGAGAAGCACAGGGGCGTCATTTTCCTGCGGCTGTAGAATTAGCGAACTGGATCCCTACTTTGCGGATCTGTCGCGACTCTCCAGGGAGACTGGAAAGTGATGTACTACTTGGCGCGAATTCTTGGACCAGTGACTTTGGCGCTGACGTTTTGCAGTCAATGTGAAGCCATCGGGCCGATTCCGACATTCCGAGCCGACTTCGCGGAAGTCGACATCACGCCACCGAAGGGAACGCCCAGGCAGGGCTGGAATTCCAAGCTAGTCGGGGAATCCGCGCTCGATCCTTTCTACACCCGTGCCGCCGTTTTCGAGAAAGGCGAAGGAGGCCCGCTCGTCGTGATACAGATCGATGTCGCCCTCGTCAGCGCGGTGGACACAGCTACGATCCGACGGCTGATCGAGGATAGGCACGGAATTCCCAGCGGTCGCATCATGGTGGCCAGGCTTCGTGAATCGGACCGAGAACCCACAGGGACTTCGCATCCACGCCGGAACCCTGATCATCCCCTTCTTGCGTCCCGCAAGTTCGACCTGATGGGCTGGCCAAGAACTCTCGCACGGTCCGCATGCGCATATGCGCGCTCGCGGATTCAATCCGCGACCGCCGCCGTCGGTGTCGGCAGATGGAGCAGCTTGGCAGCTTCGAGGCGAAACGATTGCAATTCCTCAAGGTTGGCCTTCGGGTTCGTGTTCATCCACTCGACGCCCTTGTCGTAGAACTCCCTGGACTTCTCCAGATCTCCCTTATGGAAATGGGCCATGGAGAGGACGAACCAATCGTGCGCGACACCCCCGTCGTTCAGTTGCCTCGAGGTCTCGAGGGCCTCGATGGCCCCCTTCCAGTCTCCGTCTCGAACGAGCGCAAGGCCAAGCGTATTCCAGTACATCCAGCTCTTGGGTCTGGCTTCCACGGCCCCGCGAGCGAGCTTGACGGCTTGAGAGCTTTTCTTGCGGACGGGCTGGGGATCCTTCGAAAGGAACCAGGCCAGGCCGTTGGCCGAATGGGGATATCCTGGCTTGATGGCCACGGCTTCTCGTAGACTCTTCTCGGCCTCTTCGGTGCGACCCGCTTCCCCGAGCAACTGGCCCCAGTTCGTCAGGTCGGTGGCCAGGCAAGTCTTGTAATAGTCGTTGTGGGGCTCCCGCGCAATCATCTCTCGTTCCAAAGCCAGGAGCCGGAGGAATATCGGTTCGGCCGCGGCAAACCCGCGTGTCGAGTGGATCCTGAGCCCGAGATACTTCAGGGAGGCGGCCGTGTCCCAGATCAGGTCAGTACGCGTGGGATTCGCGGCACAAAGTTCCTCGTAGATCGCGACGGAGCGCCTGTAGGCCTCCTCCCAGCCCGGCTGCTTCAGGAACGACCTGGTCAAACCGATCCCAAATTGAGCCTTACCCTGAACGGCGCGATACTTAGGGTCGATCCCCGAGGCCTGGTCGATACTTTCATAATACTTGAGCGCGAGGGCAAAGAAGTTACGGTCCGAAGCCGACAACTCACTGCCGGAGTGACTGGAGACCGATTGCATCGCGTTCATGACCACGTCCTGGGCGATCATCAGCGTGGCTTTCATCCCCTGGGCATAAACCACGATGGACTTCTCGGCGCGTTCCAGCGCCTTCGCCGTGCGTCGTTGTTCCTGCCAGAGCAGAATCGACGCCACAATGGTCGAGACCACGACGACGGACGCTGCCGTGGCGACGAGCGCGCGGTGTCGCCGAACCCATTTCGAGGCTTGCTCCGAGAACGTTGGCCAGCACGCGAGGATCGGCTTGTCTTCGAGGAATCGATTGAGATCATCGGCCAGTTCCTGTGCCGTCGCATAGCGGGAGGCCGGCTCTTTGGCCATCGCCTTCATCAGGATCGTTTCCAGCTCGCGAGGGATCGACGGATCGACCTTGCGGGGCCGAATCGGCTCCTCGAACAGGATCTGTCGAATCACCTCGGCGCGGTCGCGACCGTCGAACGCCGGCCGGAGCGTCGCCAGTTCGTACAAGGTCGCGCCAAGGGCGTAAATATCCGCGCGCTGATCGACGACACCACGCTTCGCCTCAACCTGCTCCGGGCTCATGTAACGGAGAGTGCCGAGCAAATCGCCGGTCCGGGTTGGACCGGGATCGTCCTTGAAGCGGGCGAGTCCGAAGTCGGTGACCCAGAGCTCGCCCTGGGTATCGAGCAGCAAGTTCGCGGGCTTGATGTCGCGATGCAGCACACCCAGGCTATGCGCGTGTTCGAGCGCACCGGCCACCTGGACTCCGAGATGAGCCACCGAACGGAAAAACGCCTTGCTCCGTTGCGAAGGTGACGAACCGGACTCGCCAGGTAGACCGGATTTCGAATTCGCTCCCGTCGCGCGCTCCGTGGAAATCGCCGAGGGCGTGGGCAGTTCCCCCACGGTCGTCTTGGTCGGTGCCGAGATCGGTATGGACCCCTTGCCCGAGAGGCCGAATCGGCGGAGGTCGCGAATGGTGGCCGATAAGGTTCGCCCTTCGATGAATTGCATCGCGAAGTACGAGATCCCGTGATCGCACCCCACGGCGAATACCGGCACGATGTGAGGGTGATGCAGGTGCGCGGCAGCCTGCGCCTCGACCTGAAACCTCTGCCTTTGCTTCGGGTCAATTGCGGCGGCCGGGGGCAAGACCTTGAGGGCCACGCGGCGATTGAGCGAGAGCTGCTCGGCCTCGTAGACGACCCCCATACCGCCCCGGCCGATCTCGCGAAGAATCCGGTAATCACCGAGCTTGGTTGACGGCGGCAGCGCGTCGTTCTGCGCCGACTTGCCATTGGGGGATGAGAGATCCGCGGCGGCGGACTGGACAAATTCCAGGCCATCGAGGCAATCGGCCAGGACGTCGGAGATATCCGGATAGCGCGCCAGGAACTCGGCGCGCGATGGACGTGCGCCAGCCTGGAGTTGCCCGAGATAATCATCCAGGGCCGTCGCCACGCGAGGATCATCGCGAGACAGCCAGGAACCGGACTGAGTGGACGTCGGAAGTGTTGCAAATCGTCGCCGGTCGCTCGGGTTCATCGCGGGTCCTCCATCGCTTGGCGGAGCCGGGCCAGCGCCCGAGCCCATAGGTTCTTGACGCTGTCCTCGGTCCGTTCCATACGGCGGGCGACCTCCGGAAAGCTCAGCCCTTCGAGCTGACGGAGGATGATGACCTCGCGATACGCTTCCGGGAGTTCCCCCAGTGCATCGGCGAGAATGACGGCCTGCTCGCGACGGGCGACCTGATGGCTGGGCGAGCTTTGTGGCGCGATGAGCTTGTGGTCCAACGCCCGAGAAGACCGATCCAGCTCGGCCGTGATCCGCCGCTCTCGCCGCGGATCTCGTCGCCGCGTGCCGAAGTATCGCCGCACCTGATTCGAAAGGATCGCCGCCAACACCTGGCGCAGCCACGCCAGGAATTCCGCCTCGGTTCCTCCGCGAAACTGCGCGACGTCCTTGTGAGCCTCCATGGACAGCTCTTGAAGGAGATCTTCAACGTCCAGCTTGCCCTGAAGGCGACGACCCATCCGTAACCTCGCCAGCAACGCGAGGTAATTCCGATATCGCTGGAGCAGACGGCCCAGGGCCTCGCCATCGCCAGCCTTTGCTCGCGAGAGGAGCATATCGGTTTCGGTCCCGGTGTCCGCCTCCTCGTGACGGTTCATAGGCAGGCCCATAGAGAGTAAGTCACGGTGAGATCCCCAATCGCGCCGCATCGCCGCGATTTTTTCGGAGCGAATTTTTCCAACCGGAAATCGACGGCGATCCGACCCCGAATCGCCTTTTCGATTCCTCTACTAATCCGTAGTGCAAGACGCCTTCGTTTCACTTCGAATTCAATCCGTTATTCGCTCAAATTGCTCGCTCCTTCGCGCATGCTCAACGACATGGCCCCGATTCACTCGCCATCGCCAGAATCGGCGGCAATTTAGAACAAGAAATCGCGAGTGGTCCGGCGAAAAAACAATCGCGACGAGACGACGCGTGCTTGGTTACGCGATCCGCGACATATTTCGTGAACCCGACCCCACAACCCGTGTCTAAGTCTCGTTGCCGTCTTGTTGGGCATGAGTTGCGCCCATCCGGTGCAGCCATGCATTCATGATCTGACTCCGCAAGAATAATAACTTCTCCTCAACCTTCGGTCGAGACAAGCTTTACGGAATCTTCATCAGATCTGCGCCATCATCCGGCCTGTAGTTCGCGTAATGTCTCATGACTCCAGGAGCACCACGAGCCGTTTCCGAGCTGCCTTCAGTCGAACATCGCCCGCCTCAAGCTCAAACGGCCACCCTGGAAGAAGCTTTTGTTGCCGCGACGGCAGCTCCCACCGGCCACGATTTCCCAAGAGGATATTTTTCATGTCCGCACTCGCGACGCTTCCTCCGCTCCAGACCGCGTTCCGCCGTCTCTCGACGGTCCTGCTGGTGGACCGGATCGAGCCCTGCATGGAATTCTGGGTGGATCGGCTCGAGTTCGAGGTTCGCCTCCAGATCGGGGGAGACGATCACCTGGAGTTCGCCATCCTCGGGCGGGGCGACCTGGAAGTCGTCTATCGCACCCGCGATAGCCTGCATGAGGATACACCGGGTCTGGTCGACGGAGAGACGCACCAGCCCTGGGTCGTCCTCTACCTCCAGGTTGACGACCTGGAGGAGCTTCTGCCCCGGCTCGAAGGGATCGAAGTCGTTGTTCCCATGCGCGAGACAATCCTCGGCACCCGCGAAATCTTCATCCGCGAGCCCTCGGGTCGAATCGTCTCGCTCTCCTCGTATAATTGAGCGTGTATTGGTGACCCTCGCGTGAGCGAGCAAGTCCCTGAATCATTTTTTCTCGAACCGCTGGACCACATACTCATCCGGTCCAGCGGTTTTTCATGCGCATCTCGCGACGAGATCCGAGACCGATCTATCGTCCGGATTTCTCGGGCGGGCTCGCCTGGAGGTCTCGCAGGAAGGCAACGAGGTCCGCGAAATCCTGATGAGTTAATCCGGTCTCCAGCCCGTCCGGCATCAGCGAGACGCCAGTCGAAGCGATCGCCTCGATCTGGGTTCGTGGGATGACGTCAGTCGCCCCCGCCGCCCTCCGCAAAGTCACGGAGTTGGCCGTTTCGCTCGCGATCAGCCCCGTCACGATCCTTCCGTCGCTCGTCGCGACGCTGTAATCCAGATACTGCGGATTCACCTCCCGATTCGGGTCCAGAATGTGGATCAGGAGGTCCTCGGGCGTCCGTCCGGTCACCGTCGCGAGATCCGGCCCCACGCTCTCACCGAGTCCGTCCGCCTTGTGGCAGGTCGCGCAAGTCTTCTCGAAGACCGATCGCCCTTTCTGACGATTTCCCCCGAGCGTCAGGGCAGGTTGAAACGCGCCAATCACTCGGCTGCGATCCGCCTTCGGGTCGGTGCCAAGGACTCGTCTTGCGCGCTCGCGGAGCTTGGCGACAGGGTGCGCGAGGATCTGCTTGCGACGGGCGGGCTCGACCTCGTTGGCGGGAAACGACTTCGCCTCGATGGCATCCATCATCGCGCTGAGCCGCTCCGGACGGGCGAACAGGACTTCTGCCGCCTCACGGCGGGCACTCGGACTCAGTCCCTTCCAGTGCTCGGCAACGAGTCGACCAACGGCCGGGTCGGAGAGGCTCGCCATCGCCTGGAGCGCGGCGAGCTGGACCTCGACAGGTTGCCGAGCGTCGAGGAGGGGTGGCAGCACGCGTAGACACGCCTCGGTCGGGGCACCAACACCCAGAATGCGAATGGCGTCGACGCGGGCGGGAGCGTCCTGGTCGCTCGCCGCGTCGCGAGCGGCTTGATCGAAGATCTTGCCGATCGCCTCTCGATTTCCGGATTTCTCTACGATCGTCCGTAGAGACCTGCCGACCCTCTGCAAGCCGCGTCCGAGGCCAATGACCATGGCGCGAGGCACGTGTGGACCGACCGAGGCATCGGCGACGATGGACAAGCTTCTCTCGATGGATGAAGAGTCGTTCCCCGCTCCAACGATCTCGCCGAGTTCCTCCGCGACAATTCGACCTCCCGGCGTGCGGCCGAATGGATCTCGCAGGCACGATTGGACGAGCAATTGAGACGACCTGGCGCCCGTCGCGCTCGAATAAACGGCGAAGCGGGTCCAGGGGTCGGCCGCGTCGCGCCGGAGGATTTTCGCCTGCTCCGTCAGCGGTCCCCCGTGCTCCTCACTTTTCGGCGCGAGGGCGACTTGAAAGCGAACTGCGGCGTCCGGGTCGTCCGCAAGACGCGCCACCGCGAATTCGAGATCCCGGCTCCCAGGCCGAAGCGTGTTCGAAAGCGCGGCGGACTGGGCTCGTACCCGCGCCTCCGGATCTCGGAGCGCCAGGAGCACATCGGCTTCCGTCAGGTGGCCAAGCGCGGAGAGCGTCCAGATCGCATGCACGCGACCGAGGGCCGAAGGTCGAACGTCCGCCATTTTCTTCATGAGGGGGACGGCAAGGGGATCTCGTCTCTCGATCAACAGACGCTGCGCCGTCTCCCGCCACCAGGCGTCGCGGTCGGCCAGATGGGTCACAAGTTGCTCGGTGCTCGCCTGGCTGAGTGCAGGCTTCGCACGTCTCTTGAAGGTGAGCGGCAGGAGTTCGTAAATACGCCCGCGATCCTTGCCGCTGGTCAGGTCGAGATGCTTCTTGATCGGCTCGGGGATCGATAGGGGGTGCTCGATGGTCTCGCGATACATATCCAGGACCAGGAGCGTTCCCGACGGCGTGTTGGCGAAGTTTACCGGGCGGAACCAGTTATCCTTCGAGGCGAGGAACTCGAGGTTTTCGTCGGCCCGGATTGCCTCGAAGATCGATCCCTTCGGACGAAGGATCTTGCGATGAACGAGGTTCCCTCCCACGTCGCCAATAAACGCGTTGCCTTGATATTCGGAGGGGAACGCCGTGCCCCGATAAATCGTGACCCCCGTGGCCGAGGTGAAGAAGCCGAAGGCAAAAAGTTCGGTCGGCGGCAATCGCTTCCGCATCTCGGGATCGGCCGCGCGCTGGCGCGTTCGCACCACGCGCCAGGGCTCGGGCTGACTGATCCGAAACACCTTCGCGGCGGGGCCTTCCACGGCGATGTCGGTCAGTACGGCCGGAACCACCAGTGCCGGGTTCGCCTCCACGGCCTTCGACGGCAGCACGATCTGACGGATGTGATTACTATTATTGCAGGTGAATCGATTCCCCCAGTCATCGAAGGCATGCCCGAACTGCCCACCACCGGAGATCGCTTCAAACGCGGACCCATCCGGCCGGAACCGAAAATCCCGGCCTCGGACCGAGACCGGTTTTGAACCCGGTCGCGTCGCATTGAGGATATCCCCCCCGTTCCCCCCCGAGACGCCGTAAATCCACCCGTCCGGCCCCCACAAGAGCCCATTCACGAGCCCCTGCACGTTCTGGGTCCCGAAGCCGCGAAACATCACTTTCTTGACATCGGCCACGCCATCGCCGTTCGTATCCTTCGCATACAGGATGTCGGGTGCGACCGCGATGAAGGCCCCGCCATCGAAGGGAACAACTCCGGTCGGCCAGGACAGCCCGTCCAGGAAGATGGTGCTCTTGTCGAACGTACCGTCGCCGTCGGTATCCTCCAGGAGTCGGACATTGCCCGTGGGCGTATTTTCAGGATAAGGATATCCGCGCATTTCGACGACGTAGAGCCGGCCATCCGCGTCGTAGCAGGCGCTCACGGGATCGGTCACGAGCGGTTCGACGGCAGCGGGATGGAGCCGAAATCCCGGATGGATCTGGAACGACGCTATAGCTTCCGAGGCAGGAATCGCCTTGATACGAGGCAGTTCCTTCGAGAGATCCTCATCCACAAACGGGAGGAATCCCAACGTGATCATGCAACCGATCGCGGCGATCCCAAGAAAACGTGTCATCGCTCGCCCGCCCCCTCGCGTCAAAGTCTCTGGACCGACGTCTCGAACCGACTATTTCCCGGCTGGCGTCGAGACCGCGACCTTGGAAGACACGATCTTCTCGTCCGGTACGCCCAGTCCGCGGAGTACCCCGATGGCCATCAACGCGTCTCCCAGCGGCTTCATGTGGACGCCGTCACTCGTCAGCCATTTTTCGCGGTCCCCGGCATCCTCGGGCCGCCTGGAGAGAACATCCGCGAACATCGCGTGGAGATCGATCACACTGCACTTCTTCTCCCGAGCGATCTGCTTCTGGGCCTCGACATAGATTCGCAGCCTCTTGTTTTCATCACTCCGGACATCCTCACGAATAACGGTCGGGGTCAGCAAGACCACCTTGATCCCGGCCGCCTGGGCCATGTCGACCATCTTGGCCACGTTCTTCCAGTAGTCGGCGAGAATCTGCGGATCGTGTGACTGTGCGGCTCGGTGCCAGACGTCGTTGATCCCGATACTCAAGGTCACCAGCGCGGGCTTTCGATCGACGACATCCTTCTGAAATCGCTGGATCAGATCCTCGGCCTTCTGCCCGCTGATGCCCACATTAATGATCGGCGGCAGCTTGAGTTCCGGATACTGCGAGGCGAGAACGGCATCGACGTCCTTGAGATATCCCCCCGCCTGTGTGATCGAATCGCCGATCGCAACAATCTGGTCCCCCGCCTTGAGGACAAACTCGCCGGGCACGTTGACGTTCGGATCTCCCTTCGGAACCGGGCCGAGCATCCCGATCAGCATCGCGAAGAGCTTCAACAGTTCGGCAGGGGTCTCAACGGCCATCGTTCGTGCCGGGGGCGATAGCCACCCGTCTCCATTTGGGAGTTGTCTCGCAGTTACAAGTGACGTTTGTCGCACCGAATCGGGCTGGAGTAAAGTACCGACAGCCGCGATACCAATCCAGAATGCCCTCGGGAACTCTCCTCATGCCAACACTAACGTCCCTCCCCACACGTCACAGCATCGGCCTGTTGATCGTGGCCTCGCTCGCCTCGATCGCATCCGGCCAAGGTCCGCCGGCCGAACGAGAGGTGGCGGCACTCACGCCACGCTTGCCGCGAGAGAACCTCCTCGTTTGTCGAGGGCCGCTAAACAAGACCCTGCCCGTGGAGACGACGGAAGATTGGCATAAGCGACGAGACGAGATCCTGACGAACATGCAGGCCGTGATGGGCCGACTTCCCGGCCCTGAAAAACGGTGCCCGCTGGCTGTCGAGGTCGTCGAGGAGGCGGACTGCGGAAGTTACGTCCGGCGTTTGATCACGTATGCCTCGGAGCCCGGTTCACGCGTGCCGGCGTATCTCTTGATTCCGAAGTCTGCGCTCAAGAGCGTGGATAGACGAGTCAAAGCGATCCTCGCGTTGCATCCCACCGACAATGTCGTTGGTCACGGTGTCCTGGTCGGATTGGGCGGCACACCGTACCCGGCTTACGCGAACGAGCTTGCGGAACGCGGGTTCGTCGTTTTGGCACCGAACTATCCGCTGCTGGCGAAATATCAGCCCGACATCAGGAAACTCGGCTGGGAGAGCGGGACCCTGAAGGCCGTCTGGGACAACATCCGGGGACTCGACCTCCTGGATTCCTTGCCATTCGTTTTGCCGGGAAAATTCGGTGCGATCGGGCATTCGTTAGGCGGACATAACGCCGTCTTTACCAGCGTTGTGGACGACCGCATCAAGGTGGTCGTGTCCAGTTGCGGACTCGATTCGTTCCTGGATTACTCTGCCGGAAACGACTCCGTCTGGAAGCCTGAGCAGGGCTGGACTCAAACGCGATATATGCCGAAATTGGCCCGATATCGCGGCCGTCTCGACGAAATCCCGTTCGATTTCCACGAATTAATCGGCGCGCTCGCTCCTCGACAGGTACTCATCGTCGCACCTCTCAAGGATTCCAATTTTCGTGCGGAGAGCGTTGATCGAATCGTCGCGTCGGCCAGGCCCGTATTCACACTGTACGGTCACCGGGGCCGGCTTCAACTCCAGCATCCCGATTGCGGTCACGACTTCCCGAAGGCTTCACGGGAAGCGGCCTACGCGCTGTTTGAGCAGATCAAGTGAAGAGCAGGGGGGCGGCGACTCGCGCCCCCCTTGCTCGGCTCCCGACATCACTTGAACATCTGCGAGTTCCGATCACCTCGCGACAGAAGATACGCCATGAGATCGAGAATCTCATCCTCCTTCAGGGTGTTCAAAAGGCCTTCGGGCATCATGGATATGGCCGAAGGCTTGGTGGCCTCCACCTGATTCCGATTGATGTTCGTCATCGCGGACGGGTCGAGCATATCGGTATTGATCGACATGCTGTCACCATTGAGGTTGACGATCCGTCCCGTCACGACGCGTCCGTCGGTCGTGGCGATGGTGACGGCCTGATACTGGTCGCTGACCGACTTGCTCGGCACTACGATCGACTCCAGGAGGTCTCGCGAGCTAAATCGGCCCGAGACGCCCGTCAGGTCGGGGCCGACGCTGCCGCCCTCATTGTCGAATCGGTGGCACGCGAAGCAATTGGCCGCGGCGAACAAGGTGCGACCGCGATCGAAGTCGCGACCGCTGAGCCCCTTGTCGAGTGCGGGATTCAGGTCTTCCAGCTTCCAGGTTTTCACGAAGGGGCGAGGGGCCGCGGCGACAATCGTGGCCTTGGATTCCGGGGGCGCTTCCAGGATGGGCCTGAGCGCGGTCTTCTCCTCCGCTGACAGAGTCGCGACGGCATCCTCTTTCATCTTGCGGATGAACCCGCCGAGGCTTGCGCCGCCTCGCAGCTTGGTCGCGCGAGGGAACCATGAGAAGTACGTCTTGCGCAGCTCGGGCGTCCAACCGGTCCGCAGCTTTCGCAACGCCGTGACGTATTCCATCTGCTCTTCCTGCGTCGGAGCACTGACGAGGAGGGCCATCGTCTTTGTCGCGGCCGAAGGAGCCTCCAGCGCAATCAGCAGCTTGCAGAGTTCCGCGTTCAGCTCCCGGCCTTTCGCGGGGAAGAGCGAATCGAGGTGAGTGATGATCCCCGCACGCAGCTTCTCGTCGGGCGTTCCCATCCGGATCACGGCCAGCTCCAAGACGCGGAGCGCCTCGAGCTTCTGCGGCACGCTCAGCGCCCCCCAATCCAGACGACCCAGGGAGTGAATCAGGGGCGCCTGAAGTTCCTTAGTGCCCGCGCGGGCAACCGCCATCAAGACGGTGAGGGAGGCCTGCGGATCTGACTCCGCCAGGGCCCGATCCTGCCACTCCTTGGCGTCCTGGAATTCGATCGCCACACGAGCGGCGTAGCGGATGAATCGGTCGGCGTGGCCGAGATAGGGCCAGGCGGCATCGACGGCCTTGGCGTCCTTATGACCATGGAACGCCTCCAGCGAATGACGCAAGGCGCGGGCCTCCGCACCCGAGGCATCCTCCTTCGAGGGCGCCGTCGAGTCCGGACCGGCGTACGTCACCCGATACAGGCCGGAAAGCGTCTTTCGCCCGCCGATGGCGAAGTACATCGCCTTGTCCTTCGGATTGATGACGACATCGGTCAACGGCAGCGGCGTGCCCGAGATGAATTCCTCAAGCTCGGCCTTGTAGCTGCTCGCGTCTGGCGTCATGTGGACCGCGTAGAGCTTGCCGTAGCTCCAGTCGCAAATGAAGAGCGCGTCTTGATACTTGGCCGGGAACTTCGCTCCGTACCCGAAGGTCACGCCAGTCGGAGAACCCGGACCGATGTTTATCGTCGGGGGCAGGCTGTCGGGATAATACGCCGGCCACTTGCCCGAGCCATTGCGGTAGCCGAGGTCTGAGCCGCTGTCGGCCTGACAAACACGAGTGGGGCGATACCAGGGCGTGTTGACGTCCCACTCCATGTCCGAGTCATAGGTGAACAGGTCTCCATGCCGATTGAACGCCATGTCGAACGGATTGCGATACCCCATCGATACGAGTTCCCAGTTCTTCCCCTCGGGATCGACCCGATAAATGCAGCCGCCCGGGGCGCGCTCACCGGCCATGAATCCGTTGCCGTCGGTCATGTAGGGGAGGATCTGGTCCTCGCCATAGATCCTCGGCACGAGCGAGCCGGCCAGTTCGGTCAGCTTCGTGTCATTGCCCGCGATGACATGGAGCGACTTGCCATCGGGCGATAGGATCACCGCGTGCGGACCATGCTCGCCACCGCCCTGGAGGGTGCGGAGCTTCTCGACCGTATCGAGCGTGTCGTCACCGTTCGTATCCTTGACTCGGTAGAGCCCGCTTTCGTACTTGGCGCCCCGGTTGACGACGACGTAAAGGCTGTCGAACGCCCAGAGCAAGCCTTGCGCCTCTCCGAGAGCGACCTCGATCGGTTCAACCTTGATCGTCGCGGGATCGCCGCCGATCTCGGGAGGCGTCACGCGATAGAGTTTGCCGTACTGGTCGGAAACGATGAGGCGACCCTTGGGGTCGGTGGTCATATTGACCCACGATCCTTGCTCGTCCTTCGGCACCGTATAGAGTCGTTCGACTTTGAAGCCCTTGGCAACCTTGAAGCCATCGGGAGACGGCGCCTGCGGGCCTCCATGTGTCGCGGTCGAGTCCAGGACGGCGGCCGTGACGGCGGTCCACGGCCCCCCTCCCAGAGGAGCGACCACCGAGGCGTTTGCCCATGAGGCGTCCACGAACCCGAGCTTCGCCCAACCGGACGTTTCCGCGCCTTCGACGGCCTTCCAGGTGTCGTCACTCACGAGAATCGCGGTCGCGCCGGTCTTCGTCTTGATCGTCAGTCGCATGATCAAGCCCGCCGGACCGCCCTCGTTCTTGCAAACGGCTGCCAGGATATGCGGGCCGCCCTTGCCCCGATTTCGCCCGGTTCCGACCAGCACCCCGCTCAGATCCTTCGCGATCGGCGCAGCCCAGTCATTGCCTTGCGCCACCGGCTGGCCGTCCAGGAACACGGTGACGTCGTTATCGCAGGCGGCAACCAGTTGTGCCGACACAACCCCGGTCGGCACTTCAAACGTCTTGCGGAACCGGACGGTTTGCCCTTCTCGCGGTTCACCCTTGAGCCAGATCCACGATGGAACTGGCTCGCCCTTGGGCTGGGCGGGTATGGTCCGGGCGAGTGAGATCGTGCCCGCGATTCCGACAATCGCGTACAAGGCCAGCACCAGGGGCTTCGGTCGAACAATCATCATCGTGGATTCCTTGAGTACGTAGGGAAGGCCCCAATTTACGAAAACCGAAGGGCAAATGCGAAGGGTCGGCTCCCTCGTCCGGAAGATTGCAAAGTCTGCTTTTCCGTGAGGAATCGAAGAGTTTCACGCGGGGACGGGGAGGGGACGCAGAGGACGCGGAGAAAACGTGGGTCACGGGCTTTGGGAGGGGACCTCGGATTCGTGACTTCGAAGAGTCTCTCGAACTGCTCGCTGTTCAGCTCACTTCTTCGCTCTTCGCCTTATTTCTCTCCCTCTGCGTCCACTGCGTTTCCTCCCCGTCCCTGCGTGAAACTCTTCGATTTGGACTCGGCTACCCTCCAATGGAATTTCTTCCGGTTCGAGCGAAGACCTGGCCATCCCCTTACGATGGTATGGATGTCCCGGGCGCGGCGAGTTGACGAAGCAAGTGGTTTGTCAGGGCAGAGTCGGACTCAGCACCTCACGGGGAATCGGGTTGTCCAGACCGGACCGCGACGAACCGATCGACTATGGCCGACTCAACGCCGCACGCTCGGGTCGATGCTTGTAGAACGGATCGAGCGGATAGCAGCCGGAAATGACCCCGTTGCGAGGCCCGGACGTGCAGTCACTGAAGGTACGGCAGATCCGCTTGCGAGCGAGCGGGCGGCCCTGCAAGATGTCGGACGGGAATTCGGGATAGGAAAGGACCATGCGGCCGATCCCGACGACATCGGCCCCTCCCGTTCGCACCACGGCTTGCGCAACATTGGGCAGCCACTCTTGGAGATAAGAATAGGCCGACCCGACCACGATCAGGTCAGGATGCCTCGCCTTCAGCCAGGCTGTCGCCGCGATCTGACGAGCGACGCCGATCAAGGGATCTTCAGGTGCGAAGTAGCCGTCCGATGGTGGAAACGCCGCAGGCCTAACTACGTGTGGATTTGTATACGGGTTTCCGGCCGTCGTGCAGACGAGTGGAATTCGCAGGGTCTCGAGCAGTTTCAGGAAGGCGGAGGCCTCACCGAGGTCAGGATGGAGTCCGGTGGATGGATCGCCTCCAAACGCATAAGGATACGACGGTCCGATCATGGGCGCCGGATGTCCGCGACGCTCGGAATCGATCCCGAACGGAAGAAAGTCGAAAACACTGACGCGAACGCCGATCTGCAGGCCCGGCGATTCGGCGCGAATCCCGTCCACGACTTCCCGGAGAAACCTCGTCCGATTCTCGAATGATCCTCCATACCGGCCGGGGCGATCGACGGCCGAGAGGAATTCGTGCCCGAGGTAGCCATGGCAGCATTTCACATCGACAAAGCCGAATCCGGCCTGTTGGGCTTGTTTCGAGGCGACGAGGAAATCCTCGACGAGCTGGGAGATCTCGTCATCGGTAAGGACAGGCGTCGATGGGTCCAGACCAAACTTCTGGTCGAGATACGGATGGTGATAAAGGATCTTCGGCTCCAGCTTCCTCTTGTCGTTCGGCTTGGAAAACCGGCCCGAATGCGTGAGTTGCAGACCGATCAGGAGATCCTCCGAACGACCGAACCGCTCTTCGTGGACCGAGACGAGTCGCTCTCGAAGCCGGGCGAGATCGCGGAGGTTGTCGTCGTTGATCAGAAGCTGATTCGGGTTCGCTCGTCCATCGGGCCGGATCGCGACGGCCTCGCCTCCCCAGATCAGCTTGGCGCCACTCTGGCCGAAGTGCTCCCACCTCCGCCTCGTGAGATCGGTCGGCTTGCCGTCCTCCGTCCCGTCCCATCCTTCCATCGGCAAGATGGCGAACCGGTTGCCGACCGTCAGTCCGTGCCGTGTTATCGGTTGCGCGAGCGGCGAATCGGTGCCGTGCTCGACCGTCTCGTCAAACGGAAGGGTGGGATCGAGACGAGCCACGACGTCCAGGAATTCCTCGGCCGTCTTGAGGGCGGCGATCCGTCGAAATTGCATGTCTCACCGTGGTACGCGGCCGGGAGCCTGCATCAACTCTCATGTCAGTTTCTTACGACTTACCGAACAACTCCGAGCCTTTCGCCGATGTCTCGCAGGATTGCTCGATCGCTCTCCGGCCTCGCCGGGCTTTCCGGATGTGTCCGATCCGAGTCGATCCAACCCCGTAGCGCCAGGAACATCGCCGCCGCATGCTTGTAGGCGGGGACCGGCGGCCGGAACGCGAAGAAGCCAAGATATTGTAGCGTATCATTCAGATCATAAAATCCCGGGTCGCCCGCCTCCCACATGGCATCGCGTTTCGCGAAAAGGTCCGGTGCGAACGTGCTCAAACCAAGCAGATAGTCGCTGCCGTACATGATCATGTCGATCGCCAGATCATTGCCCGTGAAGACCTTGAATCCCGGTCGCACCCGGTCTCTCAACACGAGCCTCCGCCACTCTGCCTCCCTGTTCAAAGACGAGTGCTTGGCGCCGATGCACGAGGGGATCGTCATGAGTCCCTCGAAGACTCTCAGCGAGTAGATCCTTCCGAATGGGGCAAAGACCTCTCCCAGCTCGAACGCGATGAACTGGTCGCAGGTCGTGCTGAGTGCCTCATACGAAGCAAGGATCGCTTCGTCGCTCTGCCCGGTCAGGCCAAACGATGGGAAGATCACGGGCGTACCACCGTGCGCGACAATCGCCTCGATCTCGCGGTTGTATGCATCCCGATGGAACGAGGCTCCCGCCCGGTCGGACACGAACGCCCCCGCGACGAACGGCCTGCCGCCGAGAACGTCTCGGGTCGCCCGGAGAACGGCGCTCCTCGTCGCATCATCCAGCAGGTTGACGTATCCCGTGTCCATGTTCACGGCCGGGGTCAGGCCTGCCTCGGCCGTACGATGAAGATGGGCGCGAAATCCCGCCCAGTCGACGCCGCCGTTCGACTCGAAGGGCAGGAGGATGGCGGAGATCCCGGTGATCTTCCTGCGAGGCCGGATGAGTGTTATTGGGTCTAGCTTGGGCTCGTTCAATAGTTGGACTTCCGTTCGCCTCTTCGCACCGACATTGCTAGAGATTACTCAGGTCGATGAACACCCAGGATACAAACAGTGCCGCAGGAAAACAGACGACCGCGATCGCTAGCATGAGGGTCGCCAGATGGTGTTCCTCACCCGTTTTTTCCTCTCGCGACATCGAGTAAAAGAAGGAGCCGCTCAGTAGCGGGATCAAGGCAAAGCTGGCCCAGACACCTACCACGCCTCGCAGACATCCCTGCCTTGCCGCCTCCGCGCCAACCCAGATCGGCATGGCCGAGATCGCCGTGTAGATGAGCAGGGTCCGAATCCGGAATTGCATCACCCGAGGGGTCCTCAACTTCCGATTCCCTTCTAAACGGCCCAGGGCGACCTGTACGGCCGCGAAATCATTCGGTTGGCCTCCTCATCGCCGACGAACTTCTCGGCACTCGGGTCCCACTGAACCTTGCGTCCAAGACGTATGGCGATATTCCCGAGATGGCAGACGGTGGCGCTGCGGTGGCCGACGGAGACGTCCGCGATGGGCTGCTTGCGAGTCTTGATACAGTCCAGGAAGTTGGCGTGATGGTTCGTGCTAACCTCCAGATGCACATCTTCCACCGGGGGATTCGACTTCACGATCTCGTCGATTGTGCTCGTCACCTTGCCGCGATCGACGCGAATCGAACCTCCGGTCCCAAGGAAGGTCAATCCCCCCGGGATGTCCTTCTCCAACTGGCCCACGACGAGCGTGACGCCGTCGGCATAAGTGTGAGTCACGCGGCAAGTGGACGTGACCTCATACTCGTGCTTGGGATCGAACGTCGCGGTGCCTTCGGTGGAGATGGGGCCGGAGTCGTCCATATTCAAGGCCCACTGGGCGATGTCGATATGGTGGGCACCGAAGTTGGTCATCTGACCGCCGGAGTAGTCCCAGAAGAAGCGGAAATTGTAGTGGACACGCTTCGCGTTATAAGGCAGCGTCGGCGCCGGGCCGAGCCAGAAATCGTAATCAAGCTCGGCCGGCGGCTCGGAATCGGGCACGGCCGGGCTGGCGAAATTGCTCGCGGGAAGACCCACCAGGATGGACTTCACCCCGCCGATTTTCCCCGAACGTACGAGTTCGCACGCGGTGCGGAACTCCCCCGAGGAACGCTGTTGCGAACCGGTCTGGACCACCCGCTTGTGCTTCCGAGCCGCTTCGACCATCGCGCGACCTTCCGCAATGGTCAGGCTCAACGGCTTCTCGCAATAGACATCCTTCCCGGCCTGGCACGCATGGATCGTTGTGAGCGCATGCCAGTGATCGGGCGTGGAGATCACGACGGCGTCGATGTCCTTGCGGTCGAGAAGCTTCCGGTAGTCCGAGAACGTATCGCACGGGCTACCGATGGCAGCGACGACCTTGGCGGCGAGCGACAGCCGGTTGCTGTCCACGTCACACAGAGCGCCGGCGTTCTTCAGGAACGCCTTCAAGTTACTCGTGCCCTGACCTCCGACACCTATGTGGCCGGTGATCACCCGGTCGTTGGCCCCAAACACTCGAGCAGGGATGATTGCGGGGAAGGCCACCGCGGCCGTGGCGGCAAGGAAAGAGCGGCGGGTGGGTCGAATCGCCGAGTACATGGATGGGTCTCTCCGGATTTGTGCGGGTTTCGTCGACTCACGCAGTTCCTGTCCGGCGCGCTCATTCCACGATCAGGAGCCCGTTCATGATCATCCAGTGACCTGGGAATGTACACAGGAACGGATATCGCCCTTTTTCTTTGGGCGCGTGGAAGGAGATGCTGAACTGCCGGCCCGGCTCCACGATATCGGCATAGAGGAGCACATCATCCGTCTTGGGAATGTAATGTCGCGACGCGGCGTCCGGGTCGGCGATAATTTTGTTGGCGAGATCGCCGACATTTGGCAGCGTGCCGGGCTTGATGAGCGCCCAGTTGTGGGGCACGACGTCCGGGTTCATGAACATCAGCTTGATCGGCTCTCCCGCCCGGATATTCAGCATCCTCGGCGAGAACGACAGGTTCTTGCCGGCTTCGATCGTGATCAGCCGGGCGTTCGGAATGGCGGTTCGCCACCTGTTCGGCACGACGTCCTTCGACTTCGCGAGATCGGCGAGGATTGGATGCGCGGCAATGACTTTCGGAGTCGCCAACGGACGGTAGCCGGCGAATCCAGTAAAGGGAGCCGCCAGCTTGTGAATCGTGCCGAAAACGTCGCGGGGCTCGCCAGTATTGACCCGGAGGCGGAGATGGATTTGATTGACGGGCTGAATCTCGGGAAGCTCCAGAAACACGGTTTTCCCGTCGTCCAGGACGTGAATCGAACGAATCGTCAAGGGATCATGACCGGCAGTCCCTGGATGGGTCGTCGAAAGTTCGGGGGAGCCGTAGGCCGAACCATAACGGTAATTCCAGACCTGGACAAATTGGTTCTTGATCTGCTCGGCGACGGAGCGATCGACGGCGGCGCTGAACGACACGAGGACGCCGTTCTCGTGGGCGTGGAACGCGACCGGAAGTTGCACCGGATCGCCCGTGTATCGAACGCGCTGGAAGCAGCCATCGTCCCTTGTGTACGAACCCCATCCGCTCATGCCGGACACGTAAAGCTGCCCGTCCTTCGGGCTGAACCTACCGCGATGAACGCCCGAGAGAAAGTCGCCCGGCAAGGGAACGACCGCACCCTGAGGCTGTCCGTCCACTTGCTCGCGAAGAACAAGGAAGTGAGTGCCGGCGCCGAACGACGTGTGAATCATCTGGCCTTTGAAAGGTCCCCACCGGTCATCGGGCACGGTCACCTGGCTGCCGCTCGAATTGTCGAGTCCGCGAGGGAGATACACCATCGGCAGATCCGGCACATTGCCATTCTTCGGCCCGGTGTATCCGTAAAATCCGCCAGGCCGGATCTCGCAGATCATCGAGGTTGGCGTCCATTCGCCCTCGGAACAAGGCACGGTGAGCACGCCGTCAGGCGAAAGTCCGACGCCGTCCGGGTTGCGGAAGCCGGTTGCGACCACGTCCACGGTTTTCCCGTCGGGGTGGATCTTGATGAGTCCCTGGGGTCCCGAGGAGGCGTAGAAGTTGCCCGCGGAGTCGCGTTGCAGCCCGCAAATGAAGTCGTGGCCGGCTTGCGAGGTTGTGAACGCGTTGCTCACACACTCATGAAAATCGGCCTCGCCATTGCCGTCCAGATCGTGCAGTCGCGTGATCTGATCGCGACCGAGGACATAGATCGCTCCATCGGCGACGACGATTCCGAGCGCATGATGAAGGCCGGTCGCGAATCGCTTCCATTTCACGTGGTTCAGCGAGTCGTCGAGCCCGGAAACCCGCCAGACATCGCCTTGCATCGTTGTCAGGAGCGCGGAGCCATCGGCGAGAAACGCATGATCGCCGAAAAACATCGGGGCCTTCCACGGATTCTCGAACGGCACCGCGATCGTATCAACAGCATAAGGGCGTGCCCCGCCGAGTTCCCCCTTCGTCTCGAGGATCTGCGGCCATCGAGCCGGGCCACCCTTCGTGAGCGAAGCGAGAGGATGATCCTTCGCGGGACCCACCACTCTCGTGAACTTGCCCCCTTCGACCCAGGGCGCATCGAGAATCTCGACATCGCCGATGCGGTAGGAAAAGACGATGCGTGACCCGTGGCGAAAGTAGCCGTGATAGCGGAAGGGCTTGTCCGGCTTCGATCCTTCGGGACGGGGCAACGCCGTCCCGGCCATCAGGAGCCCGTCCATGAACCCGTGACGCGTGGACGAGAACCTGACGAATCCGCCCTGCCAGACGGCCTCGTAACAAAGGGTCTCCGGATTGAAACAGGCCGCCATCTCGCCGCGGTCGCCCAACCGGACGCAAACGCCCTTGTTGACGGTCACGCCATTCCCACGAAAGACCCCACTCAACAGGCTGCCGAGGTCGGCCTCATTCCATCGACCATCGGTCCACACGGTCTCGTTCTGGTTGCCCCAATGACCGTCCTTGCCGCCGTCCAGACCGGGGAAGGCCGGCAACAGCGATGGGAGATTCGGCTGAGTTCGAAAGTATTCCGCCTCTTTTGCATAGTAGTCGTACAAACGGTTGCGATTGACTCGATGTTGCCAGTTCGGCCAGAGTTCCGGATGTAATGGGTCGCGTTCAAAGGAAAATTTGGCGGGCTCGTGGGCATGGCGGAGCAGGGCATCCGCACTCAGGTTCTCATCTCGACCCAGATCGATCAGGAAGCGAATCAGGTCGCGACGCTCGGCGTCGGTCATCGCCGAGCTGAGGCCCTCGGGCATGAGCGTGCCTTGCTCTTTCCGTTCGTCGATCGCGGTCTTGAGGATATTGACTGCGTTCCCCGTCGCCGCGTCGCGGAGCACCAGCTCCTTGGCGGTCTCCGATTGCTTGTAACCCTGGACGACCTTGCCTTCGTGAGTTGAGACAATGGTCGCCGCGTACCCTTCACGGATCATCTTGGCGGGAAAGAGCACGGACTCGGCGATGTGCTCGGCCGTCATGCAATTCCCTGCCGCCGAGAGTTCCGGGCCGACGGCGCCGCCTTGGGCGCCGACCTTGTGGCAGGTGAGGCAGCCGAATTTCGTCGATGCGAAGACTTCGGCCCCGCGAGCCGAATTGCCCGCGGCCCTGGCCGCCGCGAGCAGCGCATCGACCGCCAGAGCCTGCGGGTCGGGCTCCAGCGCCGCCATGGTCCGAGGCTTCGGCTTCGGGCCAGGTGTCGCGCCGTCTAGCTGGGGGACAAGCCAGTCGAGCCCGTCGAGATTATCTTTCAGACGCTCCTCCGCGTCGTCCTGCGTGTGACCCAGAATCCCGATCGGACCGCGGTAACCGCTATCCCGAATAATCTTCAGCAGGCCAAGGTCCAGTGTGCCTTGACCGAGTGGCAGGATCTTCTTTCCCAGCTTCTCGCCGTTCGGGATCATGCCGTTGAGGTTCAGGCAGACCAGATACGGCTTCATCTTCGCCAGGAGGGCGGGGAATCGATCGAGGTGGTCATGGCCATGATGAAGGTTGTACACCATCCCGACGTTCGCGACGCCTCGGGACTTGAGCAGCTCGACGATCTCGATCTGGTTCTCCGGCTCACCGAACCATCCACCGTGGTTGTAGAGGGCCAGTGAGCAGCCGATGGCGTCCGCCTCCTTCGACAGCGGTTCGAGTTTGTCGGCAGCAGACTTCACCCGGCGGGCTTGCTCGTCGGCTTTGACTTTGTCGCCGCCGAAGTCGAGCAAGACCCAGAGCTGGGCCTTGACCTTGTGGCGCTTGAGCACGTCCAGGATGATCTTCGACTCACGATTCAATTCGCCGGGAGCGACCCACCAGGCGTCGAGGCCCACCCCATGTTTCTTGAGCGAGTCCACTTCCGCGTCGAATGTGGGGATATGCTCGCCCCGCCAATCATAGGCGAAGTGCTTGAAACCCAGCTTTTCGAGCATCGCCGCCCGCTCTTCGGGTGCCCGTTTCTTGGAGTCAAACGGGACGATGCACCAGGCGATGAGATTATCTCGCGAGAAGAGTCGCTTGGTCGCCTCGGCCGGGGTTTCCTTGGGGGTAGGCGGCGCCTGACCCCGCGCAAGCGACGAACCCAGGGCAACACCGAGCGCGAATAGCCCGAGTGTGCCTGCCTGGAAAAATCGGTTCAACCTGACCATGCGATCGCTCCGGGCCTCGTCCGCCGGGCACGCCCCGCTTGACGACCGTCGCGCGCAGCCCTAGAGTCCCGGCTATCATCATGAAGTGTTTTTCAAGGTACGGGGCACCGGGCCGCCTGTCAACGGACCCGGTCCCGCAACTACCTACGAGGATAAAACCGTGAAAACCTCCCAGGGCGTGACCCGGATCACGAATGGCCGACTTATCGACGGAACCGGCGCGGCGCCGATCGGTAACGCGGTCGTCATCCTCAAGGATGGAAAAATCCTCTACGCCGGGGCCGCCGCGGGCGCTCCGATCGTGCCATCGGACGCGACTCACGTGGATGCGCGTGGTGGGACGATCCTGCCCGGCCTGGTCGAGGCGCATTTCCATCCGACGTACTTCAACGTCGCCGAGCTGGCCGACCTTGATGTCAAGTACCCGGTTGAGTTCGTCACGATCCTCGCGTCCGTCAACGCCAAGCTTGCCCTGGAATGCGGCTACACGGCCGCTCGAAGCGGTGGGAGCCTGCATAACATCGACGTCTGGCTGAAGAAGGCGATCGAGGAGGATCTGATCCCCGGGCCTCGCCTCGCCGCCAGCGGCCGGGAGATTTGCGGAGCGGGCGGGCTGATGGATTGGAACCCCGAGCACATGAAGCTCGGCATGGAGGGCCTGATCCTCCTCATCAACGGCCCCGAGGAAGGCCGGAAGGCTGTTCGCAAGCTGGTCAAAGACGGTGCCGAGTGGATCAAGACGTACCCCACCGGCGACGCCGCCGCGCCCGATTCGGCCGATCATCACACGCTCTGCATGACCTTCGAAGAGATGGCCGCCGTCGTCTCCGAGGCCCACAACTTCCGCAGAAAGGTCACCGGTCACTGCCGTGCCAACCAGGGCATCAAGAACGCCCTGCGCGCCGGGTTCGACTGCCTGGAACATGGCACGTTCATGGACAGTGAGGCGCTAGATCTGCTGTTGACCCGAGACGTCCCCGTCGTCCCTGCGCTCTATTTCGAGCTTGCCAGCATCGAGCGTGGACCTGGCTTCGGCATGCCCCAGGCCGTCGTGGACGGCCACAAGGAAACGCTCGAAGGCGGGGCGGAAAGTGCCCGGATGATCCTGAAAGCGGGCGGGCGCCTGGGCATGGGAGGTGATTACGGCTTCGCCTGGAATCCGCACGGAGACTATGCGAAGGAGCTTACGTTCTTCGTCAACTACGTCGGTTTGACGCCCCTGGAAGTGCTCACCTGTGCGACCAAGACCGGCGCCGAGATCATGGGACGGGGCCACGAGATCGGAACGGTCGAGCCCGGAAAGCTCGCTGACCTCCTGATCGTGGACGGCGACGTGCTGGCGGACATCTCCTTGCTTGAAGACAGGTCGAGATTCCTCGCGGTCATGCAGGGCGGAGTCATCAAGGCAGGCAGACTCGCCTGACCCTTCCCCATACACCCGAAGATTCATCCCCATGAAAACCGCATGGATTTTCCCGCTCCTCCTGGCCACGACGACGCTTGCCGGCGAAGTTGTCATCGACAAGCACGTTTTCCGAGTCCCCGATGGCTTCACGGTCGAGAAGGTCGCCGGCCCTCCGCTCGTCGATCGCCCCATTGTGGCCGACTTCGACGAACTCGGCAGGTTATACGTGGCGGATTCGTCCGGATCCAACGACGCCCCGCAACAGCAACTCGCGAACCCCTCGCACCGCATCGTCCGGCTGGAGGACACCGACGGCGACGGCAAGTACGATAAATCGGTCGTCTTCGCCGACAAGATGATGTTTCCGGAAGGCGCGATGTGGCGCGACGGGTCGCTCTATGTCGCCGCGCCGCCCTCGATTTGGAAGCTCGCGGACACCAACGGCGACGGCGTCTGCGACAAGCGTGAGGAGTGGTTCAAAGGCAAGACCCTGACCGGTTGCGCCAACGACCTGCACGGCCCCTACAACGGCCCCGATGGCTGGATCTATTGGTGCAAGGGGGCCTTCGCCGAGCAGACCTATGCGCTTCCCAACGGCAAGCCTTTCAAGACACGAGCCGCCCACATCTTCCGGGCCAGGCCCGACGGCACGAACATCGAGCCCGTCCTCACCGGCGGGATGGACAATCCCGTCGAGATCGCGTGGTCGCCTGGTGGCGAGATGTTCTTCACGACCACGTTCTTGCAGCATCCCGGAGGCGGCAAACGCGACGGGATCATCCACGGCATCTACGGCGGCGTGTACGGCAAGGATCACGATGTTCTTGACGGTCACATCCGAACCGGACCCGATCTGATGCCCGTCATGACCCACCTCGGGCCAGCCGCGCCGTCCGGCCTGATGCGATACGAATCCTCCGCCTTCGGCACCGCCTACAAGGACAACCTGTTCTGCGCCCAGTTCAACATGCACAAGGTTTCCCGGCACATCCTCGAACCCGTCGGCGCGAGCTTCAAGACGACCGATTCTGACTTCCTCTCCGTCGCCGATCATCACGACTTCCACCCGACCGACGTGCTCGAAGACGCCGATGGGTCGATCTTGGTGTTGGATACGGGTGGCTGGTACAAGCTCTGCTGCCCGACCTCTCAGATCGGCAAGCCGGACGTGCTGGGGGGGATTTATCGGGTGAAGCGGATGAACGCGGAGACCTTCGACGATCCGCGGGGCGCGAAGATCGATTGGGCGAAATCAACCCTTGGTTTTCAAGTTGACCGGCTTGACGACCCCCGGCCGTTCGTCAGGCGTCGAGCGATCGACGCGATCGCGACGGGGGGTGAGGAAGCGGCAGAATTCTTGTGGAAGGCGATCGACCGTGAGCGCTCGGCGGAGATGCGCCGTAGTGCGACCTGGGCGTTGACGAGGATGAAAGGGAAGACGGCGAGAGACCTGGCGCTGGCCATGCTCATGGACGAAGATCTCACCGTTCGTCTGGCCGCCTGGCACGCCATCGATCGATCTCCCCTCCCACTCGACGAATCCGATCGGCGGGAGATCAAGTCATCTCTCATGACGGTCTCGCAACATCACCGACCCCTGACGGCGAGAAAGGCCGTGGAGGTCGCGGGCCGGCTTCGCGTCCGGGAAGCCTCGGGTCCATTGGTGGCGATCCTCGCGCAATACCCGGGAGATACGATGATTGAACATTCGGTCATCCGGGCCATGATCGACATCGACATCCCGGAACAGCAGGTGTTTACACTCTCCCTGAAACCGCAAGCTAGAGGCTTCGCCCCAATGGTCGCGCTGGACCAGGCGGGTCATCGTGTCCCCATCGACGCGATCCTCCGCGCGCTCGGCGGCAACGACGAGCGATCGCGTGAAGTCGCCGAGTGGATCGTTGAGAGGCACCCGGAATACTCCGACGACGTGGCTGTCGACCTTGCCTCAAGACTCGCGAAGAATCCCATTTCGGAGGGCGAGTTCAAGGTGCTCGGGCGCCAGCTCGCCCGGTTCTCAAACTCGGCCAGGGTCCGCGGACTCCTCGGCAACGCCCTCCGATCGAACAACACACCGCGCGACCTGCGACTCATGGCCGTGCGATCGATCGAAAAATCGGGATTGCGAGCCCTGCCCGGGGAGTGGCGCGACGGACTGATGCTCGCGCTGCGCTCGAATGATCCCGAGATCGCCACGGCGGCCATCGCGGCGGCCCGCGCCATGCCGTCCGCGAACGATGCGGCGGGCGAACTCGCGTCCACGCTCATCAAGGTCGCCGATCGCGACGACGCTCCGTCGGCACTCCGGCTCGACGCGTTGGTTGCCCTACCCGGTGGCGCGGGGACGCTCTCGGGTCCGATTTTCGGTTTCCTTCGCACTCAAATTGGCCCCGACCTGCCCGTCTCGACCCGCCTCGCCGCTGCGGGCGTGCTCGCCAGGGCGAAGCTCTCCGCCGATCAACTCACGAATCTCGCCGATGCGCTCCGGGTGGCCGGGCCGCTCGACGCCGCCGATCTGCTCGCTGCGTTCGACCACACGACCGATGACGCAATCGGTCGCAAGCTCGTGGCGGCGCTGAAGGATTCCCCCGCGCTGACATCCCTCCGAGTCGAAACGCTGAAGCCCCGATTCGCGAAGTTCGGCCAGCCCGTGCAGGATGCCGCCGCGTCGCTCTACGACCTCATCGAGAGAGGTGCGGCCGATCAGCGCGCCAAGCTCGATGACCTCACGAAGACGATCCCCGAAGGGGATGTTCGCCGGGGCCAGGCGGTGTTCAATGGCACCAAAGCGGCCTGCCTGTCGTGCCATGCAATCGGCTATGTCGGCGGCACCGTCGGCCCGGACCTGTCGCGCATCGGGGCCATTCGCAACGATCGCGACTTGCTGGAATCGATCGTCTTTCCCAGCGCGAGTTTTGTCCGAAGTTATGAACCAATGGTCGTGGCCACGAAGGAGGGGCAGGTCCATTCCGGCGTCTTGCGGAAGGATTCCCCCGAGGAAGTTGTTCTCGCGACCGGCCCCGACAAGGAGGTTCGCATTTCCCGAGCCGATGTCGAGGAGATGAAGCCCGGAACCGTTTCAGTCATGCCTTCGGGGCTGGACCAGCAGGTCACCAAGCAAGAACTAGCCGACCTTCTGGCCTTCCTTAAGTCTCGCAAGTAGTCTGCGCCCGGTCGTCCTCTCAACGAGTTGAATCGAGTTCCGTGACCAATTCCGCGACTTGTCCGATCGAGTACCATGACGCTGGCGAGGCAGGGGCTGAGCGAGCGATTCGTACACATCCCATCCGTATCCCAGAGTGAACAGGGCGAGCCTCATGATCCAACTCACGATCCGCAGTGCGATTTCCCTCGTTCTAGTCAATCTCGCCATCTCGTGCCCGGCCCTCGCAGCCGACTGGAAACCGGCGAATGGGCCCCTGATGACCCGATGGGCGAAGGACGTCAAGCCCGACAACGTGTTACCCGAATATCCTCGTCCTCAGCTTGCTCGAAGAGACTGGCAAAACCTGAACGGTCTCTGGCAATTCGCGATCGGGAAAGAGGGCGACACGCCCCCTGTGGGAAAGACGCTCACCGATCAGATCCTCGTGCCGTTCCCCGTCGAGTCGGCCCTGTCGGGCGTGATGAAGCGGGCCGACCGGCTGTGGTATCGGCGGACGTTCACGGTGCCGAAGACATGGGCCGGCAAGCGGACTCTCCTGCACTTCGGGGCGGTCGATTGGGAGACGCAGGTGTGGATCAACGGCAAGGACCTTGGCAGTCACCAAGGCGGTTACGACCCGTTCACGTTCGACGTGACCGACGCCCTCAAGCCGGACGGCGATCAGGAAGTCCTCGTCCGCGTGTTTGATCCGACGGACAAAGGGCCGCAACCTCGGGGCAAGCAGGTCTCGAAGCCGGAAGGGATTTATTATACTCCGACGACCGGTATCTGGCAGACGGTGTGGATCGAGCCGGTACCGGACACCACGAGGATCACGGGACTGAAAGTCTCGGGTGGCCCCGCCGATCCCTCCGTTTCCATTATCCCTCTGTGGACAGGCGGCCCGCGCGAGGGAATGACGATCGTCGCAACCGCGTTCGATGGCGATCGCGAGGTGGGTCGGACATCGGTTCCCCTGGGAACCACACGATTTCTCCCGCTGACCCTCTCGGCCCCGGCCAGGCCCTGGACGCCCGAATCGCCGTTTCTCTATGACCTGAAGGTCGAGATCAAGAAGGGCGACGTGGTTGTCGATTCTGTGTCCAGCTACTTCGGGCTCCGCACGATCGCCATTCAGAAGGACGACAAGGGCGTCAATCGCATCGCACTGAACGGCAAGCCTATCTTCCAGGTCGGCCCGCTCGATCAGGGATTCTGGCCGGATGGGCTCTATACGGCGCCGACCGATGAGGCGCTGAAATACGATATCGAGATCACCAAGAAGCTCGGTTTCAACATGACTCGGAAGCACGTCAAAGTTGAGCCAGATCGCTGGTACTACTGGTGCGACAAGCTCGGTCTCCTGGTCTGGCAGGACATGCCGAGCGGCGAGCGGAGCATCAGCCCGAACGACCCCGACCTGAAGCGATCGCCCGAGTCCGCGCAGATCTATGAGACCGAACTGAAAGCGATGATCGACAACCTGTATAGCCATCCCAGCATCATCATGTGGGTGGTCTTCAACGAGGGCTGGGGCCAGTTCGACACGAAGCGGATCGCCGACTGGACGAAGGCGTATGACCGCTCCCGCATCGTGGATGCCGCCAGCGGCTGGGCCGATCGCGCGGGGGTCGGCGACCTCCACGACTTGCACGCCTATCCGCGGCCCGCCGCTCCGCCCCTGGAACCAAGGCGCGCCGGCGTTCTTGGTGAGTTTGGAGGCCTCTCGCTCGGTGTGGACGGGCATACCTGGACCGATAAGATCTGGGGCTACGCGGGGACGGCCAGCCAGACTGACCTTACGCGCAAGTATGAACGCCTCCTCCAGGAAGCCTGGGAGATGAAAGGCGCCAGGGGCCTGAACGCGGCGGTCTACACGCAGATCACCGACGTCGAGACGGAGGCGAACGGGCTTCTGACCTACGATCGCGAGGTCGTGAAGGTTGACCTTGACCGTGTGAATGCGGTGAATCGTGGCAACTTTTCCAGGGTGCCGGTGACTCGCGTGGTCGAGCCAACGTCCATGGAAAAGGGTTTGTTGTGGAACTACACCTTCGATAAACCGTCGAAAACCTGGTTCGCGCCAGACTTTGACGCCTCATCATGGAAGGAAGGTCCGGGCGTTTTCGGGACCGAGGGAACTCCCGGGGCCGTGGTGCGCACGACCTAGAAGTCGCCCGACATCTGGATGCGACGAACGATTCGCCTGCCGGACGTCGACCCCGCGAAGCTCTCGCTCGTCTCGCTCCACGACGAGGATGCCGAGTATTACCTCAATGGCATCCTCGCGGCGACCGTCAAAGGTCACGTCGCCAGCTATGAAGAGATTCCCATCTCGGCCGAGGCCCGAGGCGCGCTTAAACCCGGCAAGAATGTCCTCGCAGTCCATTGCCATCAGACCTCGGGCGGGCAATCGATCGACGCGGGAGTCGTCGAGGTCAAAGACGCGGAAAAATAAGGTCTGGGCGGTTCGACTGTCTTCATGAGCCGGTCCTCAGTAGAATCGACGAACCGCCGCGTCCTACATCACCGGGGATTCACCACGATGCGTCTCTCTCGCCTCGCCGCTCTCGCGATCTTCCTCTTCCCGTGGTCGATCGCGGACGCGCAAGCGTTGAAGCCGATCTCGGTCCTCTTCTTGGGGGATGACGGCCATCACAGGCCGGCCGATCGCTTCGCCCAGATCGCGCCGGTCCTGGCAGGGCGAGGTATCGACGTGACCTATACGAGCAAGATCTCGGACCTCAATCCCGGGACACTCGCGAAATATGACGCCGTCGCGGTCTACGCGAATACGACGGAGATTAGCAAGGACCAGGAGACAGCTCTGCTGGCCTACGTCGCCAAGGGAGGTGGATTCGTCCCCCTGCACTGCGCCTCCTATTGCTTCTTGAATTCTCCCGAGTATATCGCCCTTGTCGGGGCACAATTCCAGCGCCACGGCACGGGTGAGTTCGACACGAAAGTTGTGGACGCCGTACAGCCGATCATGAAGGGCCTGGAACCGTTCCACACCTGGGATGAGACCTACGTCCATACCAAGCACAACACGAAGGATCGGCACGTCCTCCAGACTCGCGCCGAAGGGGCAGGCGAGGAGCCGTGGACCTGGACGCGCACCCACGGAAAGGGCCGCGTGTTTTACACGGCCTATGGGCATGACGAGCGGACGTGGGGCAACCCCGGATTTCATGACCTCATAGAGCGGGGAATCCGCTGGGCGGCCAACAAGGGCGAGGTAAAGGATAGTAGCCCTCGCGTCGCGTCAGGTTTGAAACCCTTCGAGTACGAGAAGGCGAAGATCCCCCAGTATTTGCCCGGTAAGAAATGGGGGACGATGGGCGAACCGATCGACAAGATGCAGAAGCCTCTCGATGCGGCCGAGTCGGTCAAGCACATCGCGCTTCCGCCCGGGTTCGAGACCAAGCTTTTCGTCTCCGAGCCCAAGATCGGCAAGCCGATTACGATGAACTGGGATCACAAGGGACGGCTCTGGATCGCCGAGACGGTCGATTATCCGAACGAACTTCAGGCCAAAGGCAAAGGCCGTGACCGGATCAGCATCGTCGAGGACACCGATGGCGATGGCACGGCCGACAAGGTCACGGTCTTCGCCGACAACCTCAGCATCCCCACCAGCCTGTGCTTCGCACGAGGCGGCGTGATCGTGGCCCAGGCGCCGGACATGCTCTTCCTGAAGGACACCGACGGCGACGACAAGGCGGACGTCCGCGAGACCCTGTTCACCGGGTTTGGGACCGGCGATACCCACGCCGGGCCGAGCAACCTGCGCTACGGTCTCGATAACTGGATCTACGCCATCATCGGCTATTCCGGCTTCAACGGCACGGTCGGCGGCGAGCGTCACTCGTTCCGCCAGGGATTCTTCCGGTTCAAGACGGACGGGTCGAAGCTCGAATTCCTCCGCAACACGAACAACAACTCGTGGGGCGTCGGGATGAGCGAAGAGGGCCTCCTGTTCGGTTCCACCGCCAACGGTTGTCCAAGCGTCTACATGCCGATCCCGAACCGCTATTACGAGATGGTTCGCGGCATGTCCCCGACCGTCCTTCAGAACATGGCCGACTCGAACCGCTTCTTCCCGATCACCGAAAAGGTCCGCCAGGTTGACTGGCACGGCGGTTTCACGGCCGGAGCTGGGAGTGCGCTTTACACGGCTCGCACGTACCCCAAGCAATACTGGAACAAGACCGCCTTCGTCGCCGAGCCAACCGGCCATCTTGTCGCCACGTTCACGCTCCATCCGAACGGGACGGATTTCTCGTCCCACAACGCCTGGAACCTCGTGGCCAGCGACGACGAATGGACCTCTCCCATCATGGCCGAGGTCGGCCCCGACGGTCAGGTCTGGATCATCGACTGGTACAACTTCATCGTCCAGCACAACCCCACGCCCGAAGGATTCAAGACCGGCAAGGGCGGTGCGTATGAAATCCCCGTCCGCGACAAGACACATGGGCGCATCTACCGCATCGTGGCGAAAGATGGGAAGCCGAGCGAGCAGCCGAAGTTGTCGAAGGACGACCCGAATGGGCTGGTGTCGGCGCTGACGAATGACAACATGTTCTGGCGGCTGCATGCCCAGCGGTTGCTGGTGGAGCGGGGCAACGCGGACGTGGCACGAGACCTGGCACTCATGGTCTTCTCCTCCAAGAGCGTCAATCCTAATATGGACCGGGCCGCGATCCACGCTCTCTGGTCGTTGGCGGCGCTGAAGGGTTGGGAACACACGGGCGATAGGAAAACATTCGCAGCCACAGCCGCCCTGCGGAATCCCTCCGCCGGGGTCCGTCGTAACGCGGCACTCAGCATGCCACTCCTCTCGGGCTCTCGGGCGATTCCCGCCATCGAATTGGTGGACGACCTTGACCCGCAGGTCCGACTCGCGGCGTTCCTTGCCGTGGCCGATAGCGAGCCAACGCGATCCTATGCAATCGTAGTGGTCAACGCGCTCATGAACGGGGCAATTGACGGCGACCGCTGGCTCCCCGACGCCGCGACCGCCGCCGCCGCGAAGAATGACAGGGAATTCCTCGCCGCGATCGCTGGGCAATCGTTCTCGAAGCCGCCGAGCAATGATGTCGTCCTCGTTGTTTCGCGGGTCTCCGAACATTTCGCTCGAAGTGCGCCTGTCAGCGAGGTCGGCCCGATCCTCGCGAACCTCGATAAGGCCGACGCAGTCATTCGCAACGCGATCGTCGCCGGACTTGCCAGGGGCTGGCCCAAGGACAAGGCGGCGAAGCTCGACGCCGTGGCGGAGAAGTCCATCGGCGAACTACTGCCGAAGCTCTCTCCCGACGGTCGCGGTCAGTTGATCGGCCTCGCCTCGCGGTGGGGCGTGAAGAGCCTCGACGAGTACGCGAAACAGATCGCGGGTGCCTTCCTCGCCACGGCGTCCGACGAATCCAAGCCGGAGGTCGGACGTCTCGACGCCGCTCGGCAACTCATCGAGCTGCGAAAAACGGACGCCAGAGCCGCGGGCGACCTCTTGGGCCTTATCAAGCCGCGCACGTCTCCCGAGCTTGCTTCCGGATTGCTCGACGCCGTGGCCAAGAGCGAGGCATCCGAGGCCGGCGGCATCATGGTCGAGAGCTTTCCCACGATGACCCCCGTCGCCCGAAAAGCGGTCCTCCGCACTTTGCTCTCGCGGGCCGACTGGACGGCGGAACTTATCCGAGGCGCGGAGGAGGGCAAGATCCCGATGACCGCACTCTCGCTCGACCAATCGCAATCGCTCGCCGCCCACCCCGATAGCAAGCTCGCCGCGAGGGCCAAGGCCCTGCTCGCGAAGGGGGGTGGACTCCCGGATCCGGATCGTCAGAAAGTCATCGACGCGCTGTCGCCAATCGTTCTCAAGGGCGGGGACGCCGCAAAAGGTAAGGTCGTCTTCACGGCCCAGTGCGCCAAATGCCATTCCCACTCGGGCGAGGGCGGAAAGGTTGGCCCGGACCTCACGGGAATGGCCGCTCATCCCAAGAGTGAATTGATTATCCACATCCTCGACCCCAGCCGATCGGTCGAAGGCAACTTCATCCAGTACACCGTCTCGACGACGGACGGCCGGGTCCTGAACGGCCTGCTCGCGAGCGAGACGAAGACCTCGGTCGAGCTGCTCGACGCGGAGGGGAAGAAGCAGGTGATCCTGCGCGAGGATATCGACGAGCTGGCCGCGTCCAAGAAGTCCGTCATGCCCGAGGGGTTCGAGAAACAAGTCCCGCCCGAGAGCATCGCCGACCTCCTCCAGTTCCTCACGCAACGGGGGAAATACCTGCCGCTGGACCTCCGCAAGGCGGCGACCGTGGTCACGACCAAGGGCATGTTCTTCGAGCCCGATGGCGACCTGGAACGGATGATCTTCTCCGATTGGTCGCCCAAGACCTTTGAAGGGGTTCCGTTCGCTTTGGTCGATCCCCAGGGTGACCGCGTGCCGAACGCCGTGCTACTCAACGGCCCGAACGGCAAGATCCCGCCGAAGATGCCGAAGAGCGTGAGCCTGCCTTGCAACTCGTCCGCCAAGGCGATCCATTTCCTCAGCGGAGTCAGTGGTTGGGGATATCCGGTCGGCCAGGAGGGGACGGTTTCCATGATCGTCAGGTTGCACTACGCGGATGGAAAGACCGAGGACCATCCGCTCAGGAACGGGATCCATTTCGCGGACTACATTCGCGTGGTTGAGGTGCCCGAATCCAAGCTCGCGTTCAAGCTTCGCGGCCAGCAGTTGCGATATCTGTCGATCGCACCGAAACGGAAGGACGTCATCGAGAGCGTGGAATTGATCAAGGGCCGAGATCAGTCCGCCCCGATCGTCATGGCGATCACGGTCGAGGGCGGCGAATAAACGATCGGCGTTCAGCGCAGACTCATCGCGGTGGCCGACGCCATTCGGCCTGCGAATCGACTGTGCTTCGAGATCAGGGCTCCGGCATGGTTCGCAACATGCCGCCCAGATTTTCAGCCAGGACGGCTCGGGCATCGTCGTAGAGGCGCTTCTCGATCGCCGGATCTCGTGTCTTGGCCAGGGTCAAATGGGACTGCTCGAACGCGGTCATGGTCGGCGGAGGGAGGCGTGTCTTGCCTTGAGCTTGAGTTTGCCAGCG
Organism: Planctomycetota bacterium; assembly: GCA_028291545.1. GTDB lineage: Bacteria > Planctomycetota > Planctomycetia > Isosphaerales > Isosphaeraceae > JAQGHR01. The sequence goes on along the minus strand of JAQGHR010000094.1, from coordinate 10,898 downwards.
GATCGCTTTCCCCTGTTTCAAAGCAAGGATCGCCTGCAAGCGGCTCGTATGGAGTGGTGTCTGGAAGAAATTACCGTCGTTGCGTTCGACGACTGACAGGGCCACCTTGAATGGCGCGGTCTCGTCCCAGACCGTGAGAAACGCCGAGGCTTTCGGTTTCGGTAGGTATCCGCGACGGGCCAAGGCACTGGCGATGTTCGGATACAGGCTTTCGGCATGAAGGCGGGCCGTGGAAGGGCCCTGGAGAAATTCACCGGTGACGGGCTCGAAGGTGACGCCGACACGTCGAATCACGCTCTCGGCAACCCGTCGCGCCGCCTCCTTGAGTCCTTCCGCCCGCTCGTAACCCAGTTCGTCGGCCGCCTTCGCAACACGCTCACATAGATTTATTGCCATCTGCGGATGACCCGAGGCCAGGGCGCTGGACGCATCGTTCAGGTCCGCCCCGGCCCTCCTTGCCAGGGCAACGGAGAGTGCGTCCACGACGGTGTCCCGCAGCGGCTCGAGAGCCCGGTCCGATTCGATCGTCACGCGAAGGGCTCTCAACGCCTCGACCTGATCGGGAGCCGCCTCCACACCAGCAAGACGTGTTTCGGCGTCACGAAGCGCGAGTCTATCTCGCCGTTCCTTCAGGGGCGCAGTCGCGTCGGCCCCGAGAGTCTTCGCGATCTTCAAGCCCGCCGTGGCGTCCGCCAACGCCTCGTCGTATCGGCTCGAGGCTTCGGCTTTCTCCGATGCGGAGACGAGTGCCGCGATCTTGCGCTCTCGCCCCGCCCTACCTCGCGACCTGGCGATCTCCACCGATCCCACGACCATCAGGACGGCGGCCACGATTCCGAGCACCGCCCAGGTCCAGCCAGGGCCATGCCTTCGGGTTCGTCTCGGACCCGTGGCCCGCGGCAAGAACGGCACTTCGACGAGCGTTCCACACTCTCCACAGCGCAGTTGACGACCCGGCGACAGACCCCGTGGAACCACTGCACAACCGCATTCCGGGCAGGCAAATGAACCGGCCATCCTTCAGGTATCCTGGGCGGAATGGCGACCAGATCGTCGGGCGAACCTCGCCGTCGGCGTAGTCACACTACCCATATGACGAACCAGCGGTCAATTTGTTCGCGAACCTCATTCCGTTCCTGGGCCAATCACGTGGCCCTTATGACGAACAGCGACTGCGGTTCGGCTCATTCTCCTCCGACCAGGTAGCCCAGGAGGACGAGGAGCAGGGCGGTTACCATGCTTGCGAACGCAACCTCCGAGCGAACATGGCCATTCGCAACGCCCAGTCCGAAGTGCTGACCCTGCCCATGCCATATCCCTATCCCGGTCGGCACCGAGATCGCCCCGAAGATCCAAAGAACCCACGCGGGATAGCCAAGACGAATCAGGTCGCCGGCATCACCAACCTGGGAGATCGAGCCAATCGAAAGATATGCCCCGTTGGCGATCAGACAGGAGCCGGCAAAAAAGCGAATGACGAACGCGAATGAGGCTCGTAAACGCCTTGCGAACCAGTAGAGGACGCAGGGGAACACGATGCCCCCGCAGGCCCCAGACCATGCGACGAGCAGCGGATGTGGGTTCTCGGCAAGATCGGTCCGAGAAATCGTCAAAGGATGCAATACGACCCGAGCCACCTGGCCACCGGTGAGCCAGGCACCGAGAACATGCCCGCACTCATGGGTTGCTTGCATTCCAAGCCAGGAGGCCAGGAACGCGGAACCGATCAGAATGGATTGATACCCTCGTTTCACGAGGGGCTCCGGCTCAAAGCTCTGATGTGCACTGATTGATGAGCCACGTATCCACATCGGCGAGCATCGGAGAGGTCAGGCGGTGGGCGCAGGGATAGGTCTGAAAGGCCACCCGCAGGCCGCCGGCGCGGAGCATCGCGACCTGGAGGCGGGCGAGATGGATCGGGGCACGGGCGTTCCACTCGCCATGAACGACCAGAATCCGCAGGTCTCTGCACGACTTGAGACGGCCGAGAGCGCGGAACTCACCCGGGAGCCAGCCGTTGATGGCGACCACTCCGGCGAATCTCTCGGGGTAGCTCAGGGCCAGGCGAAACGCCACCGCCGCCCCCTCGCCGCAGCCGACGAGGAAGATCCGCTCCGAATGGACGTGGAGTGTTCGGCGGAGGTTGCGAACCGCCGCGAAGACACCATCCTCCACGAGGTCGACCGGGTCAAGCGGTCCCTCATCCGCCAGGGCGCGACGCACGATCTCGCGGTCCGTCAGTGGAGAGCGGGGCCGGCCATGACCGTGCCGACGGTCCGCGCGGGCGAAGTCGTCGCCCCAGCCGTAACCGTCGTGGTGCTCGCGCCGAATCGCGGTCTCCGGTCCCCGAAGGCCCAGCCCGACATAGTTTCGCCAGCTCATCGACGGCATCGAACGCACCATCTGATGCTCGTCGCCACCCCGACCATGGAACAAGACGAGCAGTGGGTAGGCGTAATTCGGCTCATACCTCTGCGGTACGAACCGCGCCTCGGTCAGGAGCCCCGGCTCACATGGCGCTTCGATCGGAGGGACAACCCGTCGGTCGCCGTTCATCGGGATGCCCCTCGGGTCGATGGAAAAGCGGCTCGGTGACGCCTGGTTCGCTCGTTCGTCGAGGACTCCCCACGGTCACTCTGCCATGGGTCTCAGGCGGATCTGCCAAAGCATAGCCACGAAATACCCGGGCTTCAATAAATTGCCCAGAACTCGCGCGGATTTTCTCAAGTTTTTCTGTCCTTTTTTCCGAGCGCGAACCAGAAACGCAGAAAAGGCGGATTCTAGAGCCCCGAAAGGGGTTGCGTCGATCGTTCGGATTCCGCGATTTGATCGGGCTCGGGTGAGTTTCCCGACGGACGACGCGCGTCGTCCGTCGGGATCTCACGCGATTGAGCTTACTAGGCTTTCGTGGAAAAGGAGGGCGGATAGATCCGGAGTGCGTGGCTGCGAACCGGGGTCTGCGGCTTGTATGGCCTGGGGGTATGGCTGCGCTCCGTGATGACCTGGGCATGAACGGTCGCGGCCTTCGCAGCCTTGGCGGCTCTTGCCGCAGCACGTGCTGCGGCGGCAGCTTGCCTGGCAACGAGTGCGGCCTGTCGCGCCGCCGCCTTGGTCGGTGGCGAGACGACCTTGATCGGTGGCGAGACGACCGGCGTGGTCGGAGTCGTGCTCGGGTTGGTCGGCGTCGTGGTGGGGGTTGTCGGTGTGGTGGTCGCGCCCGTCGGTGTCGCAGCGGCAGGTACGGTGATGCTCTGGAAGTTCGACGCAGCGGACGATGCCGGCGCCGGTGTGGTCGTAGCCGTTGTCCCGCCGCCTGAATTCGTTGCCGTGGTACTACCCGGAAGGACCGGCACGGTCGTCTGACCGTCAGGTGTCAGCACCTTGAGCTGGACTCGAGCGGCGGCAAGGCTGTCATTACCGGTGTTCGTCTGATCGACCGAGCGATCAGGATCGACCTCGGCGACGATCCTCGCCGTGGCGGAATCGGCCGTGAAGCCGGTCGGTGTGCGATAAGGCAGTGTCACGGTCTGCAGGACATCCTGGGTCATGCCGGCATCCAACCCGGGAAGGCTCGCGTCGCCGAGCACGTAGGCCGGTGCGTTTACCGATTCATCGGTAATGAGCAGGAATCGGACCTTGAACGGGCCGGCGTTCCCGGGGCCATTATTCTGGATCGTGGCCCCGACAGGAAAAGTCGCGCCTCGGAACATCACCGGGGATGGCTCCTGGACGTTCGTGACCGTCAGATCGGCCGCCGCTGGTTTGGCGGGAGCGGTTGGGGTGGCTGTAGCCGGGGTGGCAATCGTGAGAGCCGTGGTATTCGAGGCCGAGGTGCTGAGTGTCGCCGTGATCAACGGATTCGCCGCGGCGTCCGCGTCCTGCACCATTGTAACGATATACTGAGATGTGTTGCTCAGGGATGTCGGGGCGTAGTTGGGCAGAATGATGGTTTGCGAAGCGGTCGCAGTCTGGAACGCGCCCAGAGGAGGCATGGGAACCTGACCGATCTGATAATCGGATGATCCGCCGGGCTGCTTCCCCACCGGCGTCAGGATGATCCGTGCGTTCGTTGGTGGTGCGACACCTTGCGAGTCGTTATGAACACTCGCCGTCACCGTGATCGAGTCGCCCCACTTGACACTGCCAGGGCTGACCGAGAGCCCGGCTCCGACGAGCTTCGGCGGAATCTTCGGTGTGATCGTCACCACGGAGTTCAGGGGCGAGCCAACCGTCGCGTTGGGCTTCGTCGTCGCCAATGGGTCGCTCCCTCGAACGACCAGTTTTGGAAGTAGGTAGTACGAGGGCGCGTTCCCAAGACGTGCCAGAGGGACAGGCGGCGCCGTGAGAACCTGGTCGAAGGAGACCTTGGCACCCGGCGCAACTCCGGCCGCAATCGGGATCGTCCCGACGAGGACGGCCCCGGAACCCAGGACTTGAGTCGTCGAGGCGTAGACATCGACCTCGTACGCTCTTGGCGTGGCCGACGAGCCGATGTTTTGGACCGAGCCCGCTGCATGAAGCGTGTCACCCCAATCCAGGTTGTGAGTCGTATCGAATGCCGTCTGGACGAGGTTCGAGCCATCGAAAACCGGGATCGTGGAATTCGCCGTGGTTGTGGCCGTCGTGGCCGTACCGGATGAGACGGTCGCAGCAACGTTTGCAACGTCGCTGGATGCCGTATTGGTCGTATCAGTCGTCGAGCTGACAACTGCCGGAGAGGCGGTGCCGGAACCTGCCGCCGCCGCGATGGCCGAGATCGGATCGCTGATCGAGAGGAGCTGCCGGCCTTCTAACGGTTCGAACCGGAGAGTGGTCGGGCCTCGGCCCCAGGCGCGGCGGCGTGCCGCAGCCCGACGATCGTGGTTTGCCATGGTCTTCTCCTCCTGAGAAGGCGGCTTCCGCCGCTTGGCCTCTACCCGGTAAGAGGGCCTCTCACCGAGTCCGTAAACTGACGGCGCGATCATCCGCGATGACCCATCCGTGGGGTTTGGGGCGGAGGGTAATCCAATTCGACGTCACCGTCAAGAGCGTTCGGTGACGCCTTTTTCTCCGTTCGCGACGCTCATGCACCGGGCCCGAGGAGATCCTTCACGGCATCTCGCTCGGACTTCAATTCATCGGCCGAGGCGTCGATCCGCTTCCGCGCATCGTCGTCGATCGAAAGGCCCTCGACGACCTTCCAGGTCGTACCGTCCGACGTGAGAGGGAAGCTATAAATCAGGCCAGCTGGGACACCGTAGGAGCCGTCCGACACGACGCCTGCGCTGAACCAGTCGCCTGGAGGCGTTGGAAACGAGGACGAACGAACGCTGTCGATCGCGGCGTTGGCGGCGGAAGCGGCCGAGGACGCACCACGGGCCTTGATCACGGCGGAGCCACGCTTGGCGACGGTGGGGATGAAATCGTCGGCGAACCAGGCCGAGTCGGTGATGACGGTGGTCGCGGGCCGTCCGCCGATCGTTGCGTTCTTGTAGTCGGGATACTGGGTATCGCTATGATTGCCCCAGATGGTAACTTTCTTGACCTCGGCGACCTGGACACCGGCCTTCTTCGCCAGTTGCGACGCGGCGCGGTTTTGATCGAGCCGAGTCATTGCGTACCAACGGTCATCCGGGACCTTTGGTGCATGTGATTTCGCGATCAAACAGTTGGTGTTGCACGGGTTCGCGACGGTCAAAATGCGTACATCCGGCCCCGCCGCGTCGTTGATGGCCTTCCCTTGACCGGTGAAGATCGGACCATTGGCACGGATCAGATCGGCGCGAGACATTCCTTCCTTGCGCGGCAGGCCGCCGACCAGGATCACCCAGTCCGCGTCAGCAAACGCTTCCTCGGCCTTGTCGGTCGCCGTCACGTCATGCAACAGGGGAAACGCGCAATCGTCCAGTTCCATCAGGGTGCCTTTGAGCGCCGGGAGGGCGGGGGTGATCTCCAGCAAGCCCAGGGAAACCGGCTGATCCGGGCCGAAGAGCCCGCCCGACGCGATGCGGAAAATGAGGGCATATCCGATCTGGCCACCGGCCCCGGTGACCGCAACACGCATGGGCTTCGTCATGGGGTATCCTCTGAAAATGGTACCGAAATCGCAGGGTCGCGGCGCGACTGCTTGGGTTCGTAACCGATGCTTACAGCTCGTCCGACTCGTTCGTTTTCGCCTTCAATTTCGCCAGCATCAGGTCCATTTCCCGCGGTAGATGCCTCGCTCCGGCGAGAAAGACGATGCCGGAAATGAAGATGGCTGGGACGGTGATGAGGAGCCCGGCGAGCAGGTTTTGCGGTGGCTGGCCATTGCCCTGGGGCGTGGGGACGGCGCCGATCGAGGCGAGGACGTGGCCGAATCCCCTCGCCATCGTATCGGGATTGCCGCAGTAGTCGGCGACCCATCCGACCAGCGAGGGGGACCAGATGTCTCCGAGGAGATGCATCATCAACGTGGCGATCGCCAGCGCCGTTCCTCGCATGTTGGGCGTCACGACATTGGCGAGTATCGCCACGCAGGGACCAACATTAACGAACATGAACGCCTCGGCCAGGAAGATTCCCGTGTAGATTGCCGCGGGTTGATGTGCGAATAGCCCCAGAAGTGTCGCGGGCACCGCGGCGAGCATGGCGATCCCGGGAACGATGAACAATGCCCGGGAATCCTTCCTTGCCAGACGGTCGGAAATGGTTCCGCCGAGCGACATTCCGGTGATCGCGGCGAAGAAAGTCACGATCCCAAGAGTCCAGTTCGCGGTCTCCTGGTCAATGTGTCGTGTGCTACTGAGGAAATAAGGGATCCAGACGAGGAGTCCCCCGATCGCGAACACATACGCTGCCTGGCCAAATACGGAGTAAGTGAATGAAGAGTTCACCGCCAGGTCGATGTAATCGGCCTTACTCGCTCCGCGACGCTCCTGAGCCTGGAGGCGGTCGGTTGAGACCTTTTCCGAAGCGCCTCGGACAGGCTCTGGAAGCAGAAGTGCCAGGAAGGCGGCGATCAATCCAGGCGTTCCGACAATTAGAAATGCCGACTGCCATCCGTAACGTTTGGCAATCGTCGCGCCCAGCCCCAGTCCCAGGGCACTCCCGAGTGGCATGGCCAGGTAGAACGCCGACAGAATGCTCGATCTCCGCTCCCGGGAAAACAGGTCGATCAAGAGCGTCGGCGCAATGACTCCGTAGGTTGCCTCACCGATGCCGAGGACCGCTCGGCAGGCCATGAGCTGCCCAAAGGACTGGGCGTACGCGCTGGCGACGGTCGCCAGGCTCCAGAGACCGACGCCGAGGCCGATCAGCCATGTCCGACGAAACCGATCACCCGCCCAACCCATGGCGGGATTGACCAGCGAATAACTGATCAGGAAGCAGGTGGTCAGCATCCCGATCTGGTGATTACTGAGACCAAAGCCGGATTTCGGGTCTTTCAACTGCGGCACGATGGCGGAGAGGATATTGCGATCCATGTAATCGAGCAGATGCATCGCGAACAGGATCGCGAATGTCGCCGGAGCCCATTGCGAAATAGAGACCTTGGGAGTCCCGGGTTCTGCCTCGAGATCGATCACGACACTCTCCCGCTCGGCCTCTCCTGATCCGTCCTCGCCCGAGTTGGCGACGCGGGTCGATGCTACGGCATGAAGGGATGGCCGTCCAGAGAGATGGCCGACATCCCTCGACGGCCATAATGGTCGCCCCCACCTCTCCTCCGACTCGCTTTTTCACCAAGGCACTTCCGTCCCCAGCCCTCTCCTGATAGAATCCTTTCCGTCGGGTTGAGACGCCTGACCGATAGAGCACCCGTAGCTCAACTGGATAGAGCATCGGTCTACGGAACCGAAGGTTAGAGGTTCGAATCCTCTCGGGTGTATTTGCAGTCAGTACCGCCGAATCCTCGGTTTCGGATACCCGCCCAGCGATGGGCGGTGCGGCCCAAGACTCCACGAAAGCCGGTAGTCTACCGGATTTGGAGATTGGTCCCGAGTCCACCCTCTCATTGCGGACCCCGTCCTATCGCCTCCACAGGCCCACGGGCTCGGCCGGTCCTGCTCCTTGCGTCGCAAGGCGGCATCGAGCCCCGGCTCGACGAGCCGCTGGCGGACCCGCTCGATGGTGGCGACGCTGACCTCCAGCGCCTCGGCGATGCGACGATCGGGCCAGGCCGGACCGCCGTCGGCCTGGTCGGCCTTGAGCAGGATACGGGCGTGGGCCAGGGCCTGCGCGGCGGCATTGCCGGCGGCGATCATGGCCTGCAATCGCTGGCGTTCGTCGGCGGTGAGCGTCACCCGGTACTTCTTCATGGCGGGATCCTCCTGGTCCGCCAATCAGAACTGACCCGAAGTCACTCCGCAGGACAAACCGGTCGCTCCACCAGCCCTCCCTGGTTGGCATCAGCCGGTTCGCTAGCTCACCGGATCATCCGCGTGCTCTACTCCGACCACAACGCGGCTATGTAACGAGCTGGTAACAAGCCGATTCCCCACGGGCCGGTGTTGCTTAAGATGAGGACCGGAGCCAAAAGAGTCGGCTCGCGTCGTCATCCCACACGTTCTACTTTCGGCACCAAGGGCCCCCATGCCAAAGTCCCTCGTCGCCGCCGCCCTCGGGTTCGTTCCGTTCGCGGCGGTGCTCCTTTTCCCGCCACAAGGCCCGCCCGCCAGGCCAGTGCAGGAGCCCGCCAAGGTCGCCAACCCAATGGCGAGCTTCGCGCGCATGATACCCGGCGAATGGCGGGTGACGGCTCAGAGCGGGACGAGCATGTTCCACACCTGGCACTGGGGCCCGGGCAAGCACTCGATACGCAGGATGACCGATGGGTCCAACGCGGCCGGCAACCCGTGGCGCGAACTGCAGGTCTTCTACTGGCACCCCGGTCGCAAGCAGGTTTGCCTGCTGGGCCTGAGCCCTTTCGCTAGAGGCGTGAGTGAAGGCACGATCAAGTTCGAGGGGGAGGCCGCGGACGCCGTCTTCGACCTCTACCAGACCGGCGGTCGCCGCAATATGGGACAGCGCTGGGCCTTCGACGGTCCCGACAAGTACCACGAGACGCTGCTGGAGGCGACCGGCCCTGCCGGCCTCACGCCCCTCGCCGAGTGGGACCAGGTCCGCTCCAAGACGCTCACAGCGATGCGCACCGCCGATGAGGCACCGAAACCCTCGGAGCGACTGAAGGTCCTCGAATCGCTGTTGGGCCACACCTGGGAGGCCAAGGGCAACTGGGCCACACGACATGCCTTCCACATCCAGTCGACCTTGGAGTGGGTCCCGTACGCCGACGGGATCTACGCGCGCATGTTTGCGCAGACCAAGGACGGCGAGCCCAGGCACCTGCTCGACGCGTACTTCTATCACCACACCGGAACCGACGCGCTGCGCTGCCTCGCCCTGTCGAACCAGGGCGGCGTGTACGAGGGCGACCTGACCGTGCTCGACGGCGGCGCCCTGCAACTCGACCTGAAGGGCGACGAGGGAGACCGGGTCGTCCGGCACGTAGTGCGCTTCGACTTCGAGAAGGACGGGACCCTGCGTCATCGCGTCTGGTCCCTCAAGGGCACCGACCGCACGCTCATGCTCGATGTCCACCACAAGAAGCTCGAACCGAAGAAAGACTAACCCGCACGTTCCGGAGCAGGCGCGAGCCGCTCGATCTCTCCTTTCCTACAACGCCCAACTCCTGCTGCCTCAACGATCGCAAGGCAGGAAGATAGACGCCAGGCGATCACGCCTCCTCCTGAACGGCCATGATCGCTGCTATCGCCACGACCCTTGCCAAAGAGGAATCATCGAGCACAACCTCCGTCCCGTTGAATCCCTCCTTGAACCATTGAGCGAAAGCCGTGTTGTGCTGATTCGCCATGTAGTTTTCGCAGGTGAAGCCGAGCGCATGCATCCTCTCCATGACTCTCCCGTCCCAGAGTCCGGAATAACTGAACCATTCTGGCGCCTCCGCATCTCGGAACACGACCGGCTTCAGGATCGCATCCAACCCGTTGTGGGGAAGGGACGCGAGGTAATCGATGGTGTAACGTTCGCGGTTCATCGGTTAACTCCTTCTCACCGCGTCAGGGACTTGGAGGGCGGCGTAGCCGATCCGAAGGACGGAACCCCGTAGATGCCCGGTCCCGTCAGGGGAGACGCCCAAACCTTTAACTTTCCTCATCTGCTCTCACCGGGGACGAAGCTTCGGCGTGGTGGCCTGCTGACAAGGGTTCCCTATGTTGCTCTCTTGAAATCCCCCATGCTTTCGGGAAGTTCAACGTCAGGAATTCACGAAGCCCGGAAGGGTTGTCCCTAGCTACTCGCACGACCTCGGAGATCTCGCACATGGCGGCGTCGTAATCGCTTGGCATGGGAGATTCGCCGGGTTGGCGGGTGTTTCATGCCGTGATGGCACTTGCGTGCTCGTAATAGCTAACATGAGAATGAGGGCAAAGTTTGTTGCTCCTGCATTCAATCATCAGCCCTTTACCGCCTTCGCCTACTGGCGAGGTTATCGGCTTTACTCCACAAAATGGGCACGGCAATAGCTTATCCATGATCTCCCTCCTTTATCAGCAAGCCCGAAGCCCGGGCACAGGCTTTGGCTCTGTTGATTGCTATTTCCTGCCTGTACTTTCCGTAACTTGATGCATTCGGAATGCGGCCGTTCAAGGGCCGGAAGCGTGGAGTCAGGCCTCTGGCCTCGATAGAAGGACGCGGTATCGCGGGGCGACATCGCCGTACATTTCACTCTCGTAGCGGTCGACGTTTTCGAGAATTCCGAGGATGCCCTCGCGAATGATCGATCCAACGAGGGCGATCTCGGCGGGCTCGTGATCCAGGCGGAACTCGATGAGGGTGCAGGACGAGTTGACCGCGTCGGCGGCGGAGTCCGCCTCGTCGCTCAGTAGGTCGTTGATGGCGGCGGGCGCGTGGAAGCG